>JACPCR010000026.1 GCA_016179685.1 Planctomycetota bacterium | reverse complement strand
CTGCACGCCTCAAGGCGTAACTCCAACGACTGCACGCCTCAAGGCGTGACTCCAACGACTGCACGCCTCAAGGCGTGACTCCAACGACGACAGGCCTCATTGAATTTAGATAGAAGAACGGGTCACTTCATCAAAGCTGCCTGGGCGCCCCGTGCGGCCGTCTTCACCCCGGTGTCAGGGTCGTCCGCGAGGAGGGGCAGAATCGTGCCGCGGGCATCCTCGGGCAGGAAATCTGCAGCGAGGGCCACGAACCGGCGCTGGTGCGTCTGGGGCGACCTGGCGAGTCTGGCGAGCTGCTCGGCCAAGGCATCCTGGAGGCGCGGCTCGGCTGCGGCCCTTCTGGCCACGGCGAATCCGAGTGCAGGCATCTTCGATCCGAGGAGCGGCATGAGACCGCGCAGGGTCTCCACGCTGGCTGCCTCGCTGATGCGGTGCACGAGGCCCAGCGCGGGATGCTCCTCCGTCGCCATGAGCGCGGCCGCCAGCTCGGCCGCGGTCTCCGGCTTCAGGTGTGACAGTTCGCCCGCCAGGCGTCCGAATTCCGTTCGCCACCGGGCATGAGCGTCCTTGAGGCGTCGGATGTGCGCCTCGGCGCCCGCGCGCTCCCGGGGCGTCAGGCGGAAACCGCCCGCGGTGAGCTTGCCGACCCGATAGGCCCATTCCCGCCAGCTTTCCTCCATGAGGTTGTAGGTGTGAAGGCTCGCCTGGGCCAGCTTGCCGGTCGCCGCGGGGTCCCCGAGCCGATGCCGCGCCACGAGGACGCGATGGTAAAGCAGCCGGGCCTCCTCGGCATCGAGCCCGGCCCCCTCTAGTTCCTCGGACTTCTTGACCAGCGCCGGAAGCGAGCGCGGCGAGCCGATGTCCGATAGAGCGAGGGCCGCTCCCGTCTGTACCTCGATGAACTTGGAATCCAGATAGCCCATCACCTCGTCCTCGAGGGATTTTTCGCGCGAGAGGCCGATCAGCCGGACGCCGGCCGCGAGCAGCGGCGGCTGGCCCGTCTCGAGAAAGCGCCGGGCTGCGGGGATGAGACCGGTCGTCCCCGGCTCGATGCGCTCGACAAGCTGGAGAATCATTTCATCCGCCAGGTCAACCTCGTCGCCGTGCGCGGTGAGCAGGTAGGCCGCCGCGGGAGGATCGGCACGATGCACCAGGTCGGCCAGACGACGCCGCGCCTCTTCCGGGCCCTGTTCCTCGCCCCTGGAGGCATTGAGCGCCTCGACGACGTCGTCTTCGGTGATCTGATCAGGCTGGGGTTGGTAGAAGTCGCGATAGCCCTGGCCGAGCCAGGACAGCCCCTCGGCCAGGAGCGCGGGCCACCCGTGCCATTCCCAGAAGGGCGTCTCGTCGGGCCCGAAAACGCCGTGCACGGCGCCCGCCCAGACGAGGACGCGGCCCCGGCCGAACTGGCCTGCGAGCAGGACAGGATGCTCGCCCGCCAGGGCCCAGACCTCGGCTTTTTCCTTGGGCCGGACCTGGTGGCGATACCGCAGCGAGGGTGTCGCCCCCCACGGCAGCCGGGCCACGGCGGGCGGCGCACGCGGCCCCGGCTTCAACACCAGCCCCTGGCCCTCCGGGTGGGGCATGCCCTCGCGGCGGATTTCCTCGGTCGGATCGCCCGCATAAAGGTCCACCGGGAGGACGTCTTCGAGCCAGGACTCCCGGAAGCCGCCCTTGCTGAGGGTCCAGTAGCCGCCAAGGACGAGGAGGCCGCCGCCCTGCTCCACGAAGTCCCGCAGGCGATAGGCCGACGGGCCGTCCAGATGGGCGGGTCCGGCGTTGTTCAGGACCACGACGTCCGTGGCATGCAGGTCCTCGTAAGTCCACGGGGTGTCCGTCAGCTTACCAGGGAAATCCCCCCAGCTATAGGACTTGATGAAGCCGGAGGAGACCTGTGCCCCGCCCGCGCGCCCCAGGGCTTCATCGAGACGTAGCAGCCAGTTGAAGACCCCACGGGCCAGCCGAACGTCCAGGATGCGGTTGCGCCTCAACTTCAGGTCAGCCGGACGGTCCACCCCCTCCGGCGGTGCGGCGTCCGCCCGAACGGGCGTCTGGCGGAACACCGGCGCTGCCGTCGAAACACCCGTGGCAGCGCCCGCCAATTTCATCTGAACCTCCGTCGGCAGGCCGAGCTGCCGAAGACCTTCCAGTTCCTTCTCGCGCTCTTCAGGCTTCGCTTCGGCCAGGTATCCCTGTTTTCTCAGCGCCTCCGCCTTGAGCCAGCAGGCCTTCACGGGATCGGCCTCGCCGGAGTCCGGCAGGCGCTGGACCCGCATCTCCTGGCCCGCCGGGCCCTCCGCGTTCAGCACGACCGAGGCGAACACGGTAAGCTTCGGGAGGGTGACCTCGACCCGCTCCCCCTCCGCTCGAAGCGGGATCAGGCCTGTCATTTCCGGGTCCCCGGGTGTCAGAGCCCACGCAGAGGTCACCTTCCAGCCCTCGTCGGGCCGGAGAGAAATGTGGACGTCCTCGAGGACCGGTGCGGGCTGCTGCACGCCTTCATGAAATGCTTCATGCCGCGGCTTGGCAATCAGGTGGAGGATGTACTGGCCTCGGCCGGCCAACCGGGGCCGGCGGTAGCAGGTGCGTTCGTACCACACCGTGGAGGCGCTTCGGACCTCGATTCGCTCCTTCGCGTCCAGAATCTCGAACAGCTCGTTGTCCCAGTAATAGGCCGAGTAGCGCGTCACAAAACGCGGCCACTCCTGCGCCAGGCCCCCGTTCCAGGAAAAACCGTACGGCCTCGAGCCGGAGGCCAGCAGGATGGCCGCGTTGTAGGTCTGGTCCGACGGCGTGCACTTGTCGAAGAAAAAGCCCAGATGGTAGCCGCCTGCTCGGCGCGTCGCCCTGGCCTCAACGTTTGCCCCCAAGAGATAGTCCTCGATCACCGCCGCACTATAGTTGCGGTTGCTGTAGCCCCGGAACGACTCGTTCATGAGCAAGCCGCCGTCCGAACAGATTTGGACAAAATTCAGCATGTCCGTTCGCGTATACCGATCCGTGCGCAAATTTTTCGCCCAATATCCGATGGACATCCCCGCGTTGTAACCGAACTGGTAGGACGGCAGCTCCTTTCTCACGATCGACCTCACCCGCTGGTCGTTCCGCACCGTACGGGCATCCGTGCCTCCCACGAAGTGGCCGTCGTAGCGGACGCCGTCCCAGCCGAACATCCGGGCCGACCTGACCAGTTCCTCGCCGCCGTGGCGGACGACTTCCTCGAAGTTGCAGTTGACGGGGATGATCTGGTATGAGCTGAGCCTCCCTTTCGGTCCCTCATACTCGCCGCGGACCATCCGCTCCATCGCATCCACGTCCGTCTCACGGATGAACCCTACCCCGGCGACTCCCTGGAAGAACCACTCCGGGTGGGCGAGCAGCGGCTCGAGCCCTGCGGGGACGCGGGCGCATGTGGCGTAGTAGGCCACAGACTGAATCCCGCGCTCGTGACACAGCTCGTTCAACCGGCGGATGCCCTTCTTGCTGTAGGGAACGGAATTCTGGCCGCTGTACCACGTCTCCGTCTCCGGGGAAGCCTCCCAGAAATCGCACGGCGCCCAGGCGAACATCTCCACCATGTTGGCATAGGAGCGCCGGAAGGGCAGGACCATCTCGTCCAGGATCGCCTGGTCGGACGAGTCGTTCATTCCCGGGCCATGATGCCCCCAGATGCAAATCTCGTAGGCCTGCGAAGCTACCCCGAACGGCTCCTCCCCGACATCGACGACACGCCCGCCATCCAGAATCTCTGCGACGAGCGCACGCCCGAAATGCGCCCCGCCAACCGGGAAACGAACCTCCTTCTCCACCAAGGATGAACCCGAAAGCTCGATCGGACCCTCCCAGACGGTTACCCGTTCGTCCAGCTCCTGCACCAGGCCGACGATAAGCTGCAACGGGGCGTTCCGGGCCTTAGGGACTTCCGAGTCGGGCTTGCCCGCAGGCTGGCCGTATCCGCGCACGCGAATCAGAGCCCGGCCCTCCTCGCCTGGCTCGTAACGCACCTTCGACGGCTCGATGCTCACGATGCGCCCGATGTGCTGGAGCGCCCGGAGATCCACTCGGTCCAGGGCTAGATAGGGCCCCGCC
Source organism: Planctomycetota bacterium (assembly GCA_016179685.1). GTDB lineage: Bacteria > Planctomycetota > PUPC01 > JACPCR01 > JACPCR01 > JACPCR01. The sequence goes on along the minus strand of JACPCR010000026.1, from coordinate 18,138 downwards.
AAGTCCTCGAGGCTGCCCCCTCCACGAATCTCCTTCAGCGCCTCGTCACCCTCGTCCACCCCAAGACCGGCGTCCCCGTCCCCCCCGGCGGCCGCCGCCGTCAAATCCACCTTGCTTTCGTCCGTGCGGACTTCCGAAGCCACTTCCTTGCCAAAGGCTTTTTCGAAAAATTCGCCCATTTGACCCCACGTGACCGAGACTGTCATCGGACCCGCTTCAACGTGATCCACAACCAGGTCGAACCAGCCATAGCGGTCCGGCTCGAGAAACTGGCATGGCCAGAGCGTCCGGCGGCTCGACCCGGCGGCGAGGCCCACAAAGAATCCGGTGGTTATCCCGCTCCTCGTACTGCTCAGCCGGAGGGAAAACCTCACTCGGTAAAGCCCAGCCTCCAGCGCCTCCCCAGTCTCGAGCTGAAAAACAGTCCCCGATGCTTGGGTCAGGCTGGCCGCAGCACAACCGCCTGCGGACGCCAACTTGTCTTTGAAACACGCCGAAGCAGATGCGACCTGTTCGGCCTCGACGATTTGAGGTGAAGCCGCCTCTTCCGTTCGGGTTCTATGTGAGCCTGCACTGAACAGCCAGCACACGAAGGCTAAGCCCAAGACTCTCGGCGCAATGAAGAAAAGGGAAGGAGATTTTTCCAGGGCCATCATAAAGATGTATTCTAATTGTATTTTATTATGGCGCAATCCAAAAAGGTTGTTATCTTTTAAAATACATTTGATGGCCATATCCTGTTTCATCGAGACATCCGCCAATGAAAACCTACCCCATGTTGGCGTGGCCCATCGTTCATTACGGGATAAAAGGTTACCGTAAAGACGGGACTTCATATCTCGTCGATGCGCCTCGGGGCGTTCATCTCGTTGTGCCGAAGGCGGATTGCTCGCCTCCAGTGTTCGTACCCGACCGGCCCTGGGAGCGAGGGCTATTTGACTACTTTCGACTGGTGCACGAGGACGGCGTTTATCGTCTATGGTATACGGGCGGATCATACCAGTGCTATGCCGAGAGTGTCGACGGCAATACCTGGACGCGTCCGGACCTCGGGATCGTCAGTTACGGCGGCAGCACGGCAAACAACATCTGTTTCGGCGGCAGGGGTGCGGCGTGCGGCTACTGGTTCGAGGATTACAGCGCGGAGCCGAGCGCACGCTACAAGTACATGATGCTGGCGGCCTGGTGGGTGGACAAGGACGGCCGGGAGGTGCCGGAATCCCTTGTCCAGGACGCCCTCACCCACCGCACGGGCAACGAGCTGGACCCTATCGGATTCAGAATTATCTCTGGCATGGTCGGCTACGTTTCGCCGGACCGATTTCACTGGCGAATGCTGGAGGTCCCCTCGTTGATGAATCTCTTTTCCGACAATCAGCCCATCCTGTGGTTCGATCGGCAACGTGGAGTCTATCGGGGTTATTTCCGCACGCTCTGGGAAGGCCAGCGCGCCGTCGGCTATGCGGAGACGAAGGACTTTACCCGGTGGCCGCTGCCGGAGGTGGTCTTCCATGCCACGGCGCAGGACGGCCTCGACACCGACATCTATGCCAGTGGCTATTGCCCGTATCCTGGCAATTCCGAGCTGCACCTGCAATTCCCAGCCCTGTACCACCACATCCCGGATACGGTGGACATTCACCTGGCGGTGAGCCGGGACGGCATGGATTGGGGACGGCCGAGCTTCGATCCGATCATCCCGCTGGGTGAAAGGGACGGCCTGCCCGAGACGAGTCTTTATGTTTGCCCGGACTTGGTCACCCTGAAGGATGGGCGCTGGGGATTGCTGTATAACTCCGTGGCCTGGCCGCACAATGCGGGCCCGGACTACCTGCCCGAAGGACGGTGTGGGACCTGCTATCGCTGGGCGCGCTGGCAGCCACACCGATTGGCCGGTGTCACGGCGGAAGCGGAGGGGCAATTCACCATCCGGCCGCAGCCTTCTCAGGCTGGCGAGCTGCGGCTCAATTACAAGACCGAGCCGGGCGGCTGGGTGCGCATAGAACTGGCGGATCGAGGCGGAGGCTATCCTCCCTCTGAGATTCGGCCGTGGCCCGGATACTCCTTTGCCGAGTGTGATGCCCTGGCGGGCGACGAGTTGGATCGCACGGTGGCGTGGAGGGGAAGCCCCGCGCTACCCGTGTCCATCGGGCAACGCCTTGCCATCCGCGTGCGCCTGTACCGCGCTACCGTATTCGCGGTGGCCGTATGAACCGCAACTATTTCAGGAAAGCCGCGGATGGGAAATCAAGGCACACGGTCCTGACGCAAATTTTCACCCGTACGTCCCCACGGATGCCATGAATCCCGCATCACCCACCCCTTACGGTCTCGGGCGTCGCTCCGAAGATGTCCTTCTTGCGCTTCGCGGGGAAATCGACCAGGGAATCTATGCGAGCTCGGGGAAGCTCCCGACGGAGAAGGAGCTTTGCGAACGCTTTCAGGTGAGCCGAACGACCGTGCGCCGCGCCGTGGCGCGCCTGGTGTCAGAACAGAAATTGAGCGTTCGCAAGGGTTCGGGGATGTATCTTCGGCCATCGCTTCCGGGCCCGTCCGGTTCCAGGACGATCTCCGTCATGTACAACTTTGACGAGGCCTGTCTGGCGGAGGCGCAGGACTATGCGCTCCAGAAGGGTTTCCTGTTCTGTGTTTACTCCCTGAATCGCGCTCATTGGAGCCCGGTGGCGGAGCGCACCTTTCTCGAACGGGTCAAGGAGGAGCGACACCGTGCGCTCCTGGCGTTCTGTTCGCCGCTGGAGCCGCGCAACGATGATCTTCTGCACGCGCTCGAGGCGTCGGGTGTCCGCGTGATTCACATCGAGCACTACCGGGTGGAGCTTCCCCGCCAGTCTTACTTGCTTCCGGACTATCGGAGGGCTGGACACCTGGCCGCGATGACCCTCGGGTATGCCGGGTACACGCGCCTTTTCTATGCCAGCATGAGCGGCGATGCCCCGTTCACCCAGCTTCTCGAAAAGGGATTCGCCGAGGCCTTAGCGGAGCAGGGGACCCGGTATGACCGGGGCACGCATTTTTTCGAGCTTCCTCGAATAGGCGTGGAGGGTGATGCGATGGACCGCCTGAAGGCCTTCGCCGACCGTGCCCGCGGCAGCGCCGGGGTGCTGTGCAAGACCTCTCAATCAGCACGGCTACTCCTGGTAACCTTCAGGGAACTGGGGCTTCGAGTGCCCGAAGACATCGGCCTCATCGGCCCGGAGCTGCTCGGGCCCGTGCGCAGCCACGAGCCGGTGGACACTTTGGAATTCGACCGTGAGGGTATTCTGCGCCGTGCCCTGGACGAGGGCATGCAGCCCAGCGCGTCGGGCATCCGTGAGCTCGTCGCCCCGCGGCTGATTCGCCGCGGGACCATCCGCGTGATTTCTCAAAAGGAAACTTCATCGTGAGGCACAACTTGACGAGGAGCATCCCAACGCGGCAACGCCAGTTGTTCCTGGACGACCACGGCATCGAAACCCTTGAGAATCTTCGGCGGACGCTTCACCCGCTCTGCAAGAAGGGCGCGGTCATCCGGCCGGACTGGACCATCGGTGTGGACATGCTCCAGGCCCACGCGACACATCATTGGGACTCCGAAGCCAAACGCTTCAAGTTCTGGCTTTCCGAGTGCCCGAACGAGCTTTGGGAAAAAAAGATCAACGTGGCCGGCTACTACGAAAGCGAGGATGGCCTTCACTGGACCATGCCCATTTTGCGACAGAAGGCGGGCGAAACCCGCAACCCAACAATGCCCTGAAAGGCGTCAGGTGCCTGGATTCAAGTTTCTGGAATCATCTGGCACCCGGCCCGCGTGCCACTGGGACAAGCCTGGCGGGACACTATCCAACATCTCCACCGGGTGCCCACGTAGTGGGCGCTGGGCGCGAAGAGGTTACACGCTAAACTCTAAGAGAAACCGAGTCGTATCAAGGAGAAGAGGGTGCTTTACACGGCTGAGATGATGGAGCGCGCCAGGGCGAATTCGGCGCAGCACCCCTGGGCCGCTGAAATCCAGGCGAATCTCATCCGGGCCGCCCAGCCCTGGATGAAATTCTCCGAACAGGACCTCTGGAATCTCATGTTCGGCCCCACGATAACCCGCGCCTGGATGGTGTGGTCGAACGGCCACTGCCCGTCCTGCCGAGCCAGCGTGCGCATGTATTCCTGGAAGATGGACGCGCTCAACTTGCCATGGAAAGTGTCCTGCCCCTTTTGCAGCGAAATCTTTCCAAAGAATGATTTTCATAAGTTTTACCGGTCCGGCCTGGATGAGCATGGGGTGTTTGACCCGAAACGGGGTGACCGCAGCCTTCTCTTCAATGAGGAGCGACCGGACCCCGAGCATCCTCTTCATGGTTTTGGAGTCGACGACGGCGAGGGCTACGCCAACGGTGAGAAGCGGTGGCGTTTCATCGGCGCCTACCTCATTTACGGCCAGTGGAAGCAAGGCGTTCTCGCGGGCATCCGCAATCTGGCCGCGGCGTATGTGGTCACGGGCCAGCGGGACTACGCGCGCAGAGCCGCGATACTCCTGGACCGTGTGGCGGACCTTTATCCGGCATTCGATTTCGGCCAGCAGGGCGACCTTTACGAACGAAAAGGCGGTTCCGGATACGTCACGACCTGGCATGACGCCTGTGAGGAGACCCGGGAAATGGCGATCGCCTACGATCAAATCCGGGACGCGCTGGATGGGGACGAGGCCCTCGTTTCTTTCCTGTCGGACATGGCGGAGCGATTCCAGCTATCCCATCCCAAGTCGTCCGTTGAGGAGATTCGGCGAAACATTGAAGAAAGGATATTTCGAGACGCAATCCAGAACCGGCACAAGATCAGCTCGAACTATCCGCGTGCCGAGATCACCCTGGCCATCCTTCGCTCGGTCCTGGGAGGAAGAGAAGAGGAGGCCGAACGGGAGCGTCAAATCGACGCCATGCTGGAGCAGGCCACAAGCGTCGATGGCGTAACCGGCGAGAAGGGACTTGCCGGTTACGCCGCTTTGGTCATCCAGGGCCTGGCGGTCTTTCTCGAGCAGTTCGCCCGGCGGGACCCGCATTTCTTGCCGAACCTCTTGACACGCCATCCCAACCTTCATCAGACCTATCGTTTTCACATCGACACGTGGTGCCTGCAGCAGCAGTACTACCCCTTGGCCGGCGATACGGGCGCTTTCGCTCAGAGGATTCCCGAGTACGCTGGGGCCAGGTTCGTAAAAGACCCCGGATTGGACCCCTCCATGTACACCTTTCTCTGGAGGCTCTACCAGAACACCGGTGACTGCGCGTTCGTTCAGGTCATTTACCGGGCGAACGGGGAATCCGTTGATGGCCTGCCCCGGGACCCGTTTGCGGAAAATTCGGATACTCTTCAGGAGGAAGTGAGGGCCATCATCGAAAGGGAAGGGGCGTTTCCCCGGACAGGGAGCTGCAACAAGCAAGGGTGGTGTCTGGGCATCCTTCGATCCGGCTGCGGACCCGACGAGCGTGCCGCCTGGCTGGACTACGATACCGGAGGCATCCACGGTCAAGCGGATGGGATGAACCTGGGCTTGTTCGCCAAGGGTCTGGACCTCATGCCCGATTTCGGCTACTGCCCGCCGCAATATGGCGGTGGAAACTCGCCCAGGGCGTCGTGGTATCGGTCGTCGGCCGCGCACAACACCGTCATCGTCAACGGACAAAGCCATCTTTCACCCTGGAGAAGCACGGTCTCCGGACGAACCACCCTGTGGGCCGTTGGTGAACAGTTCAGAGCGATTCGGGCATCCGGTCCCGAAATGATCCTGGGCCAGCAGTTTGAACGCACGGCGGCTCTCATCGACGTCTCGTCCAAGGATTCGTATTTGGTGGATGTATTCCGCGTGGTGGGCGGCAGCGAGCATACCAAGTTCATGCACAGCCACTTCGGCCAAGTGAAGCCCCTCGGCCTCTGTCTTCACCCGGCCGAGGATTTCGGCCTTGGCACGCTGATGCGCAACTTCACCAGCGATCCGTCGAGCCGGCCCGGATGGGCCGTCGATTGGAGCATCGAGGACCGTCACGGCTACCTGCCGCCAGGCTCGGACATTCATGTCCGCTACACGGACCTCACCTCGCAGGCGGAAGCGTGGTTTGCCGAGGGATGGGTTTCGCTAGGCAGTTACCTCTCGAGCCGGGAGGCCTGGATTCCGCGCCTCATGGTCCGGAGGCGCAGCCGGCATCTCCCCCTGGCGTCCACATTCATCAGCATTATCGAGCCTTACGAGAAGGAATCGAACATCGCGGGCATCCGACGCCTGCCCCTGAAGTGGGGAAGCGGCGAGCCGTGCTCCGAGTCCGACGTGGCCGTGGAGATCGAATTGGCCGATGGGCGCTCGGACCTCCTGATTTCCAGAGACGTGGAAGGTCCTTTCGCGCCCAGGAATCCAGTGTCCGGGCCCCGTGCTCTGCATCAGGAGGAATGGGGCACGGAGACGGATGCCGAGCTGGCCTTTGTCCGGAGGGATGCCGTGGGCGGCGTGGTTCGGGCCGCCGTGTGCCGCGGCCTGTGGCTGCACGCCCGAACCGCTCGCCTGGAACTCGAAAGGCCCTCGGATTATCTCGAGGCCCGTTACGAAGCCGGCCGGGCCGTTCCTGTTTCGAGCACTGAGGCAGGCATCCTATGAATTCAAGCGCTCATGGAACAGGGGAAACCTCAAGATGAGACACGACCTGACCTTTGAGATACCGACGGGGCAAAGGCAGTTGTTCCTGGACGACCACGGCATCGAAACCCTTGAGAATCTTCGGCGGACGCTTCATCCGCTCTGCAAGAAGGGCGCGGTCATCCGGCCGGACTGGACCATCGGTGTGGACATGCTCCAGGCCCACGCGACACCTCATTGGGACTCCGAAGCCAAACGCTTCAAGTTCTGGATTTACGAGTGCCCGAACGAGCTTTGGGAAAAAAAGATCAACGTGGCCGGCTACTACGAAAGCGAGGATGGCCTTCACTGGACCAAACCGGTTCTCCGCCAGGTGGAATACCGCGGCTCGATGGAAAATCACTTCGCTCTGGGAGGAACCGCCTACTGGGTGTACGACCCGATCGATCCTGACCGGTCCCTGCGGTTCAAAGGCTTCCAGCACTACCACGACTATCTTGAAGCCGTAGGAAGCGACGGCGTGGCCTGGAAAAAGTTGGAAGGTGTGCCTCGCATTCCCTCCTGGGACGAATATAAGGTGACTTTTGACCCGGTTCAAAAACGTTTCATGGCCAAGCTCAAGGATGCCGGGCACGCGGCGACCTACAAAGGGCCCAAGAAGAAAGATGCCACCGCGCATGAGAAGGCCCGGCCCGGGACCGGCACATTCGGGCGCTCCGCCTGGCTGGCCACCAGCCCGGACTTCCGGGATTGGACCGAACCGACGCTGGTCTTTGAAACCGACGAGCGGGACCAGGAAATGGCCCGCGGGGTCATCGAGAAGCATCTGGTCAACCCCACGCTTCAGCAACCTATCCGCAATGAACCGGAGCACTACAACGCCGACGTCTACCATAACGCCTTCTTTCGTTACGAGGGTCTTTATCTCAGCCTCCCGTCGATTTATTACTCCGTCGGCGTGAGCCCCTCGCATCCGGGGAATACCGTCGGCTTTCACCAGGTCCAGCTCATTGCCAGCCGCGACCTTGCTCATTGGAATCGCCTGGGGGACCGGCGGCCGGTTCTCACGCCTTCTCCGCTCGACAGCGGTTCGTATGACCTTTTGCAAGTGCTTGGCCCGGTGTCGCCGGTCCTCCGCGGCGACGAGCTCTGGTTCTATTACACTGGCCTGAAATATCGCGACCGGCATCCGAACGAGGACCCGGACCGCTCCGCCATCTGCCTGGCTACCCTGCGCCGGGATGGTTTCATGTCCCTCGATGCGGGGGAAACTTCAGGGACGATCACCACGGAGACGTTTGCTTGCGAGAGTGGAGCGCTTTTCGTCAATGTGGACGCGGGCGCTCGCGGAGTGTTCACCGTAGAAGTCTTGGAGGGCGCCGGCCCGCCGAAGGCTGTTTCAGAACCGCTGATGGGCGACCTGCTACGCGGCCGCGTCCAGTGGCGCAGGGGAAGCCTGACTGAGTTGGCTGGCCGGCGGGTACAACTCCGCTTCCACCTCCAGAATGTTTGTTTCTATTCCTACTGGATTGAATAACCATGTCTGAAAAACTCTACGAACTCTATAGAAACCTGCCCAGGGTTAAGGCCATGCCCCACCCTTCGTTCGAAGACTATGAAGCCGGTTTGAAGGGCTGGGAGAAAAGGTGGCCAACGCGAATCTCTGTGCAGGAACGCGGCCGATCCCTTGAGGGGCGGCCGATTTGGATGGTCCGCGTCACGGACCAGGAGGTGGCGGACGACGACAAGCAGGTTCTTCTCCTCAGCGCGTTCCATGGCGAGGGTGAAATCAGCCCACGGAGATGGGCATGACGTGACCAAAGTCACGTCGGAACAGGAGGAGGAAACTATGAATTCCCAAAATTCAGGGATTGCAGGATTGAGACCCAGCCAAACCAAATCTATCAAGCTATGCGGCCCCGACCGAATCCAGGTTTTGCGGCCCAAAATCCTGAAGGTTGATTCTTTGCCTGCTGAGCGATTGCCTCTAGGGAAACAAGGGGACTACAAGCCATGCATCGCCAGGCTGCCCAGTGGCGAGCTGCTCGTGGTAGCCTTCGACAGCCTCAAGAAGGTCCATGGCCGGCTGCAAGAAGATATGCTTCTCTGGCGATCCACCGACGGCGGGCGAGCCTGGTCCGAACGCCAGGTCCTCGGACTGCTGGGACGCGAACCGTACTTCTCGGTGATGCGTGACAGAACCCTCTTCATCACGACTCATTTGCTCGAACAGGATATCCGTAATAAAGACGATTACTTGTCTTGCTACCTCCATCGCTCCGCGGATGAGGGCAGAACTTGGCAAACGCTCAAGATCGACTGGCGCGATGTTCCTGGCGCTTCGCCCAAGGCTGAAGTCGGCACCAGCCGCAACCTGCTGGAATTGGAGGATGGCAGCCTGGTCTGGGGAGTCTGTGCTACGGGAGGGCTGGATTACCTCTGGCGATCCAGTGACCGAGGCTTCACCTGGGATAAGAGCCTTCGGTGCGAGTTCACTGGAATTGACAAGGCGAAATTGTGGTGGGGGTTGCTGGCAGAAACCGTCTTCTGGCAGGCACGCTCAAAAGACCTCTTAGCACTGATCCGAGCGGACCAAAAGGTCCTTCACCCGATTCCCGGCACCAGAATCCCCGACACAAAGTCGGATCATTTTGAACGACTGGTTGTGGGGCGATCCAAGAACCGGGGTCTGGATTGGGCCCTCGAGGAATTGGGAAGCTATTATGGGGAGATGTATCCCTCGATCCTGCGTCTTCGCGATGGCCGGCTCTTACTGACGTTCACCGTTCGTTCCGCGGTCGAACCACAACAGCCGCCTTTGGGGGTTCACGCGGTGCTGGGCATCGAGGAGGAGGACGGTTTCCGGTTTGCTTTCGAGCATGACCGTTTCGTGTTGGATGCCAAGACACCCATCGGTCAGGCGAGCGGCGGAGGTTTCGGGCCCACGGTGCAGCTTGACGATGGCACCCTGGTTACCAGTTACTCGTATGCTGGTCCAGGGGAATGGGGCACGGACTTTCACTGCGAAGTCGTGCGCTGGCGCCTGTCGGAAGACGCTGAAGACGACGCCGTATCGATGGTGTGACGGCGCTCCTTCCCATTTTGGGATGAAACAGAATATGGCCGTGCTCTTTGACCGATTGAATACCGCCCTTGCCGCAAACGAAAGGAATTGGACGTTTGTTGGGACGCCTGGCTGGAAGCAGAGCGCGGAAGGGCTGATTTATCCCCCGACATGGTCGCTGCCCGCTTTTGACGAGGACCCCCATGGGGTGCCCAACCTGTACGCACACGAACTGGCCCGGGAGGATTACGCTTTTCTTTCCAGCCAGGCCTTGGCGGATACGGATATTTCGGTGGAGCACAAGTGCCCGTATGGCTCGGTCATCCACGGCGGCGTGATATTTCGAGCGATGGACACTTGTCGATTTTACGTGGTGGACATCGTCGATATGGGCCGCAAGGCGCAGGACTACGAACTGACTTTGTGGCGTCAGGACGCCGCGGGGTATCGAAAGGTCATCGCCCGCGGGAGGGCGTCCCACTCCATCGTCCCGGAACGCATCGTCCAGATGGGGCCTCAGACCCGCGAGGAATGGGAGCATTCCAGTCCCGACTGGGTCACCGTCCGCGTTCAGGCCAGTGGGACATTTATTCGGGTGTCGCTGGACGGCCGCATTGTTTTCGAGGCCCGAGACCGAACCTGGCCTGCAGGCTGTGCGGGACTGGTTGCCCGAGGGTCCGTTTTATTTCGCAACTTGAAAGTTGTGGGCCTCGCCGCGGAACTTCCAAAACCATGGACGGAGCATCAAGGCGAGCCCCCTTGGTTTTTCTACCCCGGTGGCAAAGAATCCCAAGGTGCAGGATTCAACGCCTATCCTGCGGTGGGCCATACGGGGGATGGGACCACTCTGATGACGTGGTGGCACCATCCTCCGGGGCGGAAGTCGGCCGGGACGGCAGTGGTATTGACTCGCTCCGAGGACGAGGGCCGCACCTGGACTCCTCCCCGGCGAATATTCAGCAGGGAGGGCTGCCATTGCGGCTGCAGTTCCATCTTCGAGCATAAGAATGGGGCGGTGTCTTGCCTCATCAGCGTGACTCCTGTAGCGGGGCACGAGGGGGCCGTCCCTCAAACGTATGTCATTCGGTCCCCCGACCGCGGCTTGAGTTGGCCGGCGGCGGACGAACTGGCCATCGCGGGACGGCCTCTTTCAGTTTACCGGGAGCGTCATGGCCGGTTCTCCTTCTACTCGCCTTGGGTTCGGCTCTCCGATGGCGCCGTGGTGATGTGTGCTTACGAGCATCAGACGGTGCCGGGAGGAAACGCCGGCTGCAATGCGGACCGGCTCGACCGGTCGTTATTGATCCGGAGCCTCGACGATGGCTTCACTTGGGAGGAGCCGATTCACTTCGACCCGACGAATTTCGATCACAACGAGTGTATGATCGCGGAGACGGCGCCCGGCAGATTGGTCGCATTCATGCGCACGTTAGCAGCCCCCTGCATGTGGACATCCACCTCCGAAGACGGCGGCAAGACCTGGTCGCGGCTCGTTCAATCCAGCGTCAGTGCGGAATGCCCTTCCTTACTGCGCCACAGCTCCGGAGCACTGATTCTTGCCTCCCGCGGCTATGGCACTTTTGTGAGACTGAGCTTCGACGGAGGAAAATCCTGGACGCCAGAATGCCGCATATCGCCAGCTTCGGCCATGATCGGCATGACGGAAATGAAGGACGGCCGTGTGTTGATTGCCATGCATGAGGGCTATCGAGTGCCGGGTTATATCCGGGGCCAATGGTTCTGTGTCTCGCCGGATGGGCCTGTAGCCGTGGAGGACCTATGAATCGTTCTCGTCATGGAGCATCTGTGAATCTGTGATGATCCTAGAGATGGCTGATGGACAAGACTGGTCATTCCTGAATGGTCCTTGGAAGGACGGCCCGGAAGGCGGCCTGGTCCCGCCGGACGGCGGCGGCAAGGAATACACCGCCGTCTGGCATCGTCACGAGTACTCCGACTTCCAGGCCCGGTTTCGATTCAAGTTCCGATATCCCCATGGCGGCGCGAGATTCCTCCTCCGCCTCCAGGACAGCACGCGTTACTATGCCCTCGATATCCCCTGGTCCGGGCAGCAGAATCGCAACCGGCACTTCTGGGCTGGGATTGTTTTGGCCGACGGTACACCGCTGCAGCGCTATCTGAACCTCCGGATGATCCCAGGTATCTGTCCGCAGCAGAATCGGTGGTACGAAGGCCGCGTAGAGGCTTCGGGGCCTCGGCTTCGAGCCTGGATAGAAGGGCGGCCCGTTGCCGACCTCGAGGACAGAACCTACGCTTCGGGCCGAGTGGGGTTCATGGGCGTCATTACCACCTCCGGGAATCAAACGCCTCACTTCGCAGATTTCCTTGTGGAAGGCAGCCCCGTGAGTCCCTCGCCTTGGGGAGGCCTCCAACCGCCGCCCAAACATTGGATCACGCCTTGCCGCGAGGTGGATCCCGAATCCTTCCAAGGCTACCCGAACCTCATCCGGAGCCGTTCGGGCGACCTGACGTTGAGCGTCCCGTTTGGCAATCCCAATCTGGGAGAGGTGCGCCGATCCATCTGGGTTCGCTCCCGTGACGGAGGCCGGACCTGGTCGGACCCGGAACCGGCCACCCTGCCCCAAGGTTTTGGGGCGTCGATTGTCAAGAAAGATGGCACGTGGATGTGCGTGCATTGCAAGGCGAGCGGTCCCGTCGAAGAGGCCATGCATGCCTTCGAGTCGCGGGATGAGGGTCGAAGCTGGAGCGGCCCCAAATCCCTGAATGTCCGCGGAGCGTGGCCTAAGGATTTTTCCCTTCCCGTCATTCCCTCGGGGCGGCCTTTACGCCTCCACGATGGGGCGCTCCTCGTGCCGGTTTATACTCAAGTGACCCATCCGCCAACCTTCAATAAAGTTTCCACCAATTTCGTCTTTCGCAGCATCGACGACGGAGAAACCTGGGAGGCGCCCGTCCGCTGCGACTCCAACAACTGGCCATCTGGGGGCGACCGCTGGTTCTGCCCGGCGGACCTCAGCGAGATAGGCCTTGCCGAAACAGAAGACGGCGTGGTGATGGGCTTTGGACGCCCTGGTCCCTGGCCGACCCTGTGGCAGGTGCAAAGTAACGACGGAGGCCGCACCTGGCAGCCCGCGTCCTTCGGACCCTTCCCCGGTTACTGCATCACCTTGACGCGCCTGTCGAGCGGCGCACTCATCGCGACGCACCGCTTCCCCTACCTTACCGCCAACGTCAGCACGGATGGAGGGTTGACCTGGGATGCTGGAACGATCATCGACTATCCACTCTGGGCCAATCAGCACGCGCTGGAGGTCGAGCCGGAAGTATTGTTGGTGGTGACGATGGGACATATCGTGCAGCCGGGCCAGGCCGACATTCGAGCCTTCCGGCTGCGCCTGACTCCGCGGGGGCTGGTGCTCGATTCTTGACGGCACGGGAGAGAGACCGGCAAGGAGAAAGCTGCAACGCCGATGAAGACCTCGAAGAGGCATTCAGCGGTCTCAACGTTCCGTAAAGTAGTTTGGGGTGCGAGAAGAGATTTCGTTACCGAATTGCTGCCGCCTGCGAACATGAACTGCTCGTGCGTCTTGACACTCCTCCTGGCGAGCTGGCTTCAGGTTTCCTTCGGCCAGGATCAGGACTCGGCCCCTCTTGCGGTCCTTCGAGCCCGGCCGAACAAGCTCCTGTATGTTCCCGGGGAAGAGGCGTGGATCGACGTGGCCCTGGAAAACGGAGGGCCCCGGGATTTGGCTCTGACCCTCAAGCCGTCCTTGGCCCATGGCGCGAGCCGGCACTGCAAGCTTCCCGAGAAGAGCGTCTCGGTCCCCGCCAAGGAAGCGCTGGCGGTCAGGCTTCCTTTCAAGGCGGGGCCGCAGGAATACGGGTATCTCGCCAGGGTGGACTTCTTTCACGAGGGGCAGCTTCTCACCTTCCGTTCCGATGTCTTCGCGGTAACGGCGGATTTTCATGAAGTTGCGGTCGGTGGCTCAGAAGTTTTCCAGATGACGTGCCGTGCGGATGGGGCGATATCCGAGGAGGAAATTCGAAGAGAGATCGAGAGTGCCCGTCAAGCCTACGTCACCAAGATCGAGTCAGTCTTCTGGGCCCCTTCCGACTGGGGCCGATGGATGCCCGGCAAGAAGCGGTGGATGTCCGGCCAGGGCCATCGCTTCCATGATCGCGACGCCCTGAAGCAATACATCGCCGTCTGCCACGAACACGGAATCCAGTGCGTCGGCTACATCAAGAGCGTCGCGTGCGGCCCGGCCGGCCTGGAAATCGCCCGCCGACACCCCGATTGGTTTGCAGGGAATCCCTTTGGAGTGTGGGACCTCGACAGCTTCTGGCTCGCTCAACACTGGGATGATGAGAAGAATTATCAGGATTACAACACGGAGAGGGAGGCGAAGTACATGGAGGAACGCGTGTTCTTCACCTTCGATCATTGGATTCGTCTCTGGCCCGATTTCACCCAGTTGGAGGTTCTGGACTACGGGATCGACGACGTCCTGGGATCGATTCGGGAGTTCGGCTGGGATGGGATGCGCTTCGACGGGCACTGGCTGACCATGGAAAGCCTCCCGATCAGTCTGCGGAACGCACGCCGCATGAAGGAGCGCATCTGGAAGGAACACCCCGACTTCCAGATCGGATTCAACTACGGATACAACCCGGCCGCGGCGGAATACCGCACCGGGAAGTCGGGCGAGTGGAGCCGGGAGGACTCGCTCAAGGAGATTCAGGAAAACATGGCAGGAGGCGGCGAATACATGCCCGAGGCCCTGCGCGTCAACTGCTATGTACGAGGGGCCCGGTATCAGTCCTGGCGGCATCTGGCGGACCTCGAGGGTGAGGCGGTCGAGTTGCTGCGCAGGATGGGTGGCACGTACAGCGTGATTCTGGAAGGCGACCCCGCCGTCTCCCCGCAGTGGGTGGCGCTGAAAATGGCCCTCATCCTCTCCGCAGGCGGCCATCCCGAATACAGCGCCCATCAGGCCGCAAACGGCCAGTGGTGCGAGAACTGGGGCCGCTATCTTCTCCGATGGTCCGCCCTGATCTGGGATTACGCACTCTACGAAGCCAATCCGGAAAAGCTGGGAATCCAGGTCGAAGGCCCGAAAAATCTCTATTGGAAACGCCGGGTGTACGAACGGATCGCCGATGCCAACACCCGTCAGATCATCGTCCACCTTCACAACCTTCCAGCGGATGACCGGATGTCGGATGCTTGGAGCAAGAAGGGCAAGCTCCCGGAATCGCCCAAGCCCGGGCACTCTCCTCTGGCCGCGAAAGGACCGGGGGACGCCGGGACCGACCACCTGGGCATCGATCATCTCGAGACAGAAGAAGGAACGGTGAAGGAGGTGCTCCGCATGGCGGATGAAGGGAAGGAGAAAGAAAAGCAGGATGAGCCCGAAGACCCGCTGCCTCCGCTGAAAGATATCCGCTTCAGGGTTGAGATTCCTAAGGCCCAGAATTTGGTGGGTCTTTGCCTCATCGATCCGAGCCGCATCGATGAAGCCATTCCATTGAATTACCGGGAGGAAAACGGGGTTGTTGTCTTCGGAGTGGAGGCGGTTTCGTTCTGGTCGATGGTTGTCCTCGAGTTGAAAGGCGCTTTCGAACGCCCGTCCCGTCCACCGAAGTTCGGACCCCCGCCCGACGCGGAGGAACTGAAGAGGGACGAAGAGAAATGGGCGGGCAAGAACGCCCGGTTGCCCACCCTGGAAGTGATGAGGGAACGCGTCCGGGATGCCCAGAAGAGCGCGGCCACGCCCCGCACCATCCAGGTCCTCCGGCCAGGCGGACGCCGCCAGCTCGCGCCGGTCGTGGAAGATGTCCGAGCCTCTGTGGGGAAAGCGGAGCGGCATGCGGGTACGGGCGACACCGCGGGGGCAGCCTTCGGGACGGCGAGCCCATTCCGGATTGATTCCGCTGGCCGATACCACGTCCAGCTTGAGCTCCTGTTCGAGGCTGACGTAACGGAAGAAACCCTGCTCGAAGTCGTGATCGAGCATCACGACGAGACCGTTGGTCGTCTCGAGCAAAGCGTGGGTAGCATCCGTGCCCAGGACGTCAGAAAGAATGAGTATCAGACTCATGGTCTTGATTTTGTTCATCGCTTTCCGGCGAACCTGGGGATAACGCTCAAACGGAAGGGGCCCGGCGCGATCCGCTGCGGCACGATCACTTTCCAGCTCCTGGAGCGATTCAACGAGAGCCAGATCGTCGAGGTTCTCGGCGGCCCGAAAATGCCAGCAGCGGTCCAGGAGCTTCCCCCTGGCTGGGGCGGCAGCCCCGACGTGCTCGTCCTCGCGGGATGGTTCTACCCCCAGCATCGCTTTCACGAGGTGGCCATCGCCTTGCATCCAGAAATGACCGTCATCGAACGCGGGCCGTCCAAGCCTGTGAAAACAACCCCGAAAGCCGACGAAGCGGCGGCACAGGTGGTCCTGGGAGAGGAACGTGACGGCAGCGGGCTCGATGAGGACGTCGTCCAAGAATTGGACGATCAGGACTCGGAGAAAGTGACAGCGATCCGGGCCCTTGGAGACAAGCCCCGTTTCGAGTTGAGCGCCTTTATCGGGCCGGAGCTTACCTACGAAAACATCTTCCGGCGCGACGCCGTGATCCTGGCCGACGTGCACGGAGACTGGCTGGGATACGCAGGCCGAAAGATGCTATACGAATTCGTACAGGCCGGAGGAACTTTGATCGTCCTCGGAGGCGGCAAGAGTTATGGATACGGAAACTATTCCTATACCTTCATGGAGGAATTGCTCCCGGTGGAATTCACCCCCCAGCCCGACCTGGCCAAGCTGGACCCGCCGGGCCGGATTCCCGGGCTGACGCCTCAGGCGACGGTCCACTACATCCACGCCCTCAAGCCGAAGGCCGATGCCACGGTCAGGTTGTGCGCGGTCACGTCGCAAGGGGAACGGCTGCCCTTTCTGCTGGAGCAGCGGGTCGGCAAGGGGAGAGTGATCGCCTGCCTGGGCAGCGTTTTCGGGGAATCTCGCCATGACGGCGATATTCCCTTCTGGGAATGGGAATGAAGTTCTGGGCAAGGCCATCGTGAAGGAGGGAGCAGACGGAAAATGAGCGAGCCATCTGCCTGGACATAGGCGCTACGCGCCGTTCCGCCTTCCCCCGCTTCGCTCAGGGGCAGGCGGCGGATAAATTTTGGCTATCGGCCTCGTATTCCCGGCCATCAAGCGCCCATTGTGACGCGATACTGGCCCGTCTCCGCGCGGTCATACGGCTGCGCCATTATTCCAGGAGCACGGAGAAAACCTATCTGCATTGGACCCGGCGGTTTCCGGACTACCGCCGGCAGTGCGGAGGCGACGATGCCCCGACAGCAGAAGATGCAAAGGCGTTTCTCACGCCCTTGGCGACGGTCGAGAAAGTCAGCGCTTCAACACAGAACCAGGCGTTCAGCGCCCAACGACCGCGGTGAGCCGCGCCCAATGGCTGAAGCGACGCAGGAGCGGAAGCTATTGGGCGTCGGCTCCAGTGTTTGGTTCGGCGCGGCCAGTGTGTGGGACATCGGCCTCCTCCCCCCAGACAGACTCACTTATCGAAGGGCTTTGCTGAGCACCTGACCACTCACGATGGCTTGCACCGTCAGTTCATAGCCGTCGAGGAGGCGCATCCCGATAAGGGGGTCGATGTCCGCAGCGTCCACGGCGACACGGCGTGGAGCGCCATCCCCAAGGACAGTTGCTTCATAGATGTCAAACAGACTGGTGGTGCCATCGGCCAGTAGCGCACGTCCACGGCGACGCCATGGCAAACCCGGGGCGGCAATATCGGCTGGAGGCAAAAAATTGCGCCATCGAAACCGGTGTCGATGACCGCTTCGATCTCCTGGGCTTGTCCCGTTGGGCCGCGCACGATGAGACGGATGGTAGCCTGATGGAAGGACGTGACCACCCCCGTGATCATGCCACATCCTGCCGAACATAGGTCCCGAAGCGACTCGCATGGCGCGAGCCAATCCGCCTGAGCCACACCTGCGCATCGGGGTGACGGGCCAACAGCCGGTCTGCAGCCACCAGTTCGTCCGCGTCGATTTCGTATGCCTCCGTTTCGGTGTCAATCACGATAAACTTGCCTTAGTTGCCTGTTTCAACATGCGGGCGAAGGTCGCGTTCGTAGATCGCATCGCCGCGTCGTGCGAATTCCTCTTTGCTGTAGCGGGGCTGTGAGATGGCCATGCTCTTCCTCCAGTGTGTCTCCAAGGTTGGCAGAGTGTGACCGCTTTGTACACGATGTGCCCCCGCTCTGCTCTTCTTGTGGGTTATTTGCTCTGCAGTTCAGACGTAAGCGGGGAACTGACCGCCGGGCTCGCGGCGTCGGACGGTGCCGAGCGCGTCCAGGGGGTAGAATCTCCGATGCGCAAGCCAGTTCGACACTGCTGAGCGTGAAGATGTCCTCGGCTGGTCCGGATGACCGGTGCAGAGCCCGGGAG
>JACPCR010000025.1 GCA_016179685.1 Planctomycetota bacterium | reverse complement strand
CCGGCCCCACAAACCCTTGCAAGGCAAGGAGCACATCGCCCTTCGGGTAGGCGCAGTCCTCAACGCATACAAAGTCGGCAAACACTTCATCTTGGAAATTGAGGCAGGCATGGAAGCCGTGGAATGGGGTACCGGAAAAACGTATACGCAGCCGAAAATCTTGACTCTCGCAGTACCCCCGGCGGATTGCCTCGTGCTCGAAATCCGGCGCTCGGACGAGAGCAAGACTCTGTTTGATCGATGACCTCCATGCCATTCCGCACGCGGGTACGAGTGAGCTTGCCGGTTCAGAACTGATTCGGCACTTCTGAACCGGGAAACTCGGATCACGAGAACAGCCTGCTCCACAGCCGATGAATCCAGGGATGGCCGTCGAGGAACGGCGTCCACCCGTCCGCCGCCCGAAGCAGCCTCCGGGCGGACTCCGCGTCCGTGCAGACCTCGGTGACGAACGGCTTCGGGGCGACGAGCAGCGTCCACAAGGCGTGAAGCTTGTGCGGGCCGCCCGCCACAACGACGACGTGCGGAATCTGGCGTAGATGCCGCCATTGCACCGAAATCACCCGCTCATTCAGCGCCGCAATCTTCGATAGGAAAAATTCGTACGATTGCAGATGCGCCCGGGTCAACGCCTCCACTTCCGCAGGCATCGGCAGGATCGGGAACAGCCGGTTCGCCACGTCGCCCACGGGACAGAATGGCCAGGAGAGCCTGCTGATCCGGGCCAGAACCTCCCGCAGCTCCTTCGTGGCCGTTCTCAAGTAGGCCTGGGTCTCCGGCGGCGTGTCCCGGAGAAGGTCCGCCACGCGGTGTCCGCTGTGAGGGTCGAGCGACCCGACGCCCAGGATGGCCAGGCCAGGGGCGTGGTCCTGACGCCACCGGCCGTTCGGCAGGAAATGGCACAATCGCTGAGTGGCGGCGGCGGCCGCCGCCGCGTTCTCGCTGAAGGCCGGCAGGCCAATCTGGCTGAATCGGACGTCCGGCTGGTCCTGAAGATGCAGGGCCAGGCAGAAGGCGGCGTCGTCCGCGTCCATCGGTCGCAGGAGCGGCCGGCCCCTCATGTCCCAGGCGTGCGCCCACAGCCGGCCGGTCAGCGGCGTGATCGTCACGCCGCGGCAGCGCGTCGGGTGGAGGCCGATGCGGCGCACCGTGTGGTAGACGGACCGGCCGCCGCCCAGTCCCACGTGCGTGTGCGACTGGATGCGGCCGCGCAGGCTCTCGCCGGACACGTTGGCGATGGCCGAGTGCAGGTGGTCGTCGTGCGCCAGGTCGCCCTCCGGCGTGTGGTCGGCGGGGTGAACCACCACGGCGCTGTTCAGCCCGAAGGCGTCGAGCAGGCCTGCCTCGAGGCCCGGGTCCCGAGGAGGCGATATCGCCGCAGCCGCGTCAATCACCACGCGCACCACGCCCGTCTTCCACGCCTCGTCGAGCAGCCGCGAGACCGAGGAGCTGTTGCGGTATCCCAGCCGAGTGGCGATCTCCTTCAGCGGCGCGCCCTGCCAGTAGCGCAACCGCGCCGCTCGGGCCATCAGTTCCGCTTTCTGGAACGACTGAGATTCCTCGATGTGACCCATGGATTGGCCCTGGTCAGACGCCGGTGACTGGGAGACGCGCGGGCGCACGGATCGAGAGCATATTCTTGCACGTTCCTTGCTGCAAGGAATTCCCAAATCTTCGACCCTCTGCGCGTTTCTCGTCCTGCAAGACCTGTTATAAGCTTCCAGCGAACGTTGCCGGGGAGCGGCGGATCGGCCGCTCGGCGTCCCGGGGCCCCTGAGGCGGCCGCCCGCCGGCCCACGCTTCCAGACCCTTTTCTCGAGGAGGCCTCCATGCAAGTCACCCTCAGCGTCATCAAGGCAGACGTCGGTTCCGTCGGCGGACACACCCTCCCATCCGCCGAAATGCTCGAGACCGTCCGGCAGACCGTCGAGTCGGGCAGGGAAACAGCCGGGCTTCTCGATGTCGCCGTCATGCACACGGGAGACGACATGGCCATCCTGATGTCCCACACCCGAGGCGTCGGATGCGCCGAGGTGCACGGCCTGGCCTGGACCGCCTTCCAGCGCGCGACCGCGGTTGCGCGGGGCCAGGGCCTGTACGGGGCCGGGCAGGACCTGCTCAAGGATGCCTTTTCAGGCAACGTGCGCGGCCTCGGGCCCGCCGTCGCCGAAATCGAGTTCAACGAACGGCCCAGCGAGGCCTTCGTGCTCTTCGCCGCCGATAAGACCGAGCCGGGCGCCTACAACCTGCCGCTCTACCTCGCCTTCGCCGACCCGATGCACTCCCCGGGCCTGCTCCTCAGCCCCGACCTCAGCGAAGGATTCACCTTCCGCATCCTTGACGTCGAGCACACCGAGGGCGACCGTGCCATCACGCTCAACGCCCCGGAGGACCTCTACGACCTGGCGGCCCTGCTCCGGGACACTCACCGCTACGTGATCGAGTCCATCACCTCCCGGAGATGCCCGGGCGAGCCCTCCGTCTCCGTCAGCACGACCCGGCTTCGCAACATCGCGGGGAAGTACGTGGGGAAGGACGATCCCGTCGCGCTCGTACGGGTTCAGAAGATTTTCCCCGCCACGGAGGAGGTGGGCGCCCCTTATGCTCTGATCCCCTTCGTCGCTGGTGACACCCGGGGCAGCCACAACATGCCGCTGATGCCCGTGCCGGTGAACACGCCCGCGTCCGCCTTCTTCTGCGTGCCTATCGTCAGCGCCCTGGCCTTCTCGATGCACGGCGGGAAGTTCGGCCGCCCCGCGGACCTCTTCGCCGAGCCCTTCTGGGAGGAAGTGCGCCGGCGCGCCTCCGCGAAGGCCATGGAGATGAGACGCCAGGGCTTCTTCGGATGCTCCATGCTCCCCATGAGCGAGCTCGAGTATGGGGGCATCACCGAGCGCCTGGGCCGGCTGGACCGCCAATTCAGGATCGAGATTCCGAAGCGCACCCGACGCCACGGCAACGGTCGAGCCGCTACGCCGGCAGCGGCCGTGGGGCTGGCCGGCAGCCTGGCTGGCCGGTGAGTCCAGTAGACGAGTTCGCAGGTGCACCCGCACTTACGAACTTGTCTACTATGGGAAACCCTGGCGAAATAAGAAAACTCGATATTCCATAAGTAACGAGTTTGCAAGTGGTTAAATCGGTCTGACCCTTGAATTCCGTCAGGGTTTCCGGCTGGTATCCCAATTCATAAGTGCTGGTGCACTTATGAATTGGGATACCAGCAAGGACGCCCGCTTCGAGCGTTGCGGGGCTGGATGTTGTTTGGTCTGAATTGAACGCCCCTCTGGAGCTTACCATGAAAATCCAAGTCGGAATCAACGGATACGGCCGGATCGGACGGCTGGTGCACAGGGCGCTGCTCCGGCGTTACCCGTCGGCGGCTCGAGTTGTGGCCATTAACGGCACGGCCGATGCCCGTACCTGCGCCCATCTCCTGCGCTACGACTCCACCTACGGCTGCCTCGAGGAGGAGGTCGGCTGCGATACGGATGGTCTGTTGCTCCGGGGATGCCGCATCCCGGTCTTCAGGCAGTCGGGCCCCGCCTCGATCCCCTGGGGCGAATGGGACGTGGACGTGGTCGTCGAGGCCTCCGGCAAGTGGAAAACCGCCGCCGCGCTCGATGCCCACCGGTCCAGCGGCCCCAAGAAGGTGCTCGCCACCTGTCCCGTCGAAGACGCCGATCTGACCGCGGTCCTGGGAGTCAATGACGCCCTGTACGAGCCTGCCCGCCACCACATCCTCTCCGCCTCCTCCTGTACGACGAACTGTCTCGCGCCGGTGTGCAAGGTGCTCTGCGACCGTTTCGGCCTCGAATTCGGCGCCGCCACGACCATCCACGCCTACACGAACGATCAGAGGCTGCTCGACGGGACGCACAAGGACCTGCGCCGGGCGCGTTCCGCGGCGCAGAACATCATCCCCACGACCACGGGCGCGTCAAAGTCCCTGGCGGAGGTCCTGCCGAACCTGCGGGGCCGCATCCACCTCACGGCCTTGCGGGTGCCCGTGCCCGCGGTCTCGACCCTCTTGCTCAGTGCGGAGCTTTCGATGCCCGCCAGCACCGAAGCCCTCCTCCACGCCTTTCAGGACGCGGCCGATGGCGGCCTCCGAGGCGTCCTCCGCATGACGACGGACCCGGTCGTCTCCGGCGACCTCCGGGGTGATCCGTCATCGGCGGTCGTGGATGGAGACGCGGGCTTGACCTTCGCCGGCCCCGGCTGCCGCGCCCAGGTGCTGGCCTGGTACGACAACGAATGGGCCTACGCCTGCCGCGTCGCCGACCTCGTGGTCAGGGTCATTGGCCGGGGTCTCCCCGCAGGTGCGGGACCCGCTGCCCGCCCAGCCGCCCGGCCCGCCGCCACCGCACGGGCCACGACGACACCAGTCACCCCATAGCGGCATAGATGCCAAGTTCAGGAAGATAAAGGGCTGACTGGCTTCTTACTTTCAATCATACTTTTAGACTTCTTTTTCTTAACAATCTGTTAAAAAAGAAGTTAAGTAGTGATTGAAAGTAAGATTAAAAGCAAGAGATGAAACGATCCTGGCTACACTTGGCACCTATGGGGTATGTCTCCATAGTCGCCAGGCCGGTCAGCTCCTTTCAGCCTTCTCCCCACCCGGGTCCGTCTCGGCGTTCTGCGGGGCGCACTCCTGAATCCAGCCGCGTGCGTCAGCGAGCGGAAGGAAGTGCAGCAGCTCCCGGAGACACCAGGTGTCGATGGGATGGTAGGTCATCATCAGGATCGTTCCGACTTTTCCGGCCTGGGCGTATTTCTCATCGCCCGTCATGTGGTAGGCCATGGCCAGCGGGAAAAGGTTGGCGAACCATTGCCCATTGCGGCAGTACGAGAACCCGCGGGGCTCGAATACCGTAGTGATCAGCCAGTCCACGACCCGGAGGAAGAGGCCTTTCAGCTTCTCGTCACCGGTCTGCTGCCAGGTCTTGAAGAGGCCCTCGTAAATGGAGTAGTTGGCGAAGACGCCGAACTGGTAAGGGTGGTGGGCATAAGTGACGCCGCCGTACTCGTCCATGCGCCG
Organism: Planctomycetota bacterium; assembly: GCA_016179685.1. GTDB lineage: Bacteria > Planctomycetota > PUPC01 > JACPCR01 > JACPCR01 > JACPCR01. The sequence goes on along the minus strand of JACPCR010000025.1, from coordinate 20,669 downwards.
CTCGACGTCCCGAATGAGCTTGTGGGCACCGTCGAGATAACGTTCGTCGCGCGTCAGCTCGTAGACGGTGGCGAGGTTGAGGATGGGCCAGCCGTGCTCGCGGCCGGTGAGGGTGGTCGCGTGCCATCGCTTTTCGATGAAGCGGAGGTTGACTTCGGCCTGCGCGACGGCGGCCTCGCGTGCGTCGGGATCGCCCGTGAGGTAATAGTAGAGGGTGATTCCGGTGATCCACATGTGGGAGGGATAAGTGGCTCCCCGGACGTGGTCCTTTGCGTGAGGCGCGATCGCCCCGCAACGCAGGGGGTCCTGGCTGTACGAAATCGAGTCGATGTCCACGAGATGCCGGCAGGCGATGCAGGCCGTGGTGAAACGCGCGGCGTCCTCGTTGCGCAAGGCCAGCAGAAACTGGCCATAAGGCGTGTCCTCCTCGTGATTCCATCCGACGCCTCCTTCGCCCCAACGGCCCTCGGCCGAGTAAATGTCGCCCCAGTTGATCATGCCGGTCGAGCCGCCGATCGCGGCCACCCAGGACAGCTTCGCTTCCAGGATCGGGTATTTCCGATATCGGGGCGGGAGGATTTTGTCCATCTCCTCCACGCCGCTCCTCTGATACCACTCGAACGGCACGGTGACCGAGGGCGGGTTTTCCCAGCGATACCAGGCCCGGTCGCGCTCCTCCGGGTCCGTGTCCTTCCGGCCCTGGTGGAAGCAGAAGAAAATCTCGTGGCGCTTGCTCCAACCTTGCATGTAGTGGAGGTCGTCCGGCATGGAAGGGACGACGTGAAAGGTGACCTGGCTGCCTTCGTTCTCCACGATTTTGGGATGGTTCTCGGCCATGTTGCGGAAGAAGACCGTGACGCCCTGCACGCGACCTTCCGCCCGGCCCGACACATCGAGCCAGGGCCCGCTCCCGTAAAGGACGCCCGGGAAATCCCGGATGTGAAAATCCATGACCGAGAGGTCTTCCTGGAACGGGACCGGGTCCGCGACGAGGGGGCCCTGACAGCGCCGGGCCTGGCAGAGCGGAGTGCCCACGTGGATGGCCATGTTCGACCGGATGCCGCCGAGCGGCCGCGGCTCGGTGTCCACGCCGTGCGACGCCTGCCTCAGCGCCACCGCGGGTTTTCGGCCTACGTTCAGCTCTTGAAAGAGCTTCAGGCCGCGGATTCTCACCCCGGGTTGGGCATCTTCGCGGTTGGCAAACTGGTGCTCGACAAGCACATCCGGGCAATCATGAAAAAGGCTGATCCGCAGGCGGAAGTCCAGGAAGGTGCTCCCGTCCGGAGCGGTGTGCTTGCCGCTCCAGCGGACGGTGGTACGGACGGACCCCGCATGTTCGATTTCAAGCTGGCAGTCCTTCGCCAGGGAGGCATGATAACGCTTGCCCCGTGCGTCCTCGACCACGATGTCCCCCGAGTCGGCACGCCGGATGACGGGCTTGCCGTCGAGCAGAACCTCGCCGAGGGGGGCGAACCGGCGGGGGTCGAAGCGAAGGGTGATCCGGCCATTGGAGAGGACGACGTGGCCGTCTTCTGTCTTGCAGCGGACGTCGCCCCGGGCGCGCGATTTTCCGCCATCTTGGCGCACGTGGTATTTCTGAACGAGGTTGGCCGGCGGCGCGGCCGGCACGCTGGCCGGCAGCTCGAGGAGCGCCCACTTGACTGAGCCATCAGGCCAGTGACAAAGCGGCGTGGCTTGCATGGGATGGCTCTTGCCATCGGGCCGGGTCGCGTGAAAGCTGGCGGTGTCCTTCACCGCGCCTTCAGGCAGGCTGACGCCCCTGGCCACCGGAACCGAGAAGTAAGGGATGTAAGCGCCGGTGGAAACGCAAAAATCAAAGCCCTCTTCAACGAGCCTGGCAGAGTCTGTCGAGGTCATCGGCATGAGTCCTGGTAACAGCTTGGGAACGCCGACTCGCCTGTGCCGAGCATGGGCGCACGCGAGGAATCATTCAATCGGTCTGGGCCCGCTTCGCCAGGGAGCAATCCCGAATTCTCACCGACGCCAGTGAAGGGGCAAGCCCCCTTTGGACTCTCCCCCGCTAGGACGCCCCTGCCGCTCCGATCCTAAGGGCCTGTCAAGAAATAACCTGTGCAATGGGGAGGCCTAGATTTGAGCCGGATGCGAGGCGCGACGACGATGGCGTATCCGTAGGGACTTACTGGTGAAAGTTTGCGTCATAAGCGTGTACTTTCTTTTCCCATCCGCGGTTTTCCCGAATCCGTGGGGAAAATCTTCTTCGGTTGCGGATGAAATCCGCGGTAGGATACGTCGAGGAGGAGCAACGAAGCAACCGGCCAAAGAGGGGCCTCCCCGAAGGGCCAGGGCGCTTTGGGGCTGCGACTTCGTCGCTCGTCGCTTCTGTGCCTTCCAGGCACAGCACGCTCCTCGTTCCTTGTCTCGCGCCAAAATCACCCTGGCAAATTGCACAGTTTATTTCTTGACAGGCCCTAACTTGCCTTGATCTCACCGCCCATTAATGGGGCCGCTTTTTCATGGCCTCGCGCAGGCGCTCGAGTTCCTGGGCAAGCCGCCGCGCTTCGGCCTCCGCAGCCTCCCGGGCCTCCGCTTCCTGCCGCCGCGCCCGCGCTTCCTCCTCCGGCGTCAAAAGCCGCTGCCCCGTGGCCGGGTCAAACAGCCGCAGCCACCCCTCCGAGACCGCCAGCTCCAGGCCCGTCACTTCGCTCTTCAGCCGGGCCTCCGACGAGGGCTCCATCGCCACATACTCCTCACCTTCCAGACGGTAGCCCCGCAACGGCGGCCTCAAATACTCCCGATACGGGTCAAACAGGAAATACTCCTTCACGCCCAACTCGGCATAAACCGCCCTCTTGTTCCCCAGGTCCTCCAGCTTCGTCGAGCGCGACGTCAACTCGATCACCAAGTCGGGCCCCTTCCCTTCCTTCCAGGTCTGATACACCCTTCGAATCTCCTTCGACACACCGCGTACCAGAAAGACATCAGGCGCGCAAACGGCCTTCGGATTGTCCTTCTCGTAATAGAGGAACATGTTGCCGCCGATATAGACGTCCGCTTCGTCCCTGAAATAATCTCGTAGAGCATGGACCAGGGCCATCAGGATATTGGCGTGCAACTCGGTTTCGGCCATGGGCTTCCCATCGGACTCCGGATACTGGATTTCTGCTGCTGGGACCACGGTCTTCTTCATGGAGCGGCCCTCTCGTGCACTTTCATACGAATATCTTATCCATGCCCGGCGGGGCGCGCAAACACAGGGAGCAGGAAGCAAGAAGCAGGAAGCGGAAAGCGGAAAGAAGGCGCCGGATTCCAACTGGCGAACGGCGAATCATTCCGGACTAGAACCGGAGTTCCCGGACCCGATGGAGGTAGTACTTGTAGTCGTCGAGGGGCGTATCCGGTGTGATGAGATGGTCCGGCATGATCACGAGGCCGCCTTCCTTCATGAGGGGGATATGTCTCTCCAACTCCTGGTCAATGGTGGCTCGGCCCCTTTCCAGAGCTAACTTGTTGTAGCCGCCGACGATACGGAGTTCTTTTCCGAATCGCTTGCGCATATGCTCGGGAGTCGCCTTCCACGTGCCGTACTCGACCGGGAACTGGAGGTTGACCCCTGCGGCCATCCAGTTCGGCACCAGCGGCTCGATCATCCCGTCGGTATCCACGCCGAGGAGCGGCACGCCATAGGCATCCAGGCGGGCGCGTATTTTCCGATAGCCCGGTGCAACAAATCGATCGAAGACGGCCGGACTCACCAGGGGCCCGCTCTTTCCGCAGATGTCCTCCCAGCCGAAGCCGAGGTCCGGCTTCGTGTGCATCCTGGGAATGACCTGGTCGATCGTCCAGCAGGTGAGATCAGACAGGGTCATGACCATCTCGGCATAGCAGTCCGGGTGGTCATGAATGAGGTAGGACATATTTTCGACGCCCATCCAGTTTCGAATCCAGCCCATGAGGGAGGCGGTGCCGAAGGCGATGGGCAGGCCAGAATTCTCGGCCCGGCGGATACGCTCGTCCAGATCGCTGCCCAGTCGAGCGGGGTCGGGTTGAAGCCGTTTCTTGTACTCGAGCCAGTCCGCGGCTGATTTGAATGTGTAATCCAGGTAATGCGGGATGGAACTCTTGAGCTTCCAATGCTTCTGGACCACCCCGTCCGTGGCCCGAAAGGTACGGTAGGTCTCAGTTTCTTCGATCGTTTCCTCCGGGAAAGCGGGCAGCAGTCCCAGGTTGCCGCCGATCCATGTCCAGTGGGGCACGGCCTGAAAATACTCATGTTGGTTGACCCCCTCGGGCATACCCTCTTTATGCCACCGCCAGATAGTCTCCTTCCATCCGGTCCAGTGAATGACAGGCATGCGATCGAACTCGCCATAATGCATGATATTTTGCCACAGCTCGCGGGTTGTCATGATGTGACTCGGGGTATGTGATGGCCTCAGAGGTATGAAAATTTTGCGGGGTAACGTGTTTCTTAGCCTGGAATTCTTAATATCGTGCAAAAGCTCCGCCAATCCGCCAGGTGGCGGCGAAGCCGCCACTAAGGTTTCTTTTGCGGGGATGTAATCCCCCCAAAAGAAACCTCGTACAATCGCACCGCGACCTTCCCGAAGTTGTAATTGTAGAAGCAACCGTCGCCGTAGTAGCCCGTCTCGCCTATCCTGTCGCCATAAAGCCCAACCCAAAGATTGCGGTAACCCGGATCGCCCGACAGGTCGTCCTCGAAGTACCCCTCCTGGGCCGTGATCTCGCGTTCCTCGAAGCAGACCTTGATCCGCATCCCGGCCTGGAGGCCGGCCACCTGGAAACGCACGCGGCGGAGCTGCTCCGGTGGGATGCCGACCGACCCGTCGCAGAGCGTCCGTTCCTTCCCGGCCCGGAGGAGCAGGGTACGTTCCCACCAGACCTTATCTCCGCGGCTGAGGTAGCCGAAGCCGTCGACGGCCTGCCCGGCGAGACCGAGAGCGTCCACCGGCGCTTCGAGCCGCGCCCACTCGCCGGTCCTGGGAATGTCCCCCATCCGGTGGAACTGGTCCTCCGTGAAGGTGTGCTTGAGAAGCTGCGGGTGCTTCAGGTCGTGTCCCTCGGGTCCGCAAAAGCCGATGCCGATGCTGCCCCAGGACATCTGGTGCATGTCTTTGGCCATCCAGAGGCGCACCCCGCTCTCCGTGAACTCCCTGTGGTCGAACCGGCCCCAGACGGCGTGGTAACGCCATTCGCCGTTGCCGCGGGCCATGAGCGACAGGTGCTCGACCCTCGTCTTTTTCGGAATGAACACGTACTGGACGATGCGGTCGCCGCTCTCGACCGTCACCGGCTGGTCGTCCCGGTAGAAGTGGTTGTAGGTATCCTTCATGTAATCGTGGATGCGGCTCCAGAGGGCCGAGCCGGTGTGGGATGCCCGGCCGGCCTGCCGGATTTCCGTGCTCCATTCCCAGTCGCCGCCGATCCCGGGCCCCGCATTCGTAGCCAGGATGTAGAGGCGGCCGCCCCGTGCCCGCACGAGATGCTCGATGTCCGGTGATACGACCACTTCGGGCGCGGCTTCCCGGCTGAACAGGAACGCTTCGATGAAACGAAGCTCGCCGTTCATCCCCGCCATGAGGGTAGGGTCCCCAGGCTTTCCGATCTGCATATACCCCGTGTTATGCCGGATGATCTCGGTCCAGTGTTCGAACCGCTGGACGTTCCAGGGCGTGTCGTTAAAGACATTGGGATAAGTGCCGAGGACGCACGGCTGGCCGCGTTTTTTCTTGATCGGCAGAATCTCCTTGTCGAGCTGGGAGGGCTGAAAATAGGAATTGTTCTCCGGCATGAACCAGTCATGCTCGGTCTGCGCCGGGTAGAGCCGGCCGTTGTCGCCGGGCGCGTACCAGCCCGAGGAAATCCAGAGCGGCCGGCTTCCGATGAGTGCCTTGATGTCTCGGGCGTACTGGACGAACTCCTCATCGGGCTTACCATCGGGAACCCCCTCCCACGGGATGAAGTGAAGGCCGAGGAGATAGGGCTTGGAAACCCATTTTTGGATGGCCACACGGGTCGCGTCCGACAGGGGCCCCGTCGCCGAGACCATCTGCGACCCGACGTAGGTGTTGTGCTCGCTCCAGACCTGGTCCATCCCGATGCCGTATCTATCGGCGGCGGCGTCGTTGAAGGGTTCCTGCACGCCCGCCTTGACGTTGAAGCCGTACCGTTTCCAGTGGGTGTTCTTGCGGACGTAGGGAGCGGGCCCCGTATTTTGCTGCATCCAGATTTGGCCGCGGGTGAAGAACGGCTGGCCGTTGACGAGCAGGTAGTTGTCCGGATGGATGCGGACGTCCTGAATGGGGTCGAGCTTCTCCGAGTGGGCCTCCATGCGGCCGAATCGAGGGCTGCGACCCTCGAAGACGACCTTTCCCTGGCTGTCGAGTCCGGCCACGCGCACAAAATGGTCCCGCACCGGGTGGTCCTGGGGATGCACCGGAAGGGCATCGAGGGGGAAATCCGTGAGCAGAAAATTCGTGTTGTCACCCTGGAAATCGGGTGGGAGAGGGACGAGATGGAATCCCTCGGCCAACCTAGGAAAATCCGGCAGGTCACGGGTCACGACGACCTGATCATCACGGGCGCGGCGCACCTCGAGGCGGAGCGTTTCGACGCTGCTCAAGGTCTTTCGGGAGACTCCGATATTCATGAAAACGGTCTGAGTCTTCACTTCGGAGAAAACGTAACACCGTTCGACCTCGACGAGCGCCGCTTGACTCCAGGTACCCACGGGAATCTCGCAAGAGCGTTTCTTGTCCAGTGTGAAACGAACGCGGTATTCGGACCGCCAGTCCGGCAGAAGCTGAGAAAGGGTATAAGGAAACGAAAGAGCGGCTCGGCCCCCTGGCTCGATTTGGAACGGCACGGTGACCGTCTGGTCGGGAATATGTGCCGGGGACTCCTCGAGTCGGTCCTGGCCCGGCATGCCCATGGCGTAGCCCACCTTCCGGGGGTCCGTCTCCCGGTAGGGGCCCGACAGGGTCAGGGTCAGGCTGCCAGCCGCCCTCCCCGGTCCGGAATTGGCCAGGGCGACGGTGGCAACATTCTCACCGTAGAGTCTTTCGCCGAGGTGGATGGATTGGACCGCCAAGGCAGGCGTCGCTTCCCGGATTTTGAAGGTCTTGACCCCGCGGCGCGCCAGCTCCTCCGAGGTGGAATCGATCTCGGTGAGCAGGACGTTGTCGATCCAAAGCGCCCCGGCATGATTCACGTTCACCCATTCGTTGATGTCGTCCATCTCCGAGCCGTTGACGCCCTTGACGCCGATACGGACGCGGCAGCTTTGGAGCGCTCTTTCCTCGCCCGTGGCCCCGTAGAGGTCACCGCCGCCGCGGACGTCACCGCCCTTGAATCCGGTCCGCCGAGGCACAAATTCCGACTGGAACAGGGTCCATCCGCCCGTCGTTCCGGCCGTGGCGTTGGCTGCAAACACCTCCTGGCCGTCGGCGTCAACGACCTGGACCACGAGGTTGGCCAGAAGCAGGCTCTGGTAGTCGAACTGGAGGGCCATGCGGCGCGGCCCGGCCTGGTTCAGCAGGATCGTTTCGGACTCGATATGCTTGTCGTCGCCCGGCGGCACGTTCATCCGGAAGGACCGGACGCCGCTGTGGACCACGAGGCCGTCGGTTTCCTGTGCCCCGCGAGGCAGGCTAAAGAAATGAAACCAATCGCGCCAGACGTAGTAATTCGAGCCGAAGAAGCGGAGCGATTTTCTTGCCGGACTCCAGGATTTCGGGTAGCCGTTCCTGTCGACCGATTCGAAGCCGGCATTGGGCACGAGCGTGCCGGGGAGCGGCTTCCGCGAAGAGACCAGCTCGACGTCGTCGAGGAGCACGCCCCGGGAATCCTTCGAGGCCTGAATTCCCAGGAAGGCCGTCAGAAGACCTGCGGGTTGAAGTCTGCCCTCGAGCGCCGCCTGGATTTCGGCCGAGGAGACCTCGAACCTCGCCTCTCTCCACTCGGGGCCGGCCGGGAACTCCTTCCGGGCGGTGAGAAGCGTGGCCGTGGAGCGGTTTCGCGTCTTCTCGTCCATCAGCGAGGCCTGAAGGCCCAACTCAACGAGAAGGGTATCTCCGCCGCCCGTGCCTCTCATCCAGGCCGAAAAAAACAAAGGTGGCGGGACCGCATCGCCCGTCGTCAAGAGGGCGTAGGCCACGGTCTGGTTCAGCCGGAATTCACCCGATGGCTTGAGGCGCAAGCCATAGAGGCCCGAATGGCTTTCCCGCACCCGGGCGATATGTCTCGCAGTCTCCGGATGCGTAGGCGCCCCGACAAAGCCCCAGCGGTCCGGCAGCCCGTCGGCCTGCCCGTAGGTGACGCGCGGCCGCACGGGGCAGGACATGACCTCGCCGCGGAGATTATCGTCATCCTCCTCAAAGCCGCCGTTGAGAAGGAGGCGGACGCTCGCGGCCGCCGGGTCCCGCCCCTGGGCGTGTAGGCCGGTGATGGCCAGGAGCGAAACGATGAGAATGCCGGGTCTCCAGTAGAGGAACACGGGTAATCTTGAGTGAACAGCACGCGGGAGACGCAAGGAGTCTGGCTTCATTTGACACCTATGCCCCACCGTAACTGCTGAGTGATCGTCACCGGAGGCCTGTTTCTGTGAGTCCCGTAGGGACGTCCGAAATTAGTTGCGTATGCTCAACGTAGGCCGTTTACATACAACGGGTTATGTAGGGTGGCAACGTCAAGGACATTGCCACCCTACATTGCAGCCCAGGGCACAAGTTCGCCGAAGCCCCGCGAAGGCGAACGCAGCCCTGGGAAGGGAAAGCGCATAAACCACAAGAGTCCCGTAGAGACGACAGAAGTTTTCGCTGAGGAGTTATGCCCCATCCCCACGTCCCCGCTCAAGCTCGGGACTCGGGACGGACCGCACGGGGGCATTCAGGACCCCAGCACCACGGGTCGATATCCGCCCCTGGACCTGAAGTACGCCAAGAGAATCAGATACCCCGCCAGCATGAGAATGGGGAAGACCGTCATGTTCGCCAGCGCCCGCTGATTGCTGGTCTCGCGCAGCCTCGTGACCGTCTTCAACATCCTCGCCCTCTCATCCTCTGAAAGGGACGCCAGGGCCTTCCCCACCGCCTGGTCCGAAATCGCCTTGTAATGGATGATCTCGTAGATGCTCCGGTTCTCGGTGGCCATGAGCTGGCCTCCGGAGACGAGTGCGGGGGCCTGCTGGCACTCCGGGCTGGCCGCGATGGCCTCGATCTGTTTAGCCTCCTTCAGGGCGCCGATGTAGGGGAATCCCAGGGTGCCGACGGCCAGCATGCCGATGCCGCTGATGGCATTGAGGGTCAGGGCCCCGCCCTTGGGCGTCTGCTCCGACACCACGCCGAGCATGGTGGGCCAGAAAAAGGTTTTTCCGAAGCCGTAAAGCGTGGCGGCCACGAGGATCGTGACGCCCGCCGCCTGGGAGAGCAGGAACAGGCCCGCGATGGCCAGGGCGGAGCTTACCGCCAGCAGCCCGAGCGGCGAAAGCGCGTGGACGATGAAGCCCGCGCAGAACCGCAGGACCATCATGATGAGGGAGGTGTAGACGAGAATCCATCCGGGGTGGAATCTGGCCTGCGCCACCCCCTCCATGATGCTGGTGATCCATCCGTCCGTTCCGATCTCGGTCGTGGCCAGGGGCATCATGATCAGGACCAGCACGAACATGAGGGGTCGGCCGAGGGCCCGAGCATAGAAGCCGGAGGCAGCGACGATGCCCGCTCCGATCGCGATGAAAAAAGCCTTCTGGCCGGCAGTCAGTGAAGCGCCCGCGGAGAAGAAGTCCATGAGCTGGAGCGCCACGAGGCATCCCACGACCAGGGCGCCCAGGATGCCGAATTCCGACAGCATCTCGCGGTAGGTGACGCCGGACGCCACTCGTTCCTGGACCGGGAATCGGAGCGGGATGAGCAGGATGAAGTAGAGGATGGCCGGGAGGGCCAGGAGGCCGACCTTGAGCCACCATTCGGCCTGGCCGAGGAAGATGACGAGCATTCCGGCCGCGACGAGTCCGCCGGGCCACCCGGCGTGCAGGATGTTGAGCCACTTGGTCTTGTCGCGGCTGAACATCGTCGCCACCACGGGATTGATGAAGGCCTCGACCGTGCCGTTGGCGAGTCCCAGCACCAGGCTGCCCCAGTAGAGCAAGGCGTAGGCGGCCTGCGGCTGGTTCGCCTTGGCCACGAAGTACGCGCTGACGCCCATAAGGACCCAGACCATATGGCCCGCAAAGGCCAGGACCATGCTCACTTTGTAGCCGATGCGATCGATGACGAGGCTGAAACCGATGATGGAGACCGCGAAGGGCCAGATGCCGATGCCGGCCAGCCGGCCAGCCTGGGGCCCGTCCAGGCCGAACTCCTGGGCCCAGGTGTTGATGAGAAACATGCGCGCGATGAATCCGAACGCGGTGGTCACCAGCGCGAGGAAGCAGCCCCAGAAGAGCCGCTGATCGTCGCGCCTCGCCTCCGAAAGCGTTGCCGGAGAGCCTGCCGAAGAAATCGTTTCGCTCATGGGTGGTCTCTTCTTGATGCGCCGACCATGGAAAGGCGGCGTATCCGCTGCGCCCGGCGAAAAAGGTAGCGGTGCGTCCCGGGTCTGTCAAGGAGACCGTAGTACCACTGCGCTCGTCAACGAGCTCGCATGTGCGGGTGCACTTGCCAACTCGTTGACTGGATTTTTTCGGAGACATGATCCCCTAGCCGCAGGACGGCCATCCGCGTTGGAGTTACGCATTCTGGACCCGCCCCTCCCCTGACCTTTGCCCGCAGTTGACATCCTGGGTTGAACAGTCCGTCTGAAAAGAAAGCAAACCCACGGTGTTACCTGTGTCCAAGTGGCATGTCCCTCCGGGAGGATAAAGTTGGGACTATGGGAGTATCCCTCCCGCAGTCCCAATGGGATTCCATAGGGAGAGCAAGTTCGGGAGGGATTGAGGCGTAGGACAAGCGTTAATGCGCTAAATCAAACGACTTACGTCATCATCTAACGTCGTCGTGCCATGATCCCGGTTCAGAAGCGCCACCACACTTTTTAACCAAAATTCGCTTATTTGAGCGATGATGTGCGGCTACGCATCAGGGCTCGAATCACAGCAAAGCCACCGCATGGCTATCATCGATTTTGGGCCAGGATGTGCCGCACGGCGGCGGAGAGCTGCCGCAGCGGCGTGGAAACTTCGTTGGGCGCGATGACGGCGTCGATGAGGAAGCAGCCGGGTGCGGAGTCGGCGAGCCGGAGGGCCTGCACGAATTCGCGGCGGGTATGGACCTGGATGCCATCGCCCCCGATAGCCCGTGCGAGGGCCACGTAGTCCCAGGCTTTCAAGTCGTAGAAGCCGCCCGGGGGCCCCATGCACTGCAAGGAAGCGAAATTGCCGTTATTGGCGAGGATGACGATGGGGTTGAGGCCGTGGTCACGGGCTGTGGCCAGTTCGAGGCCCGTCATCCGGAATGCCCCGTCGCCGACGAGGACGATGGGGCGTCGCCGCGGCTCGGCAAGCTGGGCGCCGACGGCGGCCGGCACGGCGAAACCCATGGTGGCGTAGAAGCCTGAGGCGAGAAAGACCTCGGTCTTGAGGGAAACGCTGCCGAAGAGGCAGTCGCCGACGTCGGCGATGAGCGTATGATGCTGGTCGCCGTAAGGGTCCAGCTCGGCCAGGAGATCGTCCATGCGGAGGGCATCGCCCCGGCCCCGGCGTCTCGCCGCGGGCGGCCGAGGGGGGCTGAAGCGGCGCCGCCGGAGATTGCGGCAGTCCCGGAGGAAACGGACCAGGTCCGTCAGGGTGACGCCCGGGAAATGGTGGAAGCTGATGCAGACTTCCTCGGAGTTGGCATGGATGACCTTCCGGGGATCGAGGTGGGCGGTAAAGATGCCGGTGTTGACGTCGGTCGTCAGCGTGCCGAGGGAGAGGACGCAATCAGAATCCTCGACGGCCTGGATGGCGGCGAGGGGCCCCAGGCGTCCCATGTAGGTGCCGATGAAGTTGCGATGTTTTTCCGGGAAGACCGCCTTGCCCATGAGGGTGGTGGCGACGGGCACATTCATCTTCTCCGCGAGGGTGACGACGTCTGCCCGCAGCCCGAAGCGTTCGATTTCGACGCCGGCGTAAATGACGGGCCGGCGGGCCTGCTGAATCCTTGCGAGGACCTCGCGGAAGGCCTCCTGGAGCGCGGGCTGCGGGGGCCGCACGCGCCGCGGCCGGAAGGGGCCGGGCCGCCCAATCTCGAGGTTCACCATGTCGCGGGGGATTTCAAGGTAGCCGGGGCGCTTGCGGATGAGGACTTCAGCGAGGACCCGATGAATCTCCTGGACGGCGGTGGAGCGGTTGGTCAGGGCGGCGGCGGCCCCTGTGACCTCCTGAAAGACGCGAAGCTGGGAGTCGAATCCCTTGACGATGTGATGGATCATGAAGCCGGATGCGCGCAGGCGCGCCTCCGGCGCCCCGCTGAGGACAAGGATGGGGCTCTTTTCAGCGTAGGCGGCCGCGACGGGATTGACCGTATTCAGTCCGCCGGCCCCGTAGGTGAGAGCCAGCACGCCGAGGCCGCGCATGCGAGCATAGGCGTCGGCCATGAAGCCCGCCCCGGGCTCGTGCGTGGCCAGAATCGGTTCGAGCCCGCTGCGTTCGAGCGCAGCGTAGAGGGGGAGCGCGAAATCGCCCGGAATGCCGAAGACGTGCTCGACGCCCTGCCGGCGGATCAGGTGGAAGAGATAATCGGCGAGCTTCAAGGTCGGGCAGTCTCGAGGATGCGGCGGGCAATGACGAGACGCTGAATTTCGGAAGTGCCTTCCCCGATCGTGCACAGACGGGCGTCGCGGAAGTAACGTTCCACCCGGGTTTCTCGGATATAACCGTAGCCGCCGTGAATCTGGAGGGCGCGGTCCGTCACACGCAGGCCGGCCTCGGAAGCGAAAAGCTTGGCCATGGCGCACTCTTTGGTGCAGGGCAGGCTCCTCTGTTGAAGACTGGCGGCGCGCAGAACCAGGAGCTGAGCCGCTTCCAGCTCCGTGGCGGAATCAGCGATCATCCACTGAATGGCCTGAAAGGACGCGAGGGACTGACCGAACTGTTCGCGCTGCCCGGCATAAGCCACGGCGGCGTCGAGCGCGGCGCGGCCAAGCCCAATGGCCATCCCGCCGATCCCCACCCGGCCCCGGTCTAACCGCGCCAGTGCGTCGATGAAACCGTGCCCAGGCTGACCCAACAGATTCTCAGAAGGCACGTGGACATGGTCCAGCGTCAGCGAGACGGTGTCGCTCGCCCGCATCCCGAGCTTGTCCTCCTTCTTCCCCACCGTGAGTCCCGGCGTGCCACGCTCGACGATGAAGGCCGTGATGCCGTGCGACCCTGCGGCGGGATCAGTCTTCACCATGATCACATAAAGGTCGGCCGCTGCGCCGTTGGTCGTGAATTGCTTGCTTCCGTTGAGCTCCCATCCGCCTCTGGCGGGCACGGCGGTCGAACGCATGCCGGCCGCGTCGCTTCCGCTCACGGATTCGGTGAGGGCCCAAGCCCCCAGTTTCCGGCCCGAGGCGAGAGGAACAAGGAATTTTGCCTTCTGCTCGGGCGTGCCGGAGGCCTCGATCTGGCCGCATGCCAGGGAGTTATGGGCGGCAACGCTGAGAGCGAGCGAGCCGTGCGCATAGGCCAGCTCCTCGATGGCCAGGATAGAGCTGATGAAATCAACGCCTGCCCCGCCATGATCCTCGGGGACCGTCATACCCATCAGGCCGAGTCCGCCGAGTTTCTGGTAAATCTCAGGGGGGAGTCGCTGCTCTTCATCCCACTTCGAGGCATAGGGAGCGACCTCCGCGGCCGAGAATGCTCTGACCGCCTCCTGAATCTGCCTCTGATCGTCTGTCAGGTCGAATTCCATGACCAGGTCGCCGGGAAGGGCTGTCAGAAAGCGGTGTCGAGGCCGAGGTGCGTATGTCTCATCGATCGTATTCGCATGTGGGGCGTTGCGCAAGCAAAGGGGAAGCGTCAGCCCGGCTCGAGGCCCAATAAGAAGCCCCTTGCCCGCATCACCGGAGGCGATACGGCAAGGGGCTTTACCATTACCGGAACAGACCGAAACGTCCGTGTTTCTGGCCTGAGCACAGCCCAGGTTAGAAGGTGTAGAGCAACTCCACACCCAGGGTGTCCTGGGCGTCGTCTGTGGCCTGCGCCGTCCCGGCCGCACCGTCATCCGCGAAAATGTTCAGGTTCGAATTGTCGTGACGGTACTCGAGCCGGAACTCCAGGTCCTCGGTGATCCAGACGTGGCCGGTGAGCGTGACCTCCCAGATGGAGGTGTCCGTCGCGGCCGCGCCGGTCTTCTCGATTCCGACGTACTCATAGCGAGCGGAAACGCCGTACCGATCCGTGAACTTGTAACGGGCGGCGATGGCGAATCCGATCGTCTCGGCATCGTTGGTGTTCGCGCCGACGCCACGAGCGTCCTCCGCGTTGAAGTAGATGAACTCCAACCAGGCGGACAGGTTCTCGGTAACGTCGTACGACGTGATGAAGTCAATCCGGAGGATATGGTCGCCCTCGGGCGAATTGTCCGCATCACCCGTATCGCCTTCCTCGCCGTAGTTGAAGGCAAGCGAAGCGTTCCATGCTTCGGACGGGCTGAGGGAAATCTCAGCCTCGAACGTCTTGCCATGGTCCGGATCGATGTCGTCATCCGCGCCGTTGTTCACGCCCAGGGTCAGACTCAGGTTATCCAGGATTGGATACTCGAGCCGGAGGCCCATGACCGTGAGGGGCGTCAGGTTGGACACCAAGCCGCGGGAGATGGAGTAACGGCCCGTAGCTTCAATGGGCTCTGCGCCCAAAAGGCCGCCCATCTTGCCAGCCGTCACCATCAAACCAGTGCCGACCTCGGCCTTCCACACGATGTTCGCGTTCTGGATAGCGATGTCATCGCCACCCACGGCACCGTTGTTGGCCGCATCGATCACCTTCGCCGTCTCGAAGAAATCCAGCTTCAGGTTGAAGCCGACCGGCTCAGCTGCCTTGGACACTGCGAGCTGCGCCAGCGTCACCTGGAACGTATCCTCGTTCCGATCAAAACTACGGCCCACGTTGTCCTGAGCCGTCTGCGTGACCCTGCGAGGATCGTTGAAGTTGTGGGTGAACCCAACATCAACCAACCCGCTGATCACGAGGTCCTCAGCCGCAATCCGACGAACGGGCATGACCAGCAAGGCCGCGCCCGCAGCCAACAGAAGGAATCTCCTCATTTGCCTCTCCTTTCGTGGGACTACCCGAGTTCCTTCCTACCCGCAAGTCCCAGCAACAACAGAACCATGGACCTGAGGCCGTCCGCCAAGTCACATCCATGAAACCTAGCGAAGCATACAGGCCAGAAAAGGGAACAGACACCGACACCTCTGACATCTTGTCCACACTATAGGGGTAACAGTAATTGAACAAAGCTTATGCCACAAGTTGACAATGCTCTGCTGACAAGACTTAACTAATATGAAATAAACGAGTTAATTACAAAGCACACCGGAATAAGCACAGTGACGCGCAAAATATGAGCGTAACACATTGTGCCGATTTGATAGTAGTTTGCGCGGCCTAGTGCAACAATCCGACTGCTAAGGCTTCAAAATCATTTTCAGCGTGGGGCCTGGGCATCCGACCATCTTGTCAAATGCCGCCTGACCCTCTCCTAATGGCCTCATCTCAGTCCACGGGCGAATATCAATGGTGCGGTCAACTATCAGGCGCACGGCTTTATGGAAATCGTTTACAGTATATGCAAAGGAGGTCTTCAACTTTAACTCTTTGCGAATCAAAGGAATAAAATCCAAAGGCGCCCGATCCTCAGCCATCCCCAGGAGCAACACCTCCCCGCCTGACCGGCACACTTGAGTCGCATCCTGGCGAGTTTTTCCAAGCCCGACCGCATCGACTGCCACATCCACCCCTCGACCGCGAGTCGCCTTATCGATCTCGGAAACAGCATCCACCTGGCTCCGAGCTTGGCGGCGATTGCGAGTCTATCTCCATTAATATCAACAACATATATTTCACGGTAGCCAAGGGCTTTAGCCAAGCATAGGATCAGAGTGCCCTGCGTACCGGCCCCAAAGATCGCCATGACTCCGAACGGGCGCGGGGAAGCCATGGACAGAAGGTGGACTCCGTTTGCCAATGGTTCCGGCATTGCGGCCAGTTCCTCCGGCAGGTCCTCTGGGATGGACACCAGGGAGGCGATCGGCGCCAGCACCCATTCGGCGAAGGCGCCCTGAACATTGTCCATCCCCAGCAGCCGCCACTGACGACACAAGTTCTGCCGCCCCGCCAGACAGTTCTCGCATCTCAGGCAGGCGAACAGAGGGTTGATGCAGACACGCTCGCCCGGCTGAAAACCGGGTCCCTCGATCGCTTCTACCCGGCCGGCGACCTCGTGGCCGAGGATCAGGGGCGGACGCCGCCTTGTGCTGTGCCCGAGAAACCCACTCATGTCCGAGCCACAGATGCCTGCGGTTTGCACGCGAATCAACGCCTCCCCAGGCCCCGGCCTGGGCTGATCCATTTCACGAATCTCGACGCGCCTGGGGGCGGTGTAAACCAGCGCTTTCATTTTGATCTCCCCGTTCCAGGGGCCCTCTGCATGAGGCGCTTGGGACGCCAGACTTGAAAAACGTTTTATGGCTGATTTGCGCTTCCTAGTATACGAACTCTTCCTGAGAGAGGGCAAGCTCCTCGCCTCTCGGCGATTCCTCGGTGTCGGACCGGTCGATTTGAGGCGAAGCATCGCTGTTCCATCGGAGCTATAATGACCTGAAATCCGCGAGCCCAGAGGGCGTAGCGGATTTCAATTGGCGCTTGGGGGCCGAAACTTGAAGAGACTTTTTAAGGTTCTCGTACAATCAGGAGAGTTCACATCATGATCAAGATCGGGGTGATCGGGGTTGGAGGAATGGGCTCGGCTCATTGCCAGGCCTTGAAGGACGTGAAGGGGTCGGAATTCACCGGGGTATGGGACATCAGCGGGGAAGCGGCGGCCCGGGCGGCTGAAAAATTCTCCGTGAGAGCTTTCCCCACCTCCTCGGGCCTGTTGGAGCAGGTAGACGCCGTGGTCGTGGCGACTCCCGGCTTCGTGCATACCCAGCCCGTAGTCGAGGCGGCCCGGGCCGGAGTGCACGTCTTCGTGGAAAAACCGATGGCGGCCGCGCTCGAGGAGTGCGACCGCATGATTGCGGCCTGCCGGGACGGCGGGGTCATCCTCCAGGTGGGCATGGTCCTCCGCTTCTACCCGGTTCACCAGCTTGGCATGAAGCTGGTGCGGGACGGGACGATCGGGGACCTCGTCTATATCGAGACGGACTACTCGGGCCGCTACAACGCGCCGCGGAAGAGGCCGGAGAACTGGTACGGCAAGATGGGTGGACTACTGGAAAACGGAATTCATAAAGCGGACCTGCTGAACTGGTTCGGCGGCCGTCCCCGCACGGTCTGCGCCGAGGTAGGAAGCTTTTCCGGCCATGACGACTGGGAAGACTATGCGGCGAGCCTGGTCCGGTACTTGACGGGCACCGTGGGCATTCTGCGGTGGGGCGGTTTCCTGGGGGCCCGGGGCAGCACGGACACTTACCTGGATGGCACGCTCGGCTCCCTGCGGTTGAGCATGCAGTCGCAGACGGCCTATCGGAAGCTCGTTGGAGAATCAGACTGGACGGAGCTGGTCCCCGAAAACCAGAAGGCTAACGGGGTCGTGGCTGAGCTCCAGCATTTTGTGGACTGCATCCGGGACGGTCGGACCCCCTTGATCGATGGACACGGCGGTCGGGCCGCGGTCGAACTGGTCATGGCCTGCTACGAGTCCGGCCGAAAGGGCGTCAAGGTCAGTCTTCCGAATTGACGGGAGCAAGAGGCCCCCGCCTCAAACCGAGCCGTGACGGCGCGTGCGCTTCGAGGCGGCCTGAGCCCTTACAAGTTCTTACAGCCGCCACACATCGGCTGACAGAGCCCAGGTTTGAATTAAGGTATGATAAGGTCCTCATTGAAATCCGCCGACATGCGGATTTCAGAAAAAGAAATGGCAGAGGCCGAAGGCCGAGGCCATCTCGCTGCGCCCTTCGGGCTCGCGGATTTCAAGCTTGACGCCAACCGCCTATAATCTTGGAAGTTCCATGGGAGATAGGCCGTGATGAATCTGTTGATCCTGCCTGTTCTTTTGGTGGTGTTTTTCGTCACATCCGCCCGGGGCGACCGCATCATCTTTGTGGATGGAATGGAGCTGGAAGGGACGGTCCTGAGGGGCGGAGACATGGATGTCACGGTACGGGTGGACCGGGGCAAAATCCGGCTGTTGAAGTCTCGGGTGGACCGGATCGAGCTGGACGTGGAGGGCCGGGTGAAGGAGATGGAGGCTTCCGATACGGCTGGATTTCTGGAACTGGCGAAGCTTTGTGAGGAGTACAACGATGAGGAAGGCATGGTGCGATGCCTGGCTGCGGCGTCGGTGAACGACGATGTCCCTTCCGACCGAGTGCTCCAGCTTGCAGAAATCTATGAGAGACGTGGCCTGAAGGCCCCGCTCCGGGACACGTTGGCCCGATATCTGCAACTGAATCCAGGCCGCAAGGATATCCAGGAAAAGCTGGAGGCCCTGGAAAGGGAAGAGGGGAAGCAGGCTGGACGAGTCACCGAGCCTGCCGAGGGGGCGGCGGCCAAGACGCCGGATGCAGGTGCGGAAGTCGGCCCCCAGGCGGGAGGGCAGGAGGGAGGCGAGGCCGCGGCTGGGCCCGGTGCAGATGGGAAGGCGGGTGGCGAGCAGCAGCCCCCGGAGGAAGCGCCGGCGGCTCAGCCGGCGGTCGCCGGAGGCGGCGGAATGCCGACTGCCCCGGAGGCCGTCCAGGAGAAGCCGCAAGTAGCGGGCGGGGAGCGACCCCAGTTGGAAGAAGGCCTCGAGACGGACGCAAACTGGCAAGTGCAGAGCTGGGGGAATCCCGCGGAGTTTCAGATGGAAGATGCAGGGGGGCCCGTAAAAAATCTCCTGGCCCGTGTCTCCTTCACGAAGACGGACAAGGACAAAGCGGCGATCCGTCTCGATTACCGGCAGGACATATCGAAGAAAAAAGCGATCGTTTTCGATGTCTTCAACGGAAGCGATCGCCCGGTTCGGCTGGCGGTAGCGGTCGTCACGCTCCCAGGCTGGGTCTATTTCGAGAGCCCGATGGTCACGGTTTCCCCGCAGAAATGGCTGGCGCAGCGGAGAATTCGTCTGGATAGCGACAAGTTCAAGTGCGAAGAGAGTAAGTGGGAACACAATGCCACGATCAAGAATCTGGACCGGACGGGACAGATTATTTTCTTGATCTACCATGACGTGGCTCAAGGTCATGTTTTCCTCGATAACGTGCGGTTCGTATCCACGGATGAGACGGACGCGGTTGGCGGCGGCGGTGCAGGGTCCGATACGAAATGATGGGCTCCCGGCATCTGGTGGTGACGGGGCCGCTCGACCGGTCAACGATTCCGGTCGTGCTGGCGCGCCAACGGCCTCGTTGGCGAGAATGCGGAGGGCGAAAAAAATGCCGGTTCACCAAAGGTTCTTGCCGGCCTGAATTCCGTGTGAAAAACCCATAATAAGACGTTATTTCTGAAAGAGATAGAACTGAATTTCCTTGATTTTCGGAGATACCCTTGTTATGATAAGCGCAATTTTGGAGTCATTGAAGGGCGGTGCAGGAGAGGGATGAACTTGGCGGCATGCAAGACCACCTGATTCCCAAGGCCTCGATCCAGCGCCTGGCGCTTTATCTTCGCCAGCTCGAACAGTTCCAGCGTTCAGGGGAAACAACGGTCTCGTCCAGCGCCTTGGGAGAAGCTCTGGGGTTGACCGACGCCCAGGTACGCAAGGATTTGACTTATTTCGGGCAGTTTGGACATCCTGGAATCGGATACGACGTGGGGGAGCTGATCCCCAGCCTCCGCAGGATTCTTGGGATCGACCGAACGTGGAACGTGGCCCTGGTGGGCGTGGGGAACCTGGGAATGGCCCTGCTCCATTACCGGGGATTCCGAGAACAGGGATTCCACGTGGTGTCGGTCTTTGACCAGGACCCCAAGAAGATTCACAAAGAGGTGAATGGCCTGACCATCCTGCCCATTCATGCGCTCCCGGAGGAGGTAAGAAAGAGAGACATCCGCCTTGGGCTGATCTGCGTGCCAGCGGAGTCGGCCCAGGATGTGGCCACCGCTCTCGCAGAGGCCGGCATAGGCGGAATCCTGAACTTTGCTCCTACCCGGGTTGCCGTCCCCGACGCCGTCAGTCTCTGCTCCGTTGACCTAGCTCTCGAGCTGGAACGACTCTCCTTCCAGGTCGTTCGGCACGCGCAGCCTCACGTCACACCGTTTTCTCAAGACGGCAACGCCGCAACAGGCTTCTAAGAGACGGGTACGGAAGCCCTGGTGCACTTCCGTACCCGTCTATTCCCTGCTCGATGAGGCCCCCGCCGCAAGCGTAACATCGCAATAAGTTCGGGGTGACGGCCCCGCCCGATTTCGTAACCGATGATGATTCAGCGCTTCGCGGATTTTTGAAGCGAAGCGCGTCAGCGCTTCGGCTACGTGTGCCGGGCATGCTCGGCGTCTGGAGGTGAGAATGTGGGAGAACAGCCCCACATTCAAGTCCTCTACCATCCTGGTGCAGGAGAAG
>JACPCR010000024.1 GCA_016179685.1 Planctomycetota bacterium | reverse complement strand
GGGGCGGCGGTTCTCACGGCCCGGGGACACCATTCCACGCGCCTCACACCTGCTCACGTGTGTGGCGACCCCTTCGATGCCTCGGCCCCCAACCGTGTGCCCGGCCCCTCACGCCGGCCGGCGACCCTCACACCTGTCCAAGCGTGAAAAAGGCCCAGAATCGCCAACCTTCGCCTCCCGACCTCCCTCCCTCAACCTGTATCTCGGTGCGTCCGTTTTCTGGCTTCCACTCTCCGCCAGGGCCAATGACTCGTGCCTAGAGCGCTTCATCGAAAATGGATAAGATGACACATATGGATCGTTCATCCCGTTTCAAGGCGAGACCTACCTTTTGGCGCACATGTCGTGTCCTGGCTGATCGTACACGACTCCGAATGCTGAAATTTCTCATCGAGCGGAGGGAAGCCACCGTTTCAGAAATCGCTAGTGCCATGAAGGTACGAGGCGATTTGGCCAGCCGGTATCTTCGTGCCCTGAATGCACGGGGCCTCTTGAAAGCGCGGTCTGCCGGACGTTTCGTTTACTACCGCCTGGGGGCCGACGAGAGTATCCCATCGACTCGGCCACTCCTGGAAAGCCTGAAACGCTCTCTAACGAACCGCAGGATCCGTATTCAGACTATCTTCTGCCTGCTTACTGCTTTTACGCATCCCCGTCGCCTGAGAATTCTGTCGGCCCTGCAAGATAGGCCCTGTACCATCGGCCAGCTCAAAACCCAGACAGGTATCCCTGAAGAGTCTCTGAGGCGACACCTGATGAAACTCGTTCGCCGCGACTTTGTCATCCATGCAAGACACACCTATCAGTGTCGCAGGCCCGAGACACCGCTGGCCCGCACTCTCTTGATGCTGGCGCTCGATTCCAAGAGTTGAGCTGCGGTCCCTCTTTCCTAACTCCGCCTGTATGTCTCCCACCACGAGTTGAGGTGAGGGCCATCCGCTTTCATTTCTCAGCCGAAGTCGACGTATGAATACTCCCCACATCATCCCCACACCGGTTCAGGTGTGGGGGTGGGAGGCCCTCCCCATTCCTCACACTTCACACCGCACCTCGCACTGTTCGCCAGTCCTCGTCCCGCCCTCACACCTCGCAATCCTCCACGCCCGGCGACCCTCACACCGGTTCAGGTGTGGGGATGGCATCGGCCTGTCTGCGTTCGATTCCCTGGCCCCCTCCCTCACACCTGAACAGGTGTGAGGGTCGCGATTCCACGGCTGAATAGCGACGGGGCTGTTCATGCACAGCCCTCTCGCTCGCGCGTTTGAATCTCTCCCACGTCCACATCATCCTGCCGTCCAACTCGCATGATCCGTCACGCCTGATTCCCCCTTCTTCGATTGAACTCAGGGTCTCACCGAGTTCACCCTACAGGGCGAGACGGTGAACTCTTGCACGAGGACCGCTTTGCAGCGCTCGCCGCGCTCGTTCACGTGCCGGAAGTCGGAATAGGCCAGCAGGAAGCGGTCCGTACCCGTTACGACCGCGCCCAGGTTGCCGCAACTGATCTTGTCGTCGCTTGAAGCGCCGTATCGCACCTTCCACCAGTCCTGCTGGGCCACCTCAGCTTCCGGCGGCCCCACCACCGTGATGGCCTTGGACCAGTGCAACGCGCTGTCCGACGAGGCCCGCACGTAAACTCCGGGCCGGCCATAGGCGAGCGCGGCCATCCCGTTTCGCAACACCATCATCAGCGGCGTCACGGAGAACGGCGCGAGAGCCTCCGGCTTCGTCCAGGTGAAGCCTCCATCCCTCGAACGAGTGGCCGCCAGATACCGCGTGCACTTCGGCCGGTCACCCAGCTCCGTCCGCATCACGCAGAACAAATCCCCATTGGGCATCACTTGCAAGGCATGCTCGTCGCCGCTGTAGCCGTCCGTCGTCAGGTCAGTGTCGTCCGCTATCATCGCACGGGGATGCCAGTTACGCCCCCGGTCGCTCGAAACGAGCAGCATCACGGAACAGTAGAACCGGCTCAATCGGACGGAGGCCGGATGGGGGCAGAAATGCGCCCAGAGGAGCGTATCGTTGTTCAGCCGCGCGAGCCCGTAGGTCCACCGTGGCCAAGGCCGGAAGAAGCACTGCTCGATGTCTTTCTCGTAGGCCTTCTGATCCTTGTCCCACCACCAGGCTCGGCCCACGCAGTTGACGAGCATCTCTGGAGCGTGGATTCTGGCTTCGACCTGTTCCCAGGGCGCATCTGGCGACCGCCGGCAGCGCATGGGGAACGTGCGGTGTTCCTCGGGCACATCTCCATACCGATAAAGAACATGCGCCTGATTCTGGTAAGCATCCATGAGCGGGCCCGAGAGCGGCCGCATGTCCAGCTTCGCCGGATGCAGCCACTGCCAGTGCGCATCCCCCTTCATGTACCCGTGGTAATGATAGATGAAATGGGTTCGGCCGAACGCGGCCTGACTGCCGTCGGAGAATTCCACGACCTGCGGAGACAGGTCCATCTCTTCAAGCGCGGCGTTCCGCCAGCTTTTCCCGTCGTCCCGGGATACGAAGAACTGGTTCGGCTCCTCTTCTCCGATCAGGCAGTCATGGCTGACGTTCATGTTGAGATAAATCTCACCGCCTGGCGCACGCCACAGGTCCGGGAACTGGTAGAAGCCCCAGCGATTCTCGCCCGGCGGACTGCACGCGATCACCGTCGCCTCGCCCGGCACGATCCTCGCCTGACCTGCAATTTTCATGAGATCCACCTCCTCGTACTCGAGTTCGCAACTGCGGCCGCACTTGCGAACTCCCGTACTCTGGAGTCCTCGGCTGTAACTTCTCCGCGCCGCGCCCACTGCGTGGGCACCCGGCGGAGATCTTTGAATAGGCGTCCGGTGTCAGATGTCGGATGTACCCTGAAACCGGACACCAGACACCTTTGCCGGCCTTATTGGGTTGCGGGCTTCGCCCGACTTAACTTCTACTCCCGGCCACCTCCCACCCTGCCGTCGCTGGCAGACCCACCAGGCGCAGGCGATCAGCCCGGCGAGTAGGTAGCACGCGGCGGGCGCGACCAGGATTTGGGACAAGCCTTTCTCCCCGACGCGATCGCCATAGACGGCCAGGACCTGGTAATAGGCGCCAAGGACCGTGAGAAAGAGGGTCAATCCAGCGTAACGGAGCAATCGTTCCCTCGTTCCCGCGGGGACTCCTCCTTCCCTGGACTCGACCGCGCCCCCGGGGCTCGTCTCCTCGTGCCATTTGGAACTCGACAGAAGCGAACTCATACGCTGCCCGCGTGCCTGAACGGGTGGGGAATCTTCATGCGGGCCGAGGCCCGCAACCCGTGCAACCCAAGGCTGCTCGACAATGAGACCGACAGACTATAAGGCGCCCGAAGGATTTCAAACTCAAATCATCCTCGGTATAGTGCCGTCATCTTGATTCCTTTGTTCAAAGGGACCTGTCCATGCCCACGATCTCGATGTCCGCCTTCGGTCGTCTCTGCCTGCCGGCGGCAGCGGCGCTCACTCTTTCCGCCGCCATTTCCCATGCAGCCGAATCCATCCTTCTTCCCCTGCAGCGTACCGCTTACCAGACGAACGAGTGGATCGACGTCTCCGTCGTGCGGGAGGATTTTGGCCCCCTGACGCTGCGACTCGCGAGCAACGATGGCAGCCGGCTCTCCTTCAGCTTCCCAGCGGCCGAGGTCCAGCCCGAGCAGAGCTTCCGCCACACGGACCACTATCACGTCAACGGATGGCTGCTGCGGCCCGGCCATTACCGCGTCGAGGCGGAATCGGGTGGCCGGGCCGCCACGGCCGAGCTCGACCTTTTCAGCCACGTGCGCCGGAGCGACTTCAGGCTCATCAGTTGGGGTCGGGCCAATGGCAAGCACCAGCTCGTCGAGGGTGAAGACAGCCTCGGTTTCAACCTCTTTTACGGCAGCTACGGCCAGGACACCGAAGCGAATTTCATCCGGGCGGGCATGGACTTCATCGGCAACTGCGTCATGGGCGGTGGGCATCAGATGGACCTGCGGATCGAGTGTGACTGGTCGGACCCTTACGTGACCCGCGGGGGCACGATGCGTGTCGTGCGCCGGGCCTTTCAGGACCGTACCCGGCCGAACGTGCCCGGCGTCCATTTCTATGACGAGCCGGGCCTCACGTGGTGGAAGCACGACGCCACCGGCGAATTTACCCCGCACAACATCCCCGCGCAGGTCCGGTCACATCAAAGCGCCTTCGATCGCCAGCCCCTCTCCTACCACCAGGTGGACCCGAACAATCCGGAGCATGTCCGCCGGTGGAATGATTGGGCGCGATGGAAGCTGGGCTTCATGGATGCGGCCTGGAAGGAAGCCCAGTTTGGCGTCAGTTTCGTCAGGCCCGACTACCTTTCTCTCACGCAGAGCCAGTACGGCTGGACGGCTTTCACGGACGGCTACTACTTCAACGTCGTGCGCAGCCTTCCTATCAGCAGCGGGCACGGCGGCTACGACGACGTCGGGTGCGGCTACTTCTATCCTTCCTTCACCCTGGAATGGGCGCGGGCGCGGGACCGCTGGAAGCCCTGCTGGTATCTGCCGGCCTGGTACGGCAGCACCCAGGCGGACGTTTTCCGACTGGAGCAATACCTCTCGTTTCAGACCAACATCCAGGGGCTCATGACGCCGCCGGACATCGATCCGTTCGAGCCTGGCACGAAGGCTGCCGCGCAAGGCGTTGTCGAGTCCAACCATCTGATGGCCCGTCTCGGGCCCCTTTTTCAGGTTCTGCCGCCCGCGAAGCCGGCCGTCGGCGTCCTCTACTCCCTGTCGTACCTCATCCACCATCAAATCCAGGACATGTCGCTCGGCTATGCCCATTCCACCCCGCACTGGCAGGGTCTCCTGTTCACCTATCTCGCCGGCAAGCTCACTCAACAGCCCCTCCAGCCGCTTCTGGAGGAGGACATTCTCGACGGCACGCTGGCGGACGACCACAGGGCGCTGGTCCTGGCCGGGTTGGACTATCTCGATCCCCAGGTTCTGGAGGCCATCCAGCGTTTTGCCGCCCGCGGCGGCCTGGTCCTGACCACGGGGGGCACGAACCTGGCCATCCCGGGCGCGGTCAACCTCGGCGTCACGGCGACGATGCCGGACCAAGCGATCATCGATCGGATTATGGCCGAGAAGGCCTATGAAAAACTGGGGCCCTATACCACGGTCGGCAAGCATCTCGAAGCGGCCCGGCCCCTCGCCTCGGCCCTCAAGGGACAACTCGACAAGGCCGGCATCCGGCCTGTGCTCGAGACGGACATTTCTGGCCTGTCCGCCACGCGGCAGGGCGCGGGCGACGTCGAGTACCTCTTCGCCGTCAATGCCACCTATGATGAAGCGGACGGCGGCCGCAACGCCGTGAAGGCCGCAGCGGGGACCGTCAGCCTGCCGGACGACGGCAGGCCCGTTTACGACGCGGTCCTCGGCGGTCCTGCGGCCGCCTACCGGGGCCGGGGTGGCAGGCTCACCGGGTCCTTCCGCTTCGGGCCCGGTCAGATGCGCGTCTGGGCGCGCACGGCGCGTCCGATCGGCCGCGTGCAGGTTTTCCCGCCGGCGGTTCATCGCGGCCTGGTCCTCGAGGAGCAGCCCTGCCGGGTGGACGTGGCCGCCGTGGTACTGGACACCGCTGGCCAGGTGCTCGATGCCGCGGTCCCCCTGGAAGTCCGCGTGACCGATCCCCTGGGCGTGACGTGTTACGAATTGTATCGATCGACCCGCGGCGGAAGTTTCAGCGCCAGCCTGCCGCTCGCCGCCAACGACCCCGGCGGCGAATGGACACTTTCGGTCCGGGACCTGCTCTCCGACCAGGCAGGCGCGGCGCGATTCACCTACCGCCCGCTCGCCGAATCCTCGGCCATCGCCGGGGCCACGCCCCGCGCCGTTCTCTTCGGAAACGACGGGCAAAACATCTTCCGTTTCGCCCGACTCCACCACGAAGTCACCGTCGTCAGCGGCACGAGCCCGTTTCTCGAGGCTGCGGCCCAGCGACTCGCCGCCGTGCTGCAGCCCTGGGGCGTCCGCTGTAAGACCCTGGCCCTCGCCGATGCCGCCAAGCCTTGGACCCTTTCGGCCGAGGAAGCCCGGACCTGGGTCGGACTCAACTACACCGGCAGCGGGCAGATCAAGCCGGGTGATGGCAACGCGCCCGCTCTTGCCGGCTTCGCGGTCCAGGGCCCCGTGATCCTGCTCGGCAATTCGGACGATCATCCGATGATCAAGTTCCTGGCGGATCAAAAATTCTTGCCTTATATGCCGGACCGAAACTCCTTCCCCGGAGCGGGGCGCGGCCTGATCGCGTGGCAACGCGACGGCGTCGGGCGCGGCCAGGAATCCGTGACCCTGATCGCCTACGACGCCGAAGGCATCTCTGAGGCCGTCGGATCGTTTTACGAGGCCGTCGCAGGCATCGAGCCCCTGACTCGCTGGGACCGGCCGCGTTCGAGCGAGATTCAAGCAGCCACGACCGCGCCGGGCCGCTCCCCGGCCGCAGCGGTCTCCTGGACCTTGACGCTGCCCGACCGTGTTGTGGCGATGAAGGCCGAGAAGGACGCGTTAAACGTATTGACCCTCGATGGCTCGCTTTCAGTGATCCGGGCCTCGAAGGGCAACCTGGTCTCGACCCGGCCGCTTTCCACGGCCGATCGAGAGAACGCCCGGAAGGAAATGACGGCAGCCGCAGGAACTGCCTCGGTCAAGGCGGTGGATGTTCATGCCCGGCCCGACCGCATCATCAAGCTCATGGCTGTATTGGGGGACCGCGTCGCGGTCGCGTACTGGGGCGGCACGCTTCGCATCGCGGACGACCAGGGCAAAGTCCTCAGGGAGCAGAGACTGCCGCAGGATGTGACGGCGCTCACTTGGGCCGGAGGCCGCGTCGTCGCCGGACTTGCCAGCGGAGAAATTCTTGCCTTGCAGCCCTGAGGCGGCCGATCGGTTCATATGGACTGCGAGGGATATCTCTATCCCACGTGTCAAGGAGGGCGAGAAAGTCCCCCGGCCACTCATCGATGGGCTCGAGGATGACTCGACGGCCCTGACGCCGGACGTTCACCCCGGTATGCCCGTCGGGAAAGCGGCATTCCTTCGGCAGTTGCGGGCTTCGCCCGCCTTAAGAGAGAGCCGGGGTGAGGGTGGTAGGTGCGAAAAACCTACGGCAAACTTATGAACAGGGATACTAGGGCTTGGCTGCTGGCTGGGCCGGAAGGTGGGAGAAGGTGCCGGCGGCGACGCCGACCCAGATGTCATTGATCCTCAGCCCCTGATGCCACTTCTCCATGTGCCGCGGCACAAAGAAAAGGTGGCCCCTGTAGTAGCTGATCGGCACGAAAGGGTCATCGCTCAGATTCAGGTTCGGAAACTCCTTCGCCGAGCCGTTCTCCAGGCCGGCCAGCATTCCCTTGGTGTCGTCGAAGTAGAGCACCTGGTCCCCTAGCACCAGCGGCTCGTAGGAGAAGCGGCTGTTGACCTGGAGACTCCAGGCCACGTTGCCGCTGGCGCGGTCGAGCGCGGCGAGCTTGCCGCCGCGGCATCCGAAGAGGACGCGGCCTGAAGTGACGACCGGGCAGCGGGTGAACTCCTGGCCGAGGGGAACGGTCCAGGCGACTCGGCCTGATGCGGCCTCGACGGCCCGGGCATCGCCCTTCTGGTCGGCGAGATAGACCATGCCCGAGTCCACTGCCGGCGTGGACTCGGTGTACGGAGCGACGGGCACGGCCCAGGCACGGCCGCCCGATGCGGCCTCGAAGGCCTGGAGCTGGCCGTCCTCTGTGATCAGGTAGAGCCGGCCGCCGTCCGTCGCGAGCGATCCCCAGACCCCGCCGGAAAGCGCGACCTCCATCAGGACGCTCCCGCTGGCAAGGTCAATCTTGTAGAGGCGGCCGGTATCGCTGGCGATGAAGACGTCCTGGCCGATGGCGATGGGGCAGCAGGCCAGGCGCTCGCCGAGCGAGACGGACCACAGCTCGCGGCTGGACTGGGGATCGATGGCGTAGAGCCTGCCGTCATTGCCGGGCTTGAGGAGCACGCCGCCGTAGAGGGTGATGAAGGGGCTGAATCCGAGGCCGCCGCTGCGGCCCTGCGACAGCGGCTTGTTGGCGTCCTGAATGGCATACGCCTCATTGTGTCCCAGCGCACGGGAGAGGTAAAAACGGTCCTCGGACACCAGTATCTGCGAGACGGGGAAGCTCCAGAACAGGTCGTCGTTGCCCCACGGGGACCTCGTGAACAGGGGCTGGTAGGCCGCGGCCAGGGACTTCGCCCGCTTGTCCACCCGCGAGAAACTCCCCATGTAGGTGTTCTCCCCCTCCGGGTCAGCAAATCCCAGCGCGTCCTCCCGGCCCGACAGCGGGCCGTACAGCTCGATCTCCGTCAGAGTCCTCAGCCGCTGGATGGCGTTGACCAGCCGGAGGGTGACCTGGGTGGCATGAACCGGCGGGAACTTGAGGAGGCGGAAGAGCTGGCGGTTGTGGCGCACGGAGGCGACGAGCCGTTCCTCCTTGGTATCGACATCGAGGGCGAGGATGTCGAAATGAGGAGTCACGTTGGCCTCGTCATAGGCATTGAAATAGAGCGCCACCATCGAGACCCAGCGCGGCTCCTTCATCCCGATGCCGATCTTCGTGTCGCCCGGGTAGGGATGGATGTACCACGTGCTGCTCATCTCGTTGATCCGGCCGTTCTGGAGGAACGCGGACTCGACGAGGTTTAGCGCCCCTGCGGGCAGGTTCGCCACGATGACCCGGTTCGGGGCCTCGTCGCGCAACCGGCCCGCCGGATCATACTTTTCCGAGAACAGCGGATTGGTCAGCACCACGGGCTCGACCCCGTGGAGCGGCGGATGGAGGAGATGGTTCACGCTGGGGAAGCGGACTTGCCGCAGGCGCACGGTGTCCACAAGGACTTCACCCTCCGCCGCGCTGAAGCCGGCCCTGAGGAGCTTCGGTTCCAAACCGCTCTTCAGGACGATGCGGGCGAACCGCCAATCTTCCCCGGCGTCGAATTCCCGGGCGACCGAGTCGGGATACCGGCTCTGCACCTGGAGGCCGGCGAGCAGCCGCGGGCGGGAGTGGCCCGGGCACGCCCGGTAGAAGAATTCGAGCACCCAGGTCACGTGGCTGCCGAGATAGCGGCTGACTTCCTGGTAAACGGTCTGCGGGCCGACCTTGAGGCTGTGCGAGCTATTGCAGCCCAGGGGATGGTAGGAGACGGCTTCTCCCTGCCATCCCTCCTGGGCCTCGGCGTCCCCGTTGACGAGGCGGCTGGCGTCGAGCGGGACGAGCGCGTCGATCTCACCGGGCTCGTCAACCCGCTCGCGCCACAGCAGGGGCGTCAGGTCCCGGAACGACGCGTCGTAAAGGGGCGCGGGCTTTCCCAGGGCGTCGTTGAAGTCTGCCAGTTTCGCGCGCCAGAGGGTCCGGCCCTCGAGGTCATAGGCGGCGATGCCGCCGCGTAGGCCGCCGAGGAAGAAGCGGGAAGAATCCGCGCTGAAGCGCACGACGTGTCCCAGTTCCGTGACGGTGAACTGCCGCCGGATTTTACCCGTCGCGGCCTCGACGAACGTGCAAACGCCGTATTCGTCCAGGAGAAAGATGAACTGCTGGTCCGGGCTGATGCAGGCGACGGTGGGCAGGATGCGCATCGGTCCGATGCGGGCGGCCTCGCGGCCATCGACCAGGTAACGCAGCGCGTGGCCGTCGGGTGTAAGATACCGGCCAGAGGACAGGCCGTAGAGGCCCGAGGCGACGGGCCTCGTGCCGAGGAGCTTCAAGTCCCCGTCAAACTGCCAGGCCGTGCCCTGGGCGGTGGCCGTGGGCCCCGGTGCTCCCGCGGCCCACTCGACCGCGCCGATCGTGTCGTTCGCTATGTCCTTGACCTCGTGCAGCAGCTTGCCGGTCGGGTCCCGCATCACGAGGTGGGTGTCATGGACCCAGCGGTCAGACTGTGCCGTTTCGGGCGCGAGATACCGCGTCGTCTCGATCTGCGCTATCTTCGATCGATCGGGGCTGAAGGCGAAGCCATGCACCCCGCGCCGCATCACCCGGTCCGTGTAGTCCTTATCGCGATATTCTTCGCCCATCCATTCCGCCACGATTTTACCCTGCTCGTCGACGATTCGAAGGGCGCCCTCGGGAGTCGCGTCCGAAAGGTAGGCGAGTTGCCGCGTGTCCGGGAGGAAGGAGTACGTCGCCCAGGACAGGTGGTATCCGTCCTCGCCGTGGGTGGGGCCCGGGTCGAGGTTCAGCCGCGCCTGCGAGACCGGCTGGCCGTCCAGGGTGAGCTGATACCATCGGGCGCCCGCTGCAGTATAGGCGAGGAGGCGGTCCCCGAGCACCTCGAGGCGCGTCGGGGCCATCTCGGGCAGAGCGCGCGCGAAGCGCAGCTTGCCCCCCGCATCCAGCGAGTAGAGATTCTTCCCGTGCCCCCAGGTGGTCGCATAAAGATTCCCGGCCCGGTCCATCTGGATATCGGTGACCATCTCGTTGTTGCCCATGAATTCGAGGGCGGGCGTCGAAGACGGGCTGTCCTTGCTCTCGATGGGCTCTGAAGCCGGAGCGTACGAGAGGGCGTCCTCGGGCCGAGGCTCGGGCACATCCCCGAGGGTGCTCTGGACAAGCTGGACCAGGCCGGCCGAATCCTGAGCGATGAGGCAGAGCGTGTCGTGTTTCGCATGCAGACCCGAGGGGGCCACTTGCAGGCTGGGCTGCGCCGGCTGGCCTGGGGCTCCACGGGGCAGGTCCGTGAGGTAGCCGTTGGAAGCCAGGGCCTCGAGAAGGTACGAGCCCTGTCTCCCTCCCAGGAGGATGACGGGCGCGTCGCTCTGCGCCGCGGGCTGGATGATCTCGAATCCCTGCCTCCAACTGTGGAATCCGTCGCTCATCGGGTCCGGGAGGGACGGGTCGCCCGAGGGGAAGCGGAACGCCTGGTCTTCCTCGAGGACCGTGCAGGCGACGCCCTTCTTGGCCAGCCCGGCAGCGAGGTCCGATGCGGCCGAGGCCGCGCCCGGGGCATTTTTGCCGGCGACCACCACGGCCTTCTTGCAGGCTTCGAGGAATCTCCGGACCTCTCTGGGGTACGGCACGTGGGGCGACTGACCTTCCAGAAGCTCCAGCGTGACGCCCGATGCAACGGGGCCGCGGAGCGACCATCGACAGGTCTGCCCGCTGATCGCTTCCCGCACCTCCACGATGTACGCCGGGGCATCCGTGTCCGCAGGCAGGTCCAGCTCGAAACGAAGGCCCTGACCCAACACCCGGTAAAACTCCTGGAGAACCTGATCCTGGCCGTCGAGAAGCCGGATACGGGTCGGGAAGACCCCTGGGATGAGCTTTCCGGATTGACCCACGAGCTCCGCGGCGAGCCGGAGGGATTCCTGCTTCCCGGACAGCTCGGGAAGGATGCGGAGTTTCCCGACGGGCTCGGGCAGGAAGGCGATCATCGCGCCTTGCACTCGCGTCATATCCACCTCGAGGCCCATCTCATCGCCCTGGCGCGCCAGCGAGATCGGTTTTCCGGCGAGAAGGTCATAGGCGGCCGAGCCGCGGTGAGCGGGGACCCGAAGCGGCACGCGCCCGGGTTTGGCCATGACCTGTTTGACGGCGTAGCCGGTGTCCGGGTCATCGAAATTGGCCATGATGAGATAATGGAAGCTGCCGCTGCTGCGCCAGTTCGGCCCCACCTGGAAGGGGCCGGACGCGGCCGCCTCGGTCCACTGCGGCAGTTTCTTCGCCAGGGCATCCGTGGTGACCTGAGATTTTTCATAGACCTTATTCAGTTCGTCGTCGTAGAAGCTCGGGGCGTAGGAGGCGCCGAAATAGAAGTTCTGCAGCGTCAAGTCATCCAGCCTGACGACGCCCGGCAGGCTGAGCACGTTGTCGCGCTCGACGACGACCTTGCAGCCAGCGCGAACGGCCTCCTCGAGCCTCTTCAAGACCTTCGGAGGCAGCTCGCCCTCGAACCGGACGCCGGGCACAAAGATGACCTGAAAGCCTTCGAGGCCGGTCTCGAAGGCGTCCTCGCGCAGGAAAGTCGCCGGGTATCCGAGACGCCAGCAGGCCACCCACAGCTCCTCGATCTGGTTGGACGTTCGGATCGGCTTGAATTCGCTGAGAATGTGCTGGTTGGCCAGGTTGACGATGCCGACGCGGCGGTAGCCCGGCTCGGTCCGCATCGCGATCTCGCCGAAGGGGGCAAGAATCTCACGATTGAGGTGGCCTGTGGTTTCCTTTCCGGACATCATTTCGGGGTTGGGCCCGTCGCGAAAGTCGTGGTTCAGTCCGAACATGGAAACTCCGTCCACGCCCTGGCTCAGCATGGCGAGGGCCATCTGGCGCTGGTACTGTCCGTCTTCGCGTTTGAGGGCCTCATGCATGACGGGAATATTGACGAAAACGGGACGGCGCGGCGCGAAGCTCAAGGCGGCGGCCATGATGGGGGAATGCACCCAGCCGCCTCCGTTGTCCGTGTAGTGCACGCTCGCCCGGATGTCCAGTTTCTCGAAGACGTCCGGATGGTAGCCGTTGTCGAGGTCCGTGGCGGAGCAGACGGCGCCGAGGCCGGTACTGACGTACGTGAAAGACTGGTGGTAGGTGCCGATCCTGGCCTCGGGGCAGATTTCCCGGACCCCGTCCGCGACGCGGCCGTTGAAATCGCCCCAGCCGTGCAGTTCCCACTGCCGGAATCGCAGGAACAGGTCGAGCGTCTCGGCCTCTCGTTGCGCCGGCGGCCGGCTGAGGTAGCGCGACAGGGCGGAGTGTATCTTCTCTGGGGAAACGCCGAAGTTTTGTTCGGCCAGGGCCCTTCGAATTTTTGGAAAGAGCGTGGCATGGATTTCCGGGACGCCGACGACGGCGACCTGATACATCTCGTCGTAGAGCATCAGGCCCGAAAAGGCGGGCGAGTGCCGCATGGACGCGGCCTCGCGGCGCGCCCAGCGGCGGGCCGCATCCACGTAGCCGTCGATGTAACGCGGCAGATGAAAATCGTTGTAGCTCAGCAGGACATCGGAAAACTCGACCTGGTGGCGCACGCACGCATTGAGAATCTGATCCCGCGGTGAAGGCGTGTAAACGCTGTCCGGGGCCATCAGCCGATCGTCCCCGCTCGCCAGGTTCTCCCGAAACACTTGCGGGCGCACATGGTGGTGCGTCGTGTACGTCATCAGGTCCAGCCGGTTGTAGCCCAGTTCCGCCAGGCTGGCGACGGCGCGGTCGAGATCGTATGGAGGCTTCGCCGAGGACCCCGCGTTGAGGTGGCCCGCGACCAGCTCGTTCATCGGCTGCGTGTACTTCGAAGGCTGGATCACGCTGAACAGGCTCTTCCGCACACGCCCGACCAGGTCGAATCGGAAGGGCAAACAGGCCATTCCGGCCGGGAGATTTTCGACCGCCAGCTCGTAAGCACCCGGCCGAAGCTGGCGGGTCTTCGCCGCGGGCAGGACGAGCGGCCTCGAGTACCACGTGCCGCCGGGATCGTCGAAGGGTACGCGCTCGGAACGGCCGCCGGGATGCCGGAGCACGATGGTGGCCTTCCCGGGCTGCCGGGGGGACTGGGACCTCAGGGCGAGGTGGAGACGGACGTCCTCGCCCGCGACGAAAGCATCACGGCCCTTGTTGCTCGAAAAAGAGGCCGTCCCCGTCTGACCCGCCGCGAGCACGCAGGCCAGAAACTCGCCCTCCAGAGGCAGCACCGAGGAAGCATCCGAGGCGTCGCCGACCATCACCCGGAAAACGTAGAAACCATAATCCAGTTCCGGCACACGGAAGGTCAGATGCTCGCCCTTCCAGCCCGAGGGCTCGAAGAATGTCCAGGTCCGTCCCGCGGGATCGGCTGGACGGTAAGGCGACCAGGCCAGGCGGGCCACCGGCGTCGGAAGAGAGGGGGTGCGGTCGAGTTTTCGGATTTCGGCCGGGTAGGCCTCCTCGATGAGCTTCCGATGAAAGGGAATCTGGTCGCCGAGGGACCGGGGCCCGGGTCCCTTCGCCGCCAGCGCCTGAAGCGCCTCCGGAAGCGTGACCTTCTCGAACGCTTCCTTCTGGTAGAAGAGCGGGTCGTAGAGCGCCGCATTCAGCGCGGACAGGAAGAGGCCTTGGGTCCGAGCATCGGGCTCGCCGTCCGCCTTCACCGCCAGGAGCGATTCTCGATCCTTCGGATTCAATGCTTTCCCGTTCAGGACCTGTTTTCCCGGGCTCGGCGGCTCGGCTGCCGCCTGCTCCTTCAGCCGCGCGGCCAGCCCCTTCCAATCGGACACGTCCTCCGCCCGAAACAAGGCATGGCTTTCGAGAAGTCGAAGGGTCAGGGCCGCTTCCTCGCCTCGTGCGAGAACCGAATGTTCCCATTCCAGGGCCAGAAGCCGCACCGTGAAGGGGTCAGGCCCCGTATTGTCCGCCATGAAGAACTTGTTGGGATTCTTTGAAAAGTCCGGGTCGATCACCAGGTGAAAGCCCGGCATCCCCGCCCCGAATCGGAGCGGTTCGAGGCTCGGAGCGAACGGCAGCCGCCGGGTCCAGGCTTGGAGCGGGACGGAGCCGATGGCCCCGCTGAGTACCTGGCGGGTATTCAGGCGGCCGGCGAAGCTGCGGTGGGGAATGACCAGTTTGAGGCCATCGGCCTCGAGGCCCGGCACCCTGGGACCCTGGAACGACACTTTCCCGTCCGCGGTGACATGAAACGCCTGCCAGCAGGGGTAGAGCAGGTAGCCCTGTCCGACCTCATTCGATGGGAGGTAGACGTTGAGCGGGTAAAAGACGCGAGCATGGCTGAGGACGTTAGCCGGCGGCGGCTCGGCGCTGGGCGTCTCTTCGCTGAGGGAGGGCAAGCGCTGCGCATCCACCATCAACTTTGGAGGCAGCGCGTAGAGACCGAGCTGAGCCCCCAGAAGCCGCTGCTCCAGCGGCCCCGATTTCTCGCCATCGACGGCCATGACCTGAACGCGGTGCAGCCGAAGCGAGACCGTCCGGTGATCCATCTGGATTTCCGGGTCCGCGCTGGAGAGCTTGCCGTCCGCGGCGAGAGTGAAACGATGGTGGCCCGGCTCGATGGCATGTTCGCCCACGCCCAGGTCCTTGGCGGCGATTTCCAGTTCCGCACTCCGGTTGATGTACTTCCCTTGGTAGTATCGCTCGAAGGTGAATTTTCCATCCACGCTCGCGCCTCGGACCCATAGCGTCGCTCGCTCCCCGACGGTCACCGTCTTCGTGCCCGAGGCGTCGAACTGGGTCTCCACCACGGGCTGGATATCCTCCCTTTCGCTGACCAGGGCCCGGCTGGCGCGGTCCGTGACCAGTCGGACGGTGATCTTCACGTCTTCTGCCGCAGGCTGGGCCAGAGGCTCCTCGGCGACGAGGGCGCTCCAGACCGCCAGCAGCGGCACGATCCGCACGAGGGGGTTCATAGTTTCGTTGAATTATTCCGTGTCGTATGGAGTAAAGGAGGATGGCCCGCCACCAAAATGATACGAAGTCATCTCTGAAGCATCAATGTTTTCGTGACTGGTGGTTGGTGGTTGGCAGCCGCAGAATGGCGACCGGCCCGCCGCCCAACCCTCTCACCGCCAACACCAGGGTTCGGGAAGCATTTTGCGGGACGCTCCCGTGTGGACCGCAGAGTAGCGCGGCCGCTGCGCGGCCGCAGAATGGCCGTTCCCAAGACTCCGCAGGACCCCATGGCAGTCGCAGCGTCGGCCTGCCTGTCTGCGTGCCGCCCGCTTGTGCGTGCGGCACGCACGCAGACAGGGCGGGACAGGCAGGCGCGCCATCGCCTATTTCTTCAGAAGATAGGGTTCGAACCAGACCGCGTGCGCGCCCCGGACCCGGAACTCCTGTTGAGGCCAGCCGGTGAAGGCGGGCGCACCGCGGACTTCCTGAAACCGGCAGCAAGAACCGATTCGATCTACTGCACCCGTTCGACCACCTGTCGGGCAGAGGTGGGACGATCGGCAGGGCTTTTGGCCATGAGCTGGTGCACCAGCTCGCGGTTGGAAACCGAGGGACCGGCCCGATCATCGGTCGAGATTCGAAGGGAACGGTTGCGGAACTCCCCTCCCGCACCGAAAATCATCCGGGGTCAATTCAGGCATTAGTTTCAATATAATGGGTCTCCTGGTATCTTCACTATTCAGGGGTCCAGGTCCTTAGCGAAGCACCGCCTTGAACTGGGCCATGTGGCTCGAACAACCCGAACTGAACCGGGATACGAGGTGACGAGCTCGGAAGTGCGGGTACACCTGCGAGCTCGTCACCTCGTCCTGGTGATGCAAGAATGAGATTCCTCTCTATGGACTTCAGGCCGACTCCGGCCCTCCCATGGCCCAGACGACGCGCTGCGGCCCTCGCCCTGTGGGTTCTCTTCACATTGCCGGCCGGCGCCGACTGGCTCGAAGACGCCTCGAAAAGCAAGCTCGAGACGTTCTCGGGCAGCCAGGCTGAGCAGGCCGTGGACCTGAAGCAGGACCGGCGCGGGAAGGTCGTCGTCCGGCGGGTCAAGCCGGAATGCAAGTCGGACTGGAACACGGACCCCACGGCGCTGCCGTATTTCTTCTACCAGCTTCGCGAGCGGACGCAGGGCAAGTTTCCCTGCTACCTGGATAACGAGGGCCTTTCCCTTTCAAGCCCGGAAATCTACGACTATCCCATCCTCTACTTCACGAGCCACTTCCCTTTCACCTTCAGCGATGCAGAAGTCGAGAACCTGAAAAAGTACCTGGCGCGGGGCGGCACCCTCTGGCTGGACGATTGTTCCGGCTCGGGGCCCTTCATGGAATCCGTTCCGGGCAACGTCCAGCGGATCGTCCCCGGGGCGAAGCTGTTTCTCATGCTGCGCGAGGAGAAGGCATTCTTCGACCTCTTCAACATGATCTATGCGCTGGAGAGGCTGCCGCAGTTGAAGGAACAGTACACGAAACCGTTCCAGGCGGCCTACGTGAACGGCCGGCCGGCCATCCTCTTCTGCCCGAACGATTACGGCTGCTGGTGGGAAGTTTCAAGTCCGCCGACGGCCTTGAACCCTCTGGGCAATCCCGCGCACGGCGACGCCACTCCCACCTTTCAGGCTTCTCGGGAAGAGGTCTACCAGATCACCATCAACTGGCTATTTTACACCCTGACCCACTGATTTTTTTCGCTAACACGGCAGACGCCGAGTTACGAAGAAAGGAACCGCCCCGGAGGGGCGTTCCACTGGAGTTTGGCACTTTGTGGCCACCGTCTGAAGTCTGGTCGATTTCGATGTAGCGGTGGTTTCCAGACCGCCGCAAACCCCGCACTCTGGAGAGTGCGGCCACGCCCCAGAAAAATCTGCCAAACTTCAGAGAAACCGCACCGGAGGGGCGTTCCAGCCCAAATCTCAAAAGTTTTTTTAAGTCTTTGGTCCCCGGCGTCCACAGGATGGCCTCGCTTCTACGAGGCTGGCGGCATTGTGTGACCATATGCCCCGCGGATTCGGGAAAGCCGCGGATGCAGAAGAGAAGAGGCCATTGCCTCTCGGGTTCACTATAGCGAAGGGGCCTGTAACCTTCTCTGGTCTTATCTCTTTTCCGGCATTTCCGAATCCGTGGGGTTACTTCCTTATCCGCGGCTTTCCCGAATCCGTCGGAAATCATCTCGGAGCTTCTGCACCCGCCGCTTTGCTGCTTCCAATCAACGCGAGGCACTCGTCGAGCGTCCGGGCGGCGAACTCGAGCTGGCGCTCGGTGATGGTGATCGGGGGCGTGAGGGAGAGCACGTTGCGGCCCGGGCCGCCGCTGAGCAGGATCAGGCCGCGGCGCAGCGCGGCGGCGACCACGCGCCAGGCCGCCTGCGGGTCCGGCTCTCGACGGGCGCGGTCGCGGACCAGCTCGATGCCGATGAGCAGACCGCGGCCTCGAATTTCACCCACGCACGCGTGCCGCTCCAGCAGGGGCTTGAGCCTTTCCATAAGGAATCGGCCCTTCGCGTCCGCCATCCGGTCCAGCCCCAGCCGCATCATCTCACGGATGGCGGACACGGCCATGGCGCAGCCCGCGGGGTGGCCGAGGAAGGTGCTCGTGTGAATGGCCTCGCCGGTGGACTCGGGCCAGGCGTCCATGACTTGCGGCCGGCCCACGCACGCGCTGATCGGAAACCCATTGCTCATCGCCTTGCCCAGGCAGAGGAGATCCGGCACGACGCCCCAGTGCTCGACGGCGAACCATCGACCCGAGCGGCAGAACCCGGTGTAGACCTCGTCGGCGATGAGGAGCACGCCGTGTTGGTCGGCCAATCCACGTAGTCCGGGCAGGAAATCGTCGGGCGGGACGATCTCGCCCCCTCGTCCCTGGATCGGTTCGACGAGGATGGCGCCCACCTGCGGATCTGCCCGGAGGGCCTCTCCGACGCGGTCGAGGCAGAATCGGCCGCAGGAGGCGGCATCGACGCCGCCGGGCGGCCGATAGGGATTCGGGAATGGGAGGTGTCGGACCGAGAGGCCGATCTGTTTCTCGAAGGGCTGGCGGAAATCGGCGCGGTGCGTGGCGGCGAGGGCCCCGTAGGTAAGGCCATGATATGCGCCCTCGAAGGCAAGGAGATGGGGCCTGCCGGTGGCCAGCACCGCGGTCTTCAGCGCGGTCTCGACCGCCTCTGATCCGGAACTGCCGAACACCGCGCGGCCGAGGTCGCCGGGCGTGACCTCTGCGAGCAGGCGGGCCAGTTCGACCTTGACGGCGGCTGGGTGTACGTCGCCCATGGCGTGGAGCAGCCGCGAGGACTGTTCCTTCAGGGCAGCCAGGACCGCCGGATGGCCGTGTCCGAGCGATGCGACGCCGAAGCCTGCCGTCAGGTCCAGGAAGCGATTGCCGTCGGCGTCCCAGACCATGGCATCCCTGGCGGACTCCCAGAAGACGGGGAATTCGGGGCTGGTAAAGGTGATTCCGCGGCATTCCGAGGCCTTCAGGTCTCGAGCGAGGCTCAGGGAGCGCGGGCCAGGGACGGATGTTTTCAGTTGAGGATAATCGTCGGTATCCATCCAAGCGAACTTCGTTTCAAGCCGTTAGAGTAGCACCAGTCAACGGCGGAGGGAGTGTCCCCGCACTTCCTCCGCCGTTGACTACTCCGGGCTCTTCCGCAGTTCGAGGATGTACTCCCGCCATGCCTCTTCGACCCGGATGAAATTGGTCTTGCCGAAGACGTCCTCGAAGGCCTCGTCCGGTTTC
The DNA here is from genome assembly GCA_016179685.1 of Planctomycetota bacterium. GTDB lineage: Bacteria > Planctomycetota > PUPC01 > JACPCR01 > JACPCR01 > JACPCR01. The sequence continues at coordinate 1,939 of JACPCR010000024.1, read as the reverse complement.
TTGCCTGCCTTCAAGGCGAGGTAGAAATCCCGGACCACGCGTTTGTATTTGCCCTGGTTCGAATGGATCAGGAAGTGGATGAAGGACCAGGCTTGAGCGTAATGGAGCTGGGCCATGGAGCTGTTGAGCACGCCGGAGGGGCTGCCATCGACGAAATCCCGCTGGCTGGTCTTGAGGAGCTTTTTGAGGGAGACGTGTTCGCCCTCTCGGACGGCTTTCTGAACGAGCAGGAGGGCGCCGGCATCGAGGGCGCCGAGCTTGAAGGACTGCTTGCCCGAGGCCTCGGTCTTCTCGAAGTATTCGGCCAGGCCCTCGTTGAACCAGCTCGGCACGTTCGAGACGAAGTAGTCGAGAAACTGGTGGAAGCCCTCGTGGTAGAGCGTCTCGACAAGCAGCCGCTCATTTGCATTATCCTTGAGCACCAGCTCCTTGTAGGTCGGGGCGTAATAGCCGAGCGCGTAGGAAAGCGATTGCCCGGTCGTTTCCTCCGAGTAATGGAGGAAGTCCTTTTCGCTCGAGAAGATGCGGACGTTGAACTTGCGTTTCTGCTCATCGCCCTGGAAACGGAACTGCCGCACATACTCGCGGTAGATGCCTTCCAGCTCCCGGCCTGCGAGGTCGGCGATCCGCTGTCCGGCGTCGGTGACGATGCGGTAATGCGGCGTTTCGCGGACGAATTTTCGGGACCACCGGGGTCCCTCCTGGACGCGCCGGAGGACTTCGCGCTGCTTCAAAGCGCCGGGATGGTTGGGCACGAGCTTCAAGACCTCGTCCAGGTCGTGGATGGCCTGGGCCACGTCGCCCAGGGTCAACCAGACCGAGGCACGGCCGTAAAGGGCGTGGCCGCTGGCGGGCTCCAGCTCGATGGCCCGCGTGAGGTTGTCGAGCGCCTCCTCGCTTCGGCGAAGGATATAGGTGACGCAGCCGCGGGTGTACCAGCCATGGGAATTTTTCGGGTCCAGCTCGAGCGCCTTGTCGAGCAATTCGAGGGCGCGGTCGTAATGTTCCTGCTCGAGTGCGCCCTCGGCCTCGCGGCAGAGCCCGGCGGCCTCCGCGCGGGCCTCCGCGCTCACCGGTGCGGCAGGCATGGCCTCGCCGCTCGGGGCCCCCGCGCCCGATTTTTTCGACAAGGCATCGCCCGCCCCTGCGGAGGCGCCGACCCGGATGGAAACGGCCGTGCTCGCGGTAGAGTGGCCTCGGTTCTTCTCTCCACCCGCCAGCCCTTCCGCCTGCGGCGTATTCGCCCCGGGGTCACCCTCACCGGATTTGACGCCAGGGATGCCGTCGGCTCGCTGCAATTGCCACTGGCCGTCCACCCGGCGGTAACCCAGTGCGGCCCGGGCGTCCTTGTGGTCCGGCTGGAGGAGCAGGACCAGTTCCAGTTCGACCTTCATTTCCTGAAGCAGTTTCTGCTCCTTGCACCAGAGAGCCAGGGCGTAATGTCCGTCCGCATCGTTCTCGCCGAGCTTCGCCCGTTTCTGCTCGTAGAGATGCTCGCGGGTGGCGGCCCGGGTGATCTCGACGATGTCGGAACGCGGGAAGGAATACTCGCCGAATCGGGTCCGGATGCGGACCCTCTCGCCCTCCTCGAGGATGATGCCATCGAGTTTCCGGCCGTCCCGAAACCGGAGGGTGTCGGCTGGCAGAGTGCCCGTAGCCAGCGTGTGCAGGCAGGTTGCGAGGATAAAGGATTGGAAGGTCTTCATTCGGATTAAAGGAGCAACTCTGAAGAATATTATTGTAGCCCTGAAGCCGGAGAAATTCACGGAATGTTCTCCCCGAAGGGGCAGCTAGTAGACAAGTGAGCAAGTGCACCCGCACTTGCTCACTTGTCTACTTGAGGAAACCCCTCCCGGATTCGTCCCATTGAGAGGGGCCTCGCCGAGAGGCGAAGTAAAGAAACTCGATATGCAGCTTCTCAATAAGTTCGGGGAGGACG
>JACPCR010000011.1 GCA_016179685.1 Planctomycetota bacterium | reverse complement strand
CGGGGGCGCCGAGCACTCGAAGTCATACGTCTTGCACGAATTATCGAGTGCAATCGTGAAATTGTCCACGTTCCCGACGAAATTCGCCCAGATGCCGCCATCGACTTGCCCGGCCACCACAAACAGAGCACCGATGACGAGGTCGGGGTCTTGGTTCAGAAACTCATCGAATGGGACAAAACAGTCGTTGGCGCAGATGTTTCCAAGCTGTCTCGTGAACCACCATTTTCCGGCCCTCCCGTCCCACGTCTGCCATACCCCAGGCGTGATGCGAGGCTGATGGCCGCCCGAAGCGGTCGTCGAGTAATAAGGCTCGAACACCATCGTGCCGGCAAACTGCCCGGTGACCCTGAACAGCACGATGTTGAGATAGGAAGTGAGAACCGGTGACGCCGACGAAGATACATAGGTGCTGTAACTCATGGCCTGGATGGATGCGAGTCGCCGACCTGTGAGTGTCTTGAGCCTGAGAGCAGGCTTGCCACCCTGCGGAATGTTATCGACCCTTCCCGTGCCAGGCCCCGTTTCGAGCCGGACGCTGCACGAGCCCAGCGGGGGCATCGATGGGCCAACCACAAACGAAATTTCACTCGATAGTTCCCCCACAGCCCCATTGAGTTCCCAAAGCTCCCAGTCACCGAGGTTCGTCTCCGTCACCACCACGAGGTCGCACTCGCCCGTGACTTCGAGCGTGGCCGAGCCGCTGGCGAAGCCGGTCGCCGAGGCCGTGATCGTCACCCGCGCGGTCGGATCGTGCACGCCGTCATTCACCGCGTCGATGCCGAAGGTGACCGAAGCCGCCCCCGCCGGGATCGTGACAAACGTAGGCACCCGGACCTCGCTCTCATCGCTGCTCGTGAGCCTGACCTCCATCGCAACGCTGTTGTCCTCCGTGTTCCGCGTGACGGTCCCCGTCGTCGCGTCCTCTCCTGCGGTCTCCGCAATTGTCGTGGGCGTCACTTCGACCGTCAACGCTCGGACGTCGTCGTCCGTCACCTCCACGGTGTCGGCAATGCCGGCGTAGCCCGGCGCGGATGCAGTGATCGTTACCGTCTTCTTCCCGTCGGCCAGCAAGTCGTCCACCGCATCGATGGGGAAGGTCGCCGAGCCCTCGCCGGCCGGGATCGTCACGGAGGCTGGCACCCTCGCCTCGTCGTCCAGAGGGTTGACCGCCAGCATCACCACCAGCGCCTCTTGCCGGTCCGTGTTGCCCCGCGTGACCATACCCGTGGCCGCTCCAGCGCCGTCGCCCTCGCTGATGGTGGAAGGCTCGACCGTCACCGTCAGCGTTTCGTAGTCCCGAACTTGGAGCGTCGCTGCTACCGCCGCGAACCCGGCGCTCACCGGAGTGAGGGTCACCAACCCCTTCGGGATGACCACCGCCACGGAGACCGTGGCCTCGCCTGTGTTACTACTCTCCACGCGGAGTGAAAGGCTCGACTCCGTCCCCACGTTCCGCGTCACGCGGCCGGTAATTGCCCCCTTGCCGGCATTCTCCAGCACGGACGCCGGCGTGACCTTGAGGACGAGCGTCGCCGCCTCGTCGTCCAGCACCTCCAGGCCCGCGGACACGCCCACGTACCCCGGCGCAGAGGGCGTGACGGCGACCTTCTGAGGCCCGTCCACTTCAGCGTCATCCACGGCGTGGATGAGAAACTCCACGCTCGCCCGGTTCGCCGGGATAGTGACCGTCTCGGGGACAACGGCCTCCGACGTGTCGCTCGAGGTCAGCGTCACGACAAGCGCATTGGCGATGTCCGTATTCGATCGCGTCACCGTCCCCGTTGTCTCGCCACCGCCTTCGCTGATCGAGGTCGGCGCGACTCGCACCGTCAGCGTCTCGTAATCCGTCACGTCCACCGTCCCAAAACCATCCGAATAGCCGATGCCGAACGCGGTGGCCTTGATCGTCACGGTCTGCATCCCGTCGAGAAGATTGTCGTCCACCGCCCTAACGTCCACCACCTTCGAGGCCTCGCCCGGATGGAACACCAGGCCCACCGAGGTGCGTCCCCCTGAGTCGAGCGTCACTTCACTCTCGTCGCTCGTGGAGACCTTGATCTCTACGTTCCGGTCTGTAACCACCTTCGGGTCCCGGGAGATGGTGACCGTGGCGGCGACACCCGTGGTACGCGCTCAGCAGATCGACCGCGGAAGCTCTGATGCTCACGGCCACGACACCATCTGCGGTCGTGTCATCCACCGCATCGATGAGAAAATCGGCTGATTCCACGCCTGCCGGTATCGTTACCTTAGCGGGCACGGTGACTTCCGTCGTATCGCTCGAGGTGAGGCTCACCACCAGAGGCTGGTCGAAGTTGGCCGAATTCATGTCCCGCCTCACCGTCCCCGTTGCCGCTCCGGGCCCCGCATTTTCCGAAATCCGGTCCGTGCTGAGATTCAGGCCCAGGCTTCTTGGCGTGGAGACCGACCCCGCCAGGCAGGGGACGGTCCAGTCCAACCAGCAAAGCAGCGCCGCAGTCGTGATGAATCTCAACGACTGGCGTCGAATCTGGGACTCAACTATTTGTGATACAATGACTAAGCGCATCGGAAGCTCCACATAATGCGGAACGGTCTCGAGGCCAGAGAACAGCAGGGGCAATTTCCTATACTCGACTTCCGGCCCTCGCCAACTTGCCTGACACCTGAAACCTGGTAGCCGAACCGGCTGACACCTGACACGTGAAACCTGCACCCGTTGAAGCGGGGAGTAAAAACGAAAAAGGCCGCACGGAAGGTGACTTCCGAGCGGCCTAAGGTGAGTCTACGAAGGACTTTAAGGAAACAGTATCCCTTAGAGGCGAGGCTTGTACCCCCCCCCTTGCAGAACTAAAACTGGGCCGCCGCCTCTATCAAAAAATCCAAAGGCCGGCAGCCGTTTCACGCCCTCAAGTCTTCTTTGGATTCGCATCTCAGGTGCCTCTCCAGCATCCCTGCTGCGACTCCGTCCGAAGCCATTTGCATAACCAACAGGGCATCATGCTACCGAGCCAAGACAAGATTTCAAGAAAAATCGGTAAGATTTCCCCCGCCCCATGCCCTCATTTGGATTTGTAGTTACATCGGTTTCATCAGTCGTTATTCTAACGTAACGCGCATAATGGAAATCTTCAGAAGTCGCAGGCCCCCTTTCCGCCGACCACCAAAACGGCAGGCCCCATGTCCCAGGCACACGTTCTGTCCACCACGAGCTTCGACCTCCGCACCACGCTCCTTTCGGGTCAGGTTTTCCGTTACACCGAAATAGACGATGCCTTCCTCCTTCGCATCCGGGACCGAATCATCCGGCTGCGCCAGGCGGGCAATCGCCTCGAGTTCCATGGCTGTGATCCGGAATTCCTCCGCCATTTCTTCCACCTCGATCTCGACCTCGCGGCGGTCCAAGCCGCGCTGGGCCGCGAGCCTCGACTCCGCGGGGCCGTCCAGGCATTCCCCGGCCTGCGCGTCATGCGCCAGGACCCCTGGGAATGCCTCGTCAGCTTCATCCTTTCCGCCTTCTCCAACATTCCCCGCATCCGGAAAAACATCGAGGCCATCTGCCGCCTCTACGGCCGGCCGATCACCCTCGACGGCCACAAGTCCTTCTCCTTCCCCCGGCCCGGCACGCTCCGCGACGAGGGCGAGCTGCGTCGGGCCGGGACGGGCTATCGGGCCCGGCATCTCGTCGCGTTGAATGGCCTGACCCCGTCCCTCGGTCTCGAACGACTCCGTTCGCTGCCCTACGAGGAAGCCAAGGGCTCTCTCATGGAGCTGCCTGGCGTCGGCGAAAAGGTCGCCGATTGCGTCCTCCTTTTCTCCCTCGGCTTCACCCAGGCCTTCCCCGTGGACGTGTGGATCAAGAGAGTCATGCAGGAGTATTATTTCAAAGGACGGACTGTGCCCGATCGTGCCATCCGGCAGCACGCCGCCGACCACTTCGGGCCCTATGCCGGATACGCCCAGCAATACCTCTTCCATTATGCGCGTACGAAAAAGTGAAAAAATGATTCGACGCCACATCAAGCTCATGGTCTTCCTGTCGGGCGTTTCCACCTTCCCATTCCTAATTGTTTTTCTCTTCTGGCTCTTCGAAGAGCCCCCGATGTGGAGTGGATCGGCTACAACTCCGAGATTCCACACAGAGGGACGCTCAGGATTCATTGCCGTGCTTTCCCATATCCGATCTTCCAGCCTGGAAATCTGGGACAAGACCATCGGGAGTCCGGGTGGGGAAGGACATGGGGACCAGGATGCACCAGCCTTGAGTCGGAATATACTGTCTGGTGGGGTAGAAGGCTGGACACTCCCATGATGACAAGTGGCAAGGCCATGGCGTGGCGCTGTGGGCTCTCCTACTGGACTTTCGGTGACGAACTCGTGTCGTGGACCTGGTGAGTCATAGAGGTTATGGGATTCTCGTTGCCGGATTCCGGCAGCCCGTACGGACGGGAGCGATTGGCCTGGACGGAATCGATCGGGCCTCGAAAATAGGGCCATTCCTGTCCCTGGTCGCTTTTTTTTCCCTATCCCCTTGTCCCTGGACCCTGGACCCCTTGTCCCCTGACCCTGGTCGCCTTCATTCAGCTTCGGCAGCCTCGAGCCTTGAGTGGTCGGGACTGTAGACTGAGGATTGCTCCCTGGTCGCTTTTTTTTCCCCTATCCCCTTGTCCCTGGTCACTGGAAGCCCGCCCATGCCCACTGACGCTTTGGACCGCACTCGCTACGTCAACCCGCTCGTGGACCGCTACGCGGACGAGGCGATGAGCCGCAACTTCTCGGACGAACGGAAGTTCCGCACCTGGCGGCAGCTCTGGATCGCTCTCGCCGAGGCCGAGAAGGAGCTCGGACTGGACATCACGGACGCGCAGATTGCGGAGCTGAAGGCGCACGCGGAAGACATCGACTACGAGCTGGCCAGGAAGAAAGAGAAGGAAATCCGGCACGATGTCATGTCCCACATTTATGCCTATGGAGTGGTCTGTCCCCTGGCCCGGCCCATCATTCATCTCGGCGCCACCAGCGCCACCATCACGGACAACACGGACCTCATCCAGATGCGCGACGGGCTCGAGCACCTCCGGCGCAAGCTCGCCGCGCTGATCGACCGGCTCGCCGCGTTCGCCCAGCGTTACCGCGACCTCCCCTGCCTCGCCTTCACGCATCTCCAGCCCGCCCAGCTCACCACCCTGGGCAAGAGAGCGCTTCTGTGGCTGCAGGACTTCGTTCTCGATCTCGAAGAGCTGGAGTATCGCTCCAACACCCTCCCGTTTCTCGGCGTCAAGGGCACCACGGGCACGCAGGCCAGCTTCCTCCAACTCTTCCAGGGGGACCATGAAAAGGTCGAGAAACTCGACAGGCTCGTCGCCCGGCGCATGGGGTTCTCGCAGACCTTCCGCGTCAGCGGCCAGACCTACCCCAGAAAGGTGGATTATGCCATCCTGGCCTCCCTGGCCGGCCTCGCCGCCTCCGCACACAAAATGGCCAACGATGTCCGGCTGCTCCAGAGCCGCGGGGAGCTTGAAGAGCCCTTCGACGAGACCCAGGTCGGGTCATCCGCCATGGCCTACAAGCGCAACCCCGTCCGCTGCGAGCGGCTCAGCGCCCTCGCCCGCCACCTCATGGCCAATAGCCTCAACCCGGCCATCACCGCCGCGAGCCAGTTCTTCGAACGCACGCTGGACGACTCGGCCAATCGCCGCCTCTCCATTCCCGAAGGCTTTCTCGCCGCGGATGCCATCCTCAACCTCCTGCTCAACGTGGCCTCCGGCCTCGTCGTCTACCCCAAGATCGTCCAGCGGACCGTGCGCGAGCAGCTCCCGTTCATGGCTACGGAGGCCATTCTCATGGCCGGCGTTCAGGCCGGCGGCGACCGCCAGCTCCTTCATGAGGTCATCCGACGCCACTCCATGGAGGTCATCCAGGCCATCCGGGAAGAAGGCCGGGCCAACGACCTTCTCGAACGCCTGGCTGGTGACCCGGCCTTCGCCAGGGTCCGTGATCGAATCTCGTCCCTTTCCGCGCCCGAGCAGTTCATCGGCCGATCACCCCAGCAGGTTGATAGCTACATCAAAGACGTCGTGACCCATATTCGAACCCGTTATGCCCAGCATCTGGGACAGGCGTCGGAACTTCAAGTGTAGCGAAGCGCAATCGACATGACTGGCCAGGAAGCTCAGAGCCCGAACCCCGGAAAGAAGAACGATTCGCCCGTCGATCGCCGGGACTTCTTCAAGGAGGTCATTCGCTCCGTCATGCAGCCGGCAGCGGAGTTCCTCGACCGGAGGCTGAAGCCCCTGATGCCCGAGGAGGAGACCCCCGGGGATTACCTCCGACCCCCGGGCGCGCTCTACGAGCACCAGTTCCGGACCACCTGTTCCCGATGCGGCAAGTGCGCTCAGGTCTGCCCCGTCCAGGCCATCCGAATCATGAAAAGCGACGATCCGGCTCTCGACGGTACGCCTTATATCGTCCCCTCTCTCAAGGCCTGCGTCGTCTGCGACAGTCTCGCCTGCATGAACATCTGTCCGAGCGGGGCGCTCAAGCCAGTCCCTAAGGAAGAGATTCGCATGGGACTCGCCTGCATGCGCTACGAGACCTGCGTGCGCACCCGCGGGGAGGACTGCCGGATTTGCGTCGAGAAATGCCCTCTCGGCCCCCGGGCCATCGTCCTTCACGAGGGCCGCGTGGAAATCATCGTCTCCGGCTGCGTCGGATGCGGCGTCTGCGAGAACCAGTGTCCGACCTCGCCCAGGGCCATCCACGTCGAACCGGCATGAATTGTCTCCTGAAACCCCATCGCCAACGCGCATTGTTGGACAGACCTACTGCCGCCCTCCTACTCGCTCTAGTCCTCGGATGCCACACGAGACAAGCCGTACGCTCGGGAATCAAATCGGACTCTTTGCAGGTACTGTCTGCCGTCGCAAGGCGCTACCCATCTCTGACTGGCGAACAGGCGAAATTTCTGGAATCCGCAAATGCCGGAGAAGCTATAAGGTGGGGCAAGTCCGAGACTCGCACTTGGACCGAAGGCAAGGGAAAGGAAGCCGTTGAAATCGAAGAATACCTCTTACGAGGGCACGCCTTATGCCTTCCAGCCGCGGTTGGGGAGGCCTTTTGACCTCATCCCCCAGGTCAAGCTGGAAAATATCGAAAGCGTCGACTATGGATTCACCTACGTGTCTGACCCCGGACCCCGTTCACGTATTCCTACGTGTGACCGGCCCACCACGTTCCCAACACACCACCTTGGCGGATGCGCCGTCCCTCCGCTAAATCAATCCTGGCTCGGGGCCACGCCCACGCCGACGCGCGCCACACCTCGCGAGGTGTGATCCACCTGGCAGGCTCCTGAGTAATCCCCATGCCGCGGCCCCGCCCCGGGACCACGCCGACGCGCGCCACACCTCGCGAGGTGTGATCCACCTGGCAGGCTCCTGAGCAATCCCGATGCCGCGGCCCCGCCCCGGGA
>JACPCR010000023.1 GCA_016179685.1 Planctomycetota bacterium | reverse complement strand
ATCATTCAAACGTGGCGCCAGAAAGGCATTGACTTCCTAGAGAGCATGAAGCGTGTACTCCGTACTCGAGGCCCCGTGCTACTCGATATCCCTTCTTCCCAAAGCCGATCCCCATAGTTCCACGCCACTTGGGGCCTTCATCTCCCATCGCATTCTGAATTCCAAAGGCACTACCCCGCTAAACTGATACGTTCCGGGAATTTACTGCCATGCCGCGACCCTGCGTCGTCGTCGTCGGATCGTCGAATACGGACATGATCATCCGTTGCCGGTCACTGCCATCGCCCGGGCAGACTGTTTTGGGCGGGGCACTCGAGCGTGCGGCCGGCGGTAAAGGGGCGAACCAGGCCGTTGCGGCCCGCCGGGCCGGCGCGGACGTTCATTTGATCGCCCGTGTCGGCGGCGACGAGTTCGGGCGGCAGGCTCGCCGGGACCTTCGGCGATCGGGCGTGCACGTGGGCCGCGTGCGGGTCACCCATGGCGTGCCCTCGGGCGTGGCCCTGATCGTGGTGGACGGAGCCGGGGAAAACCTGATTGCTGTCGCGCCTGGAGCCAACTCGAGGCTCACGCCGAAGGACATCGAGGCCTGCGCCAGCCTGTTTTGCTCAGCCCGCGTCGCCCTTTTCCAGCTCGAGACGCCGTTGCCCACGGTGGCCCGCGGCATTACCCTGGCCCGCCGGTCAGGATGCCTCGTGATCCTCAATCCTGCGCCTGCGCGGCCCCTTCCAGCGTCCCTCCTGAGGCAGATTGATGTTCTGACCCCCAACGAGCTGGAGGCTGCGGCGCTCACCGGATTTCACATTCACACGCTCCAGGGTGTGCGCCGTGCCGCCGAACGGCTTCTCGCCATGGGCGTCCGAAGTGCCCTCGTCACGCTGGGAAGCCGCGGCGTCGCGCTGGTCCAGCCCGGTCGTTTCGCCCGCATTCCCGCGTTCGCCGTCCGGCCCGTGGACACCGTGGGCGCCGGCGACGCCTTTAACGGGGCCCTGGCCTGCTCCCTCGCCGAGGGCCGTCCCGTCGAGGAAGCCGCGCGGTTTGCCTGCGCCGCGGCCGCCCTGGCCACCACGCGCCGCGGCGCCCAGCCTTCCATGCCCCGGCGTCGGGAAATCGCCCGGCTTCTGGCAAGGAAGTCCGGAACTCGCACTCTCAAGTCTTAAGGCGAGCGAAGCCTGCAACCCAACAAGGCTCGTAAAGGTGTCAGGTGTCAGGTGTCAGGTGTCAGGGGACAGGGGACAGGGGACAGGGGACAGGGGACAGGGGACAGGGGACAGGGGACAGGGGACAGGGGACACCTGACACCTTTACAACATCTTCGCCGGGTGCCCGCACTAGCGGGCGCGGAGAAGTTACAAGCTTAGACTTTATCGTCATTAAAAAACTCGCCGGTTTGAGGCCGCCGTACGGCGGCTTCGCCGTCTTTTGACAGGCCCGGGGTGCCTCTGTTATCTTACACTTTCATCTTGATGATTCTTCATTTGAGAGGTTTACCCATGGGCAAGGGCATTCTGGAGCGGCTGAGGGACGGGATCGTGCTCGGCGATGGAGGCTATATCATCGAGCTGGAGCGCCGCGGATACGTCATTGCCGGCGCCTTCACGCCCGAGCTGGCGGTGACGCACCCGGACGCGGTCCGCGAGATGCACCGAGAGTTTCTCAGCGCGGGCGCGGAAGTCCTGCAAGTCATGGCCTTTTACGGCAGCCGCGAGAAGCTGGCCACGGTGGGCAAAGGGGACCGCACGTTCGAGATCAACCGGGCGGCCACGCGGCTCGCCCGGGAGGTCGCTGGCGACAAGGCCCTGGTGGCGGGCGACCTGAGCGCGACGTGGAAGTGGGCGGACACCCCTTCGGCCCGGTCCCTGGTGGCGGGCATGTTCGACGAGCAGATCGAGGCGCAGGAGGGCGTGGATTTCTTCATCGGGGAGACCTTTTGGCACTTCGGTGAGGCGCTACTCTGCCTCGAGCGCATCAAGGCCAAGTCGAAGGTGCCGGCGATGATCACGGTGGCGTTCCGCGGCTCGCTGATGACGGACGACGGCGCGACGGCCGCCGATTGCGCCAAGCGCCTGTCCGTCGCCGGAGCGGAGATCGTCGGCACGAATTGCATGAGGGACCCGGAACGGATGTACCCGGTGGTCGAGGCCATGCGGCAGGCGACAGACGGGTTTCTGGCGGCCCAGCCCGTGGCGTTCCGCTGCTCGGATGAGGTGCCTTGGTTCACAGGCACCCCGGCGTTTCCGGATAAGCTGGACCCGACTCAACTCACGCGTTTCGAAATGGCGGATTTTGCCCGGAAGGCCAAGGCCATGGGGGTCAATTACATCGGAAGCTGCTGCGGCAGCATCGCGACGCACGTGCGCGAGATGGCCCGGGCCCTGGGCAGGTACCAGGAGTCCCAGGTCTGGAAGCCGGACCCGAAGAAGCCGATGAGTGAGACCGAGTTCAACTGGGAGCGCCGGCAGGCAAAGAAGCCGGCGGGCAAGGGCAGAAAAAAATAGTGCGTGGGGTGGTGGGGTGGGGTGTTGCATGGCGACTGGGGAATCGATTGTTGGTTGTTGGTGAAGGCCGGGGCCGAGTCGAGTAAGGAACAACGAGGGCCACGCCGCGGACCGGCTGTTGGTTACTGGTTGTTGGTGAAGTCATCCCAGGGCGTCTCCGCCTCCCATCGGAACAGGTACGGCGGATTGCCCTGGGCTGCTATGTAAGGTAGCAATGTCCTTGACGTTGCTACCTTGCATAACCCGTTGTACGTAAACGGTCCACGTTTAGCATACGTAACTAATTTCGGACGTCCCTACGGGACTCACAGAAACAGGCCGCCGGTGACGATCACTAAGCAGTTACTGCGTAGCGAAGCGCGTCAGCGCTTCATCTGGGCCCTCAAATCTCATCTCTCGGACGGAACGCTGACGCGTTCCGCTATGGAATTCATACCTCACGGACTTGACCTGATCGTCCTCCCCGAACTTATCGAGAAGCTAACCGCGTGCTCTGTAAGTCCATGTTGGTGAGGGAGTTGTGTAAATCCGCGAATCGCGTTCACTCCAGAAAAATGGAGTTTTGAGGCGGCGGCGGGTCGGAGACCCTTGCACCGCCCAGAAATCACGGCCCCAAAAATATTTTGCGGGACGCTCGGCCTGCGCCGGTTGCATTGACTTCCCAGGACTTGCCGATAGAATGACGCATCAGTCCGGCCGGAGTGGGAGAGGGATGGGCTGGGAAGCGGAGAGAGGCTCGAACTGGGGACGGAAGACTGCGGTCTCCGGGGCTGCCTTTTTAGCTACAACGGACGTTCACCCCATGGACATTGAGAAGATGGAACGGGTCGTTCTGCGCTTCATCGATCTGATGAAGGCGAATGATCTGGCGGAGATCGAGCTGCAGGACGAAGGGACAAAAATCCGGCTGAAGAGAGGGACCGAGGTGGCGGTGTCAGCGGCCCCGCCTCTCGTATCGAAGCCCGCTCCGGCAGAGGGTCCGGCGGCCTCGCCGCGGACCGAAACCAAAGGAAAATCACGGGTGGAGGTGCCCTCGCCCCTCGTCGGGACCTTTTACCGGTCGCCCTCGCCGGATGCGCAGCCGTTCGTGGAGGTTGGTGACACGGTGGAAGTGGACGGGGTACTCTGCATCGTGGAAGCGATGAAAGTGATGAATGAGATCAAGTCGGAGGTGGAAGGGAAGATCGTTGAAATCCTGGTCGAGAACGGACAGCCGGTCGAGTACGGCCAGGTGCTTTTTCTGATCGAACCTTCGGGCAGTTGATGCCTGGCGGGTCGAGGCGCTCGGAAGTGCGGGTGCGCTTCCGAGCGCCTCGACTTCAGCAGATCAGTTCAGGAAGAGTGCCGAACGATTTCTGAGCTGAGGTGCTCGAAGGCGAACCGGCTTCGTCCCGGACTATCGGAATCCCAGCGAGGGTCATGTTTTCCCGGATTCTCATTGCCAATCGAGGCGAAATCGCGATTCGAATTATCCGGGCCTGTCGGGAGATGGGCATCGAGACCGTGACGGTCTACTCTGAAGCGGACCGGGACTCGATGCACGTGCGACTGGCCGACGATGCGATCTGCATCGGACCGCCGCCGGCGGTGGAAAGTTACCTGAATATCACGAACATCATCGCTGCCGCGGAGATTGCGGACGTGGACGCGGTGCATCCGGGCTACGGGTTTCTCTCCGAAAACTCGAACTTTTCGGAGATTTGCCATTCGTGCAACATCGACTTCATCGGCCCGTCGAGCGAGAGCCTGCTGCTCATGGGGGACAAGGCCAGGGCGCGGAAGTTGGCCAGGGAAGTGGGCATCCGCATCCTCCCGGGCAACGATGAGCCGTTCGAGACGGACGAGGAGGCCTTGAAACTGGCGCACCAGATCGGGTTTCCCGTGATCCTGAAGGCGGCCATGGGGGGCGGGGGCCGGGGGATGCGGGTGGCCCGGAACGACGTCAGCCTGGTCAACAGCATCAACGTGGCGAGGGCCGAGGCGCAGGCGGCGTTCAAGGACCCGACGATCTACATTGAAAAGTACCTGGAAAACGCCCGTCACATCGAGATTCAAGTCCTGGCGGACCGGCACGGGAAGATTCTGCATCTGGGCGAGCGCGACTGCACGCTTCAGCGGCGGCATCAGAAGCTCGTCGAGGAGTCGCCTTCACCGGCGCTGAATCCGGAGATTCGCAAGGCGATGGGCGAGGCCGCGGTGTCCATCGCCCGCGCCGCTCGCTACGTCAACGCCGGCACCGTCGAGTTCCTGCTCGATGCCGAGGGCAATTTCTATTTCATCGAGATGAATTGCCGGGTGCAGGTGGAACACCCGGTGACGGAGATGGTCACCGGCGTCGATATCGTCCGCGAGCAACTCAAGATTGCCAGCGGACAACCCCTCGCCTTCGAGCAGAAGGACGTGCAGCTTCAAGGGGTGGCGATCGAATGCCGGATCAACGCGGAGGACCCGGAGAATAAGTTCCGGCCGTGTCCGAACCGGATCACGGCGTGGTTTCCACCCGGGGGCCCGGGCGTGCGGCTGGACACCCATGCCCACGCGGGGATGCTGGTCTCGTCCTATTATGATTCACTCGTGGCCAAGCTCATCGTGCACCGGAAGACGCGGGACGAATGCATCGTGGGGATGCGGCGCGCTCTGGGCGAATTCATCATTGAGGGGATCAAGACGACGATACCGCTCTATGAGCAGATATTCGGACACGCGCGCTTTGTCCGCGGCCTGGTCAATACCACCTTCGTGGAAGACGTCTTTACCCATTGACTATGGCGTAAGGACAACAAAACGATTATTCTAAAAACCTTATGAATGTCTTGCGCGGGATTTTCATCTGGTTGAATTTCCTCCTGGGAATGGTCGGAGGGGCCATCCTGCTCCTCTGGCCCCAATGGATATCCGATTGGCTGCGTTCCCAAGGCGACGGACTGGTGCTCAGCGTCAGCCCGCCGGCGGCGGACCGCTTCCTTTCCCTGCTGGCGGAGATCGACGGGATTTTTTCGGCGTCGCTGGCGTCCGCCGTGATCGGCGCTGGCCTGGTCTCGTGCTCGCTGCTCTTTTTCTGGACGACCGTACGGCGGGGCGCGCGGGGCGGTTACGCCTCCCACCTCGAATTCGCCGACGGCGAAGGCGGATTCCGCATCGCCGTGAAGGCGCTTGAACAGTCCCTCGGCCGGACGCTCCAGACGCTGCCGGAAGTCTACGACATGCGCGTGGAGATTCAGGCCCGCCGCGCTGAAGGGACCTATTTCATCCAGATACTGGCCTTCGGATCGGTCTTCGAGAACAACGACCTGCACCGGGTCCGGGAGAAGATTCGCGCCACGTTAAGGCATCATTTCCATGGAATGCTGCACCTGACGGAGAACGTGAAATACGACGTGCACCTGCATCGGATCGTGTCCCTGGAAAAACGCGGCAAGAAGCCGGCTCCGACAGAAGGCTACGCGCCGGAGACGGGGGAGATACTCGATATCACCTTCACGGGCCCGAAATACCCGGTCGAGGCGGAGAACGAGGGCGCCGGGTAGTCGTCGGGTGCGGGATGCCCGCTCGTATCCCTGTTCATAAGTGCACCAGCACTTGCGGGCTCGTCTATGAGCGTTTTCTTCGCCGTTTCTTGGTCCGAAGCTTCTTCAGGGTCTGGAGATAACGCCGGCGCATCTCGGGACCCTGTTCGCACAGGTATTCCCGCTCCCAGCGCCGCGCAGCGGAAGGGGACGGCAGGACTGGAATCTGGATGTCCGCGACCGTGAGTCGGTCGCAGCCCCACTGGTAGGCGACGATCTCACCGAGGCTGACGATGAGGTTCATGCCGACGTTGGCCTCGACGATGGGGACGCCGTTCTCGCGGGCGCGGGCCAGAACGTTTTCGTTCTGCTGGTGATTTCGGGATCCGAAGCTGGGGATGAGCAGAAAACGGGCGCCATCGAGGACGAGCGTCCGGGCAATGAGGGGATTCCAGCGCTCGTTGCAGACGAGAAAGCCGGCCCGGCCATACGGCGTATCGAAGGCCCGTAGGAGGCGGCCGATGCGATTGAAGCGCCAGGAAGCGTGATAGCCCTCGGCAAATTGCGTCTTGTGATGTCTTCCGGTGATGATGCCGCGGGGACTGATGAACAGGGCGCAGTTGTAGATGCCATCGCGGCGTCGCTCGGCGAATCCAAATGCCAGAGAGATGTGGAGTCGGCGCGCCAGGCGCTGGAAACGCCGGATAGAGGGGCCGTCCAGAGGTTCGGCGGCCTCCTCCATCCGCGGAGCAAGCGCCGGATTCTCGATGACGTCATTGGCAACGTAACCTTCTAGGACGCCCTCGGGGCCAAGTGCCAACCGGGCCTTCAGCTTCGCCGCCCGGCAGAAGAACTCTTCCATGCGGTCGGCGTTGGCGGCCTTGTCCCACTTGACGGGCTTCATGGAGAAGGCTGCGGCGCGAAGGAGGGTGTACATGGCGACCACAATATAGCCGCACGCGACGAAACGTCACCTGTCTGGCATCCCACAAGCGCCACATGGAATCCGCTCGACCCTCGTTCGAGAAGTGACGTCGAACCTCTCATCCCACCTGGCTGCTGGTCTGTGGTTCGGTAGAATGTTGGTGGAGGTGCCCCATGATTCAGACCGTTGAAGCGGTGGTGGATACGACCGGTCAGGTCCGGCTGCCCGGCGAGATCCACATCACGAGCCCCCGGCGGGCCTTGGTGACGGTATTGGAGGAGCCGGCGGCGTTACCGGGTGAGGCAGCGCTACTCGCGGAAGCTGCCCTTGCGGTGGATTGGTGTCGGCCGGAGGCGGACGCGGCGTGGTCACATCTGCAGCCGTGAAAGTAGTCCTGGTCCAGTTCCCATTTTCTGACTTATCGAGTTCAAAGGTCAGACCAGCAGTCTGTCTCGCTGATGCGGGCCGTGGAGATTGGGTTCTTTGTCAGATCACCAGCAGGCCGTACGGGGATCCAAAAGCCGTACCGCTGGATAACGCCGATTTCGCATCGGGTGGGCTGCTGGTGGCGTAACTTCTCAATAAGTTCGGGCAGATGGATACTGGCATATCTGTAGGTTATTGTCCAAGAAGTGCTTAAAGAAATGGGTCAAACGATTTACCCGAATTTATTGAGAAGTTACCTGGTGGATAGTTATGCTCGGCCGGGCAAGCTGTTTACGGCTCACCTTGGCTGGATGGCTCGTCCGGTCGGAGCTCTCACCCCGGCGGCATTCGAGCGAGTGCCGTCGGCGGTAAAAGCGGTGCTCCACCCACCCGGGGACATCTGACGTCAGAGCGGCCGCGGCAGCCGTTGGCGGCCGCGGTACGGATACCCATGGCCCAGCCGGAAAAGGCCCTTATTCTTCAGTTCTTCCGCGACGTGTTCACGTCCGAGCGCGAGCGCCTCTGGGAGCAGCACCGCCGCGGCGCCGGCGGGCTCGAAACCGTCCAGGCCCACGCCCGGCTCGTCGACCAGCTCCTCGGCCAGATTTACGAGCGCTTGGCCCCTCCGTTCGGCGGTAAAGCCATCACGGGCCGCATCGCCCTGGTCTGCCTCGGCGGATACGGCCGCGGGGAGCTTAATCCCCATTCCGACATCGACCTCATGTTCCTCGTCGATGGGGCGGTCGGCAGCCCCCAGCAGGCCTTCATCAGCGAATTCATCACCCTGCTGTGGGACATGAAGTTCCACGTCGGCCACTCCGTCCGGCAGATTCGGGACTGCACGCAGCTTCTGCACCAGGACGTGATGACGGCCACGGCCATGCTCGAAGGCCGTTACCTGATCGGCCACCGGCCCATCTTCGACAAGTTCAAGCTGCAGGTCCAGGAAGCCTACACGCGGTCTCACCGCGTCGAGTTCGTCAAGCGGAAGATAGCGAGCATCGGGGAACGCCACCGGGCCCATGACGACTCCCAGTTCCACCTCGAACCCAATATCAAGGAAGGCGTCGGCTCCCTGAGAGACGTCCACAGCGCCCTCTGGATCGAGCGCGTCGCCCACGGGATCGATACCCTGGACGACCTTCGCCCCTCGAATCTGGTCGATGAGTTCGACCTCGTCGCCCTCAAGGTCGCCTACGACTTCCTCCTGCGGGTGCGCACGGAGCTGCACCTCCGAGCCGGGCGGAAGCAGGACATCCTGGACATGAGCCACCAGGAGCAGGTGGCCGAGAGCTTTGGCTTCCGCCACACGCCAAAGAAGTCCGCCACCGAGAAATTCATGAGCTACTACTATCTCAACGTCGGACACATCCGGCATTTCCTGAACGTCATCGTGGAACGCGAGCGCCGGAATCCGGATCTCTTCAGCTCCCCCAAGCCCCAAGCCCGGCCGGACCTGCTCCCGGGCCCCTTCGTCCTCATCGGGCCCGCCATCTTCCTGGAGGGCGACCGCAACCAGTACTTTGCGGGAGAGGCCGGAGTCCGAACCCTGATGCGCATCTTTCAGGCCGTGCAGAACCACCATCTGACTCTGAGCGACCACCTTCTCCGCTGCATTCGCCGGAGCATCCCCCTCGTCCGCCTCCAGCTTCTTTATCTGGAGGAAATCCATCAGGAATTCTGGAATCTGCTGCGCACTCCTGGCCCCATCGCCCGCACGTTGCGCCTGATGCACGAGACGGGCCTCCTCGGGGCGATTCTGCCCGAGTTCGAGGGCGTCACGTGCCTCTACCAGTACGACTACTACCACCAGTTCACCGTCGACGAGCACACTTTCCGGGTACTCGAGGAGACGGAGAGCTTCCTGACCACCCCGGAATCCGATCTTCGGCTGCTCCGCGAGGCCGCGGAGCGGATCGACCGGCCCGAGATTCTCCGCCTCGCGATCCTGCTGCACGACGCCGGCAAGGCCGAAGGCCGGGCCGAGCACATCCGAAACGGCGTCCTGCTCGCCGAACGCGTTTGCGAGCGCCTCGAGGCCGAGCCCGAGGTGGCGCGCTCCGTCAAGCTGCTCATCGAAAACCACCTGCTCATGTCCCGCATGGCGCACCGCCGAGACCTTTCGGACCCCCAGGTCGTCGTTCATTTCAACGAGACGGCCGGCAGTCCGGAGATGCTCCGCATGCTTTTCGTCCTGACCTGCGCGGACATCCGCGGCGTGAGCCGCGCGTCTTGGACCGGTTGGAAGGCCGCGCTTCTCGACGAGTTGTACCTGAGGTCACTGGATGCCTTCCAGCGCGGCGCCCCGGCCGCGGGGCCCGTGCAGGCCAAAATGCGCGAGATGCTCGTGCAGCTCCTGCCTCCCCAAATCGATCCCGCGAGGGTCGACGCCCATCTGGGAAACATGCCGGAAAACTACCTCCAGGAATACGATCCCCCTGAAATTGCCGAACATGTCCGCCTCATCGAGGGCCTTTCCGCCAAGCCCTTCAACACCCAGATGAAGCGCCGCACCAGCTTCACCGAGTTCACCATCTGCACGGGCGACCGGCCCGGCCTGTTCGCCGATATCACCGGGACGCTGGCGGGAAGCGGCGCGGACATCCGCAGCGCCCGTATTTTCACTCGAAGCGATGGTGTCGCACTGGATATTTTCCTTCTCATGGACCGGGATGGAAACCCGCTGCCCCTCGAGAACCTGGAAATCCTCGACCAGCATTTCGCCGACGTGTTCTCCGGCCGGAAGAAGGTTCAGGACCTCATTCGCCGGCAGGAGACGCGGATCATCCCGGGCCGCCGCAGCGCTACGGTCCATCCCCCTCGCGTCCAGATCGACAACGATTCGTCGCAAAGCCACACCATCGTCGACGTCTATGCGCACGACCGCGTCGGCGTGCTCTATGACATCTCACAGGCCATCGCTGAGCTGGGACTGGATATCCACCTGGCCAAGATTGCCACTGACGTGGACCAGGTACTGGATATTTTTTATGTGACCGATCGGCCCGGCAACAAGATCACGGACGCCCAGGAGCTGGACAAGATCGAGCTGACCCTTCTGCGGGTCCTCGACAAGGAACGCGCACCGCAGAAGAGCGGCCATCCATGACCCGAGGTTCTTGGAAAGTGTAAACCTGTTCCTGACGCTCGTGGCCGAGTGCGCTTCGGAAGCGCTGATCGAAACCATCGAAGCCATCGAAGCCGTTTGCGTTGAATTCGATTATATAGGATTATATGATTCCAGCAGATAGCTTGACCTCATGCCAGGGAATAAGATATGAAAACCCTTTCAGCAACTGAAGTTGTGCGAAATTTCAGCCGCATCCTGGACTCCCTGGCTCAAGGTGGCGAGGAGATCGTGGTGATCAGGAACAACCAACCCGTGGCCAAACTGATACCAGGGGCCCCAAGGATGACTGCACTTGAGGCCCTCGCGGACATTTACAGAACTTTGGAGCCTGAGGAAGGCGCAAACTGGTTGGAGGACATGAAAGGTGCTGACCGTGTTATGGAGAAGGAAGTCAGGGATCCATGGGAGTAATTATTGATACTTCCATTTGGGTAGATGTAGAAAGAGGGACGCTTGCGCCCGCGGACATCGCTTTCTATACCGGCGATGAGCCGGTCTACGTGGCGCCCCCAATCCTGGCCGAGCTTGAATATGGCGTCCATCATGCCAGGACGCCGGCCGAGCGTCACAAGCGAGCCGCTGCCGTCGCTCGCATCAGGGCGAAACCCTGCTTGATCATGGACCGCGAGACCGGCGTCACCTTCGGCCGCCTGGCCTCTGACCTGGACTCGATGGGAAGACCTCACGCCCATCGGCTTCACGACGTCTGGATCGCAGCGCTGGCCATCCAGCATAACCTCAAGGTCCTTACCAGGAACGAGAGGGACTTCGAGGGCATCCCGGGACTGAAGGTCGTTGGACTGCCACGAACCCCATCAGTTTGAAATGGAAAGGGTGAAGACTGTAACCCATGAGACAAGTCATGGAATGCCGTGTGTTCTCGCCCTCGTTCTCGCCGTCGAAATGTCCGTTCGGAT
Organism: Planctomycetota bacterium; assembly: GCA_016179685.1. Taxonomy (GTDB): domain Bacteria; phylum Planctomycetota; class PUPC01; order JACPCR01; family JACPCR01; genus JACPCR01. Next base: position 9,839 of record JACPCR010000023.1, on the reverse strand, counting down.
TGCGAGAACGAACACGACGACGAGGACGAGTAAAAGACTCATTCATTTGAGGCCGCCGTACGGTGGTTTCACTGTGAGTTGTTTATCCTGACCCATGCCTTGTCCCCCGCGTCTCATGCTGATGACTCTCGGGTGGCTCGTTGCCGCGTCAGCGCCAACATCCGCCGACCCGTTCGATCCCGCCTTTACCATCCAGGACTTGGACATCGAGCGCTGCGGGTCATGGGAAGGCCAGAGGTTCGAAAGGGCCGATTCTCGGGTGCTCCCGTACGTCCTGGGCCTCGCCCCGAGGCGTGATGAAGACTCCGCTCACTGGTATTGGAAGGCGCCCGGGGGCGCGAAGAGAAGAACGGGAGAGGCCGATTACCATTTCCAGTTGGTGTTCAAACGGCCGATCGCCATCGGCAGCGTTCTGAGCCCCAGCGAGCGCGTCTTGTTTCTCCGACCGGACGCGACGCCGCCCGGAGACCCGGCGACGGCTGCGGACTGGCTACCCTGCGAAGGCTGGCCGCGTCAATCGGGACTGAAGAGTCTTCTCTTCCCGCCCGGGACCACCACGTTCGGTGTCCTCTGCTCCTTTCCCCGGCATCGGGGCGAGTGGCCGCCGGAGATCGGAGTCTGGCATTTTTTCAGGTCGCGCCTGCTCAATGTCGCGCCGGTGTGCCTGTTTTATGCAAGCGAGGAATACCCGCCTCCGCGGGAGGAGGAGGCTCGACCGGGCTACGGGGAGACGGGGGTGGCCGCCCTGCAATCCTCTTCCGGCCGCGTTTGGGAAAACTCCGGGCCCGACCGCGTCGGCATCAACCGGCGCGCCCCGATCGACGCCTTGAATCCCGTGTGGGTCACCCTGGCGTGGCCGGAGGCCCAGGAACTGGTCGGCCTGTTTCCGCAGGGTGAGTGCGGCGGCTTCCTTCTCAACCACTTTGCGGGTCCCGAAGAGGTCCCTCCGGCCGCGGGCACCCCTCGCGAATGGAAGAAGCTCCAAAGCGAGACCCACCCCTCCGGCATCCTGCGGTTTCAGCCCGTCCGAACCCGCGGCCTTCGCCTGGCCATCACGAAGGGAAGCCCGGCTGACTGGCCCAAGCACGCCAATCTCGCCAGGCTATGGGGCATCCACGCTTACGCGGACTTGGGGGACAGGCCGGTCCCGCCGACGCCTGGGCCGGACCTCGATCGGCCGTGCCCGTTCCGCATCCCGCTCGAGATGCCGTTCGAAGGCCCCTTGGCCATGGTGATCGACGACGCCCGCGGCCGGCGCGTGCGAAACCTTCTCGCGGACGTCACTCGGCCGGCGGGCTCGATCGCCGAGCCCTGGGACGGGAAAAACCTGGAGGGCCAATACGTCACGCCCGGCACTTACGCCTGGAAGGCCATCACGAGCCGGCCCCTCGAGCTGCACTACGAATTCACCGCCTATCCCAACAACGTCAAGGATCATCCGCCCTGGATCACCAGCCATGCCGGGCCGGGCGGATGGCTGGCGGACCACAGCCCCCCGGACGCGGTCTGCACGGCGGGCGACCGTGTCTGGCTCGGCTCGCCCGTGGTCGAAGCAGGCATTTCGTTCATCGAGTGCGATCTCTCGGGCCGGAAGCTCGCGGGCTGGCACTCCTTTGGGGCCTTCGCGGGGCCCCGTTACCTCGCCAGCGACGGCCGCACCGTCTTCATCGGTCTGACCGCGGAAAACGTCGATTCCGTCTGGGGCTACGATCCCCGGACGCGGGAGGTGCGGACCGTGCTCGAGCAGCGCTCGACCGAGCGCAGAGCCTGCGGCCTCTCGGGCCTCGCCGCACGGGACGGGCTTCTCTACCTTTCGGTCCGGTCCGGGCCCGCTCATCCCAAGTTCGGCGATGCGGCAGCCAGCGCCGGAGGCCCGAAGACCCCGTACGCCCTGCCACCGGGGAGTCCCTTCGTCACCCGGCCTTTCGGCGAGCCCAGCGTGGACATCGACCATTGCATTCCGCGCTACCTGCCGGCCCGCCAGAAGCGTTTCCAGGACGACGTCGTGGCGAACCCCCGCGGCGACTTCGTTCGCCTCTTCCGGCTCGCCGGCACGCCGCCCGGCCGGTCCGTCGGCCTCGTCACCCTCGAGTCGGGCGAGCAGCCGGGCCGGCGGCAGCATGCCGTCCTGGCCCTCAAGGCGCCGCAGCCCATCGGTAGCGCCGTCTTCCCCGCCCCGCAACTCGGCGAAAACCTCCGCTTCTGCCTGAGCATCCTTAAGCCCGATGGCGGCTATCCGCCTGACCCCAATGATGCCTCTCAATGGACCGTTCTGAAAGACACCGCGCGAACCGGTTGGGACGTCGTGCCGTTCCCTCCGGGCACGATGACTCGCGCCGTGCGACTGACCTGGGAGCGGACGGACGGGGACCCCCTGGCCGAGGTGGTGGAAGGGGAGCCGCCTCGAAAGAGGAAGCAGGAAGCGCTGAACCTGGAGGACATGGGCGTCCAGGAGGAGGAGGAACGGAGCGCACCGAAGTGGAAGGGCGTCCTCGAAGGCATGACCTTCCTGCGCCGCCGGTTCGAGAATCTCATGCCCTCGGCCGCAGTGCGCGTCAACTCGGGTGATTTGCGGGAGAACGGCGAATGGTACGGTTCTCCCGCGAAGCCGTTGAGCCTGACGGACCCCGGGATTTACCTGATCGAATGGAAGAAGCCCGTCCGGGTGCGCGGCCTTGCCGTCAAGGAGATTCACGGCCAGACGACGGAGATCGACGTCTTCACGGGTCCGCCGGAGGCCTCCGTCGATCTGGAAGGAGACGCTCACTGGCGGAAGGTGGCGACCTATGAGCAACCGAGGCGAATCTATTATTCCGAGGCCTACGAGTCGGACAACGGAAGGGCCCGCTACCTCGACGGGCTTGTCGATTTCGGGGAGGAGGTTGAGACCCGCGCCGTGCGGCTTCGGATCGTTCAGGCCTTTCAGGCGGCCGAGGGTGCGCGTCTGGGCGTCCGCGAGGACCTCGGCGGCATCACGCTCGACCCGCGGCTCTGCCGTGTGTTGGGCGTCGCTCCCCTCGGATACCTGGGCGGTGAATCGCCCGTGGATACGCTCGAGGGCGAACGCATCGCCGTCTATGACGAGCGCGAGAAGCACTACGTCCGGGAAATCGCCATCGAGCGCCCGGACGCCCTGGCCTTCGGGCCCGGCGGGGAGCTTTATGCCCTGAGCGGCAATCGGGTGGTGCGAGTCAACGTGGACGCAGCCGAGGATGCTTCCGCCCATGCCGTGCTCGTGAGCGACCTCGAACTGCCCCAGGCGCTGGCCGTGGACGCGGAGTCCCGCCTCTACGTGTTCGATGCCGCCCCGGACCAGAGGGTGATCCGGGTGTACAGCGCCAGGGGCGACCTGTTGCGGGTCATCGGCAGCCCCGGCGGCCGCGTCGCCGGCCCCTGGGACCCCACCCGATTTCTCAACGTCACGGCCATGGCGGTGGACCAGGACAGCCGGCTGTGGGTCGTGGAGCTGGCCTGGCATCCGAAGCGGATTTCACGGTGGACTTTGGACGGGCAGTTTCTCGAGGAGTTCCTGGGGCCCGGCGAATACGGCGGTGGCGGCGTGCTCGACCCTCGTGACAAGACCCGACTTTACTACAAGGGGATGGAATTCGAGCTGGAGTGGGAGAAGGGGAATGCGAGGCTGAAGAACCTGCTCTGGCTGCCCCGCCCGCAATTCCTCTATATGGGCAGCCTGGCCGGCGAGATTCCTCTCTATCTCAACGATCGTCAATACATGGTCACCCGAGGCGACACGGGCCGGCAGACGGTCGCCGCCGTCCATGTTTACGAGAAGGACCGTCTGAGGATGGTTGCCGCGCTCGGCGCAGCCTCCCACTTTCCTCCTCTCAAGACGCCCCGGGTCCTCAACGACCTCGGCGGCCCCACCCTTTCCGACCATGCCTTTCTCTGGTCCGACGCCAACGGCGACGCCGAGGTCCAGGCCGCAGAGGTCGTCCTGAAAGACCCCCGTTTCGAGCCCGTCGGACTCTTCCAGGCCGACCTCAGCATCATGGTGGGCAAGACCCTGATGAAGGTCAAGGCGTTTCACCCGGGCGGCGCCCCGCTCTGGGAGGAGGAGGATTTCCCCGGCATCGGCAGCTTGGATGCCTTCGGCACACAATACGAGCGGCTGCCGGACGGAAACTTTTTCATCCTCGGCCTCCACAACGGCCTTCTCAACCCCGCGGGCGAGATTCTCTGGAAATACAAAACCACGGGCGTCAGCGTGGGCGGCACCCCTCACGCGCCCCCCTATACGCCCGGCCAGGTCGCCGGCGAGTTCAACAATGTCTGCCACCCGGCCAGCATGGACGCGCCCGCCTCCGGCGACCTCGGCCCCTTCGAGGTCCATAGCTCCAACGCGGGGGTCTGGAACCTATGGACCCACGATGGGCTGCTCGCGGGGCGTCTCTTCCAGGACGTGCGCACTCCGCAGACGCCCCTGTGGTGCATGGAAGCGCATCACCGCGGCCTCCGGCTCGACGGCCATACCCTGTCCGCGGAGCACTTCAGCGGCTACCTCTGCCGGACCGCTGATGGCCGATATTACGCGGTTGCAGGCTTCAATCATGCCAGCCTCGTTGAAATCCGCGGACTCGATACGTTCCGCCGCCTGGCCGGGCGCGTCGAGTTGACGCCTCGAGACCTCCAGCAGCTTCAGCAGTGGGAAGCGGAACAGGCGAAGCACCGCCGTCTCGAGCGGCCGAAAATTTACGACCTTTTCCAATTCCGGCAGAAAGACTATCGGGACTGGGACAACATTCCCGGTGCATCCTTCACGGTGGGTTGGGACCCCAACGGCCAGCCGATGGCGGTGGCGGAGTTCCGCATGGCCTATGACGCGGAAAGGCTCTACTTGCGTTATGAGGTCAGGGGCCTGGGACCCCTGGCCAACCAGGCCGGCGACTGGCGCATGCTGTTCAAGACCGGCGCGAGCGTGGACCTGCAGCTTGGGACCGACGCGGCCGCGCCTCGGGGCCGCCGGGGGGCCGTCCCGGGCGACCTGCGCCTGCTCATCACCCTCGTAGACAAGAAGCCCATGGCCGTCCTTTATCTTCCCGACGTGCCCGGCACGCCTCCCGAAAAGGCCTACCAGGTCGTCTCGCCCGTCGCCAGCACCACGATCGACGTGGTCCGCCGCATCGAGAACCTCGAGGTCGCCGCCACCACCGGCGACGATGGATACCACGTCGAGGCCGCCGTCCCCCTGGCCGAGATCGGTTTCAGGCCGAAACCAGGTGAACGCTACCGATTCGACTGGGGACTCCTTTCCACCGATACGAACGCCAGCGCGTGCACGGGCAGGCTCTACTGGTCCAACAAGGCCACATCGGTTCTGGCGGACGCCCCGACGGAAGCGCGGCTGGCCCCTAACCTTTGGGGCGACCTCCGGGTGCTCGGAGCGCCCGGCCGCGGCGTCAGCGAGCTTCAGGACCTTTCTCGAATGGACTCGGAGGGCCGGGAGGCGGGTGAGGAGGGCGAGGCCGAGGCCGAATTCGAGGAATAAAGATCATCTGGAGAAATGATGCGTTGAACTAAGCCGCTTCGCGGCAGCCGTGGCAATCCAGCCTTTTTCGTTAGCCCTAGAATGACCCAGTATGAATGACGAGCAACAAAGGAAGGAAGTCTTCGCCTGGTTTGGCGCAGCCTCCTACTACGCACAATGCGTAGAAGTCGAACTTTGGATCGCTCGGCTCGTCCTGGTTCGTGAGGACAAGCCTTGGCCAGAAGAAGCGGAGTGGCAATCGCTCGAAAGCAAACCGTTCACAATGGGCAGACTCCTGCGCCTGGTCGAAGAGGAAATCGGACTGGAGAGCGCGGAGCGGGAGATACTGCAAGCCTGCCTTGAGAAGCGGAACTGGCTGTCCCACGGGTACTGGGGACAACGCTCACATCTGCTTGCGTCTTCAGAAGGTTGTCGCCAAGCAATGGACGAACTCGCGGACCTTTGCCAGGTGTTCAGGCGGGGAGACGAGGTCGCGCGCAAGGTGTCTGAGAGAATCAGAGCGCGAGTTGGTATCTCAGAGGATCTGGTCCAGGAGCTTCAAGATGAGTACGTCCAGAGACTGAAAGGCGGGGAATCACACGAGGTAATCCTCCAAGATCAGGAAGATAGGATGAACGGATTGTCCGCTCGCCGTCGTCGGAACAAGGAAGCAGAATCCTGAGCATGAAGGGAATGCGAGTCCAGAGGGCTAACAACTCGCTGGAGCGGACACCGGCCTTGCCGTCCGCAAGCAGGCTTGCTATCGTCAAGGCCGGCGCCGCTCAGCTCGCGGCCCGTTAGAGGGCCGGAGGAGGTAAGACACTTGCAGCCCGAGTTCACATACGAAGCCAACGGGATCACCCTCATCCACGGAGACGCCCTTGATCTCTTAGATACGGTTGTCGCCGACGCGCAAGTGAATCTAGTCTTCGCTGACCCGCCTTACAACATCGGCAAGAAGTTCGGCGGCTTTCACGACAGATGGGAGAGCGACGACGCGTACGCGTCGTGGAGCGCCCGCTGGTTAGACCTGTGCATCAAGAAGCTTGCACCAGACGGTACCATGTATGTCATGGCTAGCACGCAGGCGATGCCGTTCCTCGACCTCTACCTCCGCACTCGACTGTCGATCTTGTCGCGAATCGTCTGGGCCTACGACAGCTCCGGGGTTCAAGCCAAGAAGTACTTCGGCTCGCTTTACGAACCCATCCTTCACGCCGTTAAGGACCCGGAGCACTACACTTTCAATGCCGAAGCGATAGCGGTCGAAGCCAGAACCGGAGCCGTGAGGCATCTGATCGACTACAGGAAACCAACCCCAACGCTTTACAACAGCAAGAAGGTTCCTGGAAACGTATGGTCCTTCCCGAGAGTTCGCTACCGGATGGACGAATACGAAGAGCATCCCTCACAGAAGCCGGAAGTGCTCCTAGAGAGGATTGTGCTGGCAAGTAGCAACCCCGGCGACCTCGTACTCGATCCGTTTGCCGGTACCTTCACCACCGGCGCGGTGGCGAGGCGGCTTGGCAGGCGATTCATCGGTGTCGAACGAGAAAGAGAGTACATCAAGATCGGTCTTCGGCGCCTCGGCATTAGGAAGGACCTTGACGGCGAAGCTCTTGCGCCCCCTCAAAAAACGTATGTTAGGCGCAACGGGCCGGGCGGCTCAGGCAATGCGGACGAGATGACGGGTGATCTCTTCGGGCCTACAAAATGAACCATCCCTTTACCGAGGTTATTCTTGGGATTCTCCATCGGCGATTCGGCGACGACGCGGAGGACCTTCTCGATAAAAGCCTGCTCCTGCAGTACTTGAACATCAAGACTCGTTCTGCGAACCGCGGCTCGAAGGCGCGCGGTGCGTTCGCCAACCACTACGCCCTCTACGTTCTTGTTGAGGACTACATCAACAAGGGCTTTCTCACAGAGAAGAAGGGCCAGTACAAGAAGTACGAGGGTGCGCGGTTTACCGATCTCTTCAGGCGGCAGCGGGAACTGCCCTTTGGGGCGAAGCTGCAAAATCATGCCCTGAATTCCAGGCTCAACGACGAGTTCGCGAAGTACTTCCCGACGAGTGATCTCCGTCCAATCCTCCGAGATCAGGCTGATCAGAGGTACTGGGTTAACCAGCGCCTGATTGTGGTGCCACTCGGCACGGGGCGCAGCAAACGAGACGTGAACATCGCAGAGGCGATCATTGAGATCATAGATGCTTACGTCGCGACCAAGAAGTCAGCCTTTGAGGCGTTCCTGACGGCCTGCAAGCAGATAGCCCGTCTGTCCTCAGACAACCCGACCGGCGCTGTGGCGTTTGTCGAAGGTCAGCTTCAGCCGACCGTTGACGCGCGCGTCTTTGAGATCGTGAGCTTTGCGATCCTCAAAGCCCACTACGGCGAGCAATCGATCTTCTGGGGGTGGTCGGCTGACGAACTTCAGCAGGACTTTCTGATGCTCTACAAAACGGGACGGACGAACGCAAACGATGGCGGCATCGACTTTGTCATGAAGCCCCTGGGCCGGTTCTTTCAGGTCACCGAGACGATTGATGTCAACAAGTACTTCCTGGACATTGACAAGGTACATCGCTTCCCGCTGACCTTTGTCGTCAAGACGACCGACGCGGATACGACCGTCCGCGAACAGTTGCGCCAGGAAGCACTGCGGAAGTACGGTGTTGAAGAGATCGTCGGACGGTACATGGAAGCGGTCGAGGAGATCATCAATATTCCCCGTCTACTGTCGATTTTTGAAGACCTTGGGAAGGGCGGACAGCTCGGTCGAGTAATGGACGAGATCGTCCTGCAGAGCCGAGTGGAGTTCAACGTCGATGAGGATGAGGAATTAGAAACAGGCGGGGAGGTGACAGAGTCTTGAGTTGGCCTCTAACCAGAAAGAGCAATAGAGTTGTGCGAAGCTACGACTCTATTGCCTTGTTCAAGTAGCCCGGAGATGCGAGGAATGATCCGCCTTCGGCGGCTTGCCTATGGGTAATGCCTGGCTGCCGGAGCGGTGAAGGGTTAGCGAGGGCACCAGAGCAGGTGGAGGGGTGGGAAGAGCGAGCGATCAGCGGGTACTGGTGTCAGTGAGGAGGCGAGATGGGGAGGGGTTTCAAGGTTTTTAGCGGCATTTTTGTTGCCTTGCGATGCGGGATCGCGCCGCCTGCTTGCGAATCGACGTTCCAGTCGATTTGCCAGAGCCTCGGGTCGATCTTGTCGAGGAGTCCGGTCTTCGCCATTTCCTCGCGGAATTTGGATATGATAAGCACCTGAGATACTCCATGGTCACCCGATAGGCATCCAACTGCTTATAGCGCATGGGCATAAGAACTCCTTCGATCCCGATCCCGATCCCAATCCCGATCCGGACCTCGGCGCGCTCGTAAACGTGAAGAGCCGAGGATCACGACATGGCGACAAAGGAACCCAGAACCCGACGAGCGTTCGACCTCACTCTCCGGGAAGTCGCCAATTTCTACCCGAGGGCGGCCCTGGGGTTTGGCGGGTTTTCGTTTCGAGGCCGGAACAGCCCCTGGGAATGTCCCTTCGGGGAGAGCCTTCCACTTTAGACCGGACTTCCCCCGAATTTTGAGCCAATTTTTGCACTTAAAGGTTTGTGATTCAAATCGTTAAGCGCGTTTTGCATTTGTCAAAATGTAGCCACTAATGATGACAATCGTTGTTGACTTTTGGCAATAATATGCTATAAATTATATTATGCCAAGCAGAAATGGACCAGTTCACGTAGCCACAACAAGACGAATCTACAACGGCAAGGTCTATGAGTCTCACTTGCTGCGCCGAACCTATCGCGAAGACGACAAGGTCAAACATGAAACCCTCGGGAATCTCTCGCATCTTCCGCCGGACCTCATCGATGTCATTCGCCGCAGACTCCGCGGTGAATCGCTCAATCCGGATGGGTCATGGAAAATTGTCCGCTCGTTCCCTCACGGCCATGTGGTCGCGGTGCTCGGGACCCTGAGAAAGCTTGGCCTCGAATCTGTCCTCGCTTCAAGGCGTTGCCGACAACGCGACTTGGTCGTAGCCATGGTGGTGTCTCGGATTCTGTCCCCCACTTCCAAACTCGCCGCGGCTCGAGCGCTTCGGGATGAAACGGCTACCAGCAGCCTTTCCCTCGAACTGGGGCTCAGTGACCTCGATGACGAGGAGCTTTACCAGGCTCTCGACTGGCTCCTGGAACGCCAAAAGCGTATAGAAACGAAGCTGGCCAAACGACACATCAAGGACGGGATGCTCCTCCTCTACGACGTGAGTTCGAGCTATGACACCGGGGGATGCTCTGGGCTCGTCAACTTCGGGTTCAATCGCGACGGTGATAACGGTTACCCCCAGAT
>JACPCR010000022.1 GCA_016179685.1 Planctomycetota bacterium | reverse complement strand
ACTGGGATTCTTACAAGCGCTGAAGCGCTCACTCCAACGCAAGCGCTGAAGCGCTCACTCCAACGCAAGCGCTAAAGCGCTCACTCCAACGCAAGCGCTGAAGCGCTCACTCCAACGCAAGCGCTGAAGCGCTCACTCCAACGCAAGCGCTGAAGCGCTCACTCCAACGCGTGGAAGCGGCACGAAGGTCCCGGGCAGTTTTTCTTTTGGCGGGTTCCTGCGCCGTTTGGGGATTTAGAGAGTGGAGGCTGATGTTGCTGGTTACCCGCAAGGCGGACTTGTTTGCGCGCCGGGCCACGCGTGAATAAGGTGTCACCATCGGTCAGAGCGCGTCCCACTTATCCCAACGGAACAGGTCCGGTGAGCGCGCCCCACCCATTTCCAGTTACCCAGAGTAGAGACTTACTGGTGAAAGTTTGCGTCATGCGCGTGTACCTTCCTTTCCCATCCGCGGTTTTCCCGAATCCGTGGGGAAACTCTTCTTCGGTTGCGGATGAAATCCGCGGTAGGCCTGTCAAGTGTTCGCGCACGAACGGAAGAATAATATAAGTACGTAATTCGTAATGGGTAATGAAATACAAAGTGAGATAATGACTAGCCCGCATTTCGAACACGTCGTGTGAGAAATGCGGGCTAAGGGGATACAGCCCCTTCTTCGCGAGTGAAAAAACTCGCCTCACCTGCTGCGCAGACCCCATGACCCCGCCCGCTCTTCAGCCTCTTCCCATCGACCCCCTTATTCCCGAGCTGGTCCGGACCCTTCAAGAGCATCCGGCGCTCGTTCTGCAAGCGCCGCCAGGGGCGGGGAAAACGACCCGATTTCCCAGGGCGCTCCTGGACGCCGGATTCGCACGCGGCGGCGAAATCTGGGTCCTCGAGCCACGCCGCCTCGCCGCCCGCCTCGCCGCCCGCCGTGCCGCTTTCGAGCTCGGGCAGCCCCTCGGCCACCACATCGGTTACAGCGTCCGTTTCGAGTCCACCGGGGGGCCAGACACCCGCCTCCGCTTCGTCACCGAGGGCGTCCTCCTCCGCCGCCTGACGCGCTCCCCGGCCCTTGCAGGCATCGCCGCCGTCGTCCTCGATGAGTTCCACGAGCGGCATCTCGAGACGGACGTCGCCCTGGCCACGCTCCTCGCCCTTCAACGATCCTCCCGGCCCGACCTCAAGCTCGCCGTCCTGTCGGCCACCCTGGACACCGGGCCCCTCGCATCACATCTCGCCTGCCCCGTTGTTCGCGCCCGGGGCCGCATTTTCCCCGTCGACATCGAATACTCGGCCGCCGGGCCCAGACGGGCACTCTCTGACCGCCTTGCTGAAGCCCTCCCGCGCCTCGCCGTGGATTGGCCCCGCGGCGACATCCTCATCTTCCTTCCCGGCGTCGGTGAAATCCTGGAATGCCAGGCCGCCTGCCGGGCCGAGGCCGATCGCCTCGGGATCGATCTGCTCCGACTCCACGGCAGCCTCGATTCCGAGGAGCAGGACGCCATCCTGAAGCCGGGCCCGAAACGACGCGCCATCCTCGCCACCAACGTGGCCGAGACCTCCGTCACCCTCGAAGGCGTCACTGCCGTCATCGATTCCGGACTCGTCAAGGCCGCCGGCCACTCTCCCTGGTCCGGCCTCCCCACTCTGAGCACGACCTGGACCAGCCAGGCGAGCGCCGATCAGCGGGCCGGCCGGGCCGGCCGCACCGCGCCGGGCCGCTGCCTTCGCCTCTATTCCCGGTCCGACCTCCAGGCCATGCGGCCCTTCACCCCGCCCGAAATACTCCGGGCCGACCTCTCCGGCCTCTTCCTCGAGCTGAAGGGCAGCGGCATCTCGGACCCGCGCACGCTGCCCTGGCTCGAGCCGCCGCCGGACGAGGCCCTCCACGCGGCCGAAATGCTGCTGAAACGCCTGGTCGCCCTCGACGCCCGGGGCGGACTCACTCCCACGGGACGCGCCATGCTCGAATTCCCCGCCCACCCGCGGCTCGCTCGCATCCTCTGCGAAGCCCGTGCCCGCCAGGTCCTGCCCGCCGGCGCGCTCCTCGCTGCCGCCCTCGAATTCCCCGATCCCGACCCTGGCCGGCGCTGGCCAGGCCAACGCCGGCTACCCGTGGCCGTGTCGAGTGATCATCCCTCTGATCCCATCCGCATGGCCGAGGAGCTTTCGGGCCCCCGCGTGCGAGCGGACATCCGGGCCCGCATCCTCCGCACCGCGCAGGGCTATGCCGGAACGGACCGGCGCAGGCCGGCCCTCGATCAGGCCCCCATCGCAGACCTACTCCGCATACTCCTCTGCGGTTTCCCCGATCGGGCCGCCCGCAGGACCGAGCCCGGCGGCTTCGAATTCCTCCTCAGCAGCGGGGGGCGCGCCACCCTCGCGCCCGAAAGCAGCGTCCGCCTCGCCGAATTCCTCATCGCCCTCGAAGCCCGCGAAGACCCCAGACGCCGCGGCAAGACCACCATCAGCCGCGCCAGCGCCATCGAGCCCGACTGGCTGCTCGACCTGCCCGGCAATCCGGCGATGGCATCCCGCGAGCACCGGTGGAATCCGCAACGAGAACGCGTCGAAGCCCGGGAATGCCTCCTCTATGACCAGCTCGTTCTTGAGGCCCAGGACGGCCCGGCAGACTCTTGCCCCGAAGCCTCCCAGATGCTCGCCCGTGAAGCTCTCAAGGCCGGCCTCAGCCGCTTCCTGGATGAACAGGCCGTGGAAAACCTGATGGGCCGGCTCGCCTTCGTCGCCTCTCTACAGCCCGATTTCCCGGCCCTCGGGCCCCACGACCTTGAAGGACTGCTCCAGGAAGCCTGCGCCGGAAAGTCCTCCTTCAAGGAACTCGAGCAACTCTCGGTCAAGTCCCTTGCCCGTGCCCGCTTGGGTCTCGAGAAGATGAAGGACCTTGATCGCCTTGCGCCCGAAGAAATGCTCCTGCCGTCGGGCCGGAGATTGGCCGTCCGCTACTCGCGGCAGGGGCAGCCCTGGGCCGCCGCCACCATTCAGGACTTCTACGGCACGCGGGAGACCCCGCGTATTGGAGCGGGCCGAGTCCCCATCCAACTCCACCTCCTCAGCCCCAGCCGACGCCCGGCGCAGATCACCACCGACCTGGCCGGATTCTGGGCGAACAGCTATGACCGTGTCCGTAAAGACCTGGGGAGACGATACCCCAAACAGGATTGGCCCGACGACCCTGCCCGCGCGCCGGCCGCCCACCTCAAGCGTCGCGCCCGAGACGCATAGTGCCTTGTGAAAGGAGATCGAACCCACGTCGAGGGTTGAAGCGACGCCCATAGTGCGTCATAGCGTCAGGCCAAGAAATGCCCCAAGGGAATGGCGAAGACCGGTCCGTCGAGCTTCACGGCGTCGCGGCCTTTGTGGAGCAGAACCGCCGCCACGCACGCGGGGGTGCGAGGGCAAAAGATGGTGGACGTTTTCGACACCCCACACCGCCGCCACGCACGCGGGGGTGCGAGCCACGAAGGCTCGCAGACCGGCAGGGTCGCTCTCGCCCCAACCTCATCTCTCGGACGGAGCGCTGACGCGTTCCGCTACGGAATTCCTGCTTTATGGACTTGACCTGATCGTCTTCCCCGAACTTATTGAGATGGCACGGTTGTTTCTCAGGAGGGGTCCTGCGGGAACGGGATTGCCCCAGGAGATACGAGTAGACGAGTTGGCAAGTGCACCCGCACTTATGATCAGGGATGCTCGCGCGCCCGGAGGCGGGCGGCGGCCGCGGACAGACGGCAAAGCTTCTCGTAGGCCTCGTCGATGGTCGGCGGCTCGCCCGAGTCGGGCGCGAACCCGCAGTCCGGATTCAGCGCCACCCGCGCGGCACCGACGGTCCGGATTCCCGCGGCCGCCAGCGCTTCGATCTCCTCGACCGTCTGGAGCTTCTCGCCCCGGACGTCCACGACACCCATCCCCACCCCGAGGTGCGGAGGCAGCAGTTTCAGATCGTCGACCCGCCCCGTCTGCTGGTAGGCGAACTCGAGGTTGATACGGTCGATCTTCGCCGATTTCAGCCGCGGCAGGATGGGCTTGTAATCGCCGGACACGTCGCTGCGCCGCTTATAGACGCTGTGGCAGCAGTGGAGGTGCACCTCGGCCGCCAGGCCCTCCGCGATGCGGTCGATCGCCTCGAGGGCCCGGGGAAACTGGACGTCCGGGTCCCAGGCCTGCCGCAGCCGCTCGTCGTGTGTCGTCTCCCCGGCCATCAACTGGCGATCGCAGAAATAGGTCAACGCGGGATCGTCGATCTGAATGATGTCGATCCCGGCCTGGACGAGGGCGCGGGCCTCCCGGGCCATGATCTCGGTCAAGTGTTCCAGAAAATGCTCGCGGGTCGGATAAGCCCCGCGGCTGTGGTCCTCGTGCCAGTAGCGGACGACGATGAGGAACGGGCTGGGGAGGGCAAACTTGGTGCAGCGGTCCGTGCTCGCGGCCAGGAACTCCCCGTCCCGAATGAAGACGAGGTCGCCCGCGTCCATCCTTCGAACCACCACGTCCGCCGTCTTCGTCTCGCCCTGGTGCTGGTAGCGGCGGCATCGCTCGAAGCCGCCGATCCGCGCGAGGAACTCTCCGATGTAGTGCTTCCGACGCCACTCCCCATCGCTGACAACGTCGATCCCGGCCTGCTCCTGCAGCCGGATGGCGAAGATCACCATCTCGTCCATGAGCCCGCGGAAGCGGTCGGGCGGGAGGTCCTGTCGGCGGGCGAGAAGGTCCCGGACCATCTTGGGCCGCGGCAGCGACCCGATCACGTGGGTATAAAGGGGCGGAAGGCTGGCCACGCGTTTCGTCTTCATGTGCTTGACCTCGTTCAAGATAAGAAGAATACCTCATAGACCTGGGCGTGGCCCGTACGGTCCGACGTGAAAACCACCCGCGAGTCGTCCGGGGCGAAGCTCGGGTGCGGGTGCGTATGTTGGGGCGCGTAGACCTTTACCGGGCCCTTCGCATAAGGGAAGGGGCCCTTCCAGTGCTCCCCGACCGAAGAGGCCTCAGAAAAACAGAGCGCCCGCGGCTCGCCTGCGCCGTCCCGTGGATCGAACACCTGCAGCCCGATGTCCGGGCAGTTCGTGTCCGCCACCATCCGCGTCCCCGTGCGGTTGCAGGCCGCGTGCCAGGCATTGAAAGACGTCACCCGCCGCTCGATGCCGGTGTCCACGTGGACGGCCCGGATGCCGTGGGGCCAGTCCACAAAGGCGAGTTCCCGTCTGCCCGGAATCCACGTCTCGTGCGTGATCCACTCGTTCTTCCCAGCGTCCCGGGCATAGAGACGCCGGTTGCCGCTCCCGTCCCGGCGGACCAGCCAGACCCGGTCCGTCAGCGGCCCGGCGTAGAAGAGCAGGTCCGGATCATCGGGACAAAACTGCATGTGGCCGATGCTGTCCCGCCCAAGGACGACCTCGTGTCGGCCGGTCCGAGTCTCGATCACGGCGAGCCGGGATTCGCCGCCTGCCTTGTAACTCACGGCCCACCACCGATCGTCCCGGCTGAGTGCGGTCGTGCCCATGGCTGCCCCGACCATCCCCTCATCACGAAGACGGGTGGCCTGAAAACGTGCCAGTTCCACTTCCTCGAGCGTTTCCAGGTCCAGCCTCCACCCGCTCGTCCCGGCCGTGAAGTAGACGTGCCGGCCGCCGTGCGATGGATGCACGGACCACTCCGCCAGGTCGGGCCGGTCCGTGAGCTGCAGCAAGTCGCCGGAAGCCCGGTCCTCAGCGTAAATCTGGGGCGATCCCGTCCGGTGAGAGACAAAGGAAAGCCGCCGCATGGCATCATCATATGCGGGGACGAAGAAGAACGGGTGGTGATGGACCGACGGATGCGACGTCACCTGCCGGACTGCTGCGCCGGTGCGCGGGTCACGGAAGACTCGGGCTTCTGGCGGCCAGTGTTGACCTTTGGACATAACTCATTGCACGAAAAGCACTAACTTATGAGACCGGTAACTTCTCAATAAGTCCGGGGAGACGGCCCCGCCCGATTTCGTAACCGATGATGATTCAACACTTCGCGGATTCTTGTAGCGGAGCGTCAGCGCTTCGTCTGGGCCCTCAAATCTCATGTCTCGGACGGAACGCTGACGCATTCCGCTACGGAATTCCTACTTCGACGACCTTGCCGGTCTGTGCCGGCTGCTGTCCGGCGACTATCGCGTGCTCTATTGGCATTACCCCGCGCCGCACACCATCAAGGTCTATCGAGTCCAGCACCGTTCCGAGGCGTATCGAGACTTATGACGTGGGAGGAACGTAACCATTCGTGTTCATTCACCGGCCCATCCAGCCGCCATCCACGAGAAGAATGGCCCCGTGGACGTAGTCCGAGGCGCGGGAGGCGAGAAAGACCACCGCACCCTTCAAGTCCTCCGGATGGCCCCACCGGCTCGCAGGTATCCGGGCCAGAATGGCCGCGTTGCGGCTCGGGTCCGCTTGAAGCGCAGCCGTGTTGTCTGTCGTGATGTAGCCGGGCGCGATCGCGTTCACGTTGACGCCCCGGCCAGCCCATTCGTTCGACAAGGCCATGGTCAACTGGCCGATGCCTCCCTTGCTCGCCGCATAGCCCGGCACGGTGATCCCGCCCTGAAAGGTGAGAACCGAGGCGATGAAGATGATCTTCCCGCTGCCCCGGGCCACCATCGCCTTCCCCACCTCCCGGCTCAGAATGAATTGGGCGTTCAGGTTCACTTCCACCACTTTGTCCCAGTACTCGTCCGGGTGCTCCGCGGCAGGCTTGCGCAGGATCATCCCCGCATTGTTGACTAGGACGTCCACGCGGGGGACGTCCGCCTCCAGTCGAGAAAGAAAGGCATAGAGCGCTCTCCGGTCCGAAAAGTCGCAGGCGTAGCCGCGGAAGGCGCGCCCGGCGGCTCGGACCTCTTTCTCGATCTCGCTCCCTTCGGCTTCGAGCGAGGCGCTGACGCCCACGACGTCGGCCCCGGCCTCCGCAAGACCCGCGGCCAGGGCCCTGCCGATGCCGCGCCGGCATCCGGTCACCAGCGCGACCTTTCCATCGAGCCTGAACGAATCGAGGATTCCCATGATGTTCACCGCACCTCGACACCCTGCGGATGCTCCTCCACCACGAACGAATCCTACCTGGTCGAACGCCTCATGCCAAGTTCGAGGAGGAGGCGCGAAGCTCATCCTTTCTGAGGATTTCACTTGCCATGATGATTTCTGAGGCTGTATGATCGTCGCATCCCTGTTCAGAAGTGCACCCGCACTTCTGAACGCGATCGAGAAGCGAGGAGGCCTCATGCGATATCGAGAATTCGGCCGGACGGGTCTGAAGTTGAGCGAAGTCGGCCTCGGCGGCCTGCTGGCGCGTTTCGAGGGCATCCAGGGTCATCCCCCGCCAGAGGAGAAGCGCCGCATCTATCTGCAGGCCGCGGCACTCGGCGTGAATCTCTTCGACATGGGATACGGCGACGAGGTGCACATCCCCGACGAGCTCAAGGGGCCTCGCGAGGGCCGTCATTTCTCCTTGAAGGTGGGCGCTCCCAAAGCGGATGACCTGGACGGCATCCTGGCCAAGCACCTGAAGAACATTCGACGCGACTGCATCGATATCCTGCGGGTTCAGCACAACGCCTTCGCAGACGATGCACGCCTGAGGGAAAAGGTCATCCAGGCCCGGCAGGCGGGCAAAATCCGGGCGATCTGCACCATCCGGCACTACCCGGAGGACCAGGCAGCCTACGCGGAGCGCGGGCCGCATCCGGACGCGGACGCCGACCTGGTGATTTACAACTACGTGTGCCGCTGGCAGGAGGCGGGAATCTCGAAGTCAGCACGAGCCGGCAAGGCGGTGCTGATCATGAAGTCGCTGGGCGGACAGTGGTTGGGCTGGGAGGAAAAGGCGACCACGGATTGGACTCAAGCCACGCGGGAGACCTACTTGAAGCTCTCGCCGCACGGGGAGAACTTGCGTCCCCATCTGGACCTGGTGTACCCGCTTTCCACGGGCCCCTGGAAAGAGCTGGCCAGACCTGGCGAGAGGGTTCCTCCCACGCACCGTGCCGTGCAATGGGTGCTCCGCAACCCGGGTGTCCATTGCGTCCTCGTGGCCGTCGCCAGCGTAGCGGAATTGCGGGAGGCGCTGGGCTCTGATGAGTAGTCCTCCATGGCTCAAGTCGCTTCGCACGGGCCCAGCATTCGGGTTTGGAAGTGCACCCGCACCGGCGCACTCGTCACCGAGCGGGACTATGAACTCGTGGGGAATCGGTCGAAGTGATCCGTCATAGCGAATAGCGTTTTATCGCCTCGTCGCCGAACGACGAGGCGATAAAACGCTATTCGTTATGTGAAAAGTCGGTCAAGTCGTGCCATGAGTCTTCAGTGATCGGAGCCTTCAGCCTCCCAGCGGGGTCCCTCCGGGATTCAGCCTCCCAGCGGGGTCCCTCCGGGATTCAGCCTGCCCGGAACGCGTCATCCGCGAGGCCCTGAATACACTCGAGAAGCTCAAAACCCGGAAAGTCGTAACCCCTATACCCGCAGGCAATGAGCGGGGTTATTTTTCAGGAGCAGGTGATTCCCATGATCATTGATTCGCATACCCATGCCTGGCCGCGGTGGCCCTACGAGCCCCCCGTACCGGACTCCACCAGCCGCGGCACGATCGAACAGCTCCTCTTCGAGATGGACCAGCACCGGGTGGACCAGGCCGTCCTGGTCTGCGCCCGGATCGATCATAACCCGGACAACAACGCCTACATTGCCGAGTGTGTGCACCGGCATCCGACCCGGCTCATCCAGTTTGCGGACGTCGACTGTTCCTGGACGGACACGTATCACACGCCGGGCGCGACGGACCGTCTTGCCCGAACGGCGGAGGAATGTCCGATCCGGGGATTCACGCACTACGTGCGGGGGGATGACGACGGCTCCTGGTTTCTGGGCGACGAGGGTGTCCAGTTTTTCCAGAAGGCGGCGGACCTCAAGCTCATCGCGAGCCTGGCGATCGGATCGCACCTTCAACCGGTGCTGCGGCGTCTGGCCGAGCGATTCCCCTCCGTCCCCTTCCTCTGCCACCACATGGCCGGAGCACGGGCTTCGGAGCAGCCGCCCCACCCGCGGCTGAAGGAGATTCTCGCCTCTGCCCGCACCCCGAATATCTGTATCAAGATGTCCGGCTTCCATTACGTTTCGCAGGTGAGCTGGGACTACCCCTACTCGGACTGCGGGTGGATCGTGCGCGCCCTTTACGAACATTTCGGACCCACGCGTCTCTGCTGGGGCTCCGATTATCCCGTCGTCAGGGCCTACATGACCTACCAGCACGCCCTCGAGGCCTTCCAAACCCATTGCCCCTTTATCCCGGAAAAAGACAAGGCTGAAATCCTCGGCGGCGCCCTCCATCGCCTGCTGGCCGAGCGATCGGGGGCATAGCCCATGAACGCGCCCGGATACCTGCGCACCGACGATTTCTCGAAGCCGCTCGACGCCTGCTGGGAAGTGGTCCCCGACGGCCGGTGGACCTGGGAGGCGAGTCCTGGTCGCGCTCGCCTCCGCAGCGAGTCCGACGGCCCGGCCGAAATCTACCTCCGGCCCTGCTGCCTGCCCGGGGATACGATGGAGTGGCGGTTGGTTCCCGGAGCGCGCCGGACGGGCCTCTTCGTCTTCGGCTTCCTCGCCGGATTCGAATACCTCCGCCTCGAACTCGATCTCAGCACGGGCGACCTGGCCGTCCGCACCCACGAGTTTCACAAGCCGCAGCCGAGGTTGAAGACCCGGGTCCCCACGGCGTTCGACCACATCGCCGTGTTCGCGAGACCATCCTCGCAGCACCCAGGGACCTGACTCGGGAAAGCCCGACGTATCCGGAATATTCGAACATGGGCGACCTGCTCGCCCACGCCCGTATCCGGCTCTACGACGCCACGGGGTGTTATCCCATGCGCACACTGCGAGGCGGAGTCCTGGCCTACGAGTGCTGGTCACGCCTTATCCCGCCCATCGTCGAGGTCTGATTCGGGAATACCACGTATGATGAGTCGGACTCCAGAACCTGAAAAAGAAACGGTTTACCTCGGGTTCGGATCGAACCTCGGTGATCGTGCAGTGTACTACCGGAGAGCCCTGGCAGCCCTGACGAATGCACCCGGGGTAGAGGTCATCCGCCACTCTGCCTTGCGAGAGTATCCCCCCATGGGGCCTGCGCAGCCGGACTACCTCAACGGAGTGATCGAAATCCGAACGACCCTGCCGCCCAGGGAGCTTCTTGGGACGCTGCAGCGGATCGAGGCCCAGCTCGAACGGACGCGGGAGATTCATTGGGGACCCCGCACCGTGGACCTGGACATCCTCTTCTGGGGCCTTAAGATATTGGAACAGGAAGACTTGAAGATTCCTCATCCGGGGGCGTGCGAGCGGCGGTTCGTCCTCGAGCCGCTTTCGGAGTTGTGCCCGGGCCTCGTGGACCCGAAGTCGGGTCGCACGGTCCGGGAAATCTTATCGAAACTGGGCCGTCGAACCATGACCGAGAGCCGGAGATGGAAACTGATCGCCGTGGAGGGGCCGCCCGGCTCGGGCAAAACTGCCCTCGCCTCAGCACTGTCGGAGCGCCTGAACGCCCGGCTCATGCTGGACCAAATCCATGAGAATCCGTTCCTGGAACTGTTTCTCGCGGATATGCGACGCTACGCGCTCCACACGCAAATCTCATCGCTCCTGTCGCGTTGCCAGCAGCAGTCCGAGGTGGCCCAGCCGGACCTGTTTCATCCCGTGACGGTGACGGACTATATGATGGCGCGGGACGAGGTCTTCGCCCAGGTCAACCTGAGCTCCGAGGAGTACCGACTCTACGTGCACCTCCGGTCGGCCCTGGCGCGAAATTTCACGCGCCCGGATATCGTCCTGTTCCTTCAGGCTCGTTCAGAGTTTCTCCAGCCTCGGCTGAAACAGCGGGAGGAACGCGAGTCGCGCCGGCTGGCTCGGGCCTACTTGGACAAGCTGATCGATGCGTATGGCACCTATTTTCTGCACTATCACGACTCCCCGGTCCTCATGCTGGACATGGAGCATCTCGACCTCGAACATCAGCGCATGGACCTCGACGCCTTGGAACGCGAGATGGAACAACTCCGAGAGGGTAGACGAATGGTCGTTCCAGTGGCTCTGTGAGTGAGGAGTGCCCGACTCAGGATTCCGTCGGGAGCGAGGTCGCGTCAAGAAAGCAAGAACCCTTCCGCGACTTCCTATGCCCTTGCCTCCGGTTTTCCATGAAACGGCCGCCACTCGGGCGGCGGTGCGGGCGTTCCAGTCCAGGGGCGAGACGGTGGGTTTTGTGCCTACCATGGGCGCCCTCCATGAGGGTCATCTCAGTCTGGTCCGGATGGCCAGGTCGCGCAACGACCGCGTCTTCATCAGCATTTTCGTGAATCCGATTCAGTTCTGCCCGGGTGAGGACTTCCAGAGTTACCCGCGCGGGCTGGAGAACGACTTGGCCGCGCTCTCCGTACTGAACGTCGATGGAGTCTTCGCCCCGCTAGACTCGACCATGTATCCCGATGGAAAAGTACTGACTTACGTCATACCGGAACGCCTCGACCAGAACCTCTGCGGCCTCTCGCGGCCGGGGCACTTCCGCGGGGTCTGCACAGTGGTGGCCAAGTTGTTCCACATCGTTCCCGCTGACGAGGCCTTCCTGGGCCGAAAGGACGCTCAACAGGCGGCCATCGTTCGACGCATGGTTCAGGACCTGAACTATCCCATCCGCGTCGTCGTCTGTCCCATCGTCCGAGAGGCGGATGGGCTCGCCATGAGCTCGCGCAACCGCTACCTGGGGCCCGAGGAGCGGGCGCAGGCCGTGGGACTTTTCCAGTCGCTCCGCCGGGCGCAGGAGCTCCTGGCGGCAGGCGTCCGTGATTCGGCTTCCATCGTCACCGAAATGAGGCGCGTGCTCCGAAGCTTCCCGAGTATCCGGATAGAGTACGTGTCCATCGTCCACCCCGATACCCTGGAGGACCTCCCGCACATCGGGTCGAAGGCCCTCGTGGCCGTGGCCGCTCGGGTCGGCCGTACACGCTTGATCGACAACTTGGAGGCCGACCTGGAAACCGGGCGAATCGATCTTTAGAGTCTTAGGGTGTCACTTCTCCGAGCCGTGTTGGGTTGCGGGCTTTGACCGCCTTAAGGGCTGGGGGCGTCACATCTCCGCGTCAATCCGGGCTGACCCGCAGGCTGTAGACGCTGCTGCGGAACAGCTCCAGCCTGAGCTGGACCGACCTCCCCTGAAGTGAAGAGAGGTCCGAGTTGCCGTCCCAGCTCACCACGCTGCGCACCTGGTCGCCCTTCAGCGGGTCGCAATCCTTCAGTCCGAAACCGGGCAGCGGCTTGCCGCCCCCGTCCAGCACCGCCACGCGGACGCTGCCGCCTGCCCCGGCCTTCAGGTTGAGCACCAGCCGCCTGCCTTCGAAGGCCAGCGGCTTCGTCGTCAGCGACCCGGCGTCGCCGGCGTCCAGAGAGACGAAGCCGTCCTTGCGCCAGACCGCGGGACGAATCTGCGACACCGCCTTCTCGAACGGGGCGACCGGGTGGGCGCCGTTCGCCTCGCTGTAGTAAAGCCATAATTCGTCGCCGACTTCCATCGGACCGTTGGTGCTGGTGTAGGTGGGGAAAAGGCCTTTGGCGTTGCTCGGCCCGATCAGCGTGGCCCGTTCCGGCTGGCGATGCCACTTCAGGCCGTCGTGGCTGAATGCGAGTTGCAGGTCCCCTCCGCCGTTGAAGTCGCTTCCGTCAATGAAGTAGAGCAGACTCAGGAGACCGAGATAATGATTTCCGTAGGTGAAGACGTTCATCACGTAGTGCTCGGCCCAGTCGGGCTTGGCCGGATCACTGCTCAAGGCGGCGACCTTGGCGTCGTCTCTGCCGTCCGGGGCGAGCACCTGTGCGATCGGCAGCCAGTTCTTGTTCAGCTCCTTGCAGTGGGTGACGCCGACTGCCCTCCGCCGGCCGTCCTTGCTTTCGGCGACATGGCTCTTGTCGAACGTGCGGACATAAGCGAAGTAGCGGCAGCCGAGCGGGTCCCAGGTAAAATGGTGCGAGTCGGTGAAGTTCCCCTGGTCGAGGTTGGCGTAGGGGGGCTTGTCGAAACCGCCTACGAGTTCCCAGTTCAACCCGTCGCCCGAGGACGCGAGCACCTCGCCGGATGCCTTCAGCGGGTTATGATTCTGGAGGAAGACGAACATCTTCAGCCGGGCGGCCGGGTCCCTCGCCTGCGGGTCGAGAAAGACATTGGCCAACTCCGCGTGGGGCAGGACGATGTTGTTCTCCTTCGACCCCTTGAAGTCGTGCAGCCCGAGCTTGGGCTTGACCCAGGCCTTGCCGTCCTTCGACTGCGCGTAGCAGATGAGGCAGGTGAACGAGTCCGGCGGATTGAGCGATGGAAAGATGGCCGACTCGTAGTACATCTTGAAGAGACCGTCTTTGGGATCACGAAAGACGCTGCCGAACAGGTGCGGCCATTTCTCCCACGGCTCGGTCGCCCGGATGGCCACCTCGCCGGTCGGCTTGCCCGGATGCCAGGTGCGTCTGAGCCCGGTCTGCTCGGCGATGAAAGTGTCGTCCAGGAACAAGCAGGCGCGGTCTTGGATAGCGAACGGGGCGGCAGCCTCTTGCGCTCCGATCGGGCTGGGACTCAAGACCAGCGCACAGACCCCGGCGGCAACCTTTGTCAACCGTTTCATGATGTCCTGAAGATAGGACGCGTATTCTGCGCCTGCAACACCTGTCACACGGATTCTCCCGGACCGGTCCCTCCCGGACCTATCCTCCCGCACGTGTCCCGTTGCTGCCCTTTGCCCACAGTTGACGCCGTGGGTTGAACAGCCGGCTAAAGTTCGGCTCATCGGGCCAATCGCTTGGCAATCTTCTTTAAGCCATTTGTGGACAATAACTTATAGATATTCCAGTTTCAATTTGCCCGAACTTATTGAGAAGTTACGGTTGTTTCTCAGGAGATTCATCAGTCAGACCTTTCCAGGCCGCGCGTCCTTCAGAGCACTGATGCAGAGGCAAAGGCATACGGACGCGAAAAGCACCTCGTCTTGGTCTCCGGACTCGGAGGGGAAAAGGTCCGCATGGAGCAAGAGCGCTCCCGCGGCCCCACGGGCAATCGTCATCGCATCCGATGCCTCCCCACCCTTTCCGGCCGGATCGGTCTCCGCCACGATTCGGCTGGCGACGGCGACCATTCCTCGGTACGTGGCCTCGTACTGCGCTTGCTCGTAGTTCTGACGGATTTCCTTCAGGGCCGAGGCTGCCGCCTCGAAAAACCGGGGTTGCCATTCGCGGATGGCCTGAAGGTCCCGATGCGCCTTCTGAAGCATCTCGTCCACCCGCCCCACCTGCTCCTGCTCTTCCAGGATGGCCAAGCGGTAAAAGGTGTCCTCCGCCCCAAGCGCCCGGCAGACGGCGTTCAGAAGCTGAGCGCGAATGACCGGCGACCTGTATTCTGGAAGATGTTCGAGGGCTGGCCGGACGAGCCGGACCTCCCCGAGCCGGCCCAGCACGTCCACGAGCGTCGGAAAGGTCTGGCGATCAAAGGGCCCGCAAAGGTGCTCGTACAGATGCTCCCGAATACCCTGTCCCCCCGTCTCCCCGAGGGCGCGGATGGCGCTGATGCGCACCCGCGAGTCCTCGTCGTGAAGGGCGTCCAGAAGCGCATCCAGCCCCAACGGATGCCGGATTTTCCCCAACGCTTCCGCCGCCTCCGCCCGGATGTCCGAATCCCGGTCCGCCATCTGGGAGATGAGCGGCGCAACCGCTTCCTCCGAACCGAGCATCCCCAAGCCCTCTGCCGCCTTCCTGCGCACCTCGGGGCTCAGGTCGCTCAGGGCATGGATCAGGTCCTCCGCGGCCATGCGGCTGCCCGAAAGAGCCATTCCCGCGGCCGCCTTCACCCGCTGGGTCTCCCCGCTGAATATGTTCATCACAAACGAGTTATAGAGGTAGGTCACCGGGTTGCCGCTGCCGACCTGTGTGATCAGCCATCCCGCGCTCTGGGCCTTGCGCTCCTCGACACGCGTCACGAGCAGAACGGGCAGGATAAAGGCAGCCGCAGAAATGAGGAAGATGACTTGGAGACTGCCGATCGGGTAGCCCCACCAGACCTGATGGAAATCGGCCAGCCGGCTGGTCAATACCCCGCCCAGCAGGGGCGCGAGGGCGTAGAAGGAGTTCACGGACATGGACCACGCGACGAAGTAAGAGACGCGATCACCTCGCCTCGGGATCATCTCCAAAACCAGCGGGCTGGTCGCCGTGGTCATTCCCGCGGAGAACACGCCGTTCAGCACCATGGCCACGGGCAGCAGCGCGTGGTCGCTCGGGCTGTTGAACACCCAGAGGAGCTGGGCCGCGGCCCCGGGCAGGAGGAGCATCTGCATGACGGGCTTGCTTCCAAACCGCGAGACCAGATTGCCGAAAAGGGGATAGCTCACGAGCTGGACGATGATCGAAAGGTTCCCGTAGATGGCAATGGTGGAATAGTCCAGCTTCAGGGTCTCCAGCATGAAAATGGGATACGCGGTCCCCGCAAGCCCCATGGCAAACTGCCACACGATGCTGAAGGCCAGCAGGTGGAGAAACGGCCGGTGTCGGACAATGTTGGCCAGAGCGTTCAGGGTGCCTCGTCCGCCTCCGGCATCTGCACGTGCCGGGGGCAGCGGCGCCCGCAGTAAGAGGGCGTAGCCGCCTACCCCCGTGACCAGGCCAACGACGAATATCCAGGCGAAGCCGCTGTATCGCTCCGGACCGTTCGCGTAACCCGCCCACGAGAAAGGTCCCACATGGAATCCGTCCATGACTTTCCCGAAAACGTAGGCGCTCACGCCCGCCACCAGCGTGGTGACCAGCGTCCTCCGGCTCAGGAATCGCGCCCTTTGACTCTCCGGAATCGTCACGGCCAGCCAGTCGCTGAGGAGCGGTGAAATGGCGTAGCCGCCGATGAGCCCCAGCAGAATGAGCAGGTAAAGCGCTCCCAGCCGCTGCGGGATGCCGTCGAACAGCAGGGGGATGCCGATAATGGAGAAACGGAAGAAAACCTCGAAAAATCCACCGAGAAACACCGTCAGCCGCCGTGCCGTCCTCTTCGTGTAGGTGACGATGAACGGCTGGAATAGGCACACCAGGTAGGCCAGGCAAGTGAGATAGAAAACGTCAGGCTGGGTGGCCCCGAGCCAGAGCACGTATCCCGTGAAAATGGCTGTCCCTATCCCGGACGCGCTCGACCAGATGCCCCAGAGCCACCCGGTCATCATCATCGCACGGAGGCCCTTCACCGTCTGTGCGGGCGGGACATGGATGGAATCAGTGCCCTCTTGCGGATCGGCCATGAAACCCCTGCCTCAAGCTTGCGGACCGCGCGTGCCCGAAGGGGTGCGCCCCCGCCCCAGGAATCGAGTGCTTCCATAGGCCGCGCCGGGCAACACTCGGAGGCCAGTTTGGAAGTGCACCTGCACTTCCAAACTCTCGTCTCCTTTGGAAACCCCTGTGAATCACTCGGGGCGATGCGTTGCGTGGCTCACCGCCTGAAGAGCGGCGGCGGCTTCTTCCCGCCCCTCCGCTGGCCGCGCCGACGACGCCGGGCAGACGGCGGCGATCCTGCGTCGCCGTTCCCGGATAGCGTCACTCTCCAGCGTCCACCTCCAGGAGCACGCGAAAACCCATGGTGCAATTAGTATAAGGCGGACAGTTGAAATTCGCTTGGTAGACCGTGCAATCCCGTTCGGGATGCAGCCAGCTTCCCCCTCTCAGCATCCGGTTCACCTTCCCGGGCAAGAGCGTCCAACCCGGCAATGGAATGTCGCCCTCTGGCGGCTGCCGCGTCATCATCACGAACTCCTGAACGTTGCCCAGCATGTGGTAAAGACCCCAGGCATTGGGCGGAAACGGCCGGTCCTCCGGCGAAGCCGCGCCCCCGCCGACCCCGGCCATGGCCTCCGCCTCCGCCTCCCCAACCTTGTCCGCGTCGCCGAGACCCGCCTCCGCGTCGGCCATCTCGTCGCCCGGGTTCGCCTTGACCGGGTAGTCCGCCCCGAGATTCCCATTGATCTTCGTCGGCTCGAGCCGCTCAAAGGCCTGGTAGGCCCGGTCGCTGCCCGCCCGGGCCGCGTATTCCCATTCCACCTCGGTGGGCAGCCGATAGACCCGGCCCTCCTTCTTCGAAAGCCATTCGCAAAAGGCCAGCGCATCATCGAAGGTGACGCAGGTCACCGGCAGGTCCGGCTGGCCCCAAACCTTGTCCTCCAGGGGCTCGAACCCGGGCCGCCACTTCTGCTCCGCCGGCTGGTAGTGTTCCCCGACCGGGCCCGGGTGATTCCGGGCCTCACAAAAGGCCCGGTAATCCCGGACACGGACCTCATGGATGCAGAGAAGGTACGGCCGCGAAATCTTCACTGTCTCGCCCGCAGCGGGGTTTCCAGTGGCCCAGGGCAACGACTCGGCCTCCAGCCCGGGCGGCCCCACGGTGAAATCTCCGCCTGGCATCAGCCGGAAGACCATGCCCAGGGAATTTTCGAATGCCTTTTCGCACGAGGCGGATGCGGAGAGGCAAAAGATCAGTGCGAAAAGAAACAGGGAAAGACGCGACATGGCTGCTAGAACCCCTCGAACTCATCAACGACTTCCTCCTCTGTGACCCCTTCTTTTTTCTCTGCCTCCTCACCGATCGCCGTCTGCTCTTTATCCATTTTCGGCGGCTTGAAGCTCGGCGCCGGCAACGCCCCGCGCCGGGCGTACAGCAGGATGGCGCTCAGACCCTCGCCGCGGTTCACCCGCACCTCGAGACCCGCCGCGGGTATCGGCTTCTCGAAGACCCACCGCTCCTCGCCCTCCTGGCCCACGTGACCTGTCACCTCTCCCACCCTTTTCATCTCGCCTTCCTCATCCATGACCCGCACCTCGAAATCCGTGGGAAAAAGACCGGGGTAGCGGATGCGCTGCATGATGCCTTTCACCCCCACTCCCCGGAGAGGGATCAGCCGTTTGAACCGGACGTGGAGGGTGCAGGGATTCATCTGGCCCTCTCTGGCGCACCGCCAAGGGTCATCGTCCCCATCCAGAACGGAATAGACGCCGCAGTTCAACTCGGACTTCTCGAAGACCGTGGGATGGCCGCCCGTGCCCGGGGACTGCTTCTCGATCCGGGCCTGAAACCACCGGTCAGCCGTCTCCCATTCGTACTGGTAGGCCATGGGGACGGGGAAAGGGGGCGGTGTCTTCCGGACCAGGTCCAGCGCCTCGACTCCCTCGGGCAGTCCCGGCCTCGGCCGGTAGACCCTCAGCGGCGGCCGGTCCGGCCACCGTGCCGTCACACGAAGATCGCGCTCCGTCGGCTCGCGGCCGCTCACGGCCAGGAGGCAGAGGCGGTTTCGGTTGCTCTCCCGTTGCGCCGAGGCCAGAACGTCGATGTCCGCAATCGTCTTGTCCGGGTAGGGATTGCGCCAGGCCATGGCGTAGAGCGTGGCGTCCTCCCCGCTGTCCGTTCCGCCGCGCCAGGCCACCCGGGCATCCGGCAGAGGCTGGGCCGCAGGCTCCACCTCCATCTCAAGGTAGCCATAGGGCCGCAGCCATTCCACGACATGCTGCCCGTAGTTCACATCCGCCGTGACGAAGCTTCCATCCTCATAGCGAATGCGGTAAAAACCCAGTAGAAGAACGCGCCGGCCCAGGCTCGTCCACACCGGCTGCGCGCACGCGTGCAGGAAGAACAGCTCGCCCGCCTTG
Source organism: Planctomycetota bacterium (assembly GCA_016179685.1). Classification (GTDB taxonomy): domain Bacteria; phylum Planctomycetota; class PUPC01; order JACPCR01; family JACPCR01; genus JACPCR01. The sequence continues at coordinate 3,105 of JACPCR010000022.1, read as the reverse complement.
CGCCTCACCGGTATCCCCGCCACCTGGTCCGGAAGGAATCGATCGGCCGATCCCGGCCCGGCCACCACGACGGCCGCACGTGCTCCACCAGCGAGGTCGTAAGGAATCTGGTCCAGCACCTGCCGGCCCGCCGGCAGATGCCGCAAGTCGCGCGCGGGACCCTCATCCAGCCAGCCTTCACCGTCGCCCCAAACTTCGTCCCGGAGCGACCGGTTCGCCGCATCCGAGAGGTCGATGGAGAAGTACGAGGGCTTCTCTCCGGCCACCGGCAGGGGTGTGAAATCGATCAGGCGCTTGACAAAATCGATCGCCCGATTCAGCCGCGCATGCCAGGGCGGAGATTTCCATTCCGCCTTTCCCGCCAGCGACCAGTTCTCCTCCGCGACGACGACCTGGGACTGGAGCGTGCCCTCGTTCATCATCGAGGCGCGGTCCTCCGCACCCCAGTTCCAGACGATGGCGCTGTGCAAAGGGGAATCCGGGCCTATCCGCGTCGCTTCCGTGTCCCCGCCGATGACCTTGAATCCGAGGTCCCGCAATTCCTTGTTGATCGCCGTGCGGGACGCATAATTCGAAAGGATCGAATCTGCCGGCACGTCCACAAACATGTCAAAGGGATCGAATTTCCGAAAACCGGTCGAATAGACCAACACGTTGAACCCGCGCTTCCGGAGGTAGCGGTAGCCCTTCAGATAAGCATCGAGAAGCATTTCCCGGGATGAGAGCCCCCGTGCTCGGCATCTCGCACACACGTTGTACGGATTGTGCAGAATCTCATCGTAACCGACGTCCACCATCTCACCGGGCCAGCCCTCGGTGAGCCGTGCCCAGCCTGCGGCCATGCCCATCCAGAAGTTCGGGTGGCTGCAGCATCCGCTGAGCCGCGACGGATCGAGCGCCTTGGCCCGTACGCCCGGGTAGGCCTCGAGGAATTCCCCGTCGGTCCCAGACACGGACTGGGGGAAGAGAGCGCCATGGAGGATGGCGTGCACGTAATTCTGGCGCATCCATTCCCTGGGCGTCTCGTGGCCCATGAGGTGGTTGTATTTCAGCGTCGCGAGCGCCAGGGCGAGGCGGTGCTTGAACGCGTTTCCCCAACCCATATAGGCGAACGCGGGGCGAATGCCGGCCCGGGGGAAATCTCGAACACGGCCCGCAGGCAGACGCGCTCCCTCTTGCAGGGGCTGGAGAAGGAGAAGCAGCGTCCGGGTGGCATAGTAAAGACCCGGCTCATCGCGGCCCACCAGCACCGCACGGCTTGGAGTGATCTCGATTCCATACCCCTCCGAAGGCATCGAATCGGGGCCGACCCCGAGCCGGTTGCCGACCTCGCCGCACGCGCCCGCGTCGCCTGCCAGCCCGATCCAGACGGACGGACCCGCAGGGTCCCCGGCCTCCTCGCCGACCCGAAAATCGAGCGTCAACAATGAAGCCACCTGTTCGGCCAGTCCGCGGGCGATCTGCCGGACGCCCTCGCTGGCTTCTCGGCCGATCACGAGGGGACACACCTTCGGCAGCGAAAGGCGCTGGTCGCTAAAGCTCATTTCCTGAGGCTGGGGATAGATGAACGGGTCCCCCGCCATCATCGGAATGACCGAGGGTTTCAGATTCAGGCCCGTGAACGGCTTCGAAGGCCAGACTGGCTGCATCGGCCGCGGCATCTTCTCTGGCGCTCCTTTCTCGATCGGGTCGCCCCAGAGGGTCATCTCGGCGAACCGGCCGGCGACCTCCACTCGGAATCGCCTGGTCTGAAAATCCGTCAAACTGACCTCGTTGACGCCCGCAGCCAGCGGCAGCCAGCGCCGGGAAACGGCGTTATATCCTTTTAATACAAGGCTTTGTGCTCCGTTGAGCTTGAAACGGGTGACCTTGCAAACCTGTCCCAGGTCCACCTCCAGCTCGTAGCCGTTCTCGGGCCAGTCGTAATTCGTGTAATAGCATTTCTCCCGGAGCTGGCCGCCGAACGGCAGGTCCATATTCTGGCCGTCGCAGAGCAGCCCCTCGGTGAACGAGAGCCATCCGGAAAGATAACGCTCCGCCGGGAAGGCAGGCTGGTCCGTCCCCGCCCACACGTAGCGATATCCGCCCTCTTCAAGCCTCCGGTTCCGCTCCTTCTCTTCCGCGTTGCCCGTGAGGCAGAATTCCGCGCGGGCATCGTGGCACAGCATCAGCGCCAGCGCCGCAAGGATGGCCGCATGCCTCGCGCAAACCGATGTGGCGGACGGCAGAGAGAACAGAAAGGTTCCAAACATGTGTCTATTCTTGCAATCTCTGAATGGATAAGAATTCTTTCGATCCCGATCCCGAAATCCGCTCAATTAAGATGTTCCGAGATTAACTGAGAAGTAGCAACCTTGGGTTAGAGGCTTTTGCTGACGCGCCAGGGTTGGGCCGGCGAAGCCGGGCCAATCCTGGCGCTGAAATCCAGGCCTGTTTCTGTGAGTCCCGTAGGGACGTCCGAAATGAGCCCAGGGCACAAGTTCGCCGAAGCCCCGCGAAGGCGAACGCAGCCCTGGGAAGGGAAAACGCATCAACCACAAGAGTCCCGTAGGGACGACAGAAGTTTTCGTTAAGGAGTTACAAATCCGCAAGCCCGAAGGGCGTAGCGGATTTCAATTGCGTTTGGGGCGTCCAACTTGAAAGAACTTCTTGAGTTTGAGTTGCACGATGAACATAGACACTTCGTGCCGGCCCGCCAAGGGCAGGTAAAAATGTAGCATAATGATTAACGCCGGTCTAAACGCGCTCCGTCCGGCGGTCAAAATGGCCCCACCTGTCCGGCCGGACTGGCCCCACCCGAGGCGCGCTGCGCCGACGACGACACGAACCCCTTCCGAAAACCCGCCCATGTCTCCGCCGGTGGGGCCGGCCCCACGTGTCATCTCAATCTGTCTGCGTGCGCGTGCCGCACGCAGACAGGGCGGGGCTACGTCGTGTGGGCCGTGAAACGCGGTCGAAGCGCACAAGCGCTTCGCTACGTGTGCCGGGCATGCTCGGCGTCTGGATGTGAGAATGTGGGGGACAGCCCCACATTCAAGTCCTCTACCATCCTGGTGCAGGAGAAGGTTAGCGAAACGCAAGGGCGCCGCCCGTAAGGGGACGTCT
>JACPCR010000073.1 GCA_016179685.1 Planctomycetota bacterium | reverse complement strand
TGAACCACAAAGGCACAAAGACACAAAGGGAAGAGAGAATAAGATTGGAGTTCCCGGTGGTTCCATGGTTTCCCGGATTTCTTGGTGTCTTGGTGTCTTGGTGGTTCCCATTTCTGTTTCTCAGAAGTTTGAACCACAATGGCACAAAGGCACAAAGGGAAGAGAGAATAAGATTGGAGTTCCCGGTGGTTCCATGGTTCCCCGGATTTCTTGGTGTCTTGGTGTCTTTGTGGTTCCCATTTCCGTTTCTCAGAGGTTTGAACCACAAAGGCACAAAGACACAAAGGGAAGAGAGTCTTGAGTTGGACTACCCGGTATTCCCATGTTCTTCTGTCTTTTTTGTGTCTTCGTGTCTTTGTGGTTCCTAAACGTTCACAGGATTACCCGTTTGATACCTTGCTTGATCAGGGGGACGTTGAAGTTGATCAAGAGGCCCAGCCGCCGGTTGGTCAGCTTCAGGTAGGTCATCACCTGCGCCTGGTGGACGGGAGCGATCTTCTCGACGGCCTTCACTTCGATGATGAGCTGGTCCTCTACCAGGATGTCCAGGCGGAGGCCGGCGTCCAGTTGGACTCCATCGTAAACGACCGGGAGCTCAACCTGCCTCTCGGCCCTGACGCCTCGCTTGGAGAGCTCGTAGACCAGACACACTTCGTAGATGCTCTCCAGGAGGCCGGGCCCGAGCTCCCGGTGGACCTTGAACGCGGCGTCCACGGCCACTTTGGCTAGCGCCTCGACCTCAGCCGGAATCGGTTCGAACGTCATGGCATACCTTTATCAGAGTAATGAACCACAAAGGCACAAAGACACAAAGAAGAAAGGATCTTGCGTCTGTTGGTTGGTGGTTTCAATTCTCCCGCCTTTCTTTGTGTCTTGGTGTCTTTGTGGTTCAACTCTCTTCTCCCCCAGAGTGATGAACCACGAAGGCACAAAGACACAAAGGGAAGAGACAATAGAATTGGATTTCCCGGTATTCCCATATCTTTCTGTCTTCTTTGTGCCTTTGTGGTTCAAATTCTTCCTCCGTCATTCCCCTCCGAAGAGCGACAACTGCCCTTGCTGCATGGCCTTGCGGCGTTCGCGAGGGCATGAACTTCTTGCCGCTTGGAGACGTGACCTCGTAAATGTTCTCTGAATGGCCACTTTTCGCATATTGCCTTCCTCTTGCGCCACCAACCAGACTTATCGTGAACGCGACGGACTGCCAGGCGCCACGTGGATCATCGTCGGGATTCTTAAATCTGGCCTCCTGTTGGGCCGTCCGGGTGTATTTGTTCAGCGTAAGCCTTTCCTTGGTTTTTGCGTACACAAAGATGTGCTCGTGGGAACTGGAGAAGAAATCCGCATGGCTTCGGACCGCGTACGACTTCTGCCAGACTACGTTCGCGACGAACTGCTCTCTTCCGAATATTTCGTCCATGAGGACCATGCAGTAGTGGGCCTCATTGTCGTCCAGGTGGACCCAGATCGATCCGTCCTCCGAGAGCAACGCACGTAGGGCCTCAAGACGACATGCCATCATGGACAGCCACAGCGAGTGCTCAAGACCATCCTCATATTCAGCGAGCGCACTTCCAGTATTGTAAGGGGGATCGATGTAAACGCACTTTACCCGCCCGGCGAACTCCTGCTCTAACGCCTTGAGGGCCAAGAGGTTATCCCCGAAAATCAGCCGGTTATCGAAGATGTCATTGTCGGAGACTCGGTGGGGTGCGTGGTAGGATTTCGCCGGGTCTTCGAGCAGGATGCGCGGCCCCAGCCGAGGCCGGTTCTCCTTCCCGATCCACGTCAGTTCGAGTTTCGTCTTCTGATTGGCCATGGCTATCCAGAATCAGGTAATGAACCACAAAGACACGAAGACACAAAGAAAACCAGGAAGACGGGAGCCTCAGAAACTTTGTGCCTTTGTGCCTTTGTGGTTATAAATCATCTTCCACCGAGCCGCGAAGAGAGCTTCCACCTTCCTCGTCTGACCGAGCTGCACCTGTGGTGATCACGGCGTCACCTCCCAGTGGCCCCCTTTGGCGGGGCCGACGCGGCGCAGCAGGCCAGCCTCTTTCAGCTTCCTGAGATTCCACTCGATGCCCTTGGCCGTCAGACCTGTAGCCTGGGACAGTTCCGCCGTGGTCACGAGAGGATCGGCCCGGATTGCGCCCAGGATTTTCTCCCTAGTTTTCTCCCTAGTTTTCTCCCTAGTTTTCTCCCTACCTCCCGGCGGCGCCTCCCCGACCGGGGTGATGGGAGCGCGGAAGGTTACGATCACAAAGCCCTGCCGTTCCTCGAAGGTAGGAGGGGCGATGCCTTGGCGCTTACACTCGTCAATCACCCGGTTCGTGCCGCGTCCCCATATCTCCACGGCCCCGGTGCGGTGAAAGGCGCCGGCGATAAGGGGATTCCGCAGTTCGGACAGATGCGAACCGGAAAGCTGCTCCAAGGTCACGCCGGAGGGCAGGCGGCCATAGCTGCGGATTTCGATCCGGTCATCAAAGACCACGATAGCGACGTGCCCGCCGTAGTACGAGTAGTCCCGGTGCATGACCGCGTTAAGCAGAATCTCCCGCAAGGCGTTCGGGGGGACCGGAAAGCGGTCCTCACGGAAAATCTGCCCTTCCGGAAACCGCGCGCCGAGCGGCATGGTCCGCTCAAGAAACGCCATGCCCTCGCGCACCATGGAAAACGCATTGATGTACTCCTGCCGGTTGTCCACGATCTCGCCAGTGATCTCCGTTCCCCGAAAGCGCCCCATCTTCAAAAGGCACTGAGGACAAGCTGAGAGAAACTCCTTCCCGTAGAGGACATGGGCGGCCTGGGTCAAGACGCCTTTCACGCGCACGCCGAGACGGTCGAGAATGTCCCCGATGTCCCGGCTCGTGTCCGGGGAAATCCGGTTCTGCTGGATGGCGAGCTCACGCGTGCGCAGAATCTCCTCTCGCTCCAGGTCTTCGATGCCCAGGCCCTCCGCGGGCAGGTTCTCCCATCGGCGTCTGGCGTGACCGCGTACGAGGAGCAGTTCCTCATACTTCTCCTGCCGCATCTGGCGGGTCGTGCTGCTGACGCGTTCGTACGGGCGCCCCTCGAAAGTGAAGGGGACCGAGGCCAATGTGCTCTCGACACGCAAAGTGAGAATCTCCCGCCCATTTCCGACCGGCAGGCGCTCTACCGGCACGTTGACGGGCGGCTCGAAGCGGTCGAAGCCCTGGGCGATCTCCCGGAGGGTCTTGTCGGACACCTGTTGCCCCACCGGGGTCCGTCCGGACTTACGCCGAACAGGACGATTCCCCCTGAGCCGTTCAAGAAGGCGCAGAGCGTCCGAAGCGCTTCGCGCAGTTCGCTGGTCGAACGCTTGAATTCCAGCGACTGACCTTCTCCATGTTGGAGCAGCGCGTTGAGCTCTTCTTGATTACTTGGGGCGTCCGGGATCATCTCAGGTCAAGCAAATCGGATTTTGAACCACAAAGACACGAAGACACAAAGAATACAGAGAAAACGCGGACATCAAAACCTTTGTGCCTTTGTGTCTTTGTGGTCAAAAATCATCGTCCGGCAAATCGGGTTATGAACCACAAAGGCACGAAGGCACAAAGAATACCAGGAAAACAGGAACCTCAAGACTCTTGTGCCTTTGTGCCTTTGCGGTTGGAAATCATCGTCCAGCGGACAGTGAATAGCGGCTCCACTGCCCGTTTCTGACTGAGTTGCGCTTCGACCTTGGCGATCAAGTCGTCACGGCGGCTGTCGATGTCGTCCTGGGCATCGAAGAGGCGTTTCCGTCTCTCCTTCCGCGTTGATTCCAGCGACTGGATGGTCTTCTGGGCTTCCAGTTTCTCGGCCAGCGAAGCGGCCAGAGCCGCGGCCCTTCGGGCCTCCCGAATCAGCTTGTCCAACTCCTTGATCTCCCGCTCCAGGCCCTGCTTCAAGTCGTCCGACCAATTGTCCAGCTTGAAGACTTCCTCGTCAAAAAACTGGATGTTCCGCTGTTCCACATCTCTGACCCGTGTCTCCACGGACCGCTCACGGAGTTCCTTGAAATCAGGCGGGACCGAGCGGGCATCCCCTGCAACTTTCGCCGGCAAGAGCAGCAGCTTGCGGCAGACCTCTTCGTCCAGCGCCTGACCATTCTCTTCGAGGCAGCCGACCAGGACCAGGAATTCTTCCACGTCCAGAGACTCGATGGTGAGCTTGGACAACTCGATCCAGCCGGACTTGCCGATGAGGGGGGCTACCACCGACCCATACTCAGCGTAGTCCAAGTGTAATACTGCCGGCGCCAGACTGCGAGAAAGGGCGCGCTGGATAGTGCTCGTGGCAAGGGCGTGTTCCTGGCGGTAGAAAATGTCGCCGTTCTTCTCCGCCTTCCGCCAGTCGAAGTGATAGGTACCCCACCACCTGTCTGCCGTGCCGGCACAGGCAGGCGCGGGCCTCCCCGTATAGCGGAACCGGGGCTCGTCAGGCTCGAAGACGGCTTCACCGTTCAGTTCCGAGCGTGTGAGTCCGAGTAGCCAGCGCTCACGTTCAGAAAGACTCTCGAGGGTCTTGTCCCGATGGACTCTCAGCCGCGCGGTCACTTCCTCGTCGAAATGGTAGGAGCAGATGACGATTCGGTCGTTCTGGATGAAGGGGTTGTCCTGCCCCTCTTCCTGCATCCGTTTGAAAAGCCGAGATTCGAGGATGGTCGAGGGGAGATAGAACTTCTGGTCGAGCTCCTGCTGCCATTGCTTGCGAAGGGTCGCGGGGACGATCAGGAGGATGCGGCGTTTCCGTTCGGCCCAGCGCTGTGCGAGGACGATTCCGGCCTCGATGGTCTTGCCGAGACCCACCTCGTCAGCGAGGATCACGCCCCTGGAGAGGGGCGACCGGAGAGCGAACAAAGCGGCGTCCACCTGATGCGGGTTCAGGTCGAGCCGGGCGTTGGAGATCGAGCGGGTCAGGTTCTCGATGCTGCCGCCCGCGCGCTTGAGGGTGAGGAGATGCGCCCAGTACTGGCAATGGTAAGGAGTCACGTCGTGTTAGCTACAAACAAGCAAATGCCGGACGTTCACCCAGGCTCTCGAGCACTCACACTTGGGGCATTTGAAACCTTCTGTCCAGCGCACCTTAGTCAAGTAGTCTCGATTCATCTTTCATACGCGGACGCCCGGTCCCGCCTTCTCGCCAGCTCGCTTGCATAACAGAGCCCGAGCGAATCCGCGTTCTCACGCGCCCAGTCCGTCAGTCGGTTCGCACCGGCGGGAGGAGACGGGACGTAAAGCAGGTCCGCCATCAGGCCCCGGACCTCGTCCCGCGTGATCAGGACGTCACCCTTCAGTTTCCCGAGGAGCCATCCCAGGCCATAGGCCAGGCCCGGCGGCATCGAGAGAATCCACCGGCTCTTGCCGAGGATTCCCCCGACCGCTTGCACCAGGCCCCGATAGGTGAACGTTTCGGGTCCGATGGCATCAACGGTCACGTTCTCAGGGCTGGCCGCGAGTCGAACGGCCAGGTCCGCCAGGTCGTCCACGTAAATGGGCTGCAAGCGATAGGACCCGTCGCCGAAGACGCCGAAGACGGGAAAGCGCCTCAGAGCCCAGGCGATGTTGTTGACCAGGATGTCTTCCTTGCCGAAGAGCACGGCCGGCCGGAGGATGGCGTAGGAGAGGCCGGACTCCTTCAGCGCCCTTTCCAGCTTCCCCTTGCTGCTGAAGTACTCGAGGGGCGAGTCCTCGGAAGCGTTCGTGATGCTGACATGGATGACGCGGCGGACGCCCGCGCGGGACGCCGCCTGGAACAGGGTCAAGGTGTTCCGGACCGCCTCGGCGAAGGTGAAGGTCTTGTGATTGAACCGGACCCAGTAGGTATTGAAGAGGACCTCGATGCCGTGGAGGGATTGCTCGAGTTTTTCGGGCTCCTCGAAGTGGAAGGGAAAGGCCCGGATGCTATCTCCGAAGGGATTCGACCGGGCAGGCGAATTTGTCAGGGTGATGACCTCGTGGCCATGGTCGAGCAATCGGCGGGCGATGTACTTTCCCGAGTAGCCGAAGGCGCCGGTCACCGCACATCGCATCGACCCGCCCGGCAGATTCATAGCTGCTCCCATGGCCGGCAACAAAGCCTGAAGCAACGCTTCACTGGTATTCAGTGGCAGAAATGCGTGTCCGCAGAAAAGTCTTCCCACGGATTCGGGAAAACCGCGGATGGGAAAAGAAAGTACACGCACGACGCGCAAACATTGACAAGTAAGTCTTTACCACACGGAAGCCAGTTCCCAGATGTCCATCTGCACGAGCAGGGCGTTTCCCCCCTCGGCAAAAGCTTCCGCTACGTAGCTCGGCGGCGTCGGCTCGACGACTTGGGTTACGCAGGCGCGGCGGTTGGCGAAGACCTCGACAACCGAGCGGTCTACAAAGACTCGAAGCGTGAGGTGGCCTTCTTCCGCCACCCGTTGCAGGGGAGCGCGGCCGCCGCCGACCGTCACCCATTGTCCGTCGTAACGAATCTCCACCGGGTCGCCGGCCCGACCGCGCGGGTGCAGCCGCAGCCCACAAGCCCGGGCCGAGCCCAAGTCCATCTGGGCCCGAATCTCCATTCCGGGACTGGCGAGCCCGGTCGCCTGGTGGATGCCGAGGGCGACTCCCTGCACTTCCAGGTGCCTGCCCCGAAGGCCGTCCAGTTCCGGAATCGGGTCCTGCAGAAGCTCGCCCCGAATTCCCACCGAGAGGACTCGCGGCAGAGCAAGGCATCCGTGCCATCCTCGTCCCCGAGGCTTCCCCCGGGAGATACATCCGAGAAGGAGCGTGCGGCCACGCCCATCCGGGAAGGCCACCGCCGCGTAGAAGCGGTCTCCATCAGCATCCACTTGCCCACTCGATTTTTCCATGAACAGACCCGCCCGGGTGTCGAAAGCTCCCAGTCGCCAATCGACGCGGCGGTAAACCGAATAGATCAATCCCCACTTTTCCCCCATCCGGAAGAACTGCGGGAGTTCCACGCTGGCCTCGTTCTTGTCCGGATGGCGGAACAGGACGCCCCGGTAGCGCCATGGTTCGGCCCGGCGCTCACTCCCCTCGTAGAGCAACACGACCGCGTCACCGCCCGCTTCAGGCGGCATCTTTCCGCCTAACACGAGCCAGGCGTGATCCTCGTGCCGAACGACACAAGGGTCACGCCATTGAGTGACCTTCAGTTCACCATGGACGCTTTCGGGAACGGCTGGATTTGACTTCGATTTTTGCCACAGGATCAGGTCATCATCCCCGTATGCCGCCCATTGTTGGGCCGCATCGACGTAGCTAGAGCCGGGGCCCATCGAGGTATAAAGGATCACTGGCCTGCCCTGTCCATCGATCAACGTGCAGCCTGAGGCACAATGTTGTTCGCCCTTCTCGGTCGAGGGCCAGAGAGCCACCGGGAGATGTTCCCAGCGGACTAGATCGTGGCTACGAGCGTGGCCCCAGTACCAATGGAGTTCGGGATCGGAGAAGTCTGTGCCGAAGGGATGGATTTGGTAGAAGAGGTGATACCAGTCCCGGTGATGGATCGGGCCGTTGGGATCGCTCATCAGGCATGCCGGGGGCCGAAAGTGGAAGGCCGGTCGGGCCGAATCCGATGTTGCTTCAGCGGCTGCGGCCTCCAGGGCCTCCATAGCTCTCCGGACGGCAAGATGTGTGGACCCGTGAGTCATGCCGAAATGCCACCGGCGTGGTTCATGCCGCGGAGGGCAGGGGGTATCGGCCCTCCGTGAACGCCACGTCGAGCATGGCCATGAAATTCTCGTATTTCGTCGCGGGAAGGATGTTGTGGCTGCTGCCGAGGATGAATCCGCCACCGGGCGCGCAGTGGCGAAGCGCGAATCGGACCTGCCGGCGGATATCGTCGGGACACGCCATGCAGAGGTCGTGGCACGAGACGCCGCCCCACAGCGTCAGCCGGTCCCCGACCTCGCGCTTGTAGCGGTCGATCGGCTCGTGCGGCTCGATGGACTGGTACATGTCCACTCCGGCTTCCACGACCTGGTCCATCAACTCGGACATATTGGCGTCGCAGTGGAAATGGACTTTCAGGCCGGCCCCGTGGATTTCGTCCACCAGGGCGCGGAGGCCCGGCAGGAAGGCGCGGCGGAAACAATCGGGCGAACAATAGGTGGCGCGGCCGTAGCCGTAGTCCGGCGAGATGCGGATGGCGTCGAGGCCGCGGGCCGCCAGGACGCGCGCCCGCTCGCGGTAGCCCCGCGCGCCTTCGACCTCTTCTTCAGCAATCTTCTCTGGATTCTCCCGCAGCCGCATCATCCATTCCTCGAACCCGCGGAAGCGATTCGGGACATCCGGATAGCTCCCGATGCCCAGATGGGTCCCGCCGGAGGCGAAGAGGAAATGCGTCTCGCCCAGCTCCTGGACGACGTGGTCCCACAACTCCCATTCGGAGCCGTCCGGCGGAGGCTGCTCGAGCGGAGGAGGCTCGCTCCGGCCGTGTTCCACGACGATCAGGTCCTCCGTCTGAGGCACGTAACGCAGGACGTTGCCCGCGCGGTCCGCCCACGTATCTTCCCCGAGTCGTTTCGGTTTTTCCACGACCCAGTTGCGCGGGGTGACGTACCAGACGGGTGCCATATCGAGACCAGTCCGGCGGACGAACTCGACCAGGTCCCGTTTCTGTCCATCGACCACCTCATCACGCCGGCCTTCCCAGAGGGCGAAGGTCTCCCGGGCGTGGGACCGGTAGAACGTCTTGCGGCCGAGCACCTGCTCGATGATAGGATAATCGACGTAGGCCTCGCCGACGGGAATCCGGTCGGCTTCCTGGTGCTCCAACGCCTTGTAGACCCGCTGTTTCGAGGTCATGTTTGGCCCCTCCGGCTGGTTTCGACTCCCTTCGAGATGGCGGTACCCGCCTCGAAGGCCTTGTACAGGAACTCTCGCTCGTCCGGGATTCCAGTGTTGCCGATGACAACCTCCAGGCTGATAGGCTTGGTGTAGGAGGAGGCGGCCAGGAGCGGCACGAGGCGCTTCCAGTCCACCGTGCCGGTAAAGGGGAGCTTGTGCTGATCCCCCGTCCCGTCGTTGTCGTGCAAGTGGAGAGCGATCAGCCGGTGCTTCCACGGATCGAGGCTGGCCGGGCCGTCCTGGCCGCCGAGGTTGGCGTGCCCCGAGTCGTAGCAGAGTCCGGCGAACCCGCTCCCATAGGCATCGAAAATCTTCGCCAGGGTCGGGAAGCTTCTGGCGTCCAGGTTTTCGACGGCGAGTCGGACGCCGCGGGCCCGGCTGTGCGCCTGGAGCTCGTCCAACGTGCGCCGCATCCGGTCCCAAAAGGCCTCCGCCTCCGCCTTTTCCTTCGGCTCGGACGGGAAGTGCATGATGATGACGTCGCTGCCGAGCCGGGCGGCCATGTCCATGCGGTTCTTGACCAGCTCGACGCCTGCCAGGCGTTCGTATTCCCGGGGCGACGACCATGATTTTTCCCGGCCCGCTGAGGCGTGGATGTCATTGAGTTGCAGCCCGAACTTCCGAAGCCAGGCGGAAATCTGATCGAGCTCGGGCGCGGTATAGAGGAAATCGGTGTTCCACTGGTGACACCAGTGGAGATGGGAGAAGCCGGACTCCGCGATGGCCCGGAGATACGGCTCGGGACAATCCTTGTCGGTGACGTAGTCGGTGGTGATGCTCAGCATGCAGCCTCCCGGTAGGCCTGAAACACGAGCTCCATGATGCGCCGGGCCGCCCGGCCGTCCGTCTCCGGCCTGCGCCGGTCCCCCAAGCAGTCCAAGAAGTGCGCGTCTTCGGGTTGCATCTCGAGTCCCTCATCGCTTTCGAGGAGGACCTCCTCCGCCTCGCCGAGCGCGACCACTCGCGTCCGCCAGGCGCATTTCACGCCGTCCTTCGCCAAGTCGCCCAGCGGCGTCGTGGTCAGGGTCACGTGCGCCCCTTCGCACATGGCGTTCAGGGTATACCAAATCCGGCAGCGGGGCGAGGCCCAGGTGTGGCGCGTGACGCCGATGACCCCGCTGGCGAATTTCATGATGGACGCCGCGGTATCCTCGCCTTCCATCGGAATGCCCCCGTGCGTGCCTACCATGGAAAGGGACTTCACCTCACCGCCGATCCAGAACAGCACGTCGAGCATGTGAGGCGACGCAGAGAAGAAGAGGCCGCCACCCAGCGTGGCTTTCTTCGCCAGCCACCCCAGCGCATAACCTCGCAGCGATTCGTCCATCATCGCATCGAGCATGATGAGCCGCCCATACCGCCCGCCTTCAATGGCCTGCTTGAGCAGCCGCATGCTTCTCCGATACCGGTGGGGGTAGGCCACCATGAGGACTCGGCCCAGCCGGTCGGCCGTCTCGATCATCTCGTCCGCCTGATCGAGGGTCACGGCAAGCGGCTTTTCGACGAGCACGTCGAGGCCCGCGCGGAGGCAATCGAGGGTGACCGGATGGTGGAGGTGGTGCGGCACGAGGACGAAGGCCGCGTCCACTTCGTCCAGGCCGGCGTGGTAATCCGTCAGTGCTTTGACCCCGATCTCGGACGCGGCCTTCTCGGCCCGCTCCCGGGCCGGATCCGCCACCCAGACGACTCTCGCCCGGTCCGAAAGCTGCCGGAGGGCCCGGAGATGGAACGGGAGGACCCAGCCGCATCCGATGAGGCCGAGGCGGTGAACTTTTGCGGGACAGGATGTGGAATTTTTCGGGTCCACGTTGGAGTCTTGTATCACGGTTCAGAAGCGCGGTGACACCTCAGAACCCGGAACTTAGCGTATGGAAAAGGTCACGAAGATCAAGGGTCTGTGAGGCATTAAAGTCTTAGGGCGTAACTTCTCCACGCTCGCTGACGCGGGCACCCGGCTGAGAAATTGAAAGGTGTCCTGCCAGACCTGTCCCAGTGGGAGGCGGGTCGGGTGTCAGTTGATTCCTGAACCCTGAGCCCTGACACCTTTTGCACCCTTGTTGGGTTGCGGGCTTCGCCCGCCTTGGGTCACGTGCGCACGTTCACTGCACGCGTCCGCGGCCTGCTATCTTCCAGATCGCCTCCACAACGCCCTTTCGCACGCCGTACATCGTGTCGTGCAGGTTCGTAGTCGTCTCCCCGTGCAGGGGAATCACGGAAACGCGGTCTCCCACCTGGAAGCGCCGGCTGCATTCCCGGATATCCACGTGCCCATGCTCCATCGACATGCCGCGAATCTTCGCACCCGGGTCCTCCACGATGTAGCCGTAGGGATCGCCGGGCCGCGCCGTCAGAGTCTTCTGGCCCGCGTCGAGGATCATCTGCCCCGGCACGGCGGTGCTCACCACCACGGTCAACACCCGGAGAGGACAATGCGACGGGTGAAGGTCTTCGCTCTTGCCCACGCGGCTGCCGCCCTCCCAGAGATACGAGCCGCTTCGCGTCTCCGTGCATCCCAGTTCCTTGGACACCGATTCCAGGCCGGTGCCGCCTCCGCTGATCACCGAGACTTCAAGCCCGGCCTGCCGGATGAGGGCCACCGTACGATCGATGAACGGCTTCGCCTCCAGGCGGCTGGGATAGGTCATGAGGCCAGTGAACTGAAGGCCAGGGAAACGTGCCACGGACCTAGCCAGGGCCGCGGCCTCTTCCGGGTTCTGCACGCCGCATCGATGCGATCCGGTATCCAGTTCGATGAGGATGCCGACGGCGGCCCCGATCTCGGAGGCTGGAGCGGAGATACCGCTGGCCGTCGCCTCGGAGTCGATGGCGACCAGGACGCGGATTTGCCGGGCAAGCCGGGCTAGTCGTTCGGTCTTCACCTTGCCCACAATGTTGTAAGGGATGAGGATGTCGTCGATCCCCGCCGCCGCCATCACCTCCGCGTCCCCCAGCTTCTGACAGGTGATGCCTTGCGCTCCCGAGGCAATCTGCAAGTGAGCCAGGGCGGGAATCTTGTGCGACTTCGTGTGCGGCCTCAGGGCAATGCCCAAGGCCCTGCACCGCTCCGCCATGAGCTTCAAGTTCGCTTCCATGACGTCCAGGTCGCAGATCAGCGAAGGGGTGTCCAGCTCTTCAATGCGAAGCATGGAGAGTCTCCCGTAACAAATGGGAGGAGTAATCACTGCGGGGTCATCCGCAGCGACAAACCCGCACGCCGGTAAATATACGGAAATGACCCTATTTCGACAACGGGGAGCGGGAGGCTGGCAACCCCAGCCCCTCCCTTACCCGCTCGGTTTGAGGCAACGCTCCGCTAAGAATTGGTGCAGTTCCAAAAAAAAAGCCTCGAACATTGCTGTTCAAGGCTCTTCCTCTCCGAAGGAATTCGAATTTGTGAGGAGCCTTCCCTGGCCCGGAATTATGGTGCAATCCTCTCTGTCGCACCATACGACAATTTTTGGAAGCTACGATTCTTCCACTTCTCCCCTGGCTGTCAATCGCCGCCCCCCTAGACGGCGGTATCCCTGGCCGGGAAGGGTCCTGCACAAATTCGAGCTACCTATGCAATGCAACATTGCACAAGCCAAAGCAATCCATTTGATTGCAACACTTGTGCCATACAGCATGCCATGTGCAGGACGCCAAGATATTACTCATTATGGCAGAATGAGTTATGCGGACATGATCGGGACTGACCATTTCAGCGAATGGATTCACGATATGAAACAGTCTGTGAGTCTTGTAACGATTCGTTTCATATTGTGTCCGTGCCGGTTTATTTACGATAGTCTTTGCCCGTCAGGGCCTTCAAGGCATCAGTGGCGGCATCGCGCACGCGTTCGTCAGGGTCGAGGAGGCGGGTGGACTCCAGGGAAGCCACAGCCTCCGTTGCCCGGTGGGCGACGAGGGCCTTGATGGCCGCGGACCGAATGTCGAAGTCCTCATCCTCGAGGTACTTGATGAATTTTTCGATCGCCTTGGCATTCTGAAGCTCCGGCTTTTCGAGAAGGCCCATCACCTCGACGCACACGGTGCGATCGGGAAGCAGTTCCAGGAGGGCGGCGCTGGCCGGCTGGCCAATTGCGGTGAGGGCACTGCCAAGGGCTTCATTCACCTGTTTCACCTTGGTCGTGCGGAGCATCTGGGCGAGCACAGGAGCGGACTCGGCGACTTTTCGGTTTCCGAGGAACTGGACGAGCTCAATTTGGCAGAAAGGGTCGCCGGCCGGAGCGTAAGACAGGGCGGCCTTCACCGCACGGTCGTCGGCCAGGCGCGCCAGGGCGACCGCGAGGTAGGCGCTCTGAAGGATTTCGGCCGGTGACATGGGCGGTTTGTCCTCTTTGGACGGGTATCGGATGCTCTGGTGAACGAGGTCGGCGACTCCGTGGCCCATGCGCTGGAGGGCATCAACCGCTGCCCTGCGTTCGGCGTCACTTCCGTGGGCGAGCAGAGGGATGAAGGCCTGGACGGCATCGGGCGCGCCGATCTTTCCCAGGCTCTGGATCGCCTCCATGCGCACGCTGGCGACCGACTCGTCGTACCGCGGGATCATTTTCGGTTCCTCGGACGCGGCGGTTTTTCCCTCCTCGGTCTCGGGAACGAGCTGGAAGCGAAGCCGGGCCACCAGGGCCGGCGTTGCGTCCCTTTCCTTGAAATCGCCCAGCAGCCGCGCGGATTCCTTGCGCAGGGGCCACTCGGGGTCTGAGAGAAGGCGGGCAACCCCCGCGGCCTCGGTCCGGGCCTCGAGCGCTCGAAGGGCCTGAAGGGCGGCGGACCGCACCCGCTCCTCCTTGTCCGAAAGGGCTTTGGAGGCCTCGGAAGTCGCCTCCTGGGTCTTGAACTTGCGAAGGGCGTAAACGGCGGCGATACGGTGCTCGATGACCGCATCCTGAGTGAAGCGAGTGATGGCAGGGAGTGCCCGGGAATCCCCGATCTCGCCAAGGAGGTGCAGGATGACGTCCTTATGCTCGGAAGTCTCGAGGCCATGGAGAAGCGCGGGTATGGCCTCCGCGCCCAGGGCGGCGAGGCGTGCGGGATTTTCGGCCCTCTCGATCTGACGGACGAGGCCGGCGGCATCCTCGGCCATGGCTGCGCTCGCAGGCAGGGAACAAACGAGGAAATGGAGAATGGAGCAACCCCGTGTTCCGGTGCATGAACGAGGCGCGCGAGGCAGGTTCTTGTCGGGCATCATCGTTCCCCTATTGAGGTTCATGCGTTTTTTCACGGCCTGAATCCTTTCGTTCAGCATCGCTGAGCCTCGCGTTGGCCCAATCCGCGACGTCATTTTCCTTGCCGTCGCCTCCGTCTTCCACGACGAGCTGAAGCACCTGGGCGTCGGTCACGTCCACTTCCTGGGGATCGAGACGGCTGAAGGCATTGACGCGGTGCGAGTCATACAGGGTTTTCTGGTCGGCGAGGACTCGAAAGGCCACGCTCCCTTTTCCTTCGGTCACGTCATCGAGGCCGCACTGGAAATGAAATCGCCGGAACTGGCGATTGAGATTATAGACGAGAAGGCTCGGGGCGTGAACACCGAGGCCCTTTGCAAAGCTCTTCTTCTGGATGGAAAGGGGAGAGTGCAGGAAGCTCGTATCGGACCGGACGGGCCCGATCCAGCCCTCGGTGTCCACGAGCGGCTGGATGTCGCTCAGGAAGAGCGTTCCGGGCTCCTTGAGGCCTGCGGCAAGACTGAAGGTGGAATAGGGACCCGTCACGGCCGAAAGGGTCAGCGTCGCCTCTCCCTTCCCTGAAAGGAACGAGTTGGGGATGATGAAATGCTCGTCGCGCCAGCGGCGCGTGCGGTCCTGACCCGGCACAAGCCAGACCCCGACTTCTTTGCCGTCGACGCTCACGCGGCACTTCTGGTCCTTTAACTCATAGTCGATGCGGCGCTTCAGAATCAGGTCACGAGCACCCGCGTCCTGGAGTGGAAGGCGCAGACTTTCGGACTCGTGAAGATTCCGGCCGGAGTCCTTGAGGGAGCGCTTGTCGAGATAGGTGGAGGTCAGGGTGGAGATCACGCTGCGGCCGGTGACCGCGTAGCCGGCCGCCTGCTCGTCGGCGGGATCGCCCACGTCGGCGAAGGTGTGAAGCGCCATTTTCCACCGAGAAGCAGGGTCATCCTTGAATTGGAGGGGGAGTCGCTCGAGCCGACGCCGGAGCGCAGGCAGGTCGCCGCCGGGCAGCCGGATGAACAAGGGCGCAGCAGAAATGTCAAGAAAGCCCTCCCGGGGCGTGATGGGATTGCCGAGCATGTCCTGGACCTCGCCGCCGACGGCGGGCATCCTGGCCGTTCCGGTCTCGCGCCAGACGACGAGAAGAAGGCCTTCCGGCAACTGGAACAGCCCGGCTCGCGAAAGGCGAAGGGAGCGGTCGCGGAGATCGATCTCGCCCAGCGGACTGGCCTCCTCCGGAAGGGCGCGGGCCAGGTGCTTGAAGGCGAGCGCTCCGAGCCGATAGTGGATGAATCCCGATTCCGAAGGGGTTTGGAACAGCAGACCGGAACTGGCCTGCTCCCACTGCGCGGTGTGGAGATCGATGAGGATGCGCCGGATGCCCGCCAGCCGGGCGAGAACGAAGGCTCGGCAGAGGTACTGGGCCTGTTCCATCTCGGAGACGTCACCGGGCCGGCCCGTGTTCCATCCCAGCTCGGTGATCCAGAGCTTGTCGGCCGCACCGGCCTTCTCGGCCAGGCGGCAGGCCTCCTCGAGCATCTCGCCCAAGAAGGCGCGCTCCGGGCTCAGAGGATCAACGGAAGGATGGACCCCGATCGCATCGACGAGCTGGTGGCCCCCGCACTGGAAAAGGTCCCGGAGAAAAGGCAGCAGATTGTCCCGGGTGATGCCGCCCAGGAGGAGACGGCACTTCGGAGACGCGCTCCGGGCCGCACGGTGCGCCACCTTCAGCACGCGCTCCGTGAATTCCTTGGCCGTGGTCTTGAAAACCGGATCGTCCGGCTTGTTCCAGACCTCCCAGATCGACACGTCCCGCTGGTAACGCTTGACCACCTTGTAGACATACCGCTCCCAGGTGACGCTGCGCTGGGGCAAAGTGAACGGATCGCCCACCCAGTCGCGGTTGCCCGTCATGTCGTCATAGCGCCCCTCGGAACTGGCCCAGGCGGGCGTGAGGCCCAGCCGGGCCACGATGCTCTTCCCGGCCGAGACGGTCTGCTTCACCTTCGGATCGTAGACGTGCCACATCCACATCCCTTCCCGAGGCTCGATGCCGTCGCGCAGCTCCGGATAGGAGTTGTGCCACTGGATCGGGACGACCTCGTGGCCCTTGCCCAAGTCCAGCTCCACCCGGTGTCCGTCGCGGAGAAACTCGGCTGCGGACAGAGTCGTGAGGTCCGGCGCGTCGGGCCGGTAGAGGATGAAACGCTGACCGAGGAAGGCCGGAGAGGTCGGCTGCTCGGTGAAATTGCGGTAGATCGTTCGGCCCTCCTGGACGGCTTCGAGCCGAATGGCATAGACGCCTCGGGGCCAGCCGTTGGTGGAGATTTCCAACTCCTGGACGCCGTCGGGCCCGAGATCGATGGGCCAGGAGGCCTGACGCACGGGCCGGCGTTCCAGGTCCGTCGCCTCCGCTTGCCATGCCGCCTTCAGCGGCGCGGTCAAAGAGGCGTCGTGCACGCGGATGCGGAAGGCGTCGCCCGGAAACAGCAGAGCGCCCGGCTTGTCGCCCCCGGCGATGACCTGCACGGGGGATTCCAACGTTTCCTGGGTCCGCACACTGAGATCGTCGAAGGAGGCGGGGCCGGGGCCAAGCAGGGCAATGGCCTCGAGCTTCAACGGGTAATGCGCCTGCCCCTGGGCCGCCGGATCACTCTTCAAGGCCTCGGGCGACGCACGGGCACGGGCCTCGGCGTAGACCGGCAGATCGAGCTCGAGCCGTTTCCACCCCTGACCCTCCAGGGCGGGGCCGGGGACCGTCCAGCGGTGACGCGCCTGATTGTTCTCGATGAGCGCGCTGACCTGAACCTCGAGGCCGCCGCCCGGCGTGTCCGCACGAGCCCACAGGCACAGCCGGGTCGGCCGGCCCGGCAATTCGAGGCCGATCGGGACGGACGTGCCGTGCTGGCGGAGGAAACCCAGTCGCATGTTATGGGCTTCTTCACGAGCTTGCTGGAGCTTTTCGGCCTCCCCGAGCTTGGAATCATCGAGAATCTGGAGGATGCGGCCCGCTCCGCCCGCGGCCTGAAGCTTCTCCGCGGCAGGCCGGCACGCAGCAAAACCGCCCGATCCCACCTGCTCGAGGAAAAGATCGATGGCGGCCAGACGCTGCCGGTCGCCTTCGGCGAATGCGGGCTCGACGCGCAGGCCGAATTGGCCCGAGTGAGCGGACGCGGAATCCAGGCGGATGTTGCCGCTCGCGGGCCGCAGCGCCTTCTCGAAGTCCTCGATGAGGAAGGAATGGTCTGCCCGTGAGATGGGGATGACGCCTCGAGAGGACTGGCCGCCGGCGGCCACCTCGTAGTGGAATCGGAACGGGCCGGCCTGTGATGTGGCCGGCAGGGCGCAGGAAAAGCTGCGGGCCAGCGCCTCGGCCGCCGGCCGCTTCTCGGACACCTGGTGAATGGCCGCGCCGGAGAAGTCACGAACCTCCCAGCTCACACGGCACTCGGCCACGCCCTCGGGGAGTCCTTCGATGGTGAGGGAGGCCACCAGCGCGTCGAGGGGCCCCGCCGCCTCCCCAAAGGTGACTTCCTCGGCTGAAATCTGCGGCCGGCCACCATTCAAGAAAAGATGGCTCGGTGGCCGCAGACCCGGCTTGACAGAGGCCAGCGACTCGGGGTGGGTCTGGCCCGGCGCGAAGGCGACTAATAGGCACCCGGCGAGCACAAGCCTTCGGCCGCGGCCCGTGATCTTCGGCCGGACCCGGCCAGCCCATCGCCCCTCACGTGTCCCCAAGCCTTCCTTCACGTCAACCATACGCCCGCAGAAGGTATCGGAAGACGGCGCAGGTGGCAAGCCTTTAGGCGCTTACAGGCTGCCACCTTGGCCGTTTCGAGATTTCAATAGCGTCGCGGCTCAAGAAGCAGACAACCATTCGGCTCGACACCGGCACGATCGACTAGTTTCAGGAACTGTCACGGGAGATTTCGCTCTGTCGAAGGAAATTGGCGCGCCGCAGCGCCGCATCGGGGAGATTGTCGCTGGCGAACGGGCCGTCACCGTCGACACGGGCCTGCGCCTGTGGCGATTCTTTGGCATGTCCGAGGGTTTCTGGACCGGCCTGCAGATGGACTACGACGCCGCCAAGGCCAAGGATACCCTTGCCAAGACTCTGTCGAAGATCAAACCTTGGACCCGTGCGAGGGTTCATTCCACCTCCCCGGCTTGACGTTGGCTCGCAGCCGACATGGGTTCGCCACGCGGCTCGAAAGACAACATGAACCCTACTTTCAGGGCACGGACGACCTCGTCCGGGCCTTGAACCAGCAACTCGGCAAGGAAACGTTATTCGTCGCCCCGGTCGGGCAGCCGTGATGGCGCTTCGCGAGAAGATAACACGCCAACCAGGCGCCCGGCCTGGAAACCCAAGAGGAGTTCTTCTTTTCCGACTCCTGGGGCCATGTCAAGCCGGTAACTCCTTAGCGAAAACTTCTCCCGTCCCTACGGGACTCTTGTGGTTGATGCGCTTCCCCTTCCCAGGGCTGCGTTCGCCTTCGCGGGGCTTCGGCGAACTTGTGCCCTGGGCTGCTCTGTAGGGTGGCAATGTCCTTGACGTTGCCACCTTGCATAACCCGTTGTATGTAAACGGGCTACGTTTAGCATACGTAACTGCTATGTCCGGATGAAATATGGTGGATATGCCTGGCCGAGGGGCATATCTGAGGCCTCACCCGCATGGATTCTCGATTCGGATTCCACTGCGTCGAAAGTCCTTCTCGTTGCGCGTGACCAGAACCAACCCGTGCCGGTGAGCTGTTGCAGCAAGTTGACTGTCGATGGAAGGAAGCGCCACCCCTTGCCCATCCCACTTTGCTTTCAACTGCCCCCAGACGTGGGCCACACTGACGTTGAAGCTCAGTACGCGGCCATGCATGGAGTCGCATACTCTCTTCAGCCATTCCTGAAGCTGAGATTTCCGCTTTCCATCAGGCAGTCTCTCAATCCCACGTCGGAGCTCTCCAATCGTGATCGCGCTGACGTAGAGATCGCGCTCGTGCTCGCGCAGCCACTCGACCACGGTGCGATCTGGAGCGCGCTGGATCGGTTCACAGATGATGTTCGTGTCAACGAGATAGTTCACAGCTTGACTGATGCCGTGTCGTCAACTTCCCTGTCGGGTATTTCGAAGGGGAAAGGGCACGCTAGCAGCAGGTCCACGAGACCCTTGTTCGGAGGCCGTGAAATCTTTTGCAGGACAATCGTGTCCTCGTCCTGGACGCTGATCTCGAAATCATCACCCGGCTCTAAGTGCAGGCTCTCCCGCACGGCAGCCGGCAGGACAATCTGGCCTTTCTTCGACATTACCGTTGTCATGGTAAGATTATCTTACATCTTTGAGATATACCGTCAACAGGCACAACGGAATCGGGTCGAGACACGCTCGCTGGTCAGCTACCATGGTCGAGTTAGCCCATCGGTGGAACGTGACCGTCCGGAAGCCATGTTGCCGTGGGCTATTTCCTATCGCCGACTTCGAGGCTTTTCAAAGTTCAAACAGGTGACCCCAAGGCCAAGCCTACCATGCTTCCTTCCGCGATGGAATCTTGCCTGAAGCGGGCCCAGGCGCTGCACCGCCGCCTGCCGATTTTTGTCGGTTATTTCAATTTTGATTCGGAAACCTTCCGGGAAAACGGAGGCAGCCAGAGCGATTTCGGGAAGCTGGACGAGGCGGGCGTCCGGACCCTCGTCGTGTCCATCGGCTATGGCTGCTATTTTCAGACGGGCCGGGGCCAGTATGAGCTGGCTGGGCCGGACGATTGGCTCCTCGGAAAACAACTGGAACGGGTGGATGCCGTGGTGAAAACCGTCCGGAGGTGTAACCGGGCGCGGCTCATCACCCGTGCCGCGGACCTGGACGCCGCGCCGGATGACGGCCGCGTGGGCGTGATCCTGCACCTCACCGGCAACAACCACATGGTGGATCTGGCCTCTGTCGATACGTTTTTCGAGCACGGGGTTCGGGCCTCCCATCCGGCCATGCAGTACCATGACCGCTGGTGTCGGTCGCTGGGGGGCAGGCCTGCCCCGGTGCTGAGCGACTTCGGACACGAGGTCATCGCTCGGATGAACGAGCTGGGCATCCTGCTGGACACGGCTCACGCCTCGGACGAATCGGCCCTGGCCTTTGTCGAAGCCTCGCGAAAACCGGTGATCGACAGCCATACGACGAGCCGGGACCTTGTGCCGCCGTCACGGGGCCTTCGGGATGCCACACTGCGCAGGATCGCCGACTCGGGCGGCGTGATCGGTGTCCATTTTGCGGACCACCTGCTCTCCGCGGCCGTCTGGCAGACGAAGTACTCCCCGTACGAACGGGACGGCTGGCCCAAGCCCGGATTCGAGCCCAGGCTCTGGCGCTATCACGCCTGGGTGCTCGAGCACACGAAGGACCCGGAACAGCGGATGCGCATGAGAAAAGACTCGGCAGTCCAGGAACGTTTTTATCGAGAGAACGCGCTCCCGCCGGACGAGCCTGTTCCCCCGGTGCGGCTGGCCCGGCTTTCGCACCTGGCTGACCTCGTGGACTATTTAGTCAACCTGGTGGGAGACGAGCACGTGGGCCTGGGAGGCGACGTGAACGGCATCGGCGCGGACCAGTGGCCGGAAGGCATGGACCACGTGGGCCAGCTTCCCCATCTCACGGCGGAACTGCTCCGGCGCGGTTATCGGGAAGAGATTCTGACGAAGCTCCTGTCGAGCAACTGGCTGCGGGTCTATCGGGCCACGCTGCCAGCTTAACCCGGATTTCTCAGCACGCCGGGATGAGCGATTGGCGGCTGGTAGACGAGTTCGCAAGTGCATCCGCACCTGCGAACCCGTCTACGAGTATCCCTGTTCAGAAGTGCTGATGCCCTTATGAACAGGGATACTAGGAATGCCGGCAGGCCAAAGGTCGAGTCCATGAAAGCCTCACGACTTCAAGCCAAGCCGATCTCGGCCTATCAGTTTGCAGCCTTCCGCATCATCCTGGGCCTCTATCTCCTCCTCCATCTCGCCCGGCCGATTTCGAGCGATAGCGAGCGCATCACGGATTCCTTGACGGCCGCCAGCTCTTTCCGCAGTGCCATGCTCGTGCTCGCCGCGGCGTTCACCGCCGGATGGTATCGCCGCTCCTCCGCTCTCCTCCTCGGGTGCGGCACGCTGTGCCTGCTCAGCCGTTCTGACTTCGCCAGCAATCCCGGAATGCCAGCCGTCGCCCTCCTCCTCATCCTCTGCGCCGCCGTGCCGGCCGGCGACCCTCTGCGGTTGTCACGCCGGCCGCCGGACCCGGACTGGTATTTTCCTGCATGGACCTTCCGAGCGGCGTGGATTCTGATGGCCGGGGGATACGCCTTCAGCGGGCTGAACAAGCTCCTGGTCGTCGCAGGGTGGATGGCGCAGGGACTCCACATTCGCCTGGCCATCGCCGGCCTCCTCCGAGACCGGCTTTCGGGACTGCCCGAGGGATGCCTGATGCCGGCGAGTGGCATTTTCTTAGCCCTGGAAATCTTCTTCCTGCCGCTCAGCCTTCATCGCCGGACGCGCCCCTGGATTTGGCTAGCCCTCCTGGTCATCCATCTAGGACTCACCCTTTCCGCGGCCATCCCTGATTTCAGGGGAGGGATGCTGCTCCTGCACGCCTTTACCTTCGATCCCGAATGGCTGCCCGCACGCCAGCAAGCGAAGGCCGGACCCCTCGTGCTCTTCGATGGCGTCTGCGGGCTCTGCGACCGCACGGTGCAGTTTCTCCTCAAGGAGGATACGGGGCAGGTTCTCACCTTCGCCCCGCTGCAGGGAGTCACCGCGGCCAGCGTGCTCGAACGCCATCCGGAAGTGGGACAAGAACTGGCCAGCATGATCACGGTGGACCATCACGGCACGGACCGGGAAGTCATCCACACGCACTCGGACGCGATTTTTTGTGCGCTTTCGGACGTCGGCGGGTTCTGGCGCGTCGTCTCTTGGCTGCGATGGATTCCGAGGCCCCTCAGGGACACCGTCTACCGCTGGATTGCCGCTCACCGCTACCAATGGTTCGGCCGCACGGACAGTTGTCGGCTGCCGGACCCCGGGGTGCAGCAACGGTTCTTGCCTTAATGAAATCCGCTGCGCCCTTCGGTCTCGAGGATTTCAGAGCCTGGATTGGCCCGGCTTTGCGAAGCAAAGCCTTTTAGCGAAGCCATGCACCTTGGCGAAGCGCATGGTGCATGGCTTCGCTAAGGATAGGCGGGCAAGGCGGTCAGGCGCTTGTCCTCCACGGGCCCACCTACCGTGAAGTGATACAGGTCCTGGTAACGGCGGTCCTCCAGCCCCAGCAGCTCGTGCATCGGGTCGTCGAAGTAGCATCCGATGCCGGTGGCGCGGATGCCCGCCGCCTCGGCTTCGAGGTAGAGCACCTGCCCGATCAGGCCGGCTTCCCAGAACAGACGCGGATAATACCAGGGGCCGTGATGCCTGAGCGGTTCTTCAAACTCCGCGATCATGCCCAGGCTGAAACAGCCGTCGCTGGCAATCTCCTGATGGCAGGAGATGTGTCGAGCAGCCTCCCGAGCGTCGCCTTCGAGCAGAAGGTGAAGCCGCATGCCGTCGGGGCATCCCTCGGGTTTTTTCCAGGCCGCGTCCGGCCGGAGCAGGGACCGCAAGGTCTCCTCTCGCGCGGGGTCGCGAACGAGAAAGTAAAGGCCGGGTGAGACGCCCGTGACGCGATGCACGAGAAGGGCCATGTGGAGTCGTGGTCTCCAAGGAAACGAGGAGAAAGGAAACTGATTCCGGACCGGCAAAGTCCGGATCAGCATGTGGTAGAAGACGTCTCGGGGAAGGGTGGTCACGGCGTCCATGTCCACGGCGCTGCGCCTCTGGCGAATCATGGGGCGCAAGCCGACGGCCCGGACCGGCAGGGGCGATACAACCTCCGGAGGGTCGAAGCCCTCCTCTGCGGCGGAGGTCGGAGGTTTTCGGGCGGCCTGGGCCGCTTCGGCGATGCGTCCCCAGGGAACGTGGGAGGAGCTGAGCCGGTTGGGCGTGCCCTGCCAGGCGAGGGTGGGGAAACGGGCTATCGCCTCTTCAGGGAGTGCAGAGGCTTCCAGGCGGCAGCCCTGCGGCAATAGAGCCATCAGTGCATCCGGCTCTTCGGTCTCCGGTTGCGGGTCCGTGCCGATGCCCAGGAGTGCGGCGAGCTGTTCCGTAGCGAGGCCGTCGAGCAGCCGCGCCCGCCATCCCAGTCCGGCGGCGGCAAGGCTGACGGCCGCCAGGGCGTGTCCGACGTCGTGCTGGCAGTAACGATAGGCGCGTTCTCCGTACTTCCAGGCCTCGCGCCAATGAATCGAGGAGAGCCCGACGAGCACGGTCTCCGGAGGCAGACCCTGGAGAAGAGCCTGCCAAAGATCGGGAGGAACACGGGCGCGCACCTCGAGGGCATGCTCTCGGGACGCGTAGTGGCAGACCACGGGCGAATCCGTCAGACCGGGGACGGGGCCGCAGAGGAGATACCCCTCGGTCGGATGAAGGTTGCCGCTCGATGGGTTGACGCGAAGGGACCAGGTGGCCGTCCGGATGCTCTTCCACGCCGAGAGCGCCAGACTGTCGAAAAAAAGCTGTGAAATGCAGTGGCGGTCCAATGGGGCGGGGCTGACGTGGCCGGGGAAGAAGCTGGGGTCGTAAAGTGGCTCGGGCGTCGGGTCGACACGTTCGAGCGGAAGCACCGGCGCGCCGAGGTAGCGCCGGAAGGGGTCCGGCTGGGAATCCCAGTCGAGCTGTCCCGGCCCCCGCGCATAGCGATGGAAATGATGCTTGGTCTCCTGGTGATAGGTCAGGATGGTTTCCAGCTCGCTGGACATGACAGCGTTCTTACAGCAAATCAGGCTGGTTGCCAACAGAGGCTGGAGGCGCGGACGGGCAGACACCTGCATCGCTCACGCGATGTGGCTGCGACGACGCCCCGGGCCTACGACCGCGAGCCCCCGCAGGGCTCACGCCCTGCGGCTACGCTGACGCGATGCGGCTGCGACGACGCCCCGGGCCTACGACCGCGAGCCCCCGCAGGGCTCACGCCCTGCGGCTACGCTGACGCGATGCGGCATCGGCATCGCCATCGGGCAACGGTGAGGGCCCAGTGGGGGCGGCTGGCGTTTCCATGCGGCTTGCCAGATAATACGCCGCCATCGCCCGTACCCGGTGAGGGAAGTGGTGAGACGCTCCCTCATCGAGTATGGGTTCCTTCCAACTCAAGGCGAGGGCCATTCCATGGATTGGGTCAAGAATCTGGCGGTTCAGAGCTACTGTTTTCGTGCTTTAAAGAAGAATGAGGAGGTGATCGACTGCCTCCAGGGTTGCGGCCTGGCCCGCATCGAGCTGTGGACGGGCCACCTGGACTTTTCGGACCCGGCGAAGCTGGATGCAGCCATCGAGTTGTACCGAAGCCGCGGCGTGGACATTGCAGCCATTGGGGTGGTCGGCCTGAGCGGGGACTCGAAGGCGGTGCGGAAGTACTTCGAATTTGCTCACGGCGCCGGGGCGAAGGGCATCTCCTGCGATTTCCGGCCGGATTCGGTCCCGCGGAGCTACCGGCTGGCGGAGAAGCTGGCGGACCGCTACGAGGTGAACCTGGGCATCCACAACCATGGCGGGAGGCACTGGCTGGGGTCGGCCCAGATGTTGCGCCAGGTGTTCTCCAAGACGAGCGAGCGCATCGGTCTATGGTTGGACACGGCCTGGGCGCTGGATTCGCGCGAGGACCCGCTGAAGATGATCGAGGAATTCGGCCCGCGGCTTCGCGGAATCCACATCAAGGACTTCGTATTCGATCGCGCCCGCAAGCCCGAAGACGTGGTGGTCGGAACGGGCAACCTGGACCTGAAGAAGCTGTTCGCTGCCCTCGAGCAGGTGAAATTCACCGGTTGCCCGGTCCTCGAGTACGAAGGTGACGTGAACAATCCCGCGCCGGCGGTCCAGAAGTGCGTCGAGGCGGTGAAGCAGGCGCTGAACGGCAAGTAGGTTGACTTCCGCTCCCCCCGCGTTTGTAGTCCCGCCTCTCAGGCGGAATGGTGCGTGGCTGCTGCCGAGCTTGCGGCATCTTGCCCGCAGTGGAACAGGAGTGGGGCGGCGGACTTGACGAAATCCGCCAGGTGGCCGCGGCGGTGAACATCCGGGAAACAGGCCTGTGATGTGAGAAGTCCCATTCAGGCCTTCGGGGCCTGTCGCTGGCGGCGGACGATGGCCGGCTCGTTGTCGTGGTCGGTTTCCGCGGACAAAATCTTGAGCTGCCGGTCCGCTAGGGGAAGATTCACCCGGGCCCCGCCACGGCGGTGCGACTCGCGGAGCGCGATGGCGATTTCCAGCGCGGCGCGGCCGTCTTCGCCGGAGCACTTGGGTTTCCGGCCCGTCTCGATGGCGGCGGCCAGGTCCCGGATAATGGTGAGCCCCATGCCCTCGATCCTGGGCGGGAAGGGGAACGGCCGCTGGACGGGTCCACGACGCTTGCCTTCCTCGAGCTGAGTCCATTCGAAGTGACCGGCGTTGTCCATGGCTCGAATGCGGCCGCGGCTTCCGATAACGTCGAACTCCCACTCCGCCGCGCCGCAGGGGGTGCCCCGGGCCAGCGCCCGGACGCCGTTGTCGAAGGCGAGGTATCCATTGCCCTGGAGGTCCTGATCGCCCGCGGCGGCCTCCTCCGATGCCATCTCGCCAAAGACCCACTGGACCTCGCCTCCGGCCAGGAAGCGGACGAGGTCGAGAAGGTGGCTGCCGTTGTGGGAGAGGCCGCAGGAGCCGTAGGCGGTGACCTGGAGGACGTTGCCCAGTTCACCCTGATCGATGAGGCCGCGGGTCACGGAGAAGAACGGATTCCAGCGGCGGGCGCAGTTGACGGCGAGGGCGACGCCGTGGGCTCTGCAGGCCTCGACCATGGCGTCGGCCTCCGCCAGGCTGATCGAGATGGGCTTTTCGGCCCAGATGGCCTTGACGCCGGAGCGCGCCGCGTGCTGCACGATCTCGGACCTTATTCTCGCGGTCGTGCACACGCTCACGATATCCGGCCTTTCCTTTTCCAGCATGGCACGGTAGTCGGAGTAAACGTGGGCAGAGTCGAGGCCCCACCGCTGCGCAAACGCCGCACGCTGGCCCTCGTGCGGGTCCGCGCCCGCTACCAGGCGCGTCAGGGGTGAAGAGGCATAGCTCGGCGCATGACAATAGGGTAGAAACAGGCAGCCCCCCTGCTGAATCTCGTCGTCAAAGGTGCTGCCCATCCGGCCGAGTCCGATGACCGCCGCGCGGTATGTGACCATGGTGCTCCCTCATGAACGGAACGTTGGATACAACCACACTCTGCGTTATGATAGGGATGGTTCCGGGTCGTTATCCAGCTTGGTCACAGGGTCTCTTGAATGAAGAAGAACAAGCCGACAACGAACGGCTGGGAAGAGACCCGGCAGCTCATGAACGAGCTAATTCGGCAAAACGTCGCCATGGCCCAGCAAAACATAGCCCTGGGTCAACGGCTGGATGCCCAGGCACAACGACTGGATGCGTTTGCCGCCCGCATGGACCGCCTCGAGGAACGGATGCAACGAGTGGAATCGAACCTGGCGGTTGTCATTGACCTTTTGCACCATTTGCCCGACGCCGTGAAAGAGAAGATTGGGTTCAGCGCTTCGGGCCAGAAGACTTAGCGAAGCGCTGCCTCAAACAGAGCCTCTGCCCTCGGTGGTTATCCAGCAGTAGGCGCTTGGGCGTCAAATCTGAAATCCGCGGTGCCCGAAGGGCGTAGCGGATTTCAATGGCTACTTCCAGACAAACGTTTCGGGCACAGCGCGGTCCGTCAAGGTGTGCGGCCGAAGATAGGTCCCATCGAAAATCAGCGCCCGTTGGGGCGCCCCGTCCGTCGCGCGTTCGAGATGGACCAGGGCCCCGTCCGTCGCCATTCCACCCGTCTCTTCCAGCGCGGCCTCGAGCTGCCTCGTCCACACAACCTCGTCCGTCCTTCCATCACCCCATTGCAGGGTCAGCCGGTGGGAGCGAGGCCTGGCGGGATCGGACACGTCCTGCGCCTCCAAGATCGGAGTCTCGCCCGTGAACGGCACCAGGATGGTTGCGAAGGAATTATTGTGGCATTCGGATGCGGCCACGGACAGGCGCAGCCAGGTCCCTGGGATGGGGGGGAGACCCACTCCCTCGGGCCCAGGATACAAGGGGTGGACACCCCCGTGCAGGCCAAAGGCCGTGCCTGCGGGCATCACGGGGAAGAGCAGGAGCAGCCCGGCATCGCCGTCACGGTAGATGGCGCGGCGGGCCGCCGCATCCATCGTGACTTTTCCTGGGCCAAAATGCCAGTTGCACTCGAGGTCAGGTCCGCCATCTTTGGCCGCCCTGTGGTGCAGGTGATCCAGCACCGCAATGAAGCGGTGACGCGCCCAGAGGCACGTGCGGTGATGGTATCCCAGGATTCCGGGGCCCGGGGTGAATTCGTTCCGGCCCGACCAATAGCCGCCATCATACAAGGCATCGACCAGGTCCCAACCGTCAACCGAGCGATAGCGGAAGGTGGCCGGGGTCCACACCTGGTTCAACCCGTTGAGGTTGCAGGTATTGTGGGCCCTGGTCGAGGTCGCCCACCGGCGAGGTGGATTCCGGTCGTCATAGTCCTGCCCGCCGGCATCGGTCAGCATCTTCCTGCCGAAGGCGGAGAGCCCGATGGCATTTCGGGCCGGATGCCAGTGATAGCCGTTGCGCCGCGTCGCCTCGAAGGTCAGATAGGTCGCCCCCGGGTCCCACCCGGACCGCAGGAAGGCCTGGCAGGCGTCGGGGAAGAACTGGGAAGGCGGGAGCGGCCGCGCTGGCAGGCCAAGCTCCTTGCGCACAGCGGAGCGCCTCTCGACTACACTCTCCAGGGTCCCTCCGGCCTGCGGCGGGGTCAGCCAACAATCTCCGATCGGAGTAAGCCGGCCGTCCGGCTCGATGGTGGCGACGTGGTAATCGAACATGGCAGCCACCTGCTCGCGTCGGATCTGCAGGCCGAGATCGGGCATGGCCTGCTTCAGTCGCCAGAACCGGAGGGACATATTCATGACGATGTAATGATACCAGCCTGTGGCCTCGATCGAGCTGCCGTCCCCTGAAATCTGCCGGTTAAAACAGTCGTTCAGGGCATCGATGCCGAGGCGTCGCCAGCGTTCCGCATCGGGTAGGAAGGGGAAGCGCAGTCCATGGGTCAGCAGAGCGTCAGCCTGCGTGGTCCGGATATTGCGCGCCTGGAAGATATTGGCGGCGAGGTGGTTCAACTGGGCGCGGGCCCAGGCGACCATCTGATCGAGCAGGTCCTCGTCGAAGAGCCCGCTGGACAGGAAAACGGGCAGGGCCCCGAACCATCCTAAACACTCCGTGTCGCCCAGCCGGTGAGGAATCAGCAGGACATCCTCATTCGGCCCGGGGGTCCAGCGGCCTTCGTTGAGCGGTTCCCGTTCAAGCCCGTGGCGATAAATGGCAACTGCCGCCTTGGCGAATTCCTTCTCTCCGCTCGCCCGGAAGGCAGCGGCCAGGGGGCCGAGCGCGGCCGAAGGGTATCGTTGGTCTTGGGTACCCGTGGAAGCCTCGTCTTGAAGCTTGAGGACGCGCCGGGCCTCATCGAGCAGGGCATCGGTGAGGAGCGGGACAGAATCGCCCCACGCGGCCGTCAGCCGCGCTTCGCTTGCCATGAGTTCCTTCGCCAGAGAGGTCATCGCTCTTGCCTTACCGAAGCGCTGCCTCAAACCGACCAGTGTAGCTCGAGCGACCAAGACCGAAATAGGATACGGCAAGCGCTTCGCCATTGTCCAGCGCAGCCTTCGCCGCCTCCACGCGCCGCGTCACCTCCCCGCCGCTGCGCTGAAGTTCCTCGAAGAGCCTCGCGGCCACGTCCGCACGGTCCATGACCACGCGAACGTAGCAGATATCCGGCCTGCCCATTCGCCTGTCGGCGTGTTCATCCTTGACCTCCGCGAGCCGAAGTTCCAGGTGGGCCGCGGTGCTGATGATTTCGTCGAACGCCGTGCTCCATTTTTCCTTGCCACCGTGTACCTCGCCGAGGATTGTTTCCTTGGTTTTCGCCGTGACGGTGACGGTGATTTCACGTGCCATGGCCGCGAGGGCCAGGTCGCGCGCCGTCTTCCGGGCCTCCTGCCGGCCGCTCTCGTTCTTGAACTCCGCGGCCCCTACGCCCACGAAGTAACGATCGAAGGGCCGGTCGCCGTGAGGATTTCTGGACCAGGACGGCTCGTCACCGGCGACGAGCGCGCTCCCTGCAAAGGTAAGAAATCCGGCGGCAAAGTAGATGACGGTGTGGTTTTTCATGGCTCACGCTTGCAAGGCCAGTTTACGACGCTCAGGTAGAGTTGGGGGTCCCTCATAACATAACCGCTTCGTGTAACACGGACTCTCGAAGTTCGGGCCGAATGGACTCCTTGGGAACGACATCAACCCTTTGCTGAAACTTTTCCTCTAAAAAAAGGGCCAACCTAACGAGGTCGAAGAAGCTCGCGTCATCGCCGAACTCGGCCAGGACATCGATGTCACTACCCGGGTACTGCTCTTCCCGAACAAATGAGCCGAACAGTCCAATTTCCTTCACATTGAAGCGGGCCCGCAGTTCGGGCTTCAATGCCTTTAATATCTTGAGGACATCCTCTTTTCGTTCCATGGTCTATCACCTCATCCCGACTAGCAGCAATTTCTCACAAACTTTCGCAGAAAAGTTTGTGAGAAATTGCTGCTAGTAAATAGGCAAAATCATAAGGGGCAAGATCATAATACAATTATAACTGTTCAAGTGGATGGGCTGAATAGTCTTTTCACCGAAACCGTAACCGTCCCGGCTTTAGCCGGAAGATTGTCGTCCGCACGCTGGCGCGGAACTCTGGTACCTGAGCCAGCCGCCCACATCCTGGCCCAACTCGTTCCTCGCTCCTTGTCTCGCGCCCAAATCACCCTGGCAAATTGCACAGTTTATTTCTTGACAGGCCATTACCTTCATTTTTTAAAAAAATCGCGTGGGCCGCCCTCTGGGCGGCCCACAAAGAGTAAAAGGATAAAATAAGAAAGCCCAGGCCAAGTCCGCCACAGGCGGACGCCGGCCTGGGTAAAGTGATCAGAATGATGATTTGAGCCCTGTAGGGGCGACATAATGGTTTCGCTAAGGAGTTACGATTCTTCGAGCACGACGGTTAACGGATACTCGCCGCCTTCAGCGACCTTCACCTCGCGGCTGACGCTTCGATAGCCTTTCTTCGTCAAGACAACTGTATAGGATAAGCTTTTCTCGACCTCGATACGGCAGGGGCTGGTCAGATTTTGGATTTTGGATTTTGGATTTCCACGGTCGGGCCGGCGGGCGTGGATTCCACGGCCAGCGTGGGGACAAGCCGCTTCTGCAGGGCCAGGGCTGCGGCGTCGTTCGGACGATGGCGCAGCGCCACGGCCACGGCTTCACTGGCTTTCCGGAAGTCCTTGGCGTCCTTGGCTTGGTTGGCTTCGGCCATGGCCTGGGTGTACTCCGCGCCGTGCCAGTCGGTCGCGGCCTGGCGGGCCTTGGCCAGGGAGTCCTTGGCGTCGGGAGCAAGCTTGCCGGCAGGGAACTCCTTCAGGAAAGCGTCCCAGGGTTTCACCGCCTCATCCGGGTCCGCGGCGTCCCGCGCGGCTTTGAGAGCCTTCTGAAAGGCTTTTTCTTCAGCGACGGCAGCTTGGCGTTCGGCCCAGTCCCTGGCCGCCTGTTGTGCCCCGGCCAGCGATTCCCTGGCTTGGGCAGCAAACTTGCCGTTCGGGAAGTTTTTCAGGAACTCTTCCCACATGAAGTAAGATTCTCTGCCTTCGGGAAAACCGTGGCCCGAGAAGAAAATAAAGAGGCTGTCAAGGGGTCCGGCTTCACTGAGCAGATTGCTGAGGCCGAGGGTGATGGCGTCGTCATCGGCGTGCGCGTTGGTGAGGCATTGGACGGAATGATAAGCCAGCTTGGTCTCGAGGAGCTTCGCCACGGCTTCGGCGTCACGGTGGGCGAATTCAAGGTCGTAAGCCTTGTCCCGGCCATCACGATTTTCCTTGCGGGACCGGAGATGCTCGTAGTCCGAGATGCCGACAATGAGCGCGCGGCGCTTGCCCATCTCCCACTGCCGGGCCACGTCGGCCGGCAGTTCAATCCCTGTTTCTTTGCCGTCTGGCGGAGGCGATGATTCGGCCAGGGATTCCTCAGTGCGAGTGCATTTCTGACCGGGAATACCAGTCCATCCGTGCTGACGCCTTGCCCCGTGCATCACACGCCCCACTTCTGCCGCATCTCTTCCATGGGAATCATCCGATCGGTCTTGTGCCAGGCGTAGTGGGCCTTGGGGTTCTCGCCGATCCACCGTTCATCCACCGGCTCGGAGGCGAGCTGGTATCGCGTGTCCGAGGTGATGCGGAAGCGGTTCGACCGGTTGTTGAGCGAGGCATGCATGGTGAACATGCCGAAGACGAGGACGTCGCCCGCCCGGAAATCGTGCGTCTTCCACTGGCCGCCGTAGCGGTCGACCAGCTCCACCGGATCGCTGGAGAACCATCCAGCGACGTGGTCGCGGTCCACGTCCATCTTCCCGTAGGTCTCCTTGATTTTTTCGAACCGGTGGGAGCCTTCGAGGATGGCGAGGGGGCCGAGGTCGATGGGCGTGTCTCCGAGCGGGGTCCAGGTGGTATAGACCTTGAGGGTGCCGCGCCCCATGTACACGACGTCATAATGGGCGCCGGTGAAGGCGCCCGGGGCGACGACCCTCAGCCAGCGATAATCATAAGTGAGGACCTCCGCGCCGAGGAAACGCTCGAAGAAGCGAATGATGTTGCCCGTGCGGACGAGCTGGATGAAGGCAGGCGCGGTCGTGAGGCGGTTCTGCCCGCCGCGGAAACCGCCTCTCTGGCCCGATTTGACGACGCCGTCCATGAGCGGCGAATCGGGTTCGAGTTGTCCTTCCTCGGCCAGGACTTCCAGCATCTGCCGGCGGGCCTGGAGGACGAGGTCTCGATCGTGCACGCCGCGGAGGAGAAGGTAGCCTTTCTCCTCCATGCGGGCTCGAAGGGCTTCCGGATCGTTCAGCGAGGGCGTCGAATCTTCCAGGTAATCGATGTACTTGCCCGGCAGGTCCAATTCTCGATTCCCGATGTGGATGTTCATGGCAGGGTTTCCCGGTGGATGGACGGCCACGCCGAGGGGCTTCAGCCGCCCGGCGTGACGCCTGAGCATAGATTCTCTTCGCGGACTCCGCCAGTCGCCCGGCGTGTCCTTTCAGGACGTCGCCGCAGCGGCCGCGGCGGCCTCCATGGCCTGCTCCTCCCTGCGCTCGCGGAATCCGCGTTCCATCATCGTCTTCTCGTCTTGGGGGGGGCGGTAACGGCCATTGAGGGCCAGGCTGCGCTCCCACGGGCTCATCCCGGCCCTCGAGGGGTCCACCTCGGGCAGCCACTCGTTCCGCAGCCCCTGGCAGTGAAGGCTGATGCGCGGCATCCGCGTGCAGCACGGGTTGCCCGCGTGCGCCACCAGATGGTGGAAGAACAGGGTGTCGCCCGCTTCCGCGACAAACTCGAACGGATCGCCCATGGGGATGTCGTCCCAATTCGCCGGGTAGCGCCAGGCGGGGCTCTGCATCACGCACTTCTGGACGGGCCGGTGCGTCCCGGGCCACACCGTGATGTTGCCTCCGTAAGGCTGCTTGTCGACGAGGGAGACCTGGAACATGAAGCCGCTTCCGAGGACCGGGATCGGGCACTTGACGAAATCGATGTGGCCGCTCGGGGTCAGTTCCCGCGGGGCTTTCGGGTCATAAGGCTTCAAGAAGAGCTGGAACTGGCGCTCCCGATTCCACTCGTCGAGCGAGCCGAACATCTCGGCGATGGCCGAGCGGACACCCGGCTGATCGTAGACGCGGGCGAGGACGGGGTTGGCCGACCCGTTCGGGATGGTGATGTGATCCTTCGTCCATTGGGTGAGGGGGAGCGGGGAGGCCACGAGCCTCTTGATTTCTTCGAGCGCCTCGCTGATGAACGCTCGGTCCACAAGCCCCTTGACGACGGCGAAACCGTATTTCACGTAATGTTCCGTCCAGTAGAGGTCCGGCTCGGTACAGAACTTCATGGAAGGGTCCTCCGGATTGGGGGATGAAGAAGGGGAATATTCCAGATTTGACCAGATGATGCCTGTATGCAAGGGTCATGCAGGTTACACAAGATAACACCTTACTCCTCGTAGAGCTGGGAAAACCATCGTTTGTTAACACCCTCGCCATAGGGGTCAGGAACTTCCAACGTTTCTGCCAACTCACGGACGAAACGCTCGCCCTGCTTCAGTGAGGCGATCCATGCGTGAACGGGACTAAAGGTCTTGTCCCAGTTCGCCCTATGTCCATTCTTCGCCTCTTCCGTTGCTTGTGATTCCTTCTGCTGCAGAGAGCGAATCCAATCGCAAACCATGGCAATGTTCACCAAAGTCAAGACTTCATCTGCAAGGCCGCCAGTCCTGTACAACGCAATGCACTGTTCCACGCCGCTCAACGAGGTCTTGCACGCTTCAGCGTCGAAATTTCCCCTTGGTGACTTGGAGTTGTCAAGGCCGATCCAACTCTCCCCCAATCCCGTGAGAAGCCTCTTGTATTGCCTCAAAATTCTAGCCCGAGCATCCGGGGCACAATCGGACAAGCGCCGCGCGAAGCAGTCCTTAGTCTCCCTGGGACAACCACTGTCGTTATAGGAAAGAATCCACTTCAACGCTCGAAACAGGTTCGAGTTGTGATACCGCATAGGGCACTTTTCACCGGAAGAGATGCTTGCGATGTGAATCCCTCGGGGAAGGGTAATGATTTTCCGGTTCAGAAGTGCTCCCGCACTTCTGAACCGGAAAATTAGCGGACGCGGGCGAGGCGCGCCAGCGCCGCGTCCAGCTTCTTCACGCCGAAGCGCTGGAAGCGCACCTCGAGGGTCAACTCCGCCCGCCCGTGCTCCATGTTGATCACCGTGCCGAGGCCGAACCGGTGATGGCGGACGAGGTCGCCGATCTCGAGCTCCTCGGCGGGCTCGTCCCCTTCGGGGTGCTCCTCCATTTCGGAGTCGGCTCTCTGCGCCAATTTTTCCGGGATTTCATCAAGGAAGGGCGAGGGAGGGTTGGTTCGCACCGTTCCGAACTGGTGTCGGACCTCGGCGTGGGACAGGAAGAGGCGCTGGCGGGCGCGGGTCATCCCCACGAAAAAGAGCCTGCGTTCCTCCTCGATGCCCGCCTCGGTCTCCATGGAGTTGTAATGCGGCAGAAGGCCTTCCTCGAGCCCCGCGATGAAGACCACGGGGAACTCCAGGCCCTTGGCGAGATGAAGCGTCATCAGCGTCACCGCATCCCGGCTCTCGTCCCAGCGGTCGAGATCGGTCGCCAGCACGGACTCCTCGCTGAAGCTCCGGATGTCGCGGTCCGGGTTCTCCTGGTCGTAGGACTCCGCCGCGGAGACCAGCTCCCAGACGTTCTCGATGCGGTCGTCCGCGCTTTCGTCACCGCCCCTCTGGAGGTCCTGGACGTAACCGGTGGCGTCGATGATCCGGCGGACGAAATCAGCTACGGGCCGTGGCGGCAGGCTCGCCAGGGCATCGTAGAGGCCGAGAAACCGTTCGAGTCCCTTGAGGGCACGCGAGCTGATGCCGGGCACGTCCGGGGCGCGCCGGACCGATTCGAGCAGCCCGCAGCCGGCGGAAGCGGAGTGGGCCCGGAGCGCCCGGGCCGCGGCGTCCCCGATCCCGCGGGCGGGCACGTTCAGGATGCGCTCGAGGCTGACCTCGTCCTTCGGGTTCACCACGGCCCGGACGTAGGCCATGATGTCCTTGACCTCGCGTCGTTCGTAGAACGCCAGGCCTCCGACGATGACGTAGGCGAGGTTGGCGTTCCGCAGGGCATCTTCGAGCACGCGGGACTGGGCGTTGGTGCGGTAAAACACGGCCAGGTCGGAGAGCGGGCGTCCGCCGGACTGGAGACTCCGGACGGCCCGGACGATCTGGCGGGCCTCGTCCGTCTCGTCGATCGCCTCGAACCGCACGGCCATGTCCCCCTTCTCGTTCTCCGTCCAGAGGTCTTTGTGCCTGCGCTGGTGGTTGTTCCGGATGACGGAGCTGGCGGCGGCGAGGATGTTCTGGGTGGAGCGGTAATTTTGCTCGAGCTTGACCACCTTGGCCTCGGGGAAGTCCTTCTCGAAATCGAGGATGTTCTGGATGTCGGCCCCGCGCCAGCTATAGATGGACTGGTCCGGGTCGCCCGTCACGTGCAGATTGTGATGCGTATCGCTCAGCATCCGCGCGATGAGATACTGCGCCCGGTTCGTGTCCTGGTACTCGTCGATCAGGATGAACTGGAAGCGCTGCTGGAGCGCGTGCCGCACCTCTTCGTGGCTCGCCAGAAGCTCCGTCAGCTTCAGGAGGAGGTCGTCGAAGTCCAGGCCGTTGTTCTGCATGAGGAGCTTCTCATAGGTGTCGTAGACTCGAGCGGCCGTCTTGCCGAAGTAGTCCGAGTTGGCCCGGGCGAATTCGGCGGGGCTGACCAGCCGGTTTTTCGCCTGGCTGATGGGCGCGGCGAAGCTGCTGGGCTTCCACTGGGAGGAGGGCAGCTTCAACTGGTCGCAGGCCTGCTTGATGAGCTTGAGGCGATCGTCCGTGTCGAAAATGGTGAACTGGGGGTCCCGGCCGAGATGCTGGATGTGCTGGCGGAGGAGGCGCGCGGCGGTGGAGTGAAAGGTGGAGACCCAGAGGCCGCGGAGCGCGGTCAGGGCTTCGACGCGTTTCCGCATCTCGGCGGCGGCCTTGTTGGTGAAGGTGAGGGCGAGGATGTTCGAGGGCCGCACGCCCTGGGCCAGCAAGTAGGCGATACGGCGAGTGACCACCCGCGTCTTGCCGCTGCCCGCGCCCGCGAGCACGAGAAGGGGCCCCTCGACGTGGCCGACGGCATCCCTCTGAGCCGAGTTCAGGTCTTCAAGAAGTCGGGCGGTGTCCATGAACCCTCACGCCTTGAATCGTTGCGGTCATTGGCCCGTGGACCGGACACGGTAGTCCCGCAGTCCTTCCTTCAGGGGCAGGTCCACCCAGGTGGAAAGCTTGTGCGAAATTTGCATGGCCACGATGGCCTCGAGGGTCTTGAGGCCCTCCTCGCCGGTCGATACGCCCTCACGGTCTTCGAGGAAACAGTCCGCAGCCTCCTCCGCCATCCAGCAGAACCATTCGCCCAGGTCGTACGACCGGTTCACGTCCCAGGGTTTTTCCGTGAAGGTGGCCCCGTAGCCCCTGCCCGGCGTCGGCTCGAGCCGGTAGAGATGCCAGTCCTGGAAGAATTCATTGGAGGTGGCGCGGCCCTGGTTGCCGTGCACCTCGAGGGAGGAATAGAAATCGCGTCGGTCAGGCACGCAGTTCACGGCGATCACCAGGCCGCCCTCGCAGGCGATGAGGCCGTAACCGCCGGGGTCGGCCACCGGCTCGTCCGAGAGGAAGCCGCAGGCGCGCAGGGGCCGTTGGTGGGTCATCATGAAGGCGAGGTCCACGCTATGCGTGCCGTTGTGGAGCAGCGGGCGGCATCCGTGGCTGGTGATGACGGAGACCTTGCCGAGGTCGCCGGCGAGGGCCATCTGGCGGAGGGCGAGGTAGCCCCTGTGGAAGCGGCGGGTATGCTCGACGATGAGGTGGGCGCGGGCCTCGCGGCAGGCTCCGATCATCTCGTCCGCCTCGGCGGCGCTGGTGGCGATGGGCTTCTCGACGACGATCACCTTCACGCCAGCCCGGGCCGCGTCGATCACCGGCTGGGCGTGGTGCAGGTTGTGCGTCGCCACGCTCACGATGTCCAGCTTCTCGCTCTCCAGCAGCTTCCGATGGTCCGGGTAACAGTGTTCCCGTGGCACGTTCCAGTGCTGGGCGAACCGCTCGAGGTTCGCCGGGACGAGGTCCGCCGCAGCCACGATCTGAGTCTTCTCGCAGGTGGTGAAGCCGTATCCGTGGGTGCCTTGCCCGCCTCCTTTTCCGGCGATTCCTCCGGTGCCAATGATGCCGACCTTTAATCGAGCCATGGGGGCCTCAATCGGAATGCGACTCTTTCGAGCCGGAAGGCTGACCAGCGTTGCCTGATGATAAGAGACATGACCTCACATTCAAGTTTGGAAGTGGCCGCGCACATCCTAACTCGGATACTCAAGGAAACCCCTCCTGCCGCCGGACTCCTGGGAGCGCCTCCCGGACCTGTCCTCTCGCAGGGATGCCGTTGGGGCACTGGGAGGCGCTCCTCGGAGGGGCAGGTCCAGAGGGCGTTCCAGCGTCCAAGCGAGAATCGGCCAATCTCGAGACGCCGACCGGGGCAGCGATGGATGGGGATTCAGGGCCGGCCGACCAGCACGAGGCGGACGTCCATGACGTTTGTCCGTGTCGGGCCGGTGAGGAGGAGGTCGCCCAGGGAGGCGAAGAAGGAGTAGGAATCGTTGCGGCGTAGGAAGGCGCGGGCATCGAGGCCCTGCGCGGCCGCGCGTTCGACCGTGCTCCCGTCCGCGAAGGCCCCCGCGGCGTCCGTGGGGCCGTCCGTCCCGTCCGTCCCTCCGCTGAGCATCAGCGTCTGGGGCAGGCCAGCGAGGTCGATGGCCGCGGCCAGCGCGAATTCCTGGTTGCGCCCGCCGCGGCCGGGCCCCGAGAGGGTGACCGTCGTCTCACCGCCCGAGAGCAAGCACGCTGGCGGAGGGATCGGGTGGCCCGACTCTCGGATTTCCCGGGCCATGGCCGCGTGGGCCCTGGCGATCTCCCGGCTCTCTCCCTCGATGGAACTGGAAAGAATGAGTGGGCGGTAGCCGAGCCTTTCCGCTTCCCGGGCCGCAGCCTGGATCGCCAGCCGATTGCTCCCGACGACCACGTTCTGGGTCTTCTCGAAGGCCGGGTCGCCCGGCTTCGGCGTCTCGGGGCATCGGCCAGCGAGTCCATCCAGGATGCGTCGGACCACGGCGGCAGGCAACCGCGGCGTC
The DNA here is from genome assembly GCA_016179685.1 of Planctomycetota bacterium. GTDB lineage: Bacteria > Planctomycetota > PUPC01 > JACPCR01 > JACPCR01 > JACPCR01. The sequence goes on along the minus strand of JACPCR010000073.1, from coordinate 90,808 downwards.
AACTCGTACTTGCTGAGGATGCCGCCAGCCTCTGCGAAGGTGGTCTCGTCGGGCACGGTGGGGCCGGACGCGATGGCGTCCAGCCGGTCGCCGACGACGTCGGAGAGGGCCAGGGTGATCAAGGTGGCGGGCGCCGCCAGCCGCGCCAGGAGGCCGCCCTTGATGGCCGACAGGTGCTTGCGGACGGTGTTGATTTCGTGGATGTCGGCCCCGCAGGCGAGCAGAAGCCGCGTCGTCTCCTGCTTGTCGGCGAGGGCCAGGCCATCCGCGGGCAAGGGAAGGAGCGCGGACCCCCCTCCGGAGAGGACTGCGAAGACCAGGTCCGATTCACCGAGGGAACGTACCGCGTCCCGGACGGCCGCGGCCCCGCGGAGGCCGTTCTCGTCCGGAAGGGGATGCCCGGCCTCCTGGAGGCGGACGGTCCGCAGGGGCTGGGTATGCTCGTACTTGACGGTGACGAGGCCGCCGAGGAGGCGGTCGCCCAGGATTTCCTCGAGGGCCGCGGCCATCGGGGCGCCCGCCTTGCCGGCCCCGACCACCGTCACGCCGCGGTAGCGGGCCAGGTCATAGGTGCGCCCCGCCACCGCCAAGAGGCCGCCCTCGCGCCGCACGGACCGGCGGACGGCCACGGAAGGCTCCACGGCCCGGACAGCGGCAAGAAAAATCTGTCGGGCCGTTTCTTTCACGCTTGCGGGCTCAGCTCCGGGCCGGAATGGCCCAGGAGCTCCAGGAGCTGTTTCCGGCTCTCCTCATCCAGATCGACGAACTTCGCCCCGATGTAGTCGAAATCCTGCTCAGGGAGGCGCGTGTAGTGGACGAACCGCGCCCGCGTCATGACGTAGCGCGTCTTGTTGTGGGGATCGTAAATTTTCAAATTGAAAATGATGGGCCGGTGAGCGCCTTCGCCGACCAGCCTCAACGCCCTGTGGCTGGCGAAGAGCCGGCCGAAAGGCAGATACCACTTGAAACAGAGCCCCCCCACGCTGCAGTTCACCGTCTCCGATTCGTAGGTCGCCTTCTTGTCGCCTTCCTGCACCACGTGCTGAACCACCAGGCGCGTCTGGAAACGAGGCTGATGGCGGCGCTCCATCTTCGCCTGACCCAGCGCCATGTCGATGGCCTCTTGGAGCGCCCCGATGCCTATCGGCTTCGGCAGGAACTGGACGATGCCGAGGTCTTGTACGCGTTGCTCGTCCTCGTCCGTCGCCTTGCCCGAGATCACGATGACCGGGACGTTGATCCTCATCTCGTCCAGGGCCTCGATCAGCTCGAATCCGTCCATCTCCGGCATGTAAATGTCCGCAATGACGAGGTCCGGCACTTCCCTCCGAATCTCGTCGAGCGCGGCACGGCCGTTCGGGGCCGTGCGAATCTGATAATCCGGCAACGGCGACAAGAGGTCGGTGAACAGCTTGGTGATCACCGGCTCGTCATCGACAATCAGGATCGAAGGCATGACTTCGAACTTCTTGTTAAGATGCCAGCGGGTAGAATTCTCGGCCCGTGGGTCCCCCTGAACGGCCTTGGGACCCCAAGTATCGGCGGTGTGAAACGACGCTGATAGAAACTATATATGAACCCCCACTAAAGTCAAACGGCCCGCATTCCGTCCTCCACATGGCCCCAGCGCCCCAAGGAAATCTCGCCTACGGCCCCGTCACCTGGAGAGTCACCCAGGAGGTTCGGGACCGGCGTCTGGACCGCTACCTTCACGCTCGATTCCCGAATTTCTCTCGCGCGCGCCTCCAGGAGCTGATCCGGCAGAAGGCCGTGACAGTCAATGGCCGCCCGATGAAACCCAGCCACCTCGTGGCTCAGGACGACATCATCCGGATCGAGCTGCCGGAAGACCATCCCCGTCGGATCGATCCGGAAGACATCCCGCTGTCGGTGATCTTCGAGGATGAGTGGCTGCTGGTGGTGGACAAGCCTGCGGGGATGGTGGTGCATCCGGCCAGGGGAAACTGGTCCGGGACGCTGGTGAATGCCCTGCTCCACCGCGGGACGCATCTGGCCGCGACGTCGAGCCCGGCCCGGCCCGGCATCGTGCACCGGCTCGACCAGTTCACCAGCGGCGTGATCGTCTGCGCCAAGAGTGATGAGGCTTATGCCCGGCTGGGACCCCAGTTCGAGTACCGCCGCGTCCAGAAGGAATACCTGGCCATCACGGAAGGGCAGCCGGAACTGGACGAGGATGAGATCGACTTGCCCCTGGGCGTCGACCCGGCCAACCGGGAAAAGGTCGCCGTCCGGCTGATCGGCGGACGCCGTTCCATCACCCGATACCATGTGATCGAGCGGCTGGGCGGCCATGCCTTCGTCCGCGTGGAGCCCAAGACGGGCAGGACCCACCAAATCCGGGTCCACCTGCTTTCGATCCGCTGCCCCGTGCTGTGCGACCGTCTCTATAGCTCGCGCTCGAAGCTCCTTCCCGCCGACCTGGGCCTTCCTGGCGACGAGCCGCTCCTGGCGCGGCAGGCGCTTCACGCTCACCGTCTCTCCCTCGAGCATCCGCGGACGGGGGAGCGAATGACGTTCGAGGCCCAGATGCCCGGCGACATGGCTCGGACTCTCGAGGCCCTGCGGCGTCAGGCTGAAGGGTGGAGCGCGGAGCAGGGAGCGGGAAGCGGCTAGAAAGAACCAGGGACCAGAGGGCCGGGGGGCTGGGGGACAGGGGGACAGGAGACTTCAGAATCCAGAATAGGCCATCGCATGAGTAATCATCAACCACCAATGATCAAACACCAACCACCAACCGATTCTCCAGGCGGCCATTGCTCGCTCTTGCTCGGCCTTTTGCCCTTCACCACGAACCGATTTGCGACGTGGCCATTGTTGGTTCTTACTTGGGCCCGGTCTTCACCGCCAACCACGAACCGATCCACGACCCGGCCCCTGCTGATTCCCACTCGGCCCCTTCTTTTTCTCCGCCGCATCCCGCTGGGAGAAGCAACCCAAGTCGCCTGGGGACTATTCATCCACCGCCTGTCGGCCCCAGCGGAACTCGATGAGGCGGAAGTCGTGGGGCCGCACATCGAGGACGAGGACGCCGTCGCGGAGGCGCAGGCCGTCCTCCTCGCTGCGCTCGAAATCCCGGGTGTCGTCCTCGGCCGCCTCGCCCTCCTCGCCCGGCACTTCCGGCTTCGGCTGACTCTTCATCAGGTCTCGGATGTCCTCACCGGGCGGGTGCGTCCACGTATCGACGTCCTCGACCCCGACCTGGCCAAGGCGTTCAGCGGGCACGCCGAGACCTGCGAGATCGAGTCGAACGCGCCCGCGAACGGGCTGGCGCAGAAAATTGACCAGGACGAGGAGGGCACGGTCACTCTTGAGGTAAAGGGTGGCCCGAAGGGGCTCGCGTCCGATGGACTCCCTCAGTTCGGCATTACGCCAGAACACCTTATTAGGCAATAGTTTATCATCGGAGGCGGCCTTGGGAAGGACGGATTCCACCATGACCAGCTTCTCGTTGCGCCAGAAGGGGCAGACCTTGACTTCCGGCCCGTCGTAGGCTTCGACAATGGGAGGGTAATTCAAGCCGGCGCGCTCGCTGTTCATGTCGAAAAGCATCCAGATGGCGAAGGCGGAGCGGTACATGCGGTAGACCAGGTGGGGCCAGTCGGCCTCGGGTCGGCCGCGCGACGCATAAAGGCCCTTGAACATGAAGGCGGTGACCAGGCCCGTGCGTTCGGCGTTGTCCAGAGTCAGAAGCCGGTCGAGCGGCCAGGCGTCAATGAAGGTCACGGAATCGTCGCCCATGAAGCGGCCCTGATCCTCGCCGTCGAAGATGACCGTGGCGAAGGCATGAAAAGGAATGGCGAGGGTGCAGGTCATGTGCGTGGTGATGAGAGGCGGCTTTCGATGTTCCGCGAAGAGCCCGTAAAGGCGCTTCAGGTATTCCCTGTAGGCGAAAATCGCACTTCCAGGCTGAATTCGCCCATCTGGAAGGAGATAGGCGCTGCCGGTGACCGGGTTGTCATCGGGCACAGGGAAGACGTCGTCGATGTAGATGCCATCGACGATGCCGCGCCGTATCCATTCGCTCATATACCAGACGAGGCAGTCGATCTTCGAGGGGGGATAGGAGACGCCGTCGGCCCCGGAGGCCCACTCCCATGAAAAGTAACTGCTGTCCCGGGGGGCCGGCGTCCACCGGCGGTCGTGGTAAAGCACGAGGGCTGCGCCGATGGGGTACTTGCCCGTATTGGCCTTGCGCTGGGTCTGTGCTGCCCGCTCGGCGAAGGCCCAGTCGTAGTTTCGAGGCCAATAGTCCATGACGCCCAGCTTCGGGGGGACGATCCATGGGGCGAAGGCCTCGCAGCTCGTCAGGCGGCCGCCGATGGGGCCGACTCGGTCCTGCCGGCCCCGATTCCACTGGCGGTAATCTGCGGGAAGCGGCTTGGGCGGCGTGGCCAGAAGGCCGAAAACGATGCGGCGCGGCTCTTCAAGCCGGAAGGGCGCGCTGATGAAGTGCAGGCCGAGGATGGCGGCATCCTTCTCGCGGGTAATGGTGACGGCTGGCTCGCCGTCGAGCGGCATCCAGCCCTGGTCGTTGTCGGCGAACCAGCAGAGGCCGCGGAGCATGCCTCCGAGCCAGACCATGGGGACGAAGTTGCCGAGGGGAAGTTTCCCGAGAGATAGGCTGTCCCACACGACGCCATGGCCTGGGGGGAGGCAGCCCGCGGGCTCGTTGTGGAAATTGCCGCTGATCGGCAGGGCATGAAGAAATTCGGCGTGTTCCGGCCGGAACGGGATCAGCAGAGAGAGTCGGTCAACCGTGGCGGGTTTCCCGCCGGTGGGCCGGACCTGCAGCTCGTACCGGGCCATGCCGTCGTATTCGAAACGGGTCTGGGCTCGAATGGAAAGTCCAGGTGCTTCCACAAAGCCTTCCCAGCTTGTTTGCGTGGGCACGCAGGGGCCGAAACGGACGGGCGTTGTGCTGGAGAAAGTGCCTTCCTGCCCGCCGGAGACGAGCCGGAAGTGGATGGGAGCCGAGAGAATCTCTTCCCCGAGGACGGAAATGGAGCTGAAGAGGCCGGAGGGAGCGACGGTGTATTGTCGTCCCACGGCGGCGACCCGATTGCCCTGGACCGTGACGGGCTCGAAGGGCGGCGGAGGGGTATCGGCGAGGCCGAGTCGGTTGCCGAGCCAGGGCACGGGCATGCGGTGGAAGGAACTCTGGAAGGAGGCGAGTTCTCGGCCATTCTGGTCTAAAAGCTTGCCTTGAAAGGGGTAAACACCTTCGGGGAGCTGTCCGACCTGGAATTCTGCTACGCCTTTGCCTTCGGTCCAGGAAGAGAGGGAGACCTCGATGCTGCGGTTTTTGTGGGGAAGGTTCAGGGAGACTTTGGCGGAGGTGACGGCGGAGTTGTCGGTGAGAAGGGCCTGGATTCCGGCGCGCAGCAGTCCGAGGCTGTAGCGGTAGTCGAAGGAGCACTCGGCGGGCTGAAGGGCTTTCAGGTCAGCGCCGACGAAATCGGCATGGGCGTTTTCCACCTCCTGGGCAATGAAGGGGTAGGAGTAGAAACGCATCTCGTCGAAGGACGTCTCGCGATCGTTCCCAAGGACGAAGAAGGCGGGTGCAAACTTTTCGAGGACATCGTCCGCCGCCCGGTAGCAGATGCCGATCCGGTAGCTGTAGCTGACCCAATGGGCATCGAGGTAGAGGTTGGGTTGGTAGTTCTGGACTGTCTTGCCCCAGATGAGGGTGACGTGAGTCCAGCGATGGGGCATGAGAGGGAAGGGAAATTCGAATTCGGGCCGGAGAAGATCGGCGTAGAGTCTTACGAGGGGTTGAGGCTCGCCCTCACCTGCCCGGGGCCTTCCATAAAGGGTGAGAAGGTGTAGCCGGGTGTTCTTGTACTGGAGCTTGCTGTTCGAGCCCGGGCGCATGGTGAGATTGTCCCAGTCGCCGGGCTTGAACCAGAGTTCGAGCGTGCCGGCGGCAAGGCTGAAGTCCGCACCGGGCTGGAAAGGCAGGGTCAGGGTGCGCCCGCTGATGAGAACGCCTTGCTCCTTGACGCCGGGACACGGTTCGACCTTCCTTTCCCGAGGGGCCTGAAGCGCTTGGGGCGGCTGAATGACCTCGGTCGAAGCAGCCTCCTCTTGGCGGCCGCCCTCCTCGGTCGGATTTTCGAGGTCGAGGCCTTCGGCGGCCGCGCCGGCCGAGATGGGGTCGTGATCCTCGGGCATCGGAACGGCTGCGGCGTCGGCCGGGGCCTGAAACGCCTCGAAAGACGCCTCGAAGACCAGGGCCCCGGGGTCGCGGAATGCCCCGGCAGACCGCGCGAGCGGGAGGGAACGGCGGGCAGCAACCCAGGGTTGCTCGGCGACCTCATAAAACGTGAGGGTGGCCCCGGTGAGGCGGAACTCGTCGATGAGACCCCTGAAGCCAGAGCGGAATTCCAGGTTGTTGCCGAGGCTGAAAGCATCGACGAGGCATGCCGGGGGGAAGACGGTGCCGACATGCTCGGAGAAGGCGGTCAGGAAGGGCCGTCCATTCAGGAAGACGGCTGCGCCGCTGGCATCGACGACGATGTGATTTTCCTGGTAATGGACGTGCGGGGCAAGGGCGAGGTGGACCCATGTCCGGGCGGGTAGGGCTTGCTCAGAGGTCGTGTCGGGCAGGCCGGCGCTGAGGAGGCGCAGCTTCCCGCCGGGCAGGATTTCGAGGCGTGCGGCTGGTTCTTCGGTGGAGGAGGCGAGGTGGAGGAGGCATTGGGCCGTCTCGGGGAATTCCTCGATGCGTACCCAGAATTCGATGGTCATGCCTCCGCTCATGGCCTTCTTGAGGCCCAGGATGCGGGGGATGAAGACGCCGTCGCCGCCGCCGGAGAGGGTGAGGGCCTGGCCGAAGCGGCCGGACGCCGCGGCGGATTTCGCACCGCCACGCAGTTCGCCGAGGTTGGCCCACAGGGTGTCGTCCGTCGCTTCCTTCTTCTCGAATTTCCACGAGACGAAGGTGAGGTCGTCGATGGGCCGGGGCCGGATGGGATCAATACGAACGGGTACCTCGCGGTAGACCTCCCCGGCCAGGCTGGGGCGAGGGATACCGGCGGCAAGGACGAGGAAAGCCAGCACATCGGTACAGGAATAGTGCCGCGCGACTCCCTGCCGATCTACTTGAACCGATGGTTCGAGGGTGGGTCCGGATGAATCGCCGGAAGTGCGGCCAGCCGCTTGTGTCGCTGTGCGCGGTGACCATTGACTACACGAAGCGCGTGCTCTTCCTGGTTCGATTTGACATGATTCCGGGCAGATGATGAGTGAGTCCTAATTCCGCGGGTTTGCACCAGGAGTCATAGGTAGCCCAACAAGAGGGCCCAGCCGACCTCGCAGAAGCTTGGAGGCTGACCCTTGACGTTAGCCCGCAGCAAGTGCCACCGCGCGTTTCGGGAATGCACGTAATAGCTTCTTGTCCACCGTCACCAGCTTCGTGTTGAGCTTGGCTGCCAGCGCGATGAACTCACAGTCGTATGCCGAGCAATCGCTGTCCCGCACCAGTTCAAGCACAGCGTGTGAGTCGACGTCGAATTCCTGGCCCGCTAGCAGGCTTTCTGCCTCGCTTTGCAGGCTGCACGCTTGATCAAAGGTGAGGGTCTTGCGCCTCAAGTAGCCCGCCAGAATGTTGCGGAACTCGCTACGCCACAGCACGGGGGCTGTCCACTCCGGGTCCCGCTCGAGCAGTGCCTCGGCGTCCGCGGTGTGTTCGCCCGGCAGGTAGAGGTATGCCAGCACGTTGGAGTCCACCACAATCATGAGCGACCCTCACGCTTCAGGGCATCGATGTCACGCGCTCGGAACTTTCCCTTTGGCAAGGCAGCACGCAGCTCACGTGCACGCGCCAACCGCTCAGTGGGCGCCACCTTGGCCGGCAACAGCACCGCCTCAAGGCACACAATCGCTTCGCTGTTCATGCTGCGCCGGTGCGCTTCAGCAGAAAGCTTCAATCGGTCATACACAGCATCCGGAATGTTCTTTAGAGTCAACGTCGTGGGCATATCAATCTCCACAACCGAAAAGAAACCATTATGGTTTCTCGCCCGCATCTCGTCAACGTGAAAACGGCGCACGGCGCGCCTGCCTGCCGCGACGCTCGCGGCGCAGACAGGGCAGGTGGGTCGGCACGCTCGGCGTGCCTATGTTCACGCTTCGTTCTGTAACCCCTTCGTGCTCTTCGAGTCCTTTCGCATTCCTCATCTCTCACCTCATCTCTTGGAGCAACCGCAGAAACCTCCCCTGGGAGCGAAGGCGTCTCGCCCTCGGGAGAAAGTAATGCGTTGTCAACAAATGAGATAGCTACAGTCATTCTTGAGGCCGGGGAAAGGATCCCGAGGTTTTTGCGGCTGCTCTGGGCCTCATCGGCGGGTCTCTCCTCGGGTCGGCGTCTGGCCTGACGCGGCGTGGACAAGGTCGCCTCCTCTCGTACGCCGGAACGGGATTCCCCCAACACATCCCGTTCCGGTGTACGGGTCAGTACGCCGCACCGGGAATCCCCTGCCGGAACTCGGCTTCAGGCACCTCCTGGTCATCAAGCCAGAAACGCTTTTTGATGAGCTTTCCCTCCTCGTCATAGTGCTTCTCCACGCCGTGGAAGCGATCGCCGCGGGCGGGAAGCTCCTTCTTCAGCTTGCCGGAATCGTAAAACTCACGAATCACGCCCTCGATGCGGTCCGACTTGAAAGGGATGATCCGGCTCGGCTTCCCGGTCGAAGGCCAGTAGTCCACCATCTCGCCGTGCCGCATGCCGTTCTCGTAAGGGGTGGACTTCACCAGTTTGCCCGGGAGGTCGTATTCCTTGGCGACCCCATGGGGGACGCCGTTGGCGTGCGGGGTTTCGCTGCGGATTTGGCCGGTGGGGTACGAGAGCTTTTTCACCCCTTCGATTTTGCCTTGTTTCCAGGGAATCTCGGCGGTGGCCACTTGCAGGTGCCGCCCCCCCTCCCACGAAACATCGTAGCGATACTCGACGCCCTCCTTGACCCCCTGAACGAAGGGCACCGTGCGGACCATGTTCTGACCCTCATAGTGAAGTTCGTTTCCGTCCGCGCGCCCGTCGGGGTCCACGGGCGTGACGGCCATCAGCCGCGAGACGACCTTCTCGTGCTTCTGGGAGAATTCCTGCTTGAAAGCGGGCCGGAGCGTGTAGCCCGCGGGCAGCGACTTTCGGAACTCGAGAAGGATGGCCGTGGCGTTCGGGTCGAGATTCGACGGAAGCTCCGAGCCGGGCGCAAGCGGGAGGGGCTCTCCCGAGGAGGAGTGAAGGAGCAGGACGAGCAGAACGGGAGGAATCATGGGGTCTCCTTCTTCCCATCGGGACGGGTCTCCCGATTCCATTGCTTCGGCACGTCTTTCCAATGCTTCCACCAGGTCTGGCTCATCACCTCCTCGCGCTGCTTCCACCAGGGTTCCTCTTCGGTTTCCACCGCCGCGGGCTTCTCGTCCTGGCCCGGGTCGAACCGGGCAAGAAGGAGGCGGAAATCATGGGCAGGTACGTAGATGGGGCCGTAGATTTCGTTCTCGACGAAGGACTCGCGTTGCGCCTTCGTGGCCTTGCTGACGCAGCCGAGGAATTCGAGGTCGGCCAGGGCGGCGTGGCCCGCGTGGCCGAACTGACCCTCCCAGTGAGTGACCAGAGTGAGCGACGGAGGAACGGAAACCTGGCGGTAGATGTCTCGGGGCCGGAGGTTGTTCGGCCCCCCGAGCAGCGCATCCGGCTGGAAAAGGTGGAGGCGGCCGCGCACGGGCTGGCCATTTTCGTTGTGAATGACGAAGAGGGCCTGGTAGCCTTTCCGTCCACCCGCCTCGCGGTGGGGCCGGCGGTAGATGGTGACGTAAACGCGGGAGAAGGGGTTGTCCGCGGCCAGCTCGAAAGCGTCGCCGGAGTAGGCCTCCCCGTATCGGCAGTGAGTCAGGCTGCGCCAGTACGGGATCATCTCCGTCTGCTCCTCGTCGAAGATGCCGAAGGAATGGAGAATCCGGACGATGCGCAGGAGCTGTTCGGAGTTCGCCATCTCGGGGAAAACGCCGATGTCGTGAAGCAGGGCTCGGCCCAGCACGGCGCGGTCCAGACGCGGGTCGTCGCCCGGCATGAGGACGCCTGCCTTCTGGCCGGCGAGGCCCGGCTTGATCCGCGTGGTGAGGCCCTTGCACGTGTTGGCGGCGTAGCGGAATAGCGAGATGGGATAGCGCGTGATGTTGTCGATGTCGTAGGAGAGGGAGTACGCCGCCGCGCTTTCCACCAGCTCGGAATCGCTGGCATAGGACTCGAACGTGGTCTGAGAGGTCGCCCAGAGCGAGGTGACGTTGGGAATCTCGTTCTTCTTGCAGAGCCTGGCGAGCCGCTTGAGGAGGCTGCGGAAGTTCAGGCTGGCGAAGTTGGACTGCCACGGCAGCTCGTTCTCGCCCACCTCGCCCGGATTGCGGAGGTAGGCCTGCCCGGAGGCGACGTTCTCGGTGCGAGCAGGGACGAAGACCTCGTCCCACCACCAGCCCGGCACCTTGCCGATGCGGATTTGGCGTTCGAGGTGGTAGGTGAAGTAGTCCTCCCAGCTCGGGCCCCAGGCGATGCCGACCTGGCCGGCGCCCGGCCGGCTCCAGGGCTGCCCGTACCCGCCCTTGTCGTCGAGCGGGGTCCGATCGACCGCGGCGCTGGAGTCGAGCAGCCATTCGCCGTTGTACGCGCCCTTCTGCAGCTCCGGGATGCCGGAGTTGACCCAACTGTTGATATAAAGCCTCGGGGCGCCCCGGGGATAGGTTCGGAGGAAATACTGAAAAGTCTCGTCGCTGCCGTCGATGCCCCAGGGGCCGTCGTTGGGAAGACACTGGAGCTGTTTCCCGGCGTACTTCTCGGGCCGCCAGTCGAGCCAGGCGATGCGGCGGTAGCCGGCCTCCTTGGGCTTCGCCGGGTGGGTGAACAGGGCGAAGGCGAGGGAGCGGCGGCCGGATACGGCGGCGGTGTGGTTGATGAACTTGACGCGCCAGGTGACCCGCAGATTGGCGTCGCGCTCGATCGTCATGGTCGAACCCGTCCGGTCGAGAATCCATGCCCGGTCGCTGTCGGCAAGCCACGTCCAGCCGCGGTCGCCGTTCCCGAAGAAGAAAAAGGGGACGAAGCGGGAGTAGTAAAGCTCCGGAGGCTCGAGGTGTGACGGGTTGGCGCTGTCCCACACGATGCCTTCCTCCATGGGGAGTGCGAGATCGATGCCGGAGGAGGGGAGCATGCCGTATTCACCGCCGACGCGGGTATCGACGGGTCCAGCGACGTCCAGGAGCAGCTCGAAGGAATCCACCTCGGCTGGCGGGTCCGCGCCGTAGTCGAGCCGGAAGGTCATCGCGCCGTCGCAGTCGTACTGGGAGGTCAGGCGGACGTCGAGGGGCCCGATCTTCAGCCTCGAGGCCAGTTCCAGCTCGCTTTTCCACTGGCGGACGGGTCTGGCGGGCTCGACGACCTGAGCGGAGAGCCTTTGGCCTTGGACGACGGCCTCGAGTCGCATCGGGGCGCGAAACTGGGGGCCACGGCCCCGCGCGGCCAGCTCCTCCGCCGTCACGCTGCCCGGGTCAACGCGCTTCTCCAGGGGTAGTTCCCGCACGTCGGGCTTGATCCCGATCTGGGCGGGCAGGCCCGAGGACGTCAACGTGTACACGTGCCGGACCGTCTCGAACGTCTCATCCCGGAGCTGCACGGGCTCGAAAGGCTCCCAAACGACGTCCTCGAGGCCCAGGGTGTTCTTCTCCCAGGGGAACTGGCCGACGTAGAACGGCGAAGGGTTGCGTTCGCCGACGATGCGCTGGTTGGCGTCGAAGAGGAGGAGGGAGACCTTGTACGAGCCGACCTTGAGGGCGGGCAGGTCGAGCAGAACGGTGGCGTAGTCGCGCTGAAAGGGCACGGTTCTCTCCTCGATCACATTCTCGTCTTCGTTGGCCTCGAGGAGCGTGAGCTTGGCCTCGACGGCGCGGCGGGCCTCCTCGTTCGCCCCGCGGATTCCCTTGTCCACGAAACCGAACAAACGGCGCGTATAGGGCGAATACTGGTAACGGAAATCAAAGTCTTTCTTCGGGGGACGCAGGCCGGCCAGGCTCTCCACCTTGATCTCGCGCCAACGATGCAGCGGCGGGCCGGGGTCCGCAGAATGGAAACGGGCCAGGCGATTCTGGAACAGGACCTTGGCGGGCCGGCCCGCGGTCCGCACGTCGAACCACAGGAAGTTGTCCTGCTTCGAGATGCCGGGAAACTTCTTCTGGAGGCGAATGGGCTTGGCCTCGCCCGGGACCAGCTCCAAAAGCCCCTCCTGGGTGCTCGGATCGGAAAAGCTGCTGTAAATGAGCCCTTCGGCGTTTTCCACGAAGAAACCCAGGAGAACGCTTTCGGACTGGACGTTGTGGTTCTTGAGGGCAACGCGGACGTCGATGACGTCGTCCATGAAGGGGCCGAGGTCCAGGACTTGAAAACCCACGGCCTGGGAGTCCAGCACGAGCTTGGTCTTCGTCGTGTTCCAGATATGCTGGTCGAAGAGCACCACGTAGTGACCGGCGCCCCCGATGCCGTTCTTGAACCAGCAGCGATAGGCCGTCTGGTCGGGCGGAGGGAGTTTCAGGTATTCCTGGCCCTGCGCGTCTTTCTCGGCGTAGCCGCGGACCTTCATCGCCAGGAGCGGAATCTTCATCTCGACGTGCCAGGAGCTGCTGGTGATGCCTGAGCGGACCACCGCCGAGGACTGCCAGGTGCGGCCCTCGCCTTCCTTGGGCGACCAGTGCTGGTCCGACATGACGCCCGTCGGGTTGATGAACCACTTGAACATCCCCATCAGGTAGCCCTGGGTGAGATCGAAATGGGGCCGAAGCTCGATCTCGACGTGATCGTCGCCCATCAGGCCGTACAGCGGGTGGTTGTAGACGTCCGGGAAACGGCCATGGGCCTTCAACCACGCGTTTTCAGGGTAGACGAACACGACGTAGGCCAGGTAAAGGCTCTCCTTGTCGAAGCCGGCAAAGACCTGGGACTGGAGCTGCGGCGGGGCCAGATGCTTGTAGGCGGGATAGGGCGGCTCGTCGGGCAAGGCATTGCTGGACCAGAACGCCGAAAGGGCGGAGGCGTCTTCCCATTCGCCGGCCGAGAATTGCCCGTCGATCACCGGAAGCTTCCTGAGAAGAGGAACGCGGAAGACGGGCTCGTCCAGGAGCGAAACGGGCCCGTCGGAGGTAGGCGACTCGCGGGCGTCCGCGATCCGGACGGGGAGGAGGGGGCCGAGTGCGAAACAGGCAAGAAGGATCGAGTTCAGGATTTGCATAGGCGGCGGAGAGGAGGTCAGGTGTCAGGTGTCAGGTGTCAGGGAAGAGTCAGAGGGTACCCCTGACCCCTGACTTCTCTAAAAAATTTTGCGGAAGTAAGCGTTGTCCTGGTGATAGGGCTTCTGGGAGCCGTATCGGGGCGGCTTCATCAGGATCTGGTCCGTGAGGAGGACGGGATTCTCGCCCAGGAAACTGCGTATAAGGCCGACGAGGCGGACATCCAGCACGAAGGAACGGAATGCAGGGTCCTTCAGGAAAGGGGAATCGAGCTTGCGCGGCGCCATCTCCTTCCCGTCCAGGGAACGATCGACTCGAGCGCCCGGCTGCGGGTTGCCCCTTAATTCTTCTTTGGACAGGGAGAGGGCTACCGCGGCGATGGGGTCGGTCTCTTGCCGTAAAAAGACGCCTTCGATCACGGCCCAACCCTTGTCCCAGTAGTGACGGTAGGTCTGTTCCGATAAATTCATGGTTCAGTGTCCTCAGGGATCGTCTCCACCAGCCCGTAGGCCTTGAGAAGCTGCCGGGCACAGGTTGTGAGACGGTCTACGGTCGTGTTCACCGGGCGATCTTCGAGCAGGAAGCGGAGGATCTCCTTGTCGAAGGCAGCGGTGTACGCCTGGAAAAAGGCCTCACCTCCAGGCTCGAAAATCTCCCGTGTCGAGGTCATGGCGCTCAGGAAGAAATCGAGACCCCGCGGGGGCGGAGAGAGAAAAGATTCCGAAACCGCGGCGGTCCGGAGGACCGGGATATTGTTCTTCTCCGCAGCGAGCAGGGACTGGGCGTCTGGCCCGGCCAGGAAGCGGATAAACTCGAAGGCGAGGTCCGGGCAGGAGCAGTCTTTGGAGACGGCGCAAGCCAGGGTGATCTTCGGGATGGGAAGACTTCCTTCGAGGGGCAGGGGCCAGACCTCCCAGTCGAAGGTCATGCGGCGAATCGCGTCTGGGATGGCGAAGGTGTGGTAGAAAGCGATCCCGGCCCGGCCGGCGATGAAAAGCTCGAGGCGCTCGTTGGCGTCCCGGCTCAGGGAGTCGGGCTCGTAGAAGGGGCAGAGCTGAAACCAGGCCCGGAGTCTTTCGAGGGCTTCGAGAAGCCCGACCCGGTTGGCCTCAAGCCGGGCCGCGTCGAAGAGATCGACTCCGAGGCAGTAGACGAGAAGGTGGGGCCTGAGAAGAGACACGGAAAACGGGCCTTTACCTTCCTTTCCTACCCGGACCGCCCAGTCCATGAGCGACTCCATGCGCCATCGGGACCGGAGCAGGTTATAGGCTAAAGTTCCTATAAGGCAAGGGTTTACGTAGACTGCGGGAGTATTGAAGGTGATGGGTACGAACCAGCAGGGGTCCTGATCGACCCGGAAGTCCGCCATCAGAGCGCCTCGGAAGATGGGCTCGTCGCTGGTCCAGGGGCTAAGATTAAGGATCCGGCCGCGGTCAGCCAGGTCCGCGAGCAGCCAGCTCGAGGAATGGAGCACGTCCGCCGGTGACTCCCTCCTGAGCCTTTCCGGCGTAAGCTGGGAAGGGACCATCTGCACCTTCGCCAAAGGATGACCTGCGCAGAAGCTAGCGATGAGCCTCGACCAGAGCGGGATCTTCTCCGCATGGTGCTCGCACGTCTGGAACGTCAAGGAGTTCCCTGCCGAAGAAGAAGGCTCAATCCCGAGGAAAGACTCCCCGGTAGGGACAAGAGCCTGATCCAAAGGGTTAGGTCGAGCCTCGCCTCGCTGATCGGCCGGGGGAATGAGAAATCCAAGTCCGGCCTTCTTGGTGACGAGCCCGCGGGCCTCGAGGGCCTGGTAGGCCCGGCGCACGGTCTCGTGGCTCACGTCGTACCGGAGGGAAAGGTCCCTCAAGGAGGGTAGAAGCTCGCCGGCCCCACTTCTCCGGCTTGTGACCAGCCGCTCGATCTCTTCGGCGATTTCACGGGCGCTATGGGTGCTGGGCCTGGCCATGCAATGTCTCGTTCAGTGACACTGTCAATATCTGTCATAAATCATAGCATGTATGATGGAATTTTCAAGCAAGGAAACGCTTGGCCGACGCGCCCTGAGAGCGCCAGCATCTTGTTGGTATCCTTCCGAAGCGCTCACGCACTCCGGCTACGGCCTGGGAGCGCCAGCGTCCCCGCTGGCATCCTTCCGAAGCGCTCACGCGCTCCGGCTACGGCCTAATTTCGCGTAGCCGACGCCTTCCCGAGGGGATAGACTGTGAACGTCGAACGCGGAAATTCCCCTAGACGCACAGAATTTTTCACGCCATGAGAAACCATCTCTCTCGAGCTGTCTCCTGCCTCTTCTTGCTTTCGGCCGGGACGCTGGCGGCCGACCCGCAGCCGATCTTCTATGTCCCCTTCGAGGGCTCGCCCGACGCTGTGGTGGCGCGGGGCAATCCGAAGCCGTTTCAGGCGAAGATCGAGAAGTACGAGGACGGGCCGGTCGGCAAGGCGGCGCTGTCTGTACGCCGCTACAACGGCATCCGATGGGACGGCCGCGGCAACATTGATCTCGACCGCGGGACGCTGGCCTTCTTTTACAAGCCGTTGTATGAGCCGGGCGCGGCGGAGTGGGACCCTTTGGCGGGCGTTTCGTCCGATCTCGAAGGCTACTGGGCGGGCGTCATCCAGTTCATCAACAAGGTCAACGTCAACAAGCAGACGAGCTTTGCGCTCCATTTTTTCGACATCGGGCGGTATTCGCCGGTCCTCGAGCTCAAGCCCACGTACGAGCGCTGGAAGAAGGACGAGTGGCATCACCTCGCTGCGGTCTGGGACCGCCACGAAGGCGTCACGGTCTACGAGGACGGGCAGCGCGTCGTGAGCAACTGGGGACGGGGCCGCTGGGACTGGAGCGCCTGTCCGCGGATACTCGTATTCGGCGATTGGGCCTATTCGACCGCCCCGTTTGGGGTGGATGAGGCCTACTGTTTTGCGGAATGCCTGTCCGACGCGCAGGTGGCGCAGCTTGCCCGGGGCGAGAAGCCCACGGGCGATCCGATCCCGATCGCCTCGGACGTGCAACGCCTCGAGGCCGAACTTGCTCGAAGGGGCTGGTCCGCGGCGGACCTCGCCGAGCTGCCGCAGGTTCTGAGCGGGAAGACGCTGTCCTGGACGTTCGCTCGGGTGACTCAAGCGATCGACGCCCATCGCGCAGTGGCCCAGCCCTTCGAGGGCCTGCGCGACACCTGTTGGCCGCTCCAGAAATACGGGGCCTCCACCAAGGGCCAGAGGGTCGAGTTTCATCTAGCGCCCGGCCAGAGATTCGACCGCGTCCGACTCTTTGCCCAGCGCCCCTTCTCAGGCCGCTTGATGGAGGTGCTGCCGGGCGTCGGAGCGAACAAGCTGTTTGAAATTTCTACGAAACGGCCTCTCTGGCGCGGCAGCTTCGCCACCGAGCGCAGCGACCTTCGCCTGCTGCTCGAACGGGACTGGGGCCAGGTGGGCCAGATCGACTTCTACCGGGTCGAGCCGGTCAGGGCCTTGCCGAAGAGGCGCCGCGCGTTCAGCACGGCGAGGCTGGCCCGCCTTCCTGCAACGCTTGCGGGCGTGTCGGCCCTGGGCGAGACGCCCACGCGATTCGACAACGCGGTGCTGGCGACCGAGGCGAAGACGCCGGAATGGGAGGTGAAGTCACCGGCATTTGGCGGTTTTCAGCTTCTGACGAACACGCTCGAGGAAGCTCTGCCGCTGGAAGGCGTGGTGCTCAAGCTCGTTGTCGATAGCCTGTACCAGCCCACGGCCGTGCGCGTCCTCGTCAAGGAGCCCGTCATGCCCCAGCGGGACTGGCTGGACGCGGAGGCCGTGCTCGTGCCGCGGGGCAAGGGCCCCCAGGCCTTCACGCTGCACCTGCAGGGCCGGCCCGTGATCAGCTTCCCAAAGGTGACGCAGCTTGTCGGAAGGGACGGGAAGAACCAGCTCGAGGACCCCGGACGCGAGGTCGCCGTGCTCGTGACCGCCTCCGAGCCGGTCACCTGGCGGATGGGCGATGGCGGGACAAGCCTTTCCCTGTGCCTGGCGGAGGACGGGGGCCGGGTGTTGCCGGCGGCCGTCGAGGACCAGACGGAATTCGCCCGCGAGGCCTACGCCGAGACGAACGAGGGGCACATCTGGGACGTGCTGGGCTACCAGGGCTGGGGCCGGCTTTTCTACCCGCTCAAGTGGCTGATGCTCTTCGCTCCGGATGCCCGGCCCACCATGGAACTGGCCGCACGCGTCTCCTGGCGGGCAGAGGACCTCCCCTTTGCCGCGCCGGCGAACACCACGGGCGCGCCCGATTGGGCCTTCTGGCAGATGCAGAGCCTGGCCGCCAACCGCCGGATCATCCATTGGATCATCGATCACCGGCAGGCGGAGACGGGCGAGTTCGGCGGCGTCTGGGGCGATGACACGGACATGACGGAATACTGGAGCGACTACGCTCTGGCGTTTGACGATGATCGAAAGATCACGAGAGCGTTGCAGAAGTTCTGGGGGGGGCTGTACCGGGATGCGCTCGTCGAGGGCGTTTCCCGCACGATCCGCGACGCCTTGCACTCGTACGAGGAGGGTATGGGCGCGATTTGCCATCAGCTCCTCGTCGATTACGGGGACCCGATTGCGGTGGAGCACGTGATGCGCGCCTCGAGCCACTACTTCCCCAAGTGGATGAAGGTGAACGAGGACGGCAGCTATACCTTCCGCTCGAACTACCTCGGCTACAGCGGCGTGTACACCGAGGGCGGCTTCGGCCAGGACGTGGGCGTCAATTATCTCATGCTTTATCCCGCCGCCTACCTGACGTGGTACAACCGCCACCCCGAGGCCACGAAGGTGATTCGACTCTGGAAAAGGTCGCCAGAGGTGTGGGGCCTGGTAGGCGACGCGTACCTGCGCCTCCGGTATCCGGACGACGCGGAGCGCCGCGCCGAGTACCTCAAGCGCATCGATGAAAGGGGCGATCCCCGCAACAATCCGGAAGCGTTGAACGCCCTGCTGGACGAGGTTGGCACGATCAAGCCCGAGTGGGCCGACAAATTCGTCCAGGGGGCAAAGGGGAATCCCTGGCGGTTCTTCGCAGGGAATCTGCCCGAATACGCCGGCTACTCGGACCGCATGACGGAGTACTTCTGGCTGGCGTACCGGGCCAGCGGAGACCTGTCCTATCTGGTGCAGTCCTACCGGCAGGCCTGCCGATTCATCAACAACCAGGAATGGCTTTACACGGTGGCGCAGCCTTCGACGGACCGCATCCCGTTGCCGAGTCCGAGCCTGACGCGGGCGCGGCTCGGGGCGATGGCGGTGACCCGCGGCGCCAGCGGCTGCTTCTGGCCGCGGCACGCCCTCAGCTACACCCGCGGCGCGATGGACGTCGCCGCCCTTGTCTCCGAGAGCACCGAATCCGGCTTCACGGCCCGATTTTTCTGCTTCGCGGAGACGGAGCATCGGCTCGGCCTGCGCGTCTGGCGCTTGCTGCCCGGGCGCTATCGCGTATCCCTTCATCGCGACGCCAACGCCGACGGCGCGGCCGAGGATGCCCTTTTGCAGCGGGAGATGGAGCTGGACCGCGGCGCTGCCCTGGACCTCGATCTTCCGCCCAGGCAGGGAAGCCTCCTCAAGGTCGAGGCCATCGAGACGCGCCCGATGGAGTACGATCTGCCGGACGCCGCGATCGGCCTGGCCGACGTCGTGCTCGAGTACGGCGACCATCTCCACGCCACGGTGCACAACCTCGGCAGCAAGCCCGTCGAAAATCTCGCCGTGCGCGTGAGCGACGGACACACCGGCGCGGTGATCGGCGAACGCGTGGTCCGCCGCATCGAGCCCCCGCTGGACCTGCTGCCCAAGACCGAGATGGTCGAGATCACCAACGCCAACGCGATCACCAAGCGCTCCATCCTCATCGAGCTGGACCCGGAACGGAAGCATCCGGACTTGAACCGCTACAACAACCGGGTGGAGTTTCGGTACTAGTTTCGCGGTTCAGAAGTGCACCCGCGCTTCTGAACCGCGAAGCCAGCTAGTAACCTCGGCGGAACGTAGGCGAAGCCCTTGCGGGCTTCGCCGAAGCGCCCAAGCGCTTCGCTACGAAAATCCGTGAAGTGCTGAATCATCATCGGTTATGAAATCGGGCGGGGCCATCTCCCCGAAGCTTGGTGATGGCGGTTGCGCTCTTTCAACTCCATATATTTGTCGCCCTGGACGCATCCCAATAAGGCCTTACAATTCCCGTCCAAAGGATGTGTTTCCAGCCCAGGACGGGCTCACGCCAATAAACTCCTCTCTTCCGTCCTCTTGGACAAGGGCGACTTATGATGCGCGGTTTCTTTTGCCGGGCAATCCTCTGTTCCCTTCCCCTCATGAGCTTCTCCTACCTCCTTCCCGCCAGTAGCCCGGGGGAAGAACCACGCGGGCCCGATCCGGAAGGCCTGCGGGATGCCTTCGAGATACCCGCGGGCGACAAGGACGCGTACGGCAATCCGATCCGCAAAGGCACGGACGCCAAGAGCGGCCTGCCCCTGGAAATCCGGCACAAGGCCACGGGGATGCAGTTGGTTCTCATCCCGCGGGCAGCTTTGACATGGGGTCGAATAATGGCAACGACGGTGGTGCAAAGCCGGTGCACAGGTGAACCTGCGGCATTACTACTTGAGTAAATACGAAGTGACACAGGGGGAGTGGAAGAAGGTGATGGGGACCGAGCCTTGGTCGGGGCAGGAGTCTGCGAAGGGGAATGCGTCCTATGCGGTAAGTTATGTTTCGTGGGAAGACTGCCAGGAGATGGTTAAGAAGCTCTCAACGGGCGTGGTAAAGTTTTCTCTACCGACGGAAGCAGAGTGGGAGTATGCGTGCCGAGCCGGGACGGTTACAGGCTTGTCCTTCGGGGATGATGATTCAAATCTTGGAGACTACGCTTGGTGTGATAAGAATACGTTGTATATCAGTATCGAAGAATACTACTCTCACGCGGTGGGCCAGAAAAAACCAAACCCCTGGGGACTGTATGACATGCACGGCAACGTTTGGGAGTGGTGTCAGGACTGGTATGGTGATTATCCAACGGGGAGTGTCACGGATCCAACGGGTCCAACGGGTCCAACGGACGTCTGGGGCCGGGTCCGGGTCCTCCGTGGCGGCGGTTGGCGCCTCGACCCTTCGTACTGCCGGTCGGCATGTCGCGGCGTTGGTGAGCCGGACCTCCGCAACGACTACGTCGGTTGCCGCCTTGCCTTGAGGTGTTCTCCTTGAAATCTTTTCCCCTTTTCCCCTTGGATTTGGCTGTTTGGCTGTTTGGCTGTTTGGCTTGACTCGGCCCCTTTGGCGCGCAGAAAATTTTCGCGAGGGCCTGACGCACGGTCTTCTGTTTGGGGGCGCCAACCCCATCCGGTTCACCCGGATGGTAAAGCAGGTTGTGACGCTAGAGAGTCGCAAGGAGAGACGCCGACCCCATCCGGTTCACCCGGATGGTGGAGGAGGTTGCGACGCTAGGGAATCGCCGCGGGAGACGCCGACCCCATCCGGTTCACCCGGATGGTGGAGGAGGTTATGACGCTAGCGCTATCCGAGCGCTTCCCTTATTTTTTCCTTCCCATGCCCACGCCCATTTACAAAGCTCTTAACCTCAATCCTGCGTTCCATCTTCGTTACTCTTGGACCACGTGGCCGTCTGGTGGTTGTTTTGCCGAACTTCCGTCTCCTGAGATCCTTTCGGAAGTGTTTCCCCTTTGGGAAAAGGACGGCCTGCGTCTCCTCGAACGTTACTGGTCTCGGGAAAAAATCCAGATCACTTTCAGCGCCATGCCGCAAGTCTCACCGGTGCTTCTGGCGACACGCGCCAAAGGCCGACTGCAATATGCCTTTCGAATGGGTGGCCATCCCTCCGCCAGATTCAGCCGAAAGCTTTCGGTGCGTTCGGTTGGCAAGAATGAAACACAGGAGGTGCTCGATTACATCGAAAGCCAAGTGAGTAAAGCAAATTTCGTTGACCGATCTTTCCAAGAGTTCATGAAAGAATTTACCGTGGGTGATCCCAAGGTTGAGCTTGGCGTTCCGACGGAAACGGCACGGGGAAGATATTGGTACAACCTGCACTTGGTACTTGTGGTGCAGGAGCGGGCCCGCATCGTTGACAGGCGACGGCTGGAGATTATCCGGGACTCGTGTTTCAAGATAGCCCGCAAGAAGGGCTATGGGATTGCCGCGGCCTCGGTGATGCCCGATCACCTGCATTTGGGCCTGAGAGGGAATCCGGAACATTCGCCGGAAGAGATCGCCTTGGCTTTTCAAAATAATCTTGCCTATGCGTTGGGGCAGAACGCGGTGTGGAGTTACAACTACTATGCAGGGACATTCAGCGAATACGACATGGCGGCGATAAGGAGGAATCCCTCGCCTGAATAGCTGGTTAACCTGATTCACCATCCAGCAAGCTGGATGGGGTCGAACGCTTCGAGACGGCTTTGTAGCGCAGGAACCTGATTCACCATCCAGCAAGCTGGATGGGGTCGAACGCCGCCACGGGCTTTTTTTTGGTTTTCCCCTTGGCTTTGGCTGCTTGTTTGTAGTCCCGGATTCATCCGGAAAACAGCCTTCCGGCTAAAGCCGGGACTACGAACGAAAGCCTTCCGGCTAAAGCCGGGACTACGAACACGGAGGGGCGTTGAGTATGTTGGATAAAGACCTGAAAATTTCGGCTCGTTTTATTCTCAGTATGCTTTGGTTTGCGACGGCGCCAATCGTCATCGCCGAGTCTCCCGCCTGGGTCAAGAAGCCCTACGATGACCAATTCCCGCGGGAACAATTCTTCGTCGGAGTCGGGTGCGTGGAGATAGGAGAGTCCGGGCCGTGCTGAACCGGGCAGAGGCCGCGGTCACTGGACGCACCAAGTTGGCCGATCAAGTGGCGGAAGTTGGGAAGAAGGTGGAGGCGGCGCAGGAGCAACTCGGAGGCGGCCATGCTGCATTGGCGCTGGCTGCGCTTCTGAAGGCGAAGCTTGCCTGCTGGGACGCTCTGGCGTCCAAAGCCCTGCTCCTGGCTTTGTCGCCGGGCGAAAACCTTGTGGGCGCGAAGCTCGACCCGGAAGAGATAGACCGTTTGTTGGAAAATATTTTCAGGGGGCTTGCGCTTTCCGTGGCTGCCGGAGACGGGCAGGCGGTGGCCGAAAGGCAAGCGCCGGAGAAGCCGCTGGTTTGCCGTGAGGTTCAGGCCGCCACGAACGAAGAAGGTCTCGCCGCCGCGGAAGTGGAGCGGTTGAAGTGGGCGGAAGGGACCGGTCTGGCGCGGGTGGCCGCCTCGTTGAACGTTGAGGCATTGTTACTTACTATCTCCTGCCGAACACGGCCACGGGTAGGGAAGCTCAGGTCAGGGTGGAAGCGGGAGAAGTTCGGAAGTTTCCGGACCCTGATCAAAAAGAAGAGTTCAAGTTCAGGTTCAGCGATCTTGCCGGCATGGAAACTTTGAAGATTTCCGCCAGCACCGCTCCGCTGCACAGCCCCATTCCGCCGGAGAGATATCCAGTCTTCGCCTAGGCTGGCTTTCTGATTCAGGAGGGAAACCTGGCAAAGGAGCTTAGCCGCGGATTTACAGACCGCGGCCCGTACGTGGAACTCGCCGTGGAGGAAACGGTCGAAGCCTTCTGCGCCATTCAGGTGCAGCGATGAGGATGGGTGTGTTGGAATTCCGTAACTGCACCTTCCTTGTCCCGCTCCTGCCTGCCTGTGCCGCCCTGTCTGCCTGCCTGCGCCGCGAGCGTCGCGCCTGCCTGCCGCGTGCCGCACCTGTCTGCCGTGCCCGGCACATGCAGGCGCGGACAGGGGCCCGGCACAGGCAGGCGCGGCAGGCAGGGATCGCCTTTCTTTGAATCTCAACGAGCGCCCAGGGATTTCTGCACTCACGGTCAGACGACGTACGGACTCAAGAATCAGGATTCAGGAAGCCCAGCATGGCCCAACGCAGGATTTACATGGATCACGCGGCGACCACGCCGATGAGGCCCGAGGTCGTTCAGGCCATGCTGCCCTTCGCGTCCGAGGTGTTCGGCAACGCCTCGAGCCTCCATGCCTTCGGGCGTGAGGCCCGGGCGGCCCTCGAGGGCGCCCGGGAACGCGTCGCCGGCTTCCTCGGGGCCCGGCCCGAGGAGATCGTCTTCACCAGCGGCGGCACGGAATCGGACAACGCGGCCTTGTGGGGCGTCGCCATGGCGCGGCGGGACACTCATCGCCACGTCGTGACCAGCCGCATCGAGCATCATGCCGTGCTGAACGCCTGCCAGTTCATGGAAAAACTGGGATTCCGGGTGACCTACCTCCCGGTAGATTCCGGCGGGATGGTGGACCCCGAGGAGGTGGGCCGGGCCATCGGGCCGGACACGACCCTGGTGTCGATCATGATGGCCAACAACGAGATCGGAACCCTCGAGCCGATCGAGACGATCAGCCGGATCACCCGGGAACGCGGCGTGCCGCTGCACACGGATGCGGTCCAGGCCTGCGGCAGCCTGCCCGTGGACGTCGTGGCCCTGGGGGTGGACCTTCTCTCGCTGTCGGGCCACAAGCTCTACGGACCCAAGGGGATCGGCGTGCTTTACGTGCGCAGGGGCACGCCCCTCGTTCCCTTTCTGCACGGGGGCGAGCAGGAGACCCGGCGGCGTGGCGGCACCGAGAACGTTGCGGCCGCGGTGGGCCTGGCCATGGCCTGCGAGCTGGCGGCGCAGGATAGGACGGAGGAGTCGGACCGCCTGAAGGGACTGCGGGACAGGCTGATCCGGGGCGTCCTGGCCGTGATTCCGGACGCCCGGCTCAACGGTCATGAGATGCTGCGCCTGCCGGGCAACGCGAGCTTCTCCTTCGAGGGGGCGGACAGCCAGGCGCTGCTCATCCGCCTGGACCTGGCGGGCATCGCGGCCAGCAACGGCTCCGCATGCGCCTCCGGCTCGCCCCAGCCGTCTCATGTTCTGCCAGCGATCGGGCTTCCGGCGGGCCTGACGCGTTCGGCTCTGCGCTTGTCCTTGGGCCGTTCCAACGACGAGGCCGAGGTGGATTTCGTCATCGAGGAACTGGCCCGCGCGGTCGAGCAGAGCCGGAGGGCGGGCGGGGTGGAGGGAAATGTGCGGTAAGAACTTGGTGAAATCGGCGAGTTGCCTCTTCATAGACAGCCCCAAAGGGGCGGCGTAGGAAAGCCCAGGCCAAGTCCGCCGCAAGCGGACGACGGCCTGGGCAAAGTGAAAAGAATGTTGATTGAAGCCCTGTAGGGGCGAAATAATGGTTTCGCAAGTAGTTACATCGTCGCAGCCCACGAGGCTGCGCATCTTGCCGGTGCAAGTTGTGAACCCATGCACCCAGAGGATTCGAGGAATCCGAAATCCGCGAGCCCGAAGGGCGTAGCGGATTTCAATCGTTGACCCACCGGCCAGCGAGCACTACGATGCCATTCTCTGCGGAAGCGAAGCGCCTTCCTCTCGACGGGGCGCTCGCCCGCTGCGGGCGGGCGCGGTTTCTTTTGAACACGGCGGGAGCGGTCCATGCTGATCATTGATAGCCATCTCGATCTGGCCTATAACGCGATCGAGTACAACCGGGACATTCTGCAGCCGGTGGCGGCAATCCGGGCATCGGAGGCGGGGATGAAGGACAAGAAGGGCCGGGGGAGCAATACGGTGGCCATCCCGGCGATGCGGGAGGCAGGCATCGGGTTGAGCTTCGTCACGGTGCACGCCCGAGTGGCCTCGGTGGGTGGCAGGTTCGCCGGCGTGCGCAACCAGGACATCGCTTATGCTAAGGCCCAGGGCGAGGCCGCGGTCTATCGGCTGCTCGAGCGCAAAGGCGTGATGCGCATGGTGCACGACCGAGCGAGCCTGGAGGCGCACCTGCTGGACTGGCAGGGGGACCCGTCGGGCACGCCCCTGGGCTTCGTGTTGAGCATGGAGGGGGCGGACCCGATCGTTTCGCCGGAGCAAGTGCCGGATTGGTGGCGGCAGGGTTTGCGCATCGTGAGCCTGGTGCATTATGGCATCAGCACCTATGCGCACGGCACCCAGGCGCCGGGTGGCTTGCTTCCGCCGGCCCGGCCGCTTCTGAAGGCGCTCGAAGCGCAGGGAATGGTTCTGGACCTCACGCACACGGCGGAGGGGAGCTTCTGGGAGGCGCTGGACCTTTTCGGCGGGCCTGTCATCGCCACGCACAACTGCTGCCACGCCTTGGTGCCGCACGATCGCCAGTTCACGGACCGGCAAATCCGGTCCCTGGTGGAGCGTGACGCGGTCATCGGCGTGGCCTTTGACGACTGGATGCTCACGCCGGACTTCGACAAGCTGAAGCCGGATAATTCGCGCACGACGCTGGGAACGGTGACGGACCATATCGACCACATCTGCCAGGTCGCGGGCAATGTCCGGCATGCGGCGATCGGGACGGACCTGGACGGCGGCTATGGGCGCGAGCAGTCGCCCTGCGACCTCGACACCATCGCGGACCTACGCCGCATTCCAGGCATCCTCGAGAAGCGCGGCTACCCCCGGGAGGACATCGCGGCCGTGATGCACGGCAACTGGCTCACGTTTCTTCGAAGGGTCTGGCCAGGATAGCTTGAGGCGAAGCTTCACAGGGACCCGGGATCACGACGTCCTGCGGACCCTTCGCACCATCAGGGACCAGAGCACGAGGGCAAGCAGGAAGTAACCGGGCCAGGTGATGGCCGCGGCAGGCACCCCGAGGCTATTGACGATTCCGAGGCGGAACTCGGGGATGAGGATTTCCACAAGGCCGGGGATGGGTGAACTGCACAGCGCCGCCTTGTAGAGATTGTCGCCGTGCAAATCCAGCAGCATGTCCATGATGCCGACGAGGGCGATCGGCATCAGGTTGAGACCGAAGACGGCGAGAGTGCTCAAGGCGGCCGCGGTGACCGTCTTCCCTGCCATGACGCTGAAGAAGAGGCCCAGGAGGCCGTAGGTGACCGTCGTGGCCGCGAGGATGAGCACGGCGAGGACGATCTGGAGCGGCGAGAGCCCGCCGAGGAGGAGGCAGGCGGAGAAGATGGGAAGGGATGAGAAGAGCAACATGAGGATGTAACTGAGGGACGCGGCGAGCTTTCCCACCAGGATCGTCCTGGGACTGAGCAGGGTGATGTGGACGAGGTCGAGGGTGCCCCTTTCTCGTTCCGTGGTCACCGTGGCGCAGGAGAAGGCTGGGGCGAGCAGCATGATCAGGCCGCACTCGACGCCGGCGAGAACGCAGAAAAGCTGGGCCCCGGCCTTCGAGAGCGCCCAGGGCCGCCAACTGTACTGGGAAAGAATGACGTGATAGGCGACGTAAAAGGTGAGGGAAAGGGCGGTCATGAAGCCCGTCAGGATGACCAGGGTACGCGTTCCGCGGAGGCGCGAGCGGCTCTCCCGGCGAAGGACCGGATTGCGCCAGAGGCGTGCGGCCTGGTCGAGCAGCGAGACGGCGATCGCATCAAGTCTCGGCACGCGGGGCCTCCTCCTTCTCAGGCCGCGTTTCGGTGAGACGAAGGAAGACCTCTTCGAGGCCGGCGCATTCCTGGTTGAAACCCAGAATCCGGAAGTTGGACAGAACGAGGCGGGCGACGATGGCGCTGGCGTCCGCCGGGGCGCCAGAGAACCGGCCCTCGACCTCCCGGCCGTTCCGCGCCTGGACGGCGCTGACGCCAGGCAGACCCTGGAGGGCACGCACCGCCTCCTCGGCCCCTTCGACGAGGTCCGCGCGGAAGCGTATCTCGCCCGTCCTGGAGGCCAGCACCTGTTCCCGGGTCCCACAGGCCAAAAGCTTGCCGTGGTCCAGAACGGCGACGTGCGTGCAGAGGTCCTCCAACTCCGTCAGGATGTGCGAGGAGATGAGCACCGCCTTCCCCATGCGGCTCAACTCCTTGAGCAGCTCCCTCAGCTCGATCCGCGCCCGCGGGTCCAGACCAGCGGCCGGCTCGTCCAGCAGCAGCAGCTTCGGATCGTGCATGAGGCATCGAGCCAGAGCGACCCTCTGGGACTCGCCCTTGGAAAGCGTATCCACGTCCCGATGCCGCAGCCCGGCAAGGTCCGTCAGCTCCAGCACCTCATCGACCAGGGTCTTCCTCTTGCCGGGCGCGATGCCAAACGCATCCGCGAAGAAATCCAGGTACTCGTCCACACGGGTATTCTCATAGGGGCCAAAGTTGTCCGGCATGTAGCCGGTCAGCGCCCGGGTCTTCTCCGGCTCGAGGCGGACGGAGTAGCCATGGACGTGGACCTGGCCCTGGGCCGGGTTGGCAAGCCCGGCGAGGATGCGGATCGTGGTCGTCTTGCCCGCCCCGTTCGGCCCGATGAACCCGAGAATTTGGCCGTCATCGAGGTCGAAGGTGACGTCCTGGACCGCGTGGAGGCTGCCAAACCATTTGTGGATGGAACGGACTTCCAGCAGAGGCATCCGGCGCTCCTCAGAGATAGCGTTTCAGAAACCTGTGCGCGGCCTCGATCTCCTCTTCGATCTTCTCATGGGGACGCCGGGCGATCACGAGGTAACCGTGGAAATCGAAATCGCCCAGCGCCTCCATGACCGCGTCGAACGGGACATCCCCCGTGCCGAGCGGCAGCTCCTCCTTCGAGCCGTCCAGGTAGCGCCGGCCGTCCCGGGCCCGCACCGCCGCTATATAGGGGCCCAGAAGAGCGACCGAGCGAGCTGGGTCGTGTCCGGAGAACACCAAGTTTGCCGGATCATAATTGACGCGCAGCCCGTCATGTTTCAGATCGTCCAGGAAGCGGCGAAGCGCCTCCGGGGGGCCCTGGCCCGCTGAAAGTGCAAGAGAGCATCCGCGGTTTGCCGCGTCATCGGCGAGCTCCTTGAGAACCTCACGGATGACCTGGTAGCGGCGGTCCTCGGGTTTTTCGGGGATGGCCCCCACGGCTGTGGTCAGCATCGCCGTCTTCAGGTCCACGGCCATCTCCAGGATGGCACGGGTCGTGTCCACGAAGCACTCCACTCGGCTCTCATCTTCGAATCGGAAGCCCGCGTCGGCCCCGAGCGCGGCCAGACCGATCCTCAAGTCCTCAAGGTAGTGCCGTAGCGCCCGGCGGCCGCTGCGGTCGAGCGCCCGCGGGTGGAAATCGCCCCAGGCGGCGGGGATTTCGACGCCGTCCATCTTCAGCGACGCAGCCCGGGCCAGAGCCTCTCTCGGACCCAGCGCCAAACAATCCAGCCGAAGTCCGATCTTCAACATAACGGTTTGAAAAGCGTCCACCGAGAATTATAGAGTCTAAGGGTGTCACTTCTCCGCGCCCCACGCCGTGCCGCGCCCACCACGTGGGCACCCGGCGAAGAGGTTTGAATAGGTGTCAGGTGTCAGGTGTCAGGTGTCAGGTGTCAGGTGTTTCCTGACACCTGACACCCTTCCCAGCCGTGTTGGGTTGCGGCCCTTGGACCGCGTTAAGGTGTAACTTCTCAATCATCTCGGGTGAACTAGCACCTACGAACACGCTCACCCGCTCCCAAAGGGATCCTCGATTTAGCGGGGGACCCGTCGATTCCCAAAGGGTTTCTCAAAGTACACGCGTACGAAAGTGCGGGTGCGCTTCCGTACGCGTGTGCACCACCCTACATCGGCAGCTTGACCGGCCTGCCGGTCTCGCTGGACTGATAGACGGCGAGGATGATCTCGACCGACTTGCGGCCTTCCTCGCCGTTGACCAGGGGTTCCCGGCCGCTTTCGATGGCCTCCAGAAAATCTGCAAACTGACGCCAGTGTCCTTCGTGTCCGATAGCCGCAGGGTCCGACGCCCCGCCGCCCGTCTTCGTCCGGCTGCCGAACGTTTCCCGGATGCTGGCATCCTCCGGCCGCTCCTCCGCAAACTGCCAGGCGAGGAGATTTTCTTCCTGGAGGATCACGGAGCCGCGGTCGCCGGAGATTTCGAGCTTTTTGAGGAAGCCCGGATGGACCGAGGTGGCCCCTTCGATGACGCCGAGGGCGCCGTTGCGGTATCGCAGAGTGGCCACGGCGGTGTCCTCGACCTCGATGCCGCGGTGAGCGAGCGTTGCGACGGACCCGCTGATGGAGTCCACGGGCCCCATGAACCACTGGAGCAGGTCGATGGCATGGATGGATTGATTCATCAGGGCGCCGCCGCCGTCAAGGCGCTTCGTCCCTTTCCAACCGCCCTGGTCGTAATACTCCTGGCTGCGCCACCACTTCACGTAGGCGTCGCCCAGGGACAGCCGGCCGAATCGGCCCCCGTTGAGCGCTTTCTGGATCAGCCGGCTGCCGTCGTGAAACCGTGAAGGGAAGATGACGCCGAGCTTCACTCCCGCCCGGCGGCAGGCCTCGATGATCGAGTCGCAGCGCGGCAGCGTGATTTCGAGCGGCTTCTCCACCATGACGTGCTTTCCCGCGCGGGCCGCCGCCACGGCCAGTTCCGCGTGGGCGCCGCTCGGCGTGCAGATGGAAACAACGTCGAGACCCTCCCACGCCAGGAACGGCTCGATGCGGGTCGCCCACTCCGTCCCGAATTTCTCGCCCGCCGCACGGGCCTTGGACTCCGTCCGGGAACAGAAGCCCCGCAACTCCGCATTCGGCAGCTCCTGGATCGCCCGGGCCTGAAAGCTGGAGATCATTCCGCAGCCGACGATGCCAACGCCCCATTTGTGTCTCATCGTGGAGGACCTCCAGTGAGCTTGGCCCATGCCGTTCGAGGACTAGTATATCGAAAAGAGCGTGATAGGCATTCTCGACGGGTAAATGCTGAGTGATCGTCACCGGAGGCCTGTTTCTGTGAGTCCCGTAGGGACGTCCGAAATGAGCCCAGGGCACCAGTTCGCCGAAGCCCCGCGAAGGCGAACGCAGCCCTGGGGAGGGAAAGCGCATCAACCACAAGAGTCCCGTAGGGACGACAGAAGTTTTCGCTAAGGAGTTGCCTCGACGGATGCCGCTCCCTACCGCAACATCGGGAAGTCACTCAGGATCATCTTCAGGTCCTTCACGCGGATGATCCGGTCCGACACGGCATCGAGGTCAGCCGATTTCGAATTGAAAGAGATGGAATAGCCCGCAGCGCGGGCTACCTCCACGTCGTTGGTGTTGTCCCCCACAAACGCGCACTCCTCCTCCGCCAGGCCCTCCTGCCGGGCCACATCCCGCAAGGCCTGCGCCTTGTGCACCAGGTCGAAAGGAGTCGCTTCCCAGTGCGAAATCCGGCCGTCCCGCCCAAAATGAATCCGATTGATGAAGACCGGCCGAAAGGGGTGGCCGGGAAACAGGATCTCCAGGCCCAGATCGATGGACCCCGAAATCACGCAAAGCCGGTATCCCCTGCGGGCCAGCTCGAAAACCGTCTCCCGCGCGCCCGGCATGAGCCGCAATCCCGACACGGCGGCGAACAGCATGTCCCGGGTGACACCCAGAGCCTTCCATCCTCCGACGTCCAGGTCCACCCACTGGGCATAGGTGATCTCGCCCCGGTGGAACTGGTCGAACCGGCGGTCGTTCTCCTCGTCGGGGAGGCCGAACCGGCGGTGAATCTGCTGCCAGATATTGATCTGACCGCTGCCGTCGTCGATCAGGGTCCCGTCCACGTCGAAAGCGATGAGCTTGATGGCCATGCTGATTTTGGCCTCGGAAAATCAGGAATCCCCTATTATAATAACAGGGGCGTGCGAAGGTTTTGATGTTGGATGCTCGACTAATTTTCTGATTCAGAAGTGCGGGAACACTCCTGAAGCGGAAAAGGACGGCATCTCCTTCCCGTTGACCGGGGTGCTACCGGGCAGTGAATTCGGATTTTTTTCTGGCCCAGCGCATTCTTCGCGGCGATGAGGAAGCCCTTCGTTCCTTCTACGAGGCCCATTTCGGCCGCGTTTACCACTTCGTCCTTATTCGTGTAAGCGGAGATCATCATCAGGCCGAGGAGATCGTCCAGGATACCTTTCTGGCAGGCCTTCGGGCCATGGAACGCTTTCTCGGCGAGTCCTCGCTCTATTCCTGGCTCTGCGGCATCGCCAAGCACAAGCTGATCGACCTCCGCCGCCGGGAACTGAGGCGCACCCGGAACGAGGTCCCCTTCTCCCTGCTCGATGCCTCCGGGCATGCCGCGCTGCTCGAGGTGCAGGAACGAGCGGAGGTGCAGCGACGCCGGAACAATGGCCGGCAGGAACTCGTCACCGAGGCCCTCCTCGCCCTTCCAGGCCACTACCAGTCCGTTCTCACCGAGAAATACCTTCGGAGACGGACGACTCGTGAGATTGCCCTCGAGGCGGGTCAAAGCCCCAAGGCGATCGAGTCCCTGCTGACCCGGGCCCGCAACGCCTTCCGCAGGAACTTCCGGCTCTCCCGCGAAAGAGAGGAGGCCTGAGAGAACCGCATGGAGCGAAGAGCGCAAAACGCTGAATGGGACAGGCCGGACCGGGGGAAGGCCGGGCCGTCGGATGCCTTCCGGGCGCGCCTTTACCGCCAGCTCCGGCAAGAGATGGCCGGGCTAGCCGCCTCGAGGCGGCGACGGTCCGGCCGCCTCAGGTTCTACCAGTGGATCGGCCTTGCCGCCGCAGCCGCACTGCTTCTGGCCGCGCTTCCCTCCTTCACTTCCGGCCCCACGTACCCGCGGGGCGGCTCCTCGGCTCGGGAACGACGGCTGCCTGTTCCGCATCCGCCGGGTCCCGAGAACAGCCGCGCCTGGGCCAGCCGCCAAGTCCGCCGGGCCGAGGGCTTCGCCCGGCAGGGGCGGCCCGAACGTGTCATCGAGTGCTGCCGGGCGGCCATCGAGAAACTCGACGCCGCCGAGCCCGCTGACGGCTTTCTTCAACTCCAGGCCCAAGCCCTTCTTCAGCTCGGGCGTCGGACCGAGGCCGCACGATGTCTGGCCCGGCTCGTACGTGAAGTGCCATTCAGCCGCCATGCGGCGGAGGCCTCCGGCGCTCTGATGCGCCTGGACCCGGACACGGCCCGAAAACTGGGACTCGACGCCGAGCCGGAACTGGACCTCGAGGAACGCGCCCAGGAGGCCATTGGCAGCTTCCACGGCACGATCTGGCAGCAAGACGTCCTGAGCCGCTTCGCCCGGCACTTCCCGCGCCATCCCCTGAGCCCCCGGGCCGTCCTGCGCCTCGGCCAACTCCAGCAGGAACGCGGGCAGGTGGTCGAGGCCACACGCCTTTTTGCACAGGTCGTGGACCGCTGGCCGCAAAGCGATTCCGCCGCCGAGGCCCAGGCCCACCGCGTCCAGTGCTACCGGCAGAGGGGTTTCCTTTTCCGGGCCGACGAGGAGTGCCGCGATCTCGTGGCCCGGTTTCCGGATAGCCCAGCCACCGCGGATGCCATCCTCGAGCTCGGCAACCACTGGTACGCCGCCGGAGAGTTCGACCGAGCGGCCGAATGGTTCTACGAACTGGTCCGGCGCTTCCCCTCCGATGCCTTCGCGGAAAATGCCCATTTCCGGATCGGCCAATGCTACCGCCGAAGCCAGGATTTCGAGTTGAGCGCACGCAAATTCGAGGAGTTCGCCCGCGAGTTTCCCGAAAGCATCCTGTGCCCGAAAGCCCTCGCCTCCGGCGGCGATGCCTATCTCCAGGCCAGGGAACTGCGCCGAGCTTACGACCTCTACCAGACCTGCATCGCCCTCTATCCGAACTCGCTCGAAGCCCACCAGGCCCGCAGCGCCCTCGCACGCGCTGATTTCCAGACCATCTCGGGGCCCCACAACACCTTGTAAACCGGGCGGGGGTGTCCACCGCGGTTGGCCGCGCCCTGCTCGACTTCGGACGGCGGATGTGCCGCCGGCGGGTCCCCACTCGAAGCGGTTGAGCTCACCGCCGTTGGACCGCAGATTCCACCCTCAGCTTGTGGTCCTCAGAAACCATTCCGCCGCTTCCTCGTGGGCGGTGGGGTGGATGGCGTGTCCCTCGGTCTGCATGACGTGCAGCTCGACGGGCGCCGGCTTGCCCTGCGCCACCGAGGCCTCGACCACCCGGCGCGTGAACGCGATGGCGTGGTCCGTCCCCACCCGCTGGTCGTTGTTCCCGATGCAGAGCCAGAGGGGCCGGCCGGCAAGACGGTCGGCCAGCCGATGCAGGGCCAGCGCCTTTGTGGGCTCATGGTCCCCGAGGCCCGCGAACTCGCGCAGCGCCCGCAGGTCCGCCACCGGCGCAAAAGCGGCCACGGCGCGTAGCCGCGGCTCGGCCGCGGCGAAGTGGACCGCGGAGAATCCGCCCCGGGACGTGCCGCACACGATGACTCGGTGCGGATCGCTGTAGCCCTCGCGGACGAGGTGGTCCAGTGCCGCGCAGGCTCGGTCGGTGAACGCGGCCATCAGGGGCTCCCCGCACTCGACGCGCCGACGCCAGCCCGCCAGGCTGCCCGGCTGCTCGCCCTCGCGGACCTCTTCACCGTGGCAGGGCAGGTCCACCGAGGCGCAGAGAAAGCCCTGGCGGGCCAGAATGAGGCCCACCCGAATATAGGCCTCCTCCCCCAGCGCATCCTCGACGGCCCCGCTCAGGGCGAACAGCGTCGGGGCCGGGGCCGAGCCCTTCTGGCCGAGGAGAGCCAACCGGCCGAACAAAGGCAATCGAATGATCTGCATGGTACTTGTTTCTGTTAAGAAGAGATTTCTAAAAATTGGCCGTTGGAGAGGTAACACTTAATCCGAGGAAAGCGGAAATGGCCAAATCTGGAGCAATGAGACTTCAAGCGGCGAGGCCGCCGGGAGCAAGTTAAGT
Organism: Planctomycetota bacterium; assembly: GCA_016179685.1. Lineage (GTDB taxonomy): Bacteria > Planctomycetota > PUPC01 > JACPCR01 > JACPCR01 > JACPCR01. The sequence continues at coordinate 56,870 of JACPCR010000073.1, read as the reverse complement.
CGCGTCAAACATGAGGCCCAATTGATGTGCGGCTTCTTTCATGGCCTTCAACCGCGGGTCGTTGGGGTCGAGCGACCGGGTTTCCTGAGCCTCCATTTCAAACCCAACGTCGATTCTGAACTTCTTGAGGTCCATCCGGGCCGCAGGCCCCACAAAGCAACGGAAAAGCTCGCCGTAGTTTTCCACGGGAACGGACCCTCGGACGGCAAATCTGCGGACCGTTGGTGCCGGGGGAGGGGGCGTGTCCCCACCTTGGCCACCCATCGAGCCATCCGCAACTCCCGTCGCGGCTCTTGACGCCGAAGGAGTCGTTGCGCCAGCGCCTGGCGTCACTGCGCCGGGGCTTGGGGCCGGCGAAGGTTTGGTTGCCTCTGGCTCGGAGGCCGGAATAATCCAGACGCCATCCTCTGCCGGATCGAGCGATATGGCCTGCTTACAGTAGCGGGCGTGAAGGGACGTGGGGCTGCCGCCGCGGCCAATCCCGATGAGGCCGTCTTTGCACGCCTGCGCCAACCCGTCCGTCACGGCTCGCCTGGAAGCAATCATGGGTTTGTCGGTAAGTCGGAGGAAAGCTTCCACCGCATCCTGGATGCGCAGTCCGCCTTCTTTCAGGACAAGGCCAGTCTGCTGGAGAGTAATGGCCCCCACTCGCCGTAGAATCCATTCTTCATCCTCAACGAGTGCCCTCCAGGCAGAGGCAAGGTGATCGGCGAAAGCTGTTCCGGCGTCGGGTAGAGAATGATCCTGGGCGTTTTGACCATGAACCCGAAGCGCGACCGTATAAGCTGGCCCCAAGGCCTCAAGGGCCGCTCGCCTGGCCGTCTCGATGCGCCCCTTCAAATCCGCCTTCTGCTCCTCGTCCAGCTTATCACCGTAATCGGAACGGATGCCTTCCAAGGCGGCCCGTTCCCGGTGCGTCTGGCGCAGCTTATTCAACCCCCTTGACGTGCCGCAGAGGAAGACAAGCGTATTGCGAAACGTTCTGTCCTTGGTTCCGCATCGCAGGCTCAAGGCCAATACGAGCTTTAGAACTTCTTCTTTGTTCGACTCGGAATCACTCCAGGCCACGGACGGGGGGAGAATCAGCAGCGTGAGCGCCTTTTGCTCCGGCAAATCGGACTCAGGATTGATCTTCACCTGCCAAGATACGTCGGTGAGGCCCCCGCTCGGCTGGCTCTGCGTCTTCAGCGCTTCCAGGATATCCGCATCGAAACTCTTGCTGGCGACTTGCTGCCGATACTGCACGAGCAGCTTGTTGAGGGAGGGTTTCGTGCCAAACCAATACCGCCTTCCCAGGCTACCCGCCGTGGTTGAGTGCAGATGAAAGCAGCGGTTTTCCAGTTCGAGGAGCGCGCCATCAAGGTAATTCCAGTTCAGTCCGTACCGGCAGCAGGCCAGTTTCAATTCCTTGGAACTGAAACCGGATCGCTCGGCCTTGCCCCCGAAGGAACCGAGCAAGATGGAGGAGGCGAGGCCCTGGCCGATGGCTTCCCGTTGATAGTCGCCCCCGCGTTCCTCATCAAAATCTGCCGCATTCGACTTTCCCGCCACGACGTCCGCGGCAACCACGGCCTGATACCCCGCTCCCCAGAGCCGGGTCATGGCCGACTGCATCGCGTCAATGGACCAGCGCACGTGGCATGGCTGGATGAGATGCTGGGTTTGGGTGTTGCCTTCGCGGCGCTGCCACAAGTCCCCCACAATGCTGGCCAAAAGCCGCAGCACCCCTCGGGTCCGCTGGAAGTCCGGATGGCTGCCCCAGCGCGTGTAGAGCGTCTCTAGAAGGAGCGGATGGAACGGAAAGGACTGCTCGACTTCTTCCCGGTAGTTTCGGCGGGCCGTATCGGCAGGCACTTCGCCAGCGTGTGCAGCACACATCTCCTGGTAGGCTTCCGCGACCTTGGCCGGGTAGTCCGGGTCGTCTTCAGGCGTGACGCGGTCGAACAGACGGGCGCGGACCACGGAAGCAATCTCGTGGCCCGCGGCGGGAAGAATGTCCGCCGCGTATCGCTCAAAGCGCTTTTCAAGGGTCGAAAAGATGGCCTGGCCCGTCTCGCTCTGCGTGACTTCGTACTTGCTGGCTGGCAGGGTTCCGACCAGCGCGACGCCCGGAACCTGCCCCACCGCTTCGGTGAGTTGCTGGATGAAGGAAACCGTCTGGTCGGCCAAGGTGGTGCTGCCTACGGGGACCGCGGCTGCTCCCACGCAATAATCCGCCAATTCGTCCAGGAGAATGAGGCAGGGAGCGGCATCCTTCAGCACCTGCTCGAAGAGGCCTTGTGGAACTCGCTGGGCTTCGTCGTTGGCCCGGACTCTCTCATAGAGCGCCTGGCCGCCAAGCTGGACAGCGAGTTCTCCCCAGAGGGTACGGGTGTGAATCCCTTCGGGCGTCTTGCGGCCCTGCGTGGCGTCGCAGGTGGCATTAGTGAATACGGCCACGCCCTTGACCCTCCCCGGGAAACGGTCGGCCAGCAAACTGCAGAGCCCTTCACCCGCGCTGGACTTCCGCAGTTTGTCCGTGTGCTTCGCCAAGTGCCAGAGCGCAACGAGCGTATGTGTCTTGCCGCCTCCGAACGGCGTTTGAAGGCTGATGATGCGGTCCCCGCTCTCGCCGTCCCCGCTCAAAGCTCCGGCCACCCGTTTCAGCACGGTTCCCAGTCCCGCGGTCATGAAAGTCTTCCTGTAAAACTCCTTCGGGTCCAGATAGACCTCCGGCGCGGTCCCCTGAACCACGGCCCAGAGGTTGGCGGCGAACACGGCCTCCTCCAGCCGCCCCTTGCGGATGTCTTCGTGCGGGATGGCAACGGCATACCAGGGCTTAAGACTTGAACTCACGAAGGACCTCCGGTGTGTGCTAAAGAATCTCACGAGCTCAGCCAAGCCACATACTTGGCCGTGTCTTCGATGTCTTCGCGCTCCAGGTCAGGATAACCTTGCAGGATTTCTTCGACAGAGGCCCCATGAGCAATCTGTTTGACTATAACGGAAACAGGAATCCGCATCCCGCGGATGCAGGCCCCTCCCCCCAGGATCTGTGGGTCAAACGTAATGCGGTCGAACATGAGTATTGCCTCCTAAGACAGCTTAATGCTCGTAGTAGGGCGCTTAGGCGCCCGTCTTGTGCCCGCAAAGCAACGGACGCTCAAGCGTCCTACTACGAACCACACAACTCACCAATCCCAGCCCCTCCCGTAATCTCCCACAGGATGCTTCTTCCACGTCTCTCGCAGCCATTCTATGCCGAAGTGCTCCAGGTACCAGTGCACACTCGAACATGGCCAGTTCAAGGGTTTCTCCACATAGCCATGTTTCACTGGATTGATGTGGATGTAATTCAGGCTGGCGTAATAATGCGCCTGACTCCGTATCTGGCGGTCCGAGTAACGGTACCACACCTGGCGCCCCTCAAAACCCGCTCTCCGATTGACTAGCCGAGAAGTTCGACCGTGCGTACGACCCAGAGGAGCGCCGACAACGCGCAAGGGCTGGCACTTAACCAGAAGGTGGTAGTGATTGGGCAAAACAACCCACCCGACGCAAGGAATTTCAGCGTCTTTGAGTTCTTTCAGCAGGTCATCAACAAGCCCGGCTCTGTCCTCCTCGCGCTCAAAGTGGTGTTTGTGCTCGTAGGTCGACGCGCTTATGAGAAACCAGCCCTTAAGGTCTCGGAAGTGCGGCGGTTCGTGGAGGGGATAGCCTTGCCGCTTTCGGAGAGCAAGGACGGTTTCCTTCTGTTCGGGAGTCAAACGGCGGTAGTCATACATGACTTGTTCTTGAAAAAAGTCTGTTGGTAGTAGGGCGCTTCAGCGCCCGTCCAACGGACGCTCAAGCGTCCTACTACAAACGGGCTATATCTTACCATCAAAGAGCGTTTTGTCCTTTAGCGCGGCGGCTCGTTTCGCTTCCAGGCGCAGCGTTTCCCGCTCGCCCAGCAGCGCGCTCACCAGCTTCCAGTCTTCGCAGCCGTGCGGGAGCACTTCGAAAAGCGCCTGGGCCAGCTTCCAGAAGGCCGAATGGTCGAAGAGACCGTGGATGGCCAGGAAGCTCACCAGGTCGGGCCTGCGCTCCTCCTTCCAGAAAAGCAAGGAGCGGTGAAGCTGGTCTATGAGCGGGGCCGATTCGTCCTCCCCCAGCCGCGGTCTGGCCGCACGGTCATTCAGGAGGGCCAAGCGGCAGGTGGCGCCGTTGACCTGGAAGAGGCCCCGACCCTTTGCCACCTCGACCGCGTTTTCGGAATCGCCGCCGACCTGGGCCACCAGCCGCGCATCGTCCCACGCCTGTTCGCTCGTGCCGTAGAGGTTGGCCCAGACGAAGTAGAGGCGGGAGAGAGGGTCGCCGGTGAACTCGCCCGCGATGGCCTTGAGAGCGGCTTCCTTGGCCAGTTCGAGGAGTTCGGGGACTTCGACCCGCGTGCCGTCCGCGCGTTCCACGCGCTCGTATTGGCCGAAGACGCCGACGGCTGGCCCGTAACAGGCCACGATGAGGTCAGCCCCTCGGAAGCCGTAGTCCCAGAAGCGATGGACGCTTTGGGCCACAACTTTTTCAATCTCCCGCCGCACCTCTCGGAGGGAAGCGGCCGCCCCGACTTGGCGGGGACGGCAGATGACGGTGATTGAGGACGCCAAAGCAGACACATTTTTCTTAAGAGCCCCCGTCAGTTCGGTTTCAATAGGATAGGTCGCTTTCACCGTTGAACCCGCTTCAAAGAGTGCATTTATCAGGGAAACCCATGCGTCAGTGGACTGATGGGCAAACATGACGGCTAGAACTCCCGAGGCCACAGAAATTCGGTTTGCCTCTCTCAGACTTAGGGAGAGCTTCCGTTGAAAGTGGGCTTTACCTTTCTCACGACTTCCACCATGGCGATGCCTATGAGCGACAGCTTCTTCAGTCTTCGGCGTTTGTGGGGTACTAAAAACCGGAGGCATGACCTGATGTAACCCACGCTTGAGCCAGACGTAAAAGAAATCGGCCAAATCTGCGTAGGCAATTGCATCAAAATAAGGAGGATCGGTAACTACTACGTCAGCTCGGGCGACCCGATCACTCATCGTGGCAGCATCGCCGCAGTAGCAAATGGTAGGTGAAAGGAGGGTTGACCCCGAAGATTCATGGGCGAGGTAACGGCTGGTCCATTCCAGGAGACTTATTGAGCTCGCTGTGAGCTCTCCAAAAACGTTAACTTCCGGATAATCCCACGTCATAGCGAGTGACTGCCGACCAAACGGGCTTTGAAATTTCTCCCCTACCGTGTCCCAAACGCCCAAGCTGGTACAACGGGTCGATATCTTGCTGAGCCACAATGCCAAATAAAGCATGAGTGCATCAGCCAAGTCTCCACTTGACGGCATTTTCCTGAGTTCATCCGTTACCTCGTTTAGACATCCGATGAAGCAATGCATGACAAGTAACTGGCGGGGATTGAACAGATTAGCCCATTTTTTCAGTCCGTAGATGTCCACGCTGATACTTCGATGGGCCCCTGCATCCGACAAAGCTCCTGGAGCGTTAATCTCCGGCACGATGTACTCACTTGGCCCTTCGACCGTTTCCGACAGGCGTTTGGCTTCCTCGAAGGCGGCCAGGTCCGTCGGCTCGACCGGCCGGTATCCCTTCCCTTCGGGCGTGTCCGTGATCACCGCCACCATGCGCTCCCCCAGCTTGCCTTCGAGTCCAGCGCGGCGCACGTCCTCCACTGGCGTGGTCTGGAGGCAAAACGGGCACTGGCAATCCCCGCCGCCCAGCATGGTCCCGTCGGTCCGAACGTTCGTAGTAAGCCGATTCATCGGCGTCTCCGACGCCCCATGAATGGGGCTACTACGAACGTCCTTGGCAATGCCGAACTCTACCTCTTTGCCTTTCACGGTCAGGGTGAGAGCGACCTTCTTGTTGGGCTTGTTGCAGACGAGGAGGCTCCGAAGGAGGGGGATTTCGGCCCGGCAGGAAGGGTTCGAGCACGGTCCGCGCCCAGAGGTAACCGACCACGGGCCGCCTGTCCTTTCCCGGGGGATAGAGATGCCCGATACGCTCCCTGGCCCGTTCGAGTATCCACTTGGCCCACTGTTCGACATCGTGGACGAGGACGTTCGGGACCCATTGGGGGGGGGCGGCCTTTCAGGCTGCCCCTCTTGACCACTTCATCCTCAAAGAGCCATTGATGCTGTGTTGGGTCCTTGACGAGTCCGGTCTTGACAGGGTTGGCCCGAACGTAGTCCCATTTCTCAAGGTAATCTGGAATATCCCTGACAATTCGGTCGAAGGATTCGGCTTGCCAAAAGGTCCCCTGCCGTCCCAAAGCTTTGTTGATTTCGTTCGCGGTAAAACTCTTGATGGAATGGAGGAGGTTGGAAAGGGTGTAGTTGCCGAGAGGCTCAAGGATGGCATGGACATGGTCCGGCATGACGCAGGCGATATGCAGCCTGACGCGGCTGCCATTCCAGTGCTTAAAAGCGTCAAGGACAATCTGTCGCTGGGTTGGAGGGATTTCAATTCGAGCATGAGTTTGGAAGGTCACCATGTAGATTTTCCCTTCCAGTTCCCAGTGGGGGAGGTCTCGGCGGGTCTTCGTCGTTTCAGGGTTATTGAGGAGGGAGAGGGTGTTTTCAGGTTTGAGTCGCCAGTTGGTCAGGCTGGAAGCCTGACCCCCGCCCCCACCCCCATCTCTAAGTTCCCTCCAGCCGGGTTTGCCGAACTTTTGTGGGAACTCGCAGGTGGCCCGGAGGATCAGATAGGCCACCGGGTTGTAGTCGTTGGCGATGGCCTGGCAGCCCAGGCGGGTGGCTTCGAGGGGGATCGAGCCGCCGCCGGCAAAGGGGTCTAGGACTTTTGGGGAGCAGGCTTCCAGCCTGCATTCTGGGCCATGAGTGCAACCATGGGCGACTCGAATGAGTTGCCGGGCGATATTGAGGATTTCCTGCCCTTGGGGGTTTTCCGGGTCGGACGTTTCCCACTTCACGAGGGAGCGGTCGTCGAGGAGCTGGTCGGGCTTGGTCGGGGCGGCGGACTTGCCTTTCTCGAAGTCGAGGTACTCGGGCGACCACTTGGCGATGAAGGTGAGGAGGCGGTTGCGGGGGGTGTCCGGGACGCCGTCGTAGGGCCGGTAGGGGTCGGGGTCCCGCTTTTCCTTCTTGCCTTCGCCGTAGGATTGGAGAATCTTGGGGAGTTTGTCTTTGAGCAGGCAGTTGAAGGCCAAGCGGAATTCGGGTGGGCATCGTTCGTCGTCGGGGTCCGGCACGAGGGAGGCGAAGACGATGCCTCGGCTTGCCGCGAGTGGCCTTCTGGCCCACCAGAGGTGAAGGGTGGAGATATGGCCATGGCGGAGGGATTTATCCCGGACGCTCTCCGCGGAGATTTCACGGATGGGGAGCGCGACTTCAATGAGGCGAGGGCAGGCGCGTTCAGACATGGGCCGTCCCCCTGGGAAAAGAGCTCTGAAGCAACTCTGAAGGCACTCCCTTCAGAGATCCTTTCATAGCATGTCCGGCCGTCCACCGCACAGCGCTCAATCTGCAACGGGCGACATCAGCCATTTCGGCCCCCCTTCAACACATACATACGATAAGGGTCGGTGGGACCGCGTCCGACCTCGGCGACCAACCCATCCTTCACCATGGCGAGCAGCCGGTTGCGTGCGGTGCGCGCTGATGTATTCCAAAGTCCTGCCGCCCGCTGCGTCGTGATGCGGTCTTCCTTGGCGAGATACGCCAGCAAATCAGATTGCCACTCCGGCTGCGTCGGGGCCGTCACCCGCTCGCCGGACAGCGTCACCCTGAAGTTGGCGCCCAGTTCCTCGAATCGCGGGGCAGGCAGACCGGCGTTCACGCAGGCGGCTGTGATGCGGCCAAGACCGGAGCCCCACTGCTCAATGAGGCCCAGTTCGCGGAACGTGCGGCCTATGACGCGGTTGCGGAGACGTGAGACACCCGCCAAAGCGGCCTCCAGCGTCAGCCCGAAGGGGAGGAGGCCGGGGTTCGTGATCTCGATGCGGTCGTCGAAAACGGCGATTTTCGTCCCGGCCCCGCCGATGCTGTAGTCGGCATGGACGACGGCGTTGATGACGGCCTCGCGCACGGCCTCGACGGGGTACTCCGGCACGTCGCGCCGTCGGACGCGTCCGATCTCGATGCCCTGTCGGGTGTGGCGCTCGATGAACGCCACCGCGCTCTCCACGGCCTTCGGCAGATGCTCGTCAATCTCGGTCTGGTCCAGGAACTTGGCCGTGTCTTTCCCGAGGAACCGCGCGCAGCGTATCGTGGCCGAGGGGAACAGGCGTCCTCGAGTCTTCCCGAACAGGAGCACCGCGCCGATGCTGGGCAGTTCTCGCGCGCCCTGGCCGACGACCAGACCGAGGGACCGCTGCTTCGGAGGCGTCAGCGGGCGGGATACCCCCGCGAAGAGCTCGGACGCGGCTCGGACATCAATATCGTCCGAGCTCGTCTCCGAGCAGGGCTCCTCGTCAAAGAACGTGTTCCGGGCCAGGCGTTGGAGTTCCGCAAGCAACTCCGGCCCCGCGGGGCGGTTCGTCGAACCGAGCCGGACGTAGACGCCGGACTCCGCTCCTTCGGACCGGACGTAGAAAGGCCCGACGGCGTGCGACACTATCACAACGATCCGTTGGCGCTTTCGCCATGCGTGGATTTGAACGTCGGGGACCAGGAGCGGACGGATGCCGTCCGCGAAGGCGTTGGCCAGCCGCTCCTCGTCCACCAGAGGGTCGGCGATGCCGACCACCGCTTTGGTCTTGTCTTTCACACCGATGACGATGGTCCCGCCCGCGGTGTTGGCGAAGGCGACGGCGGTCCGCACGATGCGTTCCAGCGGCCGGCAATTTTCTTTGAACTCCAGCGTCTTGCCTTCGTCTCGGGCCAGGAATCCTTCTATCATTGCTCGCCTCCATCCTTGGCGATTTCCTCGCCGTGCTTGGTCCAGTCTGCCTCCTCCACCAAGAACTGAATCTGGCGATACAGGGCCTCGGTGTTCAGCCTGGGGATGGGGTCCTGGATGATTCTAAGGCGCGGCTGGTCCTGCAAAAGGTGACGACGTAGAGCCAGGCGCGGTCGCCCAGTTGGCGCAATTTGTCGAGTTCGGGGCCGGTGAGAATGATGGCGCCGGTCTGGGCGCGGCCTTTGACTTCGATGAATCGCTTCTCGCCGGTCGGGGATTCGGAGCGGATATCATAGTGCTCGCCGTCTTCGTGGACATCGAAGGGCGTCCACCCGCGACGGCGCTCGTGGCGCATGGCGATCTCCATGGCGATGGCTTCGACTTCGTCGTCCCGGCGCATGGGAACGCCGGAGGATGGTGCTGAGGGGTCGGTCTCCAGCTTGGCGGCAGGAGCGGGAACGACTAGCGCCTGGGTGAGGACTTCGGGCATGTTCGGGGTGAGTTTCAGCATCTCTTCGAGGTCTCGAAGGCGCTCGGCCTTGCGCGTCTTGAGTTCCTCGATGCGCTTTCGGAGGCGTTCCTGTTCCTCCGCGCTGTCGTCGCCGAAAAGGCTGGCCTGCTGGGCGTCGTTGAGTTCTTCCTGAAGCTCCAGGATGAGGTCCGTAAACGCGGTGTTGAGGTACTGGCGGCGGAGGTCGCATTCTTCAGTTCGGGCGGCTTTGACTTGGGCGAGTTGCTTCTCCGTGATTTGTTCGAAGGCGAAGGTCTGGACGTCCTCCGTTGAGCGTTCGGGGAGCGCGGGGCGTTCGATCCCGGCTTCCGGAGGCAGGCAAAGGAGCAGGTAGGAAGGGGAAGTGATGCGCAGCCCGAGGTGGTCGAGGACGATGACTGCCAGGCGTTCGTGCGCGGGCGGGGTCTTGTCGGGCTGCCGGCCTCGGCGTTCGTCCAGGATGGTGGAGCGGACGAGCCAAAGGCGCTGGGGCGTGCCCAGGCTGGGATCAACGACGAGAGCGCCCTTGGCGAAGGCGGGCTGGGCCTGGCGGATGGCCCATTCGATGAGGGTATCGAAAAGGGGATGGCCAGGGCCGAGGAGCTTGGTGCGTTCGGGGACTCGCACCTTGCTGGCGACGCTGACAAGCTGCTTGTCGAAGACGAAGGGGGTGTCGTAGTGGTCGGCCAGAACGATGCGGCGCTCCCGGGCGATTTCGACGAGCGCGGCGGGCGTACGGCCGAGATGCCAGACGGGGAAGTCGGAGTCTTCGAGGATGGTGCCGCCACAGGCGGTCCAGGCTCTTTTGAAGAAGCCCTGGACGAACAAGGGCTGGAGGCGGCGCTCGTCGGACTCGTCGCGGAGTTCGCGGGCGGAGCGAAGGTCAAGGCGCGAGGCGAGGGAGGTTTTTTTCTGAAGGGCAATGAGATGCTGGGCTTTTTCGGCAGAGGCGGTTTGGAGAGCGGCTTCCGTTTCCCGGGCGACTTCAGACGCATTCTCGGAGTCAATGGCTTTTTCCATGAGCGTGGCGAGAGGGACCTCTTCGAGCCATTCGTCAATGACATCGTAAACTCGGTCGGAACCCATTTGCTTCCGCATGACGTCCATTTTCAAGAGGACTTTCTGAAGGACGGCGCCTTCACGGGTGTTCTGAGCTACGAGGTTGTAAACGTGGACGTCATCGTCCTGGCCGTACCGGTGAACGCGGCCCATACGCTGTTCGAGCCGGTTGGGATTCCAGGGGATGTCCCAGTTGATGAGGTATCGGCAGAACTGGAGGTTGATGCCTTCGCCGGCCGCGTCGGTGGCGACCATGATCTTCGCTCGGATGCGGAAGTCCCGTTGCGCCTGTTTCCTGGCGTCAACGTCCATGCTGCCGTGGATGGTGGCCACGGTGTAGCCTTTGTCCTGTAGGCGGCTGGTAAGGCTGTCGAGAGTGTCCCGGTGCTCCGTAAAGATGAGGAGCTTTTCGTCGTCGGAGCGAATCACGTCGGAGGAGTCGAGGACATCGAGAAGCTCCTGGAATTTGGCCTCTTTGTGATGCCTGAGGCCCTCGGCCAGACGGTGAAGTCGCTCGACTTGGTCCCGCTCCTCCTCGACTTTGGCGGGATCGTCGGTCAGGACTTGCCGGAAGATGCGGCGGTCAATCTGTTCTCGCTCCTCCTCATTCCGGTCTTCGTATTCGGAAATGTCCCGGGGGGCGGACGGGTCGGGCGTGCCACCAAGGAGGCGCTTTTTCTCAGCGGCGGAACAGGCGGGGTCATGCAGGATTTTGAGGACTTCATCGAGGGCTTGAAGGCGGTTTCCGAGGGTTCTGGTGATGGCGTAAATGCTGCTGGCAAGGCGGCGTTGCATGACGGTGAGGGTCAACTCCACGTTCCGGTTCTTCTTGGCCTTGGCTTCTTTCCGGCGGGAGCGGACGTAGCTGGTAACTTCGTCGTAGAGGACCTTCTCTTCCGGGGTCAGATCATAGCCAACGGTCTTGGTGTGTCTGGGTTTGAAAAGCGGCTGATTGTCCCAGTTGACCATTTCCTCTTTGAGGCGGCGGAGGAAGAAGCGGTTGCGGGCGCGGCTGATGGGCTGTTCGGCTTCGAAATCCTCGCCTGCGTTGACGTACGTGGCGTTCTGCTCCTGAACACGGGCGTCCACGTGCTCGTCTTTCTGAAAGAGGTCTTCGTCCAGAAGAAGGAGCAGGCGGCGGAAAGTGTCTTTGCGGCCCCGGTGGGGAGTGGCGGTCAGGAAAAGCAGGTGGTCGGTTCGTTGCGCCAGGGCTTTGACGGCCTTGTAACGGTCGCTTTCCTCGAGTTTAGTGCCGTATTCGTAAGCGGAGAGTTTGTGGGCCTCGTCCACGATGACCATGTCCCACTGGGTATCTTCCGCGGCGCGAAGGCATTGTTCATTTCTGGCCAGGAAGTCCACGGAGGTGACGAAAATGCCATCGTGGCCGAATTGGCGGGGGTCAGCTTCGATGGACGCCCTGTCCACCAGCCGTGCTTCCATGCCAAACTTTTCCTGGAGTTCCTCCTCCTTCCACTGCTTGGTGAGGCCGCCAGGGGTGATGATGAGGACCTTTCGGATAGCGCCGCGAAACAGCAACTCTTTCAGGAGAAGGCCGGTCATAATGGTCTTCCCTGCGCCGGTGTCGTCGGCCAGGAGGAATCGAATGCGAGGGAGAGGGAGCAGGAACTTGTAGACGGCCTCGACTTGGTGGGGGAGGGGATCAACGATGCTCGAATTGACGGCGAAGAGGGGGTCGAACTGATGGGCAACCCGAATGCGCTCGGCCTCCGCGCCCAGCAGAAAAGCAGTGGCATCGCCGTCGAAGGAGTGCTGGCTGCCGCGAATACGGACCAGGCGAGCTAGCTCATCGTCGGAGAGCGGGCGCTTGATGATACGGCGGGATTGGACCGTGACGCCTTCGACAAGCTTTCTGCCGCCAAAGGGCACGATCCGCTGGATTTCGACCAGTTCAGACGGCTCCAAACCAGAAACGATATCTCCGGAATTCAGGCTGTCATTGGCTGACATTGCTTTTCGGCCTCATGTCACTCAAGAACCTGCCGGTCATGGCACGTACGGCTTATTGCCGCATGGATACAGGATGACCGCAGAGAGCAGGCGTTTCAGGTCGATCACCGTATCCACGAAGAGGCGCCACAGCTTCGTGTCGAGCTCCGTGCCTTTCTCAAAGAAGCCTCACAGGAGATAATAGCCGCTTGCGCCCGGGTTTGTCATGGCCACTCTCTTCAAGGGATAACGAACATGCCGCTCGCCGAGGAAATGAAACGATACGTGGACCAGATTCCGTTCTTCGATACGCACAGCCATGTCGCCGGCTTCGATTTCGGCAGTCCCCTGGACGACAAGCAGGGGCGAAGCCTGCCCCAGATTCTCATGAACGATTATCTCGCCTACCTCGCTTCCTCGTGCTTCGATGACTTGCAGTCGGCCTTCAAGAACGGCGGGTGGACCGTGGGGGAGGCGGAGGCGCACTTCCAGGCCATCCAGCCCCTGCTCGCCCGATACCGGCATCTGAGCACCTACGCGGTGCTCCGGGAGGGCATCCGCGAGCTGCACCACTTCGAGGGGGCCGACATCACGATGGAAAACTGGAAGAAGACCAACGAGAAGGTGGTGGAGGCCTACCGCACGCACGGCGAAAGGGCGTGGCAGCGGGCGGCGTGCCAGCGAGCCGGGGTGGCCCGGCAGACCCAAATTTGCTTCCTGCCCTACGTCACGGACCACTGGGGCCAGTTGCCGGCGGAGGAACGCAAGGCGCAGTCGGACTATCTGGCCCCGAGCCTGGTGCTCGACGGCTACCTCTTCACCGGCTTCGCCTCGAACAAGATTGCCCGGGCGCGCTCGAAGGAGCTGTTGAACTTTTATCCGACGACGCACCGGGAATATCTGGAGTTCTGCGGCCGGGTCTTCGACCTTTTCCACCGGGAAGGCGGGAAGTCGGTCAAGCTCCTCGCCGCTTACACCCGGTCCATCCGCTTCGAGGAGGTGCCGGATTCGGCGGCCGCGGACCTTTTCAGCGACGACCCCGAGAAGCTATCGGGCGACCGCCTCCGCCTTCTCCAGGACAATCTGCTCTGGCATCTCCTCGAGATGGCGGTGGCCCGGCGGCTGCCCCTCATCGTTCACACGGGCTACAACTGGCCGACGGAGTGGGGCCATCCGGAGAACCTGATGAATATTCTGCGCAGCCCGAGATTGCGGGGATTGAAGGTGGACCTGTGCCATTCCGGCTGGCCGAACCACGGTGAGGCGCTGATCCTGGCGCGTACCTACCGCGGCTGCTTCTTCAATCTTTGCTGGACGCCGATGCTCAGCCCGGAGCTGGGCCGTCACATCCTGAGCATGGCCATCGACATGCTGCCGCGGAACAAGATTCTCATGGGCACGGACTGCGGCACCGCCGAGGCCTTCGTCGGCACCGTGCGCCTCATCCGGAATCAGATCGCCGAAGTGCTGGCCGAGAAGGTCCTCGCCCGGCAATTCAGCGCCGAGATCGCCCGGGAACTGGCCAGGGCGATCCTCTGGGACAATCCCTGCGAGTTCTACGGAATGAGTTGAGGCCGAACGCTCATCACGGTTACAGGATTCTGACCTGATGAGCGCATACGACGAAAAGTGGTCGAGAAGGATGGTCCAGCGCTCTGTGATTTGAAATTCAGCAGCGGAAGGCCAGTCTCCTTCAAGAGTGGGGCACGTTTCGTTCCTCTCACACCCTTCGCACCCTCGACCTCTTGGGCATAACTCCAGTCACGGCCACCCTTCGAAATCCCGCCAGTCGTCTTCGAGCCTGGGAAGGCCTGTTCCTTGTGGACACAGGCTCTGTCGACTGTCTCGTCCCTGGCAAGCACCTCCGCAAGATCAGGCTGAAGTTGCTGGGAAAACGAGGCTTTGAGCTGGCGGATGGCACGGAAGTCATGCTGGATATCCCGGTCGCCGAGGTGGAGCTCATGGGGGAACGGGTCGGGGCGGCGGTCACCTTCGGCAAGGATGATACTGAACCCACTTTGGGGGTCTCTGCGCTCGAGTCCATGGGGATCGAAACCGATCCGCGTAACCAGCGATGGAAACGCCTTTTCGCCGTGCGTCTGAAAGCAGCGAAGCTCTTAGGCGCTTTGGGCGTCAAACTTGGGAAAGCGTTTTAGGTTCGAGTTGCACCTTTTAGAGGCTTCGGTCCCCCCGCCGCCAGGGTTGGGCCGGCGAAGCCGGGCCAACCCTGGCTCTGAAATCCGCGAGCCCGAAGGGCGCAGCGGATTTCAATGTCAAGGCTTCTTGGCGGACACGACGGGCCGGGCGAGGATGCGGAGGTCGTCGAGAAAGATTGACCCGCGTCCGATAAAGCGTGAGTCGCGTTCGTGGAACTGGAATCCCACGCCGCGCAACGGAAAATCGAGGATGCCGTCACGATGCTCGCCCCAGGAGTGCCAGGTCATCGGCATCCCTGGCAGTTCGAGACCGACGGTCTTCCATCCCTGCCAGGAGACCTCGACGGCGGCCGGCGCTTCAAAAGTCTCCCCGCGGTCGTCGACGAAGAGGAAGCTCAGGACGTGGCTCGAGCCCTCACCGTGGATTCTCACCGAGACCTCGAGCGGCAGGGCCGGCAGGTCCACCGGCGTCGTGGCCACGAGGTGCTCCGGACGGCCCGCGGCGTCCCCGGAAACGAAATCATAAGTGAGCACGAGGTGGCGGTTGCCCTCCCCGGTGGCCCCCGCGCTCAGGCCCACTCCCGAGCGGCCCCGTGAGCTTCTCCAGACCTCCCATTCCACGGCCTCCTCGAAGGGGAAAGAAACGACGGTTCGAGGAAATCCGCCCACGTCGTAGTCCTGATAGACCGGCTCGGAGAGCCTCGGGGCCAGAGCCATGGCCTCGCCCGGCCCCGCGCCGACCGGGTTCTCGAGTGTGGTGAGGACGGCGAGGGACCGTGGCGGAAGGGTCAGGACAAGCGATCCCTCGGAGGCCCGGGTCTCCAGGGGCTCGTAGCCGTGGCGGACACGAAGGGTATAGGCCCATCCGGCGAGACGGGCGGCGGCGTCTTGCCAGGGTCCCAGTCGCACCTCGACGTCCCTTGGCCATCGGCCGGAATTCGTGAGCCAGACGGTGAGGTGATTGTCGGCTGGCAGGAGCGCGGCAGCGTAGACGCGCGGGAAGCCCAACTCATCGGCCCCGCCTTCCACCTGGATGTTCAGAACGCGGCCGCCTCGCCTGCTGGTGCGCGCCAGCAGGGCATGAGCGTAGAACACCGGAGGATAGGGAGCGAATCGGTATCCTCGCTCGAGTCGGGTCAGGGCACCGAAATTCTGCCAGGGCAGCCCGTAGGGCTTGAATTCCCAGCGCAGGTAGCCGGAAATTCCGAGGGGAAGGGTGCGGAGGACGAATTCCTGGAGGGAGAGCGATCCGAGGTGGACCTCCGCGTCCCCCTCGACGGGTCCCGGGCCGTTGCCGCCGTTCCCATATTCCGTGACGGCAAACTCGGGCCTGGTCCAGCCGAGTCTTCCGCACGAGGCATCCACCTCTTCCAGAAACTGCGAGTAAGTCCGGACCGCGTGGGCGATGGTGCTGCTGCCACCGGGCCGATGGTGGTCGAAGAAGGCCGAATAGTCGTGGTCCGCCAGCAGCGCAAGAGGAGTCTGATAGGTCTCCAGCAGGCGAGGGATGTCCAGGAGGCCATGGTAGGACTCGGTCGCCGTGTCGGGACCCGCCAGGCCGATCGAATCCTCCAGGCCCAGAGCCCGCAGCCGGTCCAGAAACCTCCCATAAAGGGGCCAGAAGGTCCGGGGATAATCGGCCTGCGGCGAACGGTAAGTCCAGTGCCCGTCCGGCTCGTTCCAGAGGGACAGGAGCTTGACGCAGGAGTATTTCCTTTCGACCTTGAGATAATGAACGAGGGCCGCCAGGCTTTCGACGAACTCGTCTTCCCGGGCTGGCGCGTCGAGGTGAAAAGCATGGTCCGGGTCAATCCCCGGCTTGCCCCGCAGCTCGGAAAGCCACGTCGCACCGGAGGCGGGATCGCCGACGTACCAGTTGCACAGCATGACCTCGATTCCTTCCGCTTCGAAGAAGTCCAGCATGCGGCAGTGGTGACTCATCAGGGCCGTGTCGAAACGGAAATGGGGCCATTCGAAATGGAACGGATCGCCGTCGTCGTTCTCCGGCTCCCATTGTCCGAGGTTGATGCCGTATCGGACCCAGGCGGGGCGACTCCACCGGAGGAGCGCCAGGAAGGCCTGCCAGTCGGCCTCGGACCACGGCGGGAGATGTCCGTCGTAGAACTGCACGTTCCAGCCGATGCCGCGGCTCAGGCGGTGAGGCCCCGGGCCGCCGAGCGTGATGGACACTCGGCCATCCGATTCTTCGGCGTCACCTGCGGCCAGCCTGCGATGCCGTGTGGCTTCCTTCTGCAGCGTGTCCAGCAAGGACACGAGGTCTTGATCCTTCCCGTCCACCAGGACCAGGTGTCCGAATTCAATCGGGCTGGCTGCGGGATTTTCGAGCGGAAGCCAGCAGAGCCCCGCCGCCGATCCATCGGCGTCCCGGTCCCTCAGACTGTTCTGAAATCCGATGGCGTAGGGCCGGACGGGCAGCTTCGTCAGGCCCAGCAGCTTCCAGGGAATCGCGGCCTCGAGGACATACCCGCCGGGTGATTTCCGGTATCCCAGGGAGACCTCCGGGACGTCGGCGTCGGGGACGGCCGGGTTGCGATAGACGCGAACGAGAGGCTTTCCGCCGGGGACGACGGGTATCGAGAAGACGAACTGGAAATCGTCCGCGTCGTAGATGCCCTGCTGGGAATCATGAAGGGCGTCGAAGCAGACTTCCAGGCAGTCGTTCTCATAAAGCTTCTGGCCGGTCCATGAGGCGGCCAGGGAATCGTCCCGAACCTCCGCACCCACGTAGAGGTGCTGGGAATCCCACAAGGTATAGAGCACGTAGGAGGCGTCCGCGTCGTCCCTGGGCGCTTCCCCGTAGGAGACCATGGCATGGGTGACCCTCACGGATTCGGCCCCGGCCCACTCATCGAGGCTGCCATCGACCGTGAGGGGGCCTGCCGCAGGGAGACACCGTGCATGGCGATAGGTATGTGCGTCAGCGGGAAGAGCGGCGAGGCCGCACAGTACTACCCCGAGGAAGAGCACGGCGGGGCCGGGCGCGCCGCGGACTCCGCGATCGCCCAAGCGGTCTACGAGCCTGTGAAGGTGATGAAAGGGCATAAGTCGCTCGGATCGCGGCAGCCGAAACCTCAGCTTCCGCCAGGGTCAGCGCCTGCGTTCTTCCGCAGCCGTTTATCCCATCTTGCCTTCCGCCTCGGCGGTGACGCCCTCGGGCCTGTAGGCGGCTCGCAGGTGGACCGGGGTGGCCCGGGCGCGGGCCATCTTCAGGTTCAGCATCTCCACGAAGACGGAGAAGCCCATGGCGAAGTAGACGTAGCCCTTGGGAACGTGGTGGCCCATCCCATCGGCCATCAGGGTCACTCCGATGAGCAGCAGAAAGCTCAAGGCGAGCATCTTGATGGTGGGGTGTCCCTCGACAAAATTGGAGATGGCGCCCGAGAACAGGAGCATGAATCCGACGGCGATCATCACGGCGGCCACCATGATGGCGATCTGCCGGGCCATGCCCACGGCGGTGATCACCGAGTCCAGGGAGAACACGATATCCAGGAGGAGAATCTGGATGATGACGCTGGCAAAGGAAGCGCCAACTCGCGCGGAAGAATGCCCCTCTTCCGCTTCCAGCTTTCCATGAATCTCGTGGGTGCTCTTGCCGATCAGGAAGAGCCCACCGATCAGGAGGATGAGGTCTCTGCCGGTGACCTCGTGCCCCAGGGCGGAAAGCAGGGGCTTGGTGAGACCCATCATCCACGTCAAAGAGAAGAGGAGTCCGATCCTCGTGAACATGGCGAGGGACAGGCCCAGGTTTCTGGCTTTCGCCTGCCGGTCCTGGGGCAGCTTGCCGACCAGGATCGAGATGAAAATGACGTTGTCGATGCCGAGAACGATTTCGAGCGCGGTCAACGTGACGAGCGCAATCCACGACTGGGGGTCCGAGAGCCAGTCCATGCATCACTCTCCGGAAAAAAGGGGTTATGGCTTAAGGCGGGCGAAGCCCGCAACCCAGCAAGCGTGCAAAAGGTCTCAGAGTTCAGGGTTCAGGGTTCAGGAATCATCTGACACCCGACCCGCCCCCCACTGGGACAAGTCCGGCGGGACGCCTTTCAATTTCTCCGCCGGGTGCCCGCCGGGTGGCCACGAAGTGGGCGCGCCGCGGAGAAGTTACACCCTAGGGCTCTAACCCGGATTTCTAGCAAATCCGTTTCGGATTCAGACGTCCGCGACGTTCAGAAGTACGGGTGCACTTCTGAACAGGGAGTCTAGCGGCGCGCCCGGACGATCTGGAAGATTCCCCAGACCACGAGGCCTGCGCCGACGACGGCGAGGGCACCGGAACTGCTGGTCCCCACGAGGGCAAGCTTGCCGCTCAGTCCGCCGATCACGAAGATCAGCCCAATGATGATGTTCCACATGCCAATTCAGTATAATCGAAGGATACCTGGCCTCCCAGGGGGCGCCGTGGAAATTTCGGGAAAGGGTGATCGGGGGAAGCCGAAGACCTGGGGACGTCATGACCAGTTTGGAATCTCTTTTTTTCACGTTACCGGCGGAGCGGACGCGGCCGTTCCTGGCGCGTCTGGAATCCTTGCGGGTCCGTTACCAGAGGCGCATCCATGGCTGGGGACGCGGGGCGCACGTCTCCGTCTACGCTGGGACGGGCATGGAGTTCCGCGAGTTCCGCGACTATGCCCAGGGCGATGACGTGCGGCAGATCGATTGGAAGACTACGGCCCGCTTCGAACGGCCCTTCGTCCGCACCTTCCAGAATGAAGATAGCCGATTCGTCCATTTTCTCCTCGACGCGAGCGAGTCCATGAGGAGCGTGGCCGCGGACCGCAAGCTGGACTCGGCGCGAGACCTGGCCCTGGCGCTGGGATACCTGGCTCTGTGCACGGAGGACCCGGCCCTTTTCTCCGTCTTCCCGGCCACCGCCGGCGGGCAGCACCACGTCGCCTGCACCAGTCGGGCCCGCGTTTTTTCAGTAAGAAGATTTCTCGCGGCCGCGCCGTCCGGGGGTGAGCTGGACCTCCCCGAGGCCTCAGCTTACGTGTTAAGGCAGGCCAGAGGCCGCAGCGGGACGGTCGTCGTCCTTTCCGATTTCCTTTACCCCGAACCGGGGTGGCGGCAGGCGCTCCGGCAGCTCGCTGGCCACGGTCTCCAGGTCGCCGCCATCCATATCCAGGGCCCCAGCGAGCGCGATCTTCCCCGGGCTGCCGAACAGGTCATCCAGGTCAGGGACTCGGAGACGGGCCAGACCCGAAGGATCGCCATCGATGAGGAGTCCCGGCGGATGTATCGCCACGCGATGGCGGCCCACCGGCATCGGTTGCAAAGCTTCTGCTATGCCCTGCGGATTTGGTACGCGTCATTCGCCCCGCCGGATGCCCGGCCAGGCGACTACTTGGAGGACTTCACGTTGCGCCAGTTGCCGGGGATGGGCTTCCTGCGGGGCAAAGTCTAATGAAATCCGCGCAGCCCGAAGCGCTGCGCGGATTTCATTTGGTTCGGTGTGGTAACCCCTTGGGGCGGGTGATACCCGCACCCCAACAAGGCTCGGAAAGGTGCCAGGTGTCAGATTTCAGGCAGCATCTGACCCGCCTCCCACTGGGACAAGTCTGGCGGGACACCTATTCAAACATCCTCGCCGGATGCCCGCCGGATGCCCGCCGGATGCCCGCCGGATGCCCGCGTAGCGGGCGCGGCGCTGAGATGTTGTAGGCTTGGACACGGGTTCATGGCGGCAAGGCATGAGAGCACCTCTGCTGCCCTTGACTCCATGGGTCTCGGATCATGTTTGCCTTCCCCCTGGCATTTCTCTGGCTCGCCGCGGCTGCGCCCGTCCTCGTTTTGCTCTACCTCGTCCGGCAGCAGACCCGGGTCTACCGTGTGCCCTCGATCCTGCACCTGCTGGCGCTACCCGAGGCCCGGTTGCCGGTCCGACGCCGACTGGCCCGCTTTGTGGCGGACCCCCTGTTCTATCTTCAGCTTCTCCTGCTCCTTCTGCTGGTAACGGCCCTGGCGCGGCCCCTCCGGGAAAAAATCGTACGTCATGCGGTCTTCATCATGGACGTCACTGCCAGCATGCAGGCCCGGGAGGGGGAAAGAAACCGGCTTTCCCTGGCCGTGGAAAAGGCCCGGCGATTCATCGAGCGGGCGGGCCCGGATGATCGGATCGCCGTGCTGGCCGCGGGACGGCGGGTCCAGGTCGTGACTCCGTTCACTTCGGACCGGGACGTCTTGCGGCGCGGCTTGTCGAGCCTGGAGGCGACGGACACGGCCGGGACGTGCGCTGAAGCGGCTTATACCGCCGCCAACATGCTTCTATCCGCCGGGGGCGGGAGTATGGTTCTCTTCACCGATTCGGCTCTCGCCGTACCCGAGGGCCTGATCAAGGAAGGTCTCGGCATCCGCATCGAGGGCGTCGGCACCGAACGGCAGAATGCGGGCATCCTTTCAGCCATCGCTCCGATGGGACTCCTGGGGACGGGCGGCCGCGTCGTGGCCCAGATTCGGAATTTCAGCCGCGATGACCTGGAGAGCGAGGCCTCCCTCTACGTGGGGGACGAGGAATGCGCCCGGACGAGCCTCCGCATCCCGCCCATGCGAGGCCAGACGGTCACCCTCGAGGCCCCGGGAAAATCCGGTCTGGCCCGCCTGCTCCTGCACGCCGAGGATGCCCTCGCCGTGGATAACCAGGTCCATCTCTGGCTGCCGGACTCCCAGCCGCTGGCCCTGCGCATCGTTTCCCCTTCGGCTGCACTGGCCGATTTTCTCGGGGCGCTTGGCCTCTTTCGATTGAGCCGCGTCCTTCCCCAGCAGTTTGCGCCCGCCGAAGGGGAGACGCCGGAGGTGACCCTCCTGGACGGCTGGGTCCCCAGCGAGCCACCCGCCGGGAACACGATCTACCTGCATCCCCGCTCCAGCGGGCCCCTCTTCCGGCATCGAGGAACAGCCCCGGGCGAGGTCTACTCCTGGCTGGAGGGACATCCGATCCTGGATCAGATCGGCCTGGATAATCTCCGGTTCGAAGAGCTGGCGATGCTGGATATCGCCACGGAGGCCGAGGTGATCCTGAGCGACCGGAACTGGCCGCTGCTGGCCATCGCCGAACGGGACGGGGAAAGGCAGGTTCTCTGCGCACTCCCGCTGGTAGAGATGCTTCAGGACCCCACGGCCGTGCTGCTTCTCTTCCGCATGCTCGAATGGTGCAGCCCGAGAAGTCGGGCCCGAGACCTGGAGTTCCCCGCCGGATCGCCGCTGACGTGTCCGCTGCCGATGCCGGCCCAAGACGTGACCCTTTTTCCGCCGCGGGGAGCATCGGTCACCCTTCAGCCTGCGGGCAGCCGCATCGTTTGGACGGATACCCAACGATCGGGTCCCTATCGCGTGGTCGCTCCCGGACTGGACCGCACCTACGTGGCGACCGTATCGGGTCCGGGGGAATCGGACCTGACCCATCCGGCGGAGAGCGTGGAGGTGGTGCAGGCCGGGGCGAACGGGGAGAGAGCTAAGATACGTACGACCGCGAGTGCCTGGATTCTGTGGGCCGTTCCGATTCTGCTCGTCCTCGAATGGCTTGCCTTCTTTTGGAGGAAGAGGAGACTCGATGACGCCTCATGAAATCCGCTGCGCTCTTCGGGTTACGCGGATTTCAGAATCACTATGGATTCGTGCCGCCCGCCGCTTGGATATTCTGGCGGGGGGTCTTATCCTGTGTCGTCCGGCGTGAGATGAGGCTTGTGGAAACGCCTCTCGCTCATCCCCAGCACTCGAGGACGGGAGTCCTGGAACACTCCTGTGCCCGAAGGCGAAAGCCTGCATTCCCATGGACGATATTCCGGCAGAGCCGGGGAAGGGACGAGCTTCATGAACGCGATGGGAAAGACAGAGGCCGGATGGAGGTGCCCGGAAGGCCGCGTTGAAGCCTAGATTGCAACGAATCGCTGCAAAGGCGGATAGCGTGTGTGCCCTTCCAGTTTGTGAGAAGTCCGGGCCAAATATGGATGTTCCGAGACACCTTCCCGATTCTCTTCGCGACGATCCGAGTTGCCCTGTTCAGAAGTGCATCCGCACTTCTGAACGCGTGTACGATTCGATGCGCCTACAGAAAAGCCGCTCCGTTGCGGGTCGATACGGAAACCTCCCGGCGAGATTCCCTGCCGTCCCGATGTTTTTGTTTTTCACTTTGACCGCGGGATGGCCCCACGCGGCGCCGGCCGAGCCCGTCACGCTCACCGAAGACGGGCAGCCGAAGGCGGCCATTTTTCATCGGGGTGACGCGCCCGCCGCAGCAACCGATCTCGCCGATTTTCTGAAAAAAATCTCCGGAGCGTCCCTCGAGGTCAAAGTCGTTCCCGAGGGTGAGAAGCCGGAATGGACCCGGCCAGCCCTCGTCCTCGGCCGCCTGGCCCTCGAGATGGGCCTGCCGTCACCTCCGCAGACGCTTTCGGGCGACGGTTACCGCATCCGGGTGCAGGGCGGCCTCGTTCTTCTGGCGGGCGAGAGACCCGAGTCGACCCACTTCGCCGCCTGTCATTTTCTCGAGGCCCTGGGCTGCCGCTGGTTCTTCGACAACGATCTGGGTGAAGTGGTGTCCCGTAACCCGACGGTCCGCGTCGACGCGCTCGACGTGTCCGAGCAGCCGGACTTCATCTCCCGCAACATCTGGGGCCCGAACTGGCATCGAGACGCCTGGAAGCGCCGCAATCGGATGGGCGGCCTCGCCATGTCCACCGGGCACGACTGGGGACACGTTCCGGCCGAGAAGTTTTTCAAGGATCATCCCGAGTATTACGCCCTTCGGGGGGGTGAGAGACGGGCAGGGAACTGGCTCTGCACCTCGAATCCGACCGTGCAGAGGCTCTTTGCCGAGTCGCTGGGAGCGGTGGTGGCCGGGAAGGGTGTCGTCTCCGTCTCGATCTCGCCGCCGGACGGCCGCGGTTACTGCGAGTGCGAGCCCTGCAAGGCCCTGGATGATCCCAACTACCTGGAGCCTTCCTCCGGTACCGTCTGTATCTCCGACCGATACCAGCAGTTCTACAACGCCGTGGCCGAATCGGTGCTGCCGGCCAATCCCGCGGCCATCCTGAACTTTTACGCTTATGCCGACTACTCGTTGCCTCCGAGGAACGTGCTGACCTCCCCGGCCAACCTCTGCGTCTGGATGGCTCCCATCCGGTTCTGCCGATTCCACAGCATGAGTCACCCGGAGTGCTCATCCCGCCAGAGGCTGCGGGAAGTCGTGGAGGGCTGGCGAAAGGTCGTGCCGCGGCTCGGCTGGCGTGAATACAACTACAACTTGGCCGAATTGACCGCGCCGTTCTCGAAGGTCTCCATCTGGAAGGAGGATATCCCCTACCTCCACCGCAGCGGCTGCTTGGGCCTCAACATCGAGACGTTGGCCCTCTGGCACATCTATGGGCCCCACACCTACCTCGCAGCCCGATTGGCCTGGGACGCCGAGGCCGACGTCGAGGCGGTCATGGACGACTTCTATACCCGCTTCTGCGGGCGAGCCGCGCCCGCCGTCAAGCGCTACTGGGAACGAATCGATCGAGCCTACCGCGAGCTCCGCGTCCACGCCGGCTGCTTCTACAGCCTTCACGCCGTCTGGACGCCGACGTTGGTTGAGGCGTGCACGGCGGACCTGGACGAGGCTCGCCAGGCCGCCGAGACGGAAATCGTCCGGAAGAGAGTGGACCTGTTCCAGAAGGGACTCGACAACGTCCAATTTTACCTGGCCCTGCGGGAGGCGACGAACCGTTGCGATTTCGCCCGTGCGAAGGAGGTTTATGGGCGCTGGCTGGCACACATGGATGCCATCCTCGCCGAGCGAATGCATGCCATCGGCGAATACAAGTACGGCTACGTCCCCCGCTTCCTCGGCAAGACCGTGGAGCAAGGGGCCGAACGGGTCACCGGAGACCGCCGGCTTCTCCTCCAACTTCCCGACGAGTGGTTGTTCCGATATGACCCGCGCCGCGAGGGCGAGGCCCAGAACTGGCATCGGGAAGACCCTCCCTCCGACGGTTGGCTCAAGGTCAAGACCTACTCCGCCACGCTCAACGAACAAGGCATCCCCGAGCAGCTCACCTGGATGTGGTATCGGACGGAGCTTGAAATCCCGGAAATTCCTGCCGATCGGTCCGTCTTCCTCTGGTTCGCAGAGGCGGATGGCCGCCACGCCCGGGTCTTTATCAACGGCCAGCCGGCCGGCGAGCTGAAGATTCGGCGGGAACCCTTCGAGCTGGAGGTGACCGGCAAGCTTCGACAGGGACGGAATCTTCTGACCGTCGCCCTTGATCACACGAACATCTCGGAACTGATGCTGGGTGGCATCATCAAGCCCGTCATGCTGTATACCGCGCCGCGGCCGCCTGCAAGCCTAACACCCAAATGAAATCCGCTGCGCCCTTCGGGCTCGCGGATTTCAGAGCCAGGGTTGGGTCGGCGAAGCCGCCCCAACCCTGGCGGGGGAGCGGAAGGCTTTAAAGAGTGCAACTCAAACTTGAAAGGTTTTTCCAAGTTTGGCGCACCAAGGGCCAAATGAAATCCGCTAAAGAGTGCAACTCAAACTTAAAAGGTTTTTCCAAGTTTGACGCTCCAAGCGCCTCGGGAGCGTGAACGACGGCGGCCCAGAGAATTCCGCCCTGAAATGTGGCGTAACATTCTCACGCTCACCGGCAGTACAGAACGAGGCCGCCGAGGATTCATTCGCATTCGGGTCGGATTGCCATGGACCAACCCCCTCTTGAATCCTCCGGGCCGCAAATGCGAAAGAAGGGTGCGGCGGCCAATGTTCACGCTCCATTCCAGGACCTCGTGGACCGCCATTACCGCGGCCTCTGGTCTTATATCTCTTTCTTGACGGGTGGAGCGGTAGAGACGGACGACCTATCCCAGGAGGCATTCCTTCTGGCTTTCGACCGTTTGGCCGCGGGAAAGGAATTCACCGGGGACCCTGGCCTCTGGCTTCGGGGCACCGCACGCAACCTGGTCCGCGCTTGGTGGCGGCGGAAACGCAGGGTTTCCTCCGAATTGGCGGAAGCCATCGATCTCCTCGCCGAGGAAAGCGATGAGCCGGCCGAAGTCCTCGGGGACGCCGAGGTTCAAGCCGCCCTCGATCGATGTCTGGGCAAGCTCGGGGCAGACGACCGGCGGCTGATCGCCCAGCGCTACGAGGAGGGATTGCCCTTCGCCCGCATAGCCGAGCAGAGAAAAGACAGCGCTGGCGGACTCCGTGTCCGGCTCTTTCGGCTGCGTCAGGGTCTCATGGCTTGCGTGCAGCGGCAACTTTCGGGAAAGGGGACGGCATGACCGGCGATTGGCGTGAAATCTTCTCGCGGCTTTTGGACGAAGAGGACCTGTCTGAAGCCGATGCCCGGCTACTGGCCATGGCCCTCAGGGACCCGCCGCATCGCAGGGAGGCCATCGAGTGGCTGCGTTTCGAGGCCATCCTGCGCTCCCGCTTCTCGCCGACTCCGCAGATCATAGGCCGATCCAAGGCCCGCCTGGTCGAGCGTGTCCTGGAACGAGAAACGGGCCCCTCTGACCGGCTTCCTTCGGGGCGTTCCCGAAGACGCCGCATCAGCATGATTCTCGCCGCGGCCGCCGCCCTGGCCGCGGCCGTGCTGGGGACTTGGTGGCTGACCCGAGACACGTATCCGAGGCCTGAAATCCGGGGCGACGTCCGCATTCTCCGCGGCGGCGTCGCCACCGCGTCCGGCACGAGGCCACGCCGCGGCGACACCCTGATCGCCGGGCCCGGAGGCGCTTCCCTCACCCTGGGCGGCTACTGCAGAATCCGGCTCGATCCCCGGGCCGAAGTCGTGATCGCGGGCTACCCGCAGAAGGAGGAGATCGAGCTCCAGAATGGCCGTGTCGTATCTCAGGTCGATCCGGGCCGTGGTCGTTACTCGGTCCGAACCTTGCATGGGTCCATCGAGGTGGCGGGGACGGAATTCGCCGTTGCCCTCGAGGACCCTAAACCCAAAGGAGAAACATCCATGAATCCTGCACAAAAATCTTTGGCTCGAATGCTGACGGTCAGCGTGATCGCCGGAACGGTGGTCTGCCATCTCGGCGAGAAAACCCTCACCCTCGGGACGAACGAGAGTTACCTCTTCGCCGGGGATCGCGAGGAGGGGAAGACCCATGGCACGGTTGTCTCCGCGGGCGAGAAGGAGCTCCAGATCAAGGCGGGAAACGCGACCGTGACGCTGACGGTTTCCGCCGAGAAGAAATTGATCGTCAAGGAGGTCTCTCAACTCAATCCGGGCGATGCCGTCACCGCCACCTGGGTCGCCGAGGAGGGACGGAAGTTCGTCACCCGTCTCGATGGCCGGGGCAAGGTCGTCGGCAAGGTCACCCGCGTCGAGGCCCCCTGGATCGAGATTACCCCGGAAAACGGAAAGACCCAGAAGTTCATGCCCAAATGGATCGGCGGCATGCCCGCAGACGGGGGTGGGCACGACAAGAAAGTCCTGACCGCCATCCGGGAGCAGAAGGTGGGTTCGGTCGTCGAAATCACCTGGGTGATCGAGGAGGGCAAGCGAGTCGTGGACATCAAGCCGGTCCATTGACGCCGCACCAAGACGCGATCCGTGTTCGGCGGCAGCCGAGACCCGCCTTGGGGCGGGACGCCGCTACCGCTTTGGCTGTGGGGTCGTGTATGGGTCATCTTTCAACTTTTCACCTGGGAACGGAAGCGTCTCGCTTCCCGCTGGAGTTTGGCAGATCCAGGTCTTCAAGTGGCCGCACGTTCTCCCGAGAGCGTGGATTTCGCTCGTAGTAAGGCACGCAGGCCGCCGGAAAGCGGCCGGAATGCCGTTTCGTCTCTTCGACTTAACCAGTTTTGAATAGGCGAGTCAGCAAAGACCGGGTTTGAGTATTTCACCTCCGCAGGATCCCTGCGGGAGGGATTCCTGTTATTATTTCGAGGTGGATATCGAGCGTGCCCTTGCGACTTGTCAGAAATCCGGGCTAGCGTTCCCGGGCTGATTCACTGGACCATCGGCTGACCGGAAGGCGGCCCCCATGGAAACTGGGAAGACGGACTCCTGGAGGATGCGCAACGAGGTCTGGCTCGTGCCGCTGTTCTTCTTCGCGCTGCTCGGCCTCCTCGCCGGGGTCGGTGTGTTCGTGGCCAAGTCCCTCTTGAGACCCTCACCTCAGCCTCCGCCAACCCTCCGATTCACCGGGCTGAACGGCGAGGAGATCGACCTCGCCCGTTACCGTGGCAAGGTCGTGTTGGTCGATTTCTGGGCCACCTGGTGCATGCCCTGCGTCCAGGAGATGCCGAACGTCCTCCGCCTCTATGACCGATACCACGACGAAGGCTTCGAAGTCATCGGGATCAGTCTGGACGCGGAACGAAGCGACCTGGAGGCCTTTATCCGGAATCACCGCGTTCCCTGGCCTCAGTATTTTGACGGCAAGGGGTGGGAGAACGACCTCGCCGTCCAGTTCGGCGTCCAAGCGATCCCGTTCACGATGCTCCTGGACAGAAATGGGGGCGTGCGTTCCCAGGATCTCCGGGGTAAGGAACTGGCTGAGGCGGTGGCGGCCCTGATCCGGGAGTCCGAGGGAAAGGGTGCGCAGGAGAAAGGGGGCAGCTCTGCCGCGACGCGTCCGGAGACGATGGAAAGCGACTCGCAAGATGCTGCCCCGTCTTCGTCCCCGGCCCCGACCTTGGTGCCCGGCGCAGATGAAACCGGCGAAAACACCCTGGTCGTCCCATTGGAATACTCCGACAAGGGCTATCCCCTGGGCGTGGCGGCTTCCTGGCGCGAGGGGACCCTCATGCAGCAGGCCGCGGAGAATCCCGGGAAGAACGCGCCACCCGTGAAGGGCGGCCGCCGACTCTGGGGCGAGTTGGTACTCGGGCCGAGGGAGAGCCCCAGCCGTTTCCTCTTCATCCTGGACGACCAGATGCCCAAGGGCTACACGTTCTATGTGGACGCCGACGCCGACGGCGATCTGGCCGATGATTCGCGTCCCCTGCGGCCGGAGGGCAGCGGAGGGGCGGGCCGGACGTTGCGACTGACCATCCGGTATCCCGGGCCGGAGGGCGACATCGCGGAACCCTATGCACTCTGGCTCTTCACCAATGAGGACCTCTGGCGCAATCAACACGTTGGCTACTATGCCTCATGCCATCGGGCCGCCGAAATTCGACTGGACGACCTGCCGTACCGGATCGCCCTGTTCGACAATCCAGCGGACGGCGATTATTCGAACGATCCCCTCCTCTTGGATTTGAACCGGGACGGGAAGGCCCAGGAGAACGAGCAATTTCACGTCGGTGAAACGGCCCGTCTCGATGGCCTGGACTTGAACGTCCAAAATATCGCTCCCTCCGGCAAGGATGTCCGCCTCGGCGTCCACCTGGGGGACTCGCTCGAACGCTAATGCACTGGATTCTTTTCAGGTGGCAATTTTTCTGGCTTGCAGCTTGGGTGCTTCATGGCGCAGCCGCCATCACCTGGTGGCGATTCATGGCCGGAGGATTCTCCCTCATGCACCCGGCGTTTTGGTCGCATCGCGGCCTCCCGCTGTTCGTCCTTGTGGCCGCGCTGGTTGCGATCGGCGCGGCGTGGAAAGAATATCGGTCACTGTCGATGCTTCTCGCTCTGGCTGGAACGTCTGTGGGACGCGGGTGGGATACGGTCGGGCATGCGGCTGGCATCTACCGGAATGAAATGATACTGGAGCCTGTTCCGTCGTGCGTTGCGGGCACAGGAACGGACGAGTAACTTCTTAGTGAAACCCTTATTTCGCCCCTTCAGGGCTCAAATCATCAATCATGTCACTTTACCCGGGCCGGCGTCCGCCCCAGGCGGGCTTGGCCTGGGCTTTCATATTTCGCCCCTTTGGGGCTGTCTACGAAGGGGCAACTCGCCGTTTTCACTAAGTTCTTACAAGAACGATAGCGGGTGCTGCGGCGTCCTGCGATCCTTCACCGAGCTTGCAATGGGCCGTCTCCCTGCTAGAAAATGAGCTTTATACGCCCCAGGGAGTCCCTCGCTTGAGCGATAACGGCCTGATCGAGTTCGTCGAGAATCCGAATCAGAAATATCTGTTCCACCGCGGAGAAGGCTTCGCGGTGGACACCTTGCCCTCAGGAACACGCCTTCTCTACCCGCGCCCGCCCCTCCCGCCCATCCCGAACGTTGAGGAGGCCACGGAACAAGCCACCGAGCACCCGCTCGACGCGCCGCCGCTCTCCAGCCAGCTTCGGCCCGGCATGAAGGTGACCATCGCCTTCGACGACATCTCCCTTCCGCTTCCGCCCATGCAGACCCCGGACATTCGGGAACGCGTCATTGGGGTGCTGCTGCGCAAGCTCGGCGAGGCGGGTGTGGACGACGTCCATCTCATCTGCGCCACCTCGCTGCACCGGCGCATGACGCCTTCGGAGCTCCGGCGTGTGCTGGGCCGAAAAATCTACAATGCCTTCGCCCCGGACCGTCTCTACAACCATGACGCGGAAGACAAGGAAAACGTCGTATTTCTGGGGAAGACGGAGAAGGGCGAAGAGGTGGAATTGAATCGCCGGGCCGTCGAATCCGACCTTCTCATCTACGTCAACATCAACCTCGTGACCATGGACGGCGGCCACAAGTCGGTGCCTGTCGGCCTCGGCACCTACCGCAGCGTCCGCCACCACCACAACGTCCACGCCATGATGCATTCGATGTCCTACATGGACCCGCCCAACTCCGAGCTGCACCACTCGTGCGACCGCATGGGGCGGATCGTCAACGAGCACCTCAACGTCTTTCACATCGAGAGCACGCTCAACAATGACACGTTCCCGCGTTTTCTGGGTTTTCTCCAGAAACGGGAAACCCGTTATTCCACCTGGGACTGGCTCAACCTCTGGGTGAACCGGAAGGCGACGGACCTGTTGCCCATGGGGCTGAACCGGAAAATCTTTGCGAACATCTTTTCGCCCTACGGTTTGACGGGCATTCATGCTGGCCGGACCGATCCGGTCCACGAGCGGACCCTCGCGAACATCCATCGCCAGCAGCTCCTCCAGGTCGATGGCCAGGCGGACATTCTCATCATCGGCGTGCCGTACATCTGCCCGTACAACGTGAATTCGATCATGAATCCCATCCTGATTTACTGCCTCGTCATGGGCTACTTTTTCAATTTCTATCGAGGCAAGCCTCTGGTCCGGCGGGGCGGCTCCATCATCCTTCTCCACCCTTTCGAGTACAAATTCCATCCGGTCCATCATCCCTCCTACATTGATTTCTTTGAAGAGGTGTTGACGGACACCCGCGATCCGGCAGTCATCGAGAAGAAGCATGAGGAGCGGTTCGCGACGAACCCGCGCTATATCGATCTCTACCGGCACTCCTATGCTTATCATGGGGTGCATCCCTTTTACATGTGGTACTGGGGCTGTTACGGGATGGACTGGATTCGGCAGGTGATCGCGGTGAAGCCGAGGAGCGAGGAGGCTGCCCGGCGCGTCGGTTTCTTGACGGCGTCGAGCCTTCGGGCGGCGGTCGAAATGGCCCGAGAGGGCGCCGGGCCCTCACCTCAGATCACGGTCTACCACTGTCCTCCCATCTTCATGTGCGATGTCCACTGAGTCTCCCAGCACGCCGCCCAGCACCGCGGCCATCATTGCAAATCCCGTGTCCGGCGGTGGAAAGGGCAGGCCCATGGCCCGGCGGGCCAGGGACTACCTCGAGGACCACGGTGTGGAAGTGGAGTTGTACTGGACGCAAAGAAGCGGCGAGGCGCGGGAGCTGGCCCGCCGGCTTCTCGAGAAGGGCATGACCCGCATTGCCGGGTGCGGCGGAGATGGGACCCTCAACGAGATCGCCAACGCCCTGGCGGGCACGGCGGGCGTGCTCGGCGTCCTGCCTGCCGGCCGCGGCAACGACCTCGGCCGCGCCCTGGAAATCCCCCACAACCCCATCCAGGCAGCGGACATCTTCCTGCACGGCGCGGTCCGGACCGTCGATCTTGGGCGGATTGGCGGCCGCTACTTCAACACCATTGCCACCCTGGGATTCGACGCCGAGGTGTGCCGCCGCGCCGAGGAGAACAAGCCCTCGCTTTCCGGCCCATCGGCCTACCTCTACGTGGTTCTGAAGACCCTGTTCACCTACCAGTCGCCCCGGGTCCGGCTGGAAGGCGATTTCGGAGCCTTTGAGGGCCGCATCTTCCTCGCGGCTACGGCCAACTCGCCCCTCTACGGCGGCGGCATGCGCATCGCTCCGCCGGCCCGCATGGACGACGGGCTCTTCCACCTCTGCCTCATCGAGGACATCCCGCGCTGGCGGGCCATCCGCCTGCTCCATCAGGTCTACTCCGGCCTGCACGTTCAACAGCCCTTCGTGCGGATACTCCCCACGCGGCGGCTTCACGTCGAAAGCCGAGACCCTGTCTGCCTTTACGCTGACGGCGAGCGCATGGCCGAGCCCCCGACAAGCATTGAGATGGCGGAGAAGGCGCTGCGCGTCATGACGCCGCTGCCGATGGTCCATTCGTAACTTCTGAACGTGGCCTCCGTCGAATCACCCAAGCCGGTCAAGCTCTTTATTGCCGCCCTCTGGCGCGACCCCGCATGTCTCCATGAAGCGCGGCGGCATCTCAGCGAGCGCTTCGGTGCGGTGGACTACGAGAGTCCGGCCGTCCCCTTCGATCTCACGGATTACTACGAGGCCGAGATGGGAACGGGCTTGCAGCGCTCTTTTCTCTCTCTTGCTCGACCGGTCCCGCCTGACTTGCTGCCCGCCGTCAAACTCTTCACCAACGGTCTCGAGTCCCGCCTCGCTGGCCCTTCGGGCCGCCGGAGCGTCAATCTCGATCCGGGCTACCTGGACGCCAGCAAGGTCGTTCTCGCCTCGGCCAAGTATGGTCCGCAGAAGATATATCTGGGCCAGGGCATCTGGGCCGATTTCACCTTGCGTTATCAGAAAGGTCGCTTCCACCCCTTCGAGTGGACATTTCCGGACTTCCGGGACTCCCGCTACGACGCCTTCCTCTTGCGCATCCGGGAGCTTTACAAGACCCGCCGGTGACGCGAATCAGGCCTGAAGGAACGGAAGA
Organism: Planctomycetota bacterium; assembly: GCA_016179685.1. Taxonomy (GTDB): domain Bacteria; phylum Planctomycetota; class PUPC01; order JACPCR01; family JACPCR01; genus JACPCR01. The sequence goes on along the minus strand of JACPCR010000073.1, from coordinate 24,296 downwards.
TCGCAAGGCTTCGTCTGAAGCAGGCCGAGGAAGCCAGCGAGAAGGGAATCATCAGCGCCGGAACTGCTGCCGGTGCCGGACCGCTGTTCGGGCCCGGGGTCTCGGCTCGACCGTTCCGCCGCCGGAGGTCATCTCTTCCAGTTGTAGAGCAGGTCCCGGATGGCGCTCGCCTGTTCCGGTGCGGACCCCGGGTAGATCGTCTGGTAGGTAAAGGCGTCCTTGGCGTAGTCCGCGTCGAACAGTTCATCCTTGAAAAAGTCCGTCATGCGCGTGCCTGGGACGATTCGCGACGGATTCAACAGCCAGCGATGCACGTAATGCGGCCGCAGGCGCTCGCGAACCCGGGCGAGGTCCGGAGCAAAATCCGTTTCCTTGTCTCCACCCGGCTTCACGCCCCCGATGAAGTGGCAGCTCTGACAGTCCATCCCCTTGAGATTCTTGTTGGCCGGGTCCTCTTTGGCCATGAGCTGTTCGCCCTTGGCCAGGTATCCCGAGGTCTTCGCCTCACGGGCAGCCAGATAATCCGGATCGGTGACCCGGATGACCTCGAACGGGAAGGTGAACTCCTCAAACTCCTTGAGGAGATTCCGGTCTGCTGGGGTCAGGACGCCATCGAGAGGCGCGCGGTCAATGACGAGTCGCGCGAGGGCGCGGCTTCCTTCTTCGGGGAGCTTGCCCGCCACCAGTTTGCGAATCTGCTGCCGAGCGGAATCCTCGCGATCGCCCAGCCATTTCAATTCCTTGCCGTCCAGGGCGGCAAGAACCCGGGCAGCCTCGTTCCGGAGCTGTTCCATGGCCTGCGCCGCAAAGTAGCCCACCAGCCGGTGCGCCTCCTCGTCCGTCATCGGAAAGGTCGGCATCACCGCCTGGGTTGCTGGCCGTATCCGGTAGGGGTTCTTCAGGAACTTGTAAAGCCAGGGATACAAGACCTTGCGGCCTTCCTCATGGAGAGGGGGCGGAGCATAGTTGACCGCCTCCGATTCCGGCACGCCGAGGGTCTTCACGCGCTCGGCCACGATGAAGGGGACGATGCCACCGCCCCAACCGGACCGAAACAGGTCCGGCCGGATTTGGTCCCGAGTCACCGTGACCTGATCGCCCAGGGCCACTTTGCCTCCAGGACCTTCTCCGGCCTCATAAGCCTGGAAGGAATAGAAGGCCTTTTCCTCGTCATCCTCGTTGTAGGTTCTTCGGACGAACCGGCCTCTGAACGTCCCGGTGCGAGCGGACCCGTTCGCATCCTGGTAGGCGGTGGCGACCGAGTCCATTTCCAATTTATGGCAGCCCGAGCAGTTATATTTTTTCAAGACCAACTCGCCTCGGACGCGGTCGCCGCGTTCCCCTTCCAGCTTGTCACGGTAGTCCGGGTGTACGGGGCGGCCCTTCATACCGGTGACGAAAGTCACGAGCGATTCGATCTGTTCCTGGGTGAAGTGGAACTGGGGCATCCGGAGGCGGTCCTTCCTGGGGATGCGCCGGACACCCTGGAACTGGGAGCGGTCCGAGCTGCCGTGGCCGCGTCCTGCGGGCAACGCCTTGGGCTCCATGTCGAAGCTTCGCGGGTTGCGCAATTTCTGCTCGAGCCAGGCGTAGCGGTTTCGCTCGCCGTGCTCGAAGTGCAGAAGGCCGAAATCCAGCTTGTCCGCCCTTTTCGATCCGAAGGCGCTGAGATCGGCGCCAATGCCCTGCGCATCCTCGAAGCCTGGAATCCGATGGCAGCCGGAGCAGCCGTAATGGCCGACGGCGGCCCGGCCCAGCTCGATCAGACGTTCCTGAAAGCTCAACCGCTTGACCTCGCTTTCCGCCTTCGCCTGGATCATCTGGTCCGCCACCTTCTTTTCCACCAGAAGCTGGGTGACCACTGCTTCCTCGACGCCCGGGACCGGATGCTGGTCCATGGTCTCATCCCGCTGAGTCAGCAGGAACGCGGCGATGTCCACGATCTCCGCATCCGCCAGGCGGAAGCTCGGCATCGTCGATCCCGGGAAATAATGCTGGGGGTCCCGCAGCCAATCGGCGAGCCAGGCCTTCCCCTTCGTCTTGTCCAGTTTGCTCGCCACGCCGGAGAGGCTCGGGGCGAAATCCGATTCCTGGAGCAGGCCCGGCAACGTGCCACGGGCCTCCGCCAGGATGGCGTCGGCGTCCTTCTCTTCGTCCTCGCTCCTCGCCAGGCTCTCCTTGAGGAGCTGTGTCGCCTCGCGGTTCTCATGGCACGCGAAGCAGCCCTTCGAAATCAGGAGCATCTTGCCCCGGGCCGCATCGCCCTCGCCGGATACCGACAGGGGCTGGTAGGAGGAGTCCTTCCCTGACGCGTCGAAGAGATAGGCGATGATGGCATGGATTTCCGCCTGGTTCTGCACGGTCATGTTGCTCCCGTCCGCACCCGTGCCCGTCGAATTCGCCAGATCGAACACCTGCGGCATGCGCCGGTGCGACAGGGACCGCCTCGGCTGCTGGACCCATTTCAGCATCCAGTCCCGGTCCAGCTTCTGGCTCACGTGCATGAGGCTGGGGCCCACCTTGCGGACGTTCTCGAAGCCCGGCGTCTTGTGACAACCGAAGCAGCCAAATTCCTTGAACAGCTCATAGCCGGCCAGCAGCTTCTTCGCCTCGGGAATCGACTGCGGGTTGTCGTGACACGAGAGGCACGAGGACTCGATGTACTTCAGCGGCAGCATGGGGTGGTCCCAGTAGTGCCCCTCTTTCTCCAGATGCTTCGACCAGGCTACCCCTAGCTCCACGCGCGTCCAACGATTCCACTCCTCCTCCTGCGCCGGATCGCTCGGCGTGTGAAAGGCCCGGTTGAAATCCACGGCCCAGCTCATGCCACCGTGGCAAACCGTGCAGCCGAACTTCTCCACGGGATGAGGAGACGCGCTGGTGAGATAAAGATGCGCCCGGACACCCGGATGCGATCGGAACGGGGGCTTCGCGTCCTCGTAACCGGACCGGGTCATCGCCAGGTGGCAGGTCTCGCAACGGTCCACCTTCGAAACCTGCGCAAAGTAATAGTCGTCCCTGAGATCTTCGACCACCGTCTGCCGGACCTTGATCGTCGGGTCGATGTAATCCACCAGCGGGGCGTTCCGGAAGCTGTACACGAAGTCCTCGAAGCCGCGGCCAACCTCGAACCCGACCCTTTCGTCGCCCGAAACCGTGTAGCCAAGGCTGCCCAGCTTCCGGATCAAATCCGCCTGGCTCGATAGCTTGGCCTGGTAGGCCCGCTGCAGCTCGACCAGGTCCCTCTGAAGGTCCCGCAATTCCCCTTCGCGCCCGGCCTTCTTCTCCTCGAGGTCCTTGACCTTCTCCGCCTGTTGAGCCACGACCTGAGTCAACTCCTGGATTTGAAGAACCACCTTCGGGTCCGGCGTGACACCCCGGTGCACGGCATCTTCGATCTGATACTTGGCCACGTCGAACTCCACCTTGCGAAACTGCAGATTGAGATTGTTTTCCTTGTAAATCTGGCCCGTCAGGCTCGAAACCTCCTTTCCCAGACGCCGGATATCATCCTGCCGGGCCTCCAGCTTCTTCTGGGCCTCCTGAACCTGCCTCGAAAGCTCCTCGATCTCCTTCCGCGCCCCACCCGGCTGCTTCCGCAGCTCCATGCGCTCGAGCTCCATCCGTGCCCGGTCCTTCTCCATCTCCCGGAATTGCCGCTGGTAGACCTTCCATGGCCGCTCGTAGTCCTGCTGGAACATCACAAAAAGGCAGCCAGTGAGCACCACGCTGCTCAAGGCGAAGGTGATGTTCAACCGCCCGATGTGATAGGCGTGGTCAGATTCTTTGGCTCGGTCAGGCATAGGTCAGTGGCTTCGGAGGCCCGAGAGCCTCCCGTCGTCAGATGTTGAAGAAAAATTCCGGAATCGCGACGAAATACTTCAAGTTGAACGACCATCTCAAAACCATTTTAAGGACGACGGAAAGCATGAGGAGAAACAGCATCACCAGGATGCTGTACCGGACAAACCCCAGTTCCTGGTACATCTTCTTGAACAGCGTCTTGGCCAGGATGGCCGGGCCCAAGACGAGGTAGCCGCCGACCAGGATGAAGCCCGGCAATTCCCGGACAAACCAGTGCGCTGGCAGCGGCTGTCCCATCCCGAGCACCCAGAAATACTCGGACAGGTTAACGTTGTTGAGCACCTCGATCTTGTGGACGTCCCAAACATCGCCCAGGGGAAAGATGTTCCAGTTCGGTCCACGCAGGAAAGTGCCCACGTTGATCAACACCACCCAGAGAATCAGAAAGCCGTAAAGAAACATGGAAATGGCGAACCGGCGTTCCCGGAGGGTGTAATAGCCCTGCCCCTTCGGGTTGTTATCGATGTAAGGGATGGCGATGAGTCCGCCGATCACGATGCCCGGCAGGAGAACCCCGGCAATCCAGGGATCGAAGTAAACCAGCAGCTCCTGCAAGCCGAGGAAATACCAGGGCGCCTTCGAAGGGTTCGGCGTGTCCACACGAGTCGCCGGTTGCTCCAGCGGCGCCTTCATGGCCAGGGACCAGACCAGCAGTCCGGCGCTGATCAGGATGAGGCAGATGAACTCAATATAAACGAGGTCCGGCCAGACCATGACCTTTTGATGCGCCTCATCCTCCTCCATGGGCTTGAGACCCTGGGCGATGCGATCATCGTTGAGTGTCCCGCGCCGCAACGCCAGCCAGGTGAAGAAACCCACCAGGAGCAGCATCATGACAATCGGGATGTTGTCGCCCTTGGATACGATGGCGCGAAATGTCGGGTTCTTCAGCCCCAGGCAGAAGATGATCGTGGCCACGGCCAAGACCGTCAGAGCCGTCGCCGGCTTCACGAGGAAACGGATGAGCCGGTCGTTCCAGATCACGATGAAGAACAGGAGCGACAGGATAGGAAAGAAGAACTTGGGCTGCCAGGCCCAGGTCGGCACGTATGAAAAAACATCGTGTTCAGCCATGTCGTCTTCCACACTCGCCGTTTGTGAAAATCAAAGCGGACCCGATACGCCGCCGTCCTTCCGGACCCGCCAGAAATGGACGGCCATGAGCACCCCGGCGATGAGCGGGAAGCCCACGCAGTGGAGGACGTAGAACCTGAGGAGGGCGGGCGCGGCCACGAACCGCCCTCCCAGAAGCGCGAAGCGCACGTCACTGCCGGAATGAAGCAGGGGGATGTCGCCCAACTTGATCATGCTCGAAAAGGGCCCCTCGTGCCCCGCGCCAGGCGTTGCCCGTGCCATGTTCGTCCCTACCGTGATGGCCCAGATGGCCAGTTGGTCCCAGGGCAGAAGGTAGCCCGTGAAGCTGAGCAACAGGGTCAACTTCAGCAGGATGACTCCCACAGCCCAGTTGAACTCGCGTGGCGGCTTGTAGCTGCCCGTCAAGAAAACACGGTACATGTGCAGCCACACCGAGATGACCATGGCATGGGCACCCCACCGGTGCAGTTCCCTCATGATCCCCATCGCCACGTCCTCGCGGAGCTGAACAATGTCGTTATAAGCAAACTCCGCCGTCGGACGATAATAAAACATCAACATCACGCCCGTAACCGTCAAGACCAGGAACAAGAAAAATGAAATTCCACCCATGCACCAGGTGTAACTCAACCGGATGCCGGACTTGCGCACGCTCACGGGATGCAGGTGGAGAAAGACGTTACTGAGGACCGCGAGGGACTGATTGCGCCGAGTGTCGGGGTAGCCATGGCGGAAGATCGAGCGCCAGACTTGCGACTCGAAAAACTTCTGTTTGATCCTCTGAATCGCAGTCAACTTGTTATACCTCAATAACTTAGAGAACTATCCGAAGCAATAACGCGGGTCCATTAGACAACCAGGTAGGACTCCGGGTCGTTCCACTGGCCCAGTTCGTACTGGAATTTCTTGCTGGTATCCACCTCGACTTGGCCGTCCTCTGCGCGTTTCACACGGAAACGCTCGAGCGGCCTCGGCGCAGGCCCCTCGAAATTGATGCCGTCCTTTTGGAAGCCGCTGCCGTGACAAGGGCACTTGAATTTCCGCTCCGTCTCCAGCCAGTTCGGTGTACAGCCCAGATGAGTGCAAACGGTCGAGAGAACGTAAATCATCGATTCCGACCTGATGACCCAGATACCGTTGCTGGCCTTGAATCGTTCATCGACCTTGCCGATCTCGAATTCCTCGGGGTAACCGATTTTGAAAGTCGATGGAGGTTCGAACAGGACGTTCGGGAACATGAATCGCCCGAGGGCAATGGCGCTCTGGGCCGACGCGGCTGTAAAGGCCGTCCAACCCAGTGCCAGCCAACCCAAAAAATCCCGGCGATCCACGTCACCAGAAGGCTGGTCCACGGACCGCAAACGGACGGTCTGCGCCCGGACACGGGCCGCTCCGGGTGCTGCCATAGCAGGCGCGGCGGCCCCGCCGGCGCCCGCTGGGACAGGGCCGGCTGCGGAGGCGTGTGGACCCGCCGCGGCAGCCACTGGCTTTGGCTTCGCCTTGGCGCCGGCCCCGGCCGCCGCAGAAGGCGCAGGCTGGTCAGCCTTGCCCGCCTTACGTTCGGCCTGATAGCACATATTGCAGACCTTCTGCCCGCTTTTCTTGGACGTGACGAAGCGCTTGACGTCCATTTCTTTGCCGCACGCGGGACACTTCGCCATGCCTTCGGCCGCTAAACCTCCCGTCGTCGCAGGCGCAGCCGCGGGGGCAGTCGCCGCCTCCAATGCCGCGGCTCTCGGGGCCTCCCCTCCCTCTGCCGCCGCGGCTTTCGGAGTCTCCGCCTTTGCAGGTGATGCCTTTGCCGCCTCTGACCCTGATGCCCCTGCCGCCTTCTTCTCCTTCCGGAAACATGCTATGCAGATTTTCTGACCCGACACCTTTGAGGTCAGAAAGCTAGAGGCGAGCCGGGACTCTCCGCAGGAGGGGCACTTGATTTCCGATTTTAGGTCTGCCATCGGTGAAGAGGTCTCTTACACAACCCTTGATAATGGAAAAGCTTATGGTAACATCCCCGACTTTGGGATTTTTTTCACAAAGTTTGAAAAGGCTGTATTTAACTTAAGTGCACCGAAAAGTCAAGCAAAAAGAACAAACTTGCATATGTCTATGTTGCCCTTGCAGGGTGAATCGCAAGAATCGCCCGGACTGGGTGTGCCTGGTGTACCTGAACGGACTTTTCACACCCTCAATTTCGAGACCGGTAATGCACTACACCTGCCGGCTGGTCATCGAGTAAACTGGACTTTCCATGGACAAGATTCTGATTCATGACCTTCAGTTTCATGCGCACACGGGGGTGCCGGAGGCGGAACGCCTGACTGGGCAGCGTTATTCGGTGGACCTGGAACTCGTGTGCGACGTGAGCAAGCCTGGGCGCAGCGACGACTTCAGGGACGCCGTGGATTACGCTGCCGTCTGTCGGACCGTCGTGGAGGTGGGTAGCGGAAGACACTTCGCCCTGGCGGAGGCCTTGGCGGAAGCCATCGCAGCCGCCATCCTCGATCGGTTTCCCGTTCGAGAAGTCCTGATTCGGGCCAAGAAGCTACATCCGCCTGTTTCAGAGATTCGAGGCTATTTCGGGGTCGAAATCCGCCGGCGCAAGGAACAAGACAGCGAAACCGACGCGTCACAACAAAAATAATCAGGACTCGGGTCTGAGCCCAGCCGACTGTTGCCGGGAGGCCTCTTTGAGCGGCCGGAAAAGGGCGAGGCTCGCGGTGAACCCGTGAATGAAATTGCGGCTGCCGATGGGCCCGATCTCGCCAGCGGCGAAGAAGCCCGCGAGGGGCAGGGGGCCCTCGATCTGCTGGACGAGCCCCGCGTCATGGTGGGGCGAGGGAAACAGGCGCGAGCCGCGCCCGTTGCAACTGAACAGCAATGCCCCCTCGGCCGTCCCACCCCCGGACGCCGACCGCTCGAGGTCCAGCAGCTCCCTCAGGTCCTCGTCCGCGCTCCGCGCGTCCCGGACGTGAAACTGAATGGTCTGGCCGACCCGCACCCGCTCCGTGACGCCCATCGCCCCGGTCCGCTGGTCCGCTCCGATCACGTTGCGAATGAGGAAGTCGCCGCGCCGAAACTTCTCCTGGTACTCGTTCACCACCCGGCCGACGTGCAGCCCATGTCGCACCAGCCCCTGCTCCTCGCTCGACAAGCTTTCAAAAACCTCCTTGAAGCGCTGAACCGCCGGGACGCCGCCCAGTTCGATGATCAGATTCCGTTCACCCTTGGTCACAACGAAAGGCCGTCCGACGGGCCTGCAGCCTTGGGACACCACGGTGTCGATCAGGATATTCCCCGAAAGCGCTGCGCCGACCAGGCCTTCCTCCAGGACCCGACCCTTGAAAAACAAACGATTCTCGCCCTGGCCTCCGGCGCTCGCCATGCCTCCGATCACCGGCCGGCCCGGATAGGACTCGCCCAGCCCCTCGAGAAGGTTCACGATGTCACAGGTGAAAGGGTCCCCCATCACGATGAAATGGGGCTTGTCCTCCGGGGAGACCGCGAGCCGCTCCGCCCAGTCCTTCACCTCCAGTCCCGAGGCGATCTCCTCGGGCGAAAGAGCGATGGGGGTGACCTTGACCTCGGGCATCCGGGCCGCCCAGACGACGACCGCAGGGCCGCCCTCGACCTCGCGATCGTTGCCGATCAGGCTCTCCGCGGTGCACCCGATCAAGACTCGGGCCCGGAAGAACGACTCGACGGCAGCTACCCATTCACCGCTTTCTTCCGTAAAATGAGGCGTGGCCAGGAGGCAGAGCAGATCGGCCTCCTCGCCTTCGGGCCATCCGGCCTTGCGTGATTGTTCCCGCAGGTCCTCCACCGCCTCCTGGACACCCGTCTTCGTGGTCAGAACAGCAACGCATCTCACGGCTCATTCCTCTCTTTCCCCGATGATTCACAGCGGGAGCATACCGCATCAGGCCACCGGGCGGCAACTCCTTCTGGAATTTTCGAGAGGGACGAGAATGCTCTGGCTGGCCGCCGGGCTGGCCGCGTGCACGGCCTCGGCCGCTGCCGAGCCGACCGAGCCCGAGAATTCGCCTGAAGAATCCGAGATGTGGAAGCTCGTCAATGCTGATCGGGCGAAGTTCGGGTTCAAGCCGCTGGAACTGGACCGCCGTCTCTCCGCCCTGGCGCGCCGTCACAGCATGGACATGGTGGAGAACCACTTCTTCGCCCATGAGTCGCCCACCACCGGGGAGCCGAAGGACCGTTTCTTCAAGGCGGCCATCGCGGCGGAAAAGTTTGCGGAGAATATTGCGCACAACTCGACCATTAAGATGGCCGAGGTCGGACTCATGAACAGCCCGGGCCACAGGAAAAACCTGCTCGATCCGGACTTTACCCATATCGGCATCGGCATCGTCAACGGCGCCGACGGCCACTTCTACGTCACTCAGAATTTCATGAAGCCCATGCCCGTGGTGGACCTGTCCAAGGCGCCGGAACAGTTCCTCGAAAAGGTCAACGTGATGCGGCAGGAAAAGGGGCTCGAGCCGCTCCAGTCCGACCCGGCTCTCCAGGCCGTGTGCCAGGCCAACTGCCGATCGATGAACCGGAACGGGAAACTAGGCCTGGAAACGGCCCAGGCGGAATTGAAGAAAAAGTCGGGCTACAGGAACCTCCGCGTCCACTACCAGTTCATCAGGAGCCTCGATTCCCTTCAGTCCGTTTCCGACCTCGCCTCGCCCGAGGTGTCGCGGATCGGGATCGGTGTCGTGCGCAACGAGAAGAAAGAAACCGGATACGGCATGCTGTGGGTCACCCTCATCCTGGCGTCCCCGAAGGGCAAGTGACTTCGGGCGTCGTACGCACGCATGGAGGTGCGTCGGGAAGCCTTTTGGCGGGGCGCTGCCTCAAGTCGAGCCATGCGCCTCGACTTGAGGCAGCGCCCCGCTAAACGTAGAGAGTGAACCAGGCCGAGGCCAGCCGCAGGAACGGGACGGTATAGGCATGAGCCTGGCCCGACAGCTCCGTGTAGCTTCGGGTGCCCGGGAGGGCCTCGAACAGCGACCGGATGGAAACGGGCGGCGTCGAAAGGTCCAGAGCGCCCGCAGTCAAGAGCACGGGGAAGGCCAAGCGGTGAGCATGGCTCAAGGTGTCGATGAAGCCCAGGGCACGCCAGGCCTCTCGCAGCCGACCCGGATGCTGCTCCCGAACCCGGTCCAGTGTCCGGAAGGCGAGCGCGTAAGCGCCGGGTGACTTCTGCCGGCCCATCAACGAAAAATGGGTCAAATAGGGAACATCGGCCGCTACAGCTTTCACCCCCTCGCCTGCCGACAGACTGGCCAGGAGGAGGGCGCCCCCGCCTCCCTGGCTCGTTCCGAAGAAACCCACCCGGTCCGGCTGAACGCATTTCTGCGCCCGGGCCCACCGTAGCGCGACCAACGCATCCCGAAGCCAGTCCACGTAGCCCCTCTCCCCGAAGCTGAAGATCGTGTCCGGGAGCACGGGCCAGGCCCCATCCACTTTCTTCTCCTCGTTGGGGCCCGATGGGGTGCCGTATCCCAGGGGATTGACGTGCAGGACATTGAAGCCTGCGGCGACCAGCTCCGGGTGAGCGCTCAACTCGGTGCCGTAGCCCGGCACATGGACCAGCAGCGGAGCGGGCCCCCCTCCGGGCGCTGGCTGCCAGTAGCCGTAGAAACGCTCGAAATGGGGTGAGTCGAAGGCCAGGTAAACGTTCCCGGAGGTGTGCCGCACGGCGAGCGTGTAGCCGTACGAAGGCGTGTCGAGGGGCGATGCCGTGAAAGTTGCCGTCGCCGCGCGCTGGCGCAACTCGGCGCACCAGGCGTCGACCTCCGAAGGCGTGGGATAAGATTCGTCCAGCATGTTTCACCTCCCGACACCGAACCTCGATTTCACGGATTCTAGCTTTCAGTTCAAATTCTGCTAGAGTATTGCACGATCGAGAGCTCTTATCCTTCGTGGGGTTGTGGCTTCCCGGCCGGCCCGGCCGAAGGTGTAAAATCTCCTCTCCTTATGGCCCCAGATTTTGATAGGCAGCTCGGCCAAAAGCTCGTTTCTCAGGGCGTCCTGACTCCCGAACAGCTCGAGAACATGTTGGAGCAGGTGCGGGCCGGAAAGGACCGCGGCGAATCCGTCAGCTTGCTGGACCTCCTGGCCGCGCGGGCGTCGCCGGTCAGCCCCCCGGAAAAAAAGGTGCGGGAAGAGAAGCCCGAAGAGCTCGGGACCGAGATTCTTTCGAAAGAGAACGAGCCTCCCACCCGGGTCGCGCATGCCGGATCGCCCAGAACAGAATCCTCGGGCACCAGGTCCGCCGAGGCCCGACCGGGCACGGCCGCCGCAGAGGGGGCCGCCACCCTCCCGCGGGAGGATGTCCAGTTCCTCGATCGCCTCGGACAAGGCGCCCTGGGCTCGGTCTTCCGCGCCCGAAAGGCTCGTGACGGAAAGGTCTATGCCGTCCGTGTCCTCCCGAAGGCCAACGGACAGCCTGCCCCGGACCTGGCCCAGCTCGCCCGAGAAGTCCGGGCCGCCAGCCAACTCGACCATCCTCACATCGCCCGCGTCCATCAACTCATCCAGACGGACCAAGGCCCTGCGGTCGTCGGCGATCTCATCGAAGGCATCACGCTTCGCGATATTCTGAGAAAAAGGACCCGACTCAAGGAAGCTCAAGCGGTCGAGGTGGCGGCCCAGGTCGCCATGGCCCTCGAATGCGCCGCTGGCCGCGGCATCGTCCACAAGGACATCGAGCCGGAGAACATTATCCTGACCCGGGAAGGCCGCGTCTGCCTTCTCGATTACGGACTCTCCAAGCCCGAGTGCAATCCCCGATACATGTCCCTCGAGCAGGCGCAGGGCCGTCGAATTCTCGATATCCGCTCCGATATCTATTCGCTGGGAATCACGCTTTACGAGATGCTCGCTGGCAGGCCGCCCTTCGATGGAGTGAGTCGGCAGGACATCCAGGAGAAGCATTTTCGCGAGCCGCCGCCGGACCTGACGCGGCTCAATCCCGAGGTCTCGGCCGCCGCGTGGCGCGTGATTCGTAAGATGCTCGGCAAGGGCCGGCGCGACCGATACCAGACACCCGAGGAGGTGCTCGACGCCCTCGAGGAGGTGGCCGCACTTCCGGCTGATTCCGCCGGGGAATCGACCCCCACTCCTGCCCTGCCGGAGACGCCGGGGCCGGCTGAGTCCCTGCCGAAAGAACCCGCTCCGGCGGCGGCATCAGCGCCCGCCCACGCGCCCGCACCTCCGGGCCGGAGACCGGCCAGCTCGGGAACGCCGGAGAGCGGGCCCGACCAGCCGGAGGCGCAGGAAACATCCGGGCGTGCCCGAACGTGGAAGGCGGCGGCGTCCCAGCAGCCCGCGGCGGCTGCCAGGGCCCAACCGCGGGCCGAGGAGAACTACGATGACCTTGACGTGGATGAGCTTTTTGGCGGCGGCCCGGAAGCCTCCGAGGAGGAGGAGGGACTGAGGACATTGACGCCCGCGGAGCTGGGCAGGCCGAGCCGAATACCCGGCGTCGATGCGAAGCAGGAGCCGGTGATCGCCCGCGGCAACCGAGAGGACGGAGTCCGTGTCCGATTCGCCGAGGAGGAGAGCGGCGAGAATGCCGGAAGGAAAGGAGCGGAAAGAGACCTCTCGGGAGCGAAACAGCAGAAGCCCGAGGTCGAGACGCCGGAGCGGAAGACAAGCCCAACGCCGCCAAAGGAAGCCGCGCCAGAAGCAGCGAAACCTCCTGTGGAAGCCCAGCCCGCGCCCGCATCCCTCCACCGGAGACGCCTGATCTCCATCCTCCTGCCGCTGCTGGCGGTCTCCGTGATTCTGGTTGTGGCCTATGCGGTGAAGACGGCCTGGCGGGGCACCTCGGACCCGGGGTCGGACGAAACCGGGTCGGCCTCGGTCTCCTCGACGTCCGGCGGCAAGTCCGATTCAGGAAGCGCCCTCCGGGAGGACGACGCCAGAAAACTCCGGGAGCTGAAGAGCAGCATGGCCCGCCAGGCCAGGAAATTGAAGAACCTCAAGGCCTGGTATCAGAAGGCCGAAGAGTTCTACCGCACGCATCCCCATGATTTCTGGGAGACCCGGAAGCTGTTCGAACTGGTGCAAGGCAGCCTCGAGGGGACCGAATTGGAGGCCGATCTTGGCCCGAAATGCCAGGCCTGCCTCGATGAGATCAATCGGAAGGAACAGGAAAGCGCCGAGAATCTTATCCGCCGCGTGAGGGAGCAGGCCGACCTCCTGGTTGAGGAAGGCCGATACGGGGACGCTATTCAGCTTTACCTTCAAGTCCCCGAGGAGGACCGCAGCCCGACCGTCGAGACCTATATTCTGATTGAGACCCAGAAGCTCGAGAGCCAGGGTGTCCGGCGATGGGAAGAGACCCGGGCCAAGGTCAAGGAGCTCACCCGCGTCGACATCGCCCCCATGGAGGAACAGGAGGGTGATGCCACGCCGGCGCCGGCGGACACCGCCGAGGATGGGGAAAAGCCGCAGCCGGGGTCCGGCGAGCGGACGGAGCAACAATCGGGTCTCTTGGCCGACCAGCGGCAGGCCATGGTCACTTTCGATCTGGAATCCGCCCCGAGTCTCGAGGAGGTGGGCCAGGCGACCCGCCTGGTCGAACCTTTTGAAAACTCCGGCATCCATCGCGTGGTGATCGGCGCGAGGGATTATCTGGGCGTCCTCAAAAGCCTGCGATCGCAGATTGATGAGCTTCAGACCCTGAAGGACCAGGTGATCGATCTGAAGGCCAGGGAAGAGTCGAAGCGGCTCTACGCCGAGCTGCTCGCCAGGGCCGAGAAGCTGCTGGGCCAGCTCAAGGCCGGGGACGTCCAGAAGCTTTGCGACGAGGCCCTGGCGGACCCGCGTTACGGCTACCATCTTTCGCGCATCCGGGTGCTGGCTCGAGAGGCTCAGGCGATGGCCGACGTGCTTTCCCTGGCCAAGCCGCATCTGGCGGCGTTGAAGGACAGATCGCTGCGCGTCGGCAGCGTGCAGGCCAGGGTCGAAAATGTCTCGGGCGAGGAGCTGGTCATGCTCCGCGGGGACACCCGATTTCGCCGGACGGTCACCGACCTCGAGCCGGGCGTGATCCTCGAGCTGGCCCGGCAGTCCAGCAAAAACACAGACGAGGGCAGCCTCCACCGCGTCCTTGGCGTCTTCGCCTACTACACGGGCCAGGGGGACGCGGCCGCCCAGGAATTCAAGCTCGCCCTGGAGGGGAAGGCGGACCTCAAGGACCACCTCGACATCATGACGAAAATCGAGGTGGCGGTTCGCGACGCCCGGGAACGGCAAGCGGTGACCGAAGGGTACGCCAAGGCCCAGAAGCTGCGGGAACGGAAGCAGTGGGGCCAGCTCAAGGCGCACCTGGCCCAGCTCCGCTTGGCCTATCACGACAGTCAGCACTTCAAGAAGATCGAGGAACAGGTGCTCGACTGGATGGACCTCGCCTTCGACAGCCTTGAAGGCGAGACGATGGTGCTTGTCCCGGCCGGGTCCTACAAAAATGCCTACGATGAGCCGGTCCCCTGCAAAGCCTTCAAGATCGACCTCTGTGAGGTCTCCAACCGGAAGTACTACCAGTTCCTCCGGTGGCACAAGAAGACGGGAAGCCACGAGCATTGTCACCCGGCGGAAAGGCTCTACGGCAAGGATGGGCGTTTGTATGAAAGTGAAGAGGCCATGAAAACCGCCAGCGTGCTCCCTGGCGAGAAAGACCATACGCCGGCCGATTTCGATACCACTACCCCGGGCTGGGAGGAATTCCCGGTGGTCAAGCTGGACTGGCTGGATGCCTTCACCTATTCCGCCTGGGCCCGGAAGCGTCTGCCCACGGCCAACGAATTCGTCCGCGCTCTCTCCGGGGACGAATACCGCGAGTTCCCCTGGGGCAGGGCCTGGAAGCCGGAGCTGTGCAATGCCAACGACGGAGGCGCCTCTGACGGCAGCCTCGACGGTTACCGCGGCCTCGCGCCCGTGCGTTCCTTCGAGAAGGGCAGGAGCCCCTTCGGCGTGTTCAACCTCGCCGGAAACGTCCGAGAGTTCCTTCAAGACATGGACAGCCATATGGGCGGGTCCTATGGCGACGGGAAGATTATGTGCAGCGTCCGGAGCGCCAGCCGCCTCCTGAGAGAAAACGGACGAATCCAGCGCCTTCCTTTCGTCGGCTTCCGATGCGTTCAAGACGTCCAGTGATTTCCAGGGAGAAAATGAATTTTCTTCCCCGGAGCTCACTTCCTGGCAAACGACTCGCAAGAACTGAGTGAACCTTCCCTTTTCGCCTGTTGTGTTGCAATGCCCAAGGAGCGGCGGCGCGTGGAGTCTTCACCATCGTTCTGTTCCAGGCGGCGAAAATGGCTGGCCAGCGCCCCTCCCCAGGCGGACGCCGGCAGCCCTCCTGGCCGCCGGCCTCGCGCTCCTCATGCTGGGCCTTGCCCGCGCGGCGGATCGGGAGGCGGAAGAATATGACCGGCAGAGGGGCCTGGTGCAGGAAAAGTTCCAGCGGCTCGAACGCAAGTTCGACCTTCTCATCCAGGACTTCAACCAGGCCAAGATCGAGAGCCGCGACACGCTTCGGCAGTGGAAAGCCTACTCGGAACGATGGCTTCGCGATTTCGGGGAGGTCGGAGATTACACCGTGTCGGACCGGTTGGAGTTTCCGAACCTCCGGCTGGCGGATGATCGGCTTCAGCAAGCGGCGGCGGACCTCCCGCGTCTGGTGAATCTTCTCGGCAGTCACATCGAAGGCGAGCGCGACGAGAAAACCATCGGTCTCGAAAAGCAGGTGGAGAAGCAGCTCGCCGGAGTGCGCGAGCTGATCGAGATTCCCGTACCCGTGGTCAAGGAAGGCCGGTGGACCGAAGCGGGCGGCGTCCGCTGGCGCGTGGTCTCCGCCCGCCGGCGCGCCCGGGACCGGGACCGCGGCGTCCGCCTCGCCACGATTCGATTCAAGCTCGAAATCTCCGGACCCGTCATGAAACGCTTCGAGGACGATGCGATAGCGCTCTTCACCGAGTCCGGCGAAAAATTGTTCCCGGTCCTCAGTTTCGACGCGGCCTTCGCCTACCCCGAGGATGAGAAACTGCCCTTCGGCCGCTTCCTCGAGGCGGGCGAGCTCCATACGTTCACCGCCGTCTTCGAGGTGCCCGACGAGGAGCGCGACTTCATCCTCCGGGTGACGGACCTCGAAACCCGCACCCGCAACTACGGATACATCAGTTTACGGCTCTAGATGTTTCTGAAGGTCGAAACCGTGACAAATGAGACAAATTTCGGATTACCGTATGTAATCGTTCTCGTCGTCGGGGTCTGCGCTCGCGTTTCGAGGACGAGCATGATGCCGTCATGAAACAAGGCCAGAGCGCTGTGCGCTATCGTCCCCGGCCTGGGGAATTACGACCTCATTTCGAGCAGGGCGCATTTCGAGCACGCCGTGTGAGAAATGCGGCCTAGCCTCGGGCTAGCAGTGAGATTCCCCCGAACGCAGTGCCCGGGCTGGCGTCCTTTGAGGAAAATCCAATGCGTACTGTCCCCATCTTCTTCCTCGCATCTTTGTTCCCTTTCTCCTCTTTCTGTGATGGGCTGGCCGATCTTCTAGAGGTTCGCCGGAACGCCAAGGCCCAGAAGCGGTCCATCTTGCTCTTCTTTCAGCCCGACGAACATCATACCGAGGCCTCTGTGCTGGATACCGTCAAGAGTACCCACGTAGGAAAATACCTTTTCGATTACGGATGTGATTTTGCCATGGTTAACAATATCGATAAGGATGAGGCATTGCTCCTCCATGTAACGAAGCTGATTGAAACCAGTGGCGCCCCAAGAAATGCGTGGCCCCTCTTTGGGTTTTGTAACGAAGATGGGGAACTCCTTATCGTCGGATTCTGGAAACAAACTGTCAGAGAAGGTAAGAATATCAGCGGCCAACGCAAGAGTGTCACGGACGCCATCTATGAACATTTGAAAAACAGAGGTTTGCGGCCACCTTTAACCACAGAAGAGCTGATCGATCAAAGGAAATTGGAGGCCAAAAACCACAAGAAATATCTCGTTGTACACTTTGGATCGGTCAGTGCCCGTCCTTCCAGCGCCTTTAACCAAACCATCGCTAAATGGATCGGGAAAAAAAAGAATTCCGACCGTTTCCTCTTCCTATTTATTGACTTTCTCGCGATGGAAGGGGGAAGGGAATTATACGGCGACTGGCTCAAAACTGTTGACAAGGCAGGCCTGACCGTTTTTCCGGGCATCTTTGTCTTGTCACCAGAAGGCGACCAGATATGGTTCGAAACGGGCGCCGCCTGGGGGGCTGACACGGAATCGTCCATCATGAATTTCTTGACCAAGTGGGTTGAAGAAAAGGCAAGATGAAGATCCCCCATCAGCAGGGCAACTCCTTACCACCCTGCAAACTTGACCCTCCATGCATCTCATCCAGGGCACCTCAATATCGTTGTCGCCGCCGGTGGGGCCGACTCCACAAGAATCACCAGTTTCTGCACGGATTGACTAAAGGAACTGGTTCAGCGTCTTCAGCACCCAGTCGCCCTGGGCGGCGGTGAGGGGACCCGTGAGGATGATGTTCTCATCGAACATCTCCGCCACGAGACGGCCCTGCGCGTCCAGGGAGAGTTGCCGCATGTTGCGCGGCTCGAGACGCGCCGTGCGGCCCCCGCCCGCCGAGTACGCCTGGCTCACCCATTCGCCCGGGCGCATCTCCAGCCGCCACCGGCCGCCCGACGCCGATCCTGACGCCAGGGGCCCGAACTTGCGCCTCGCCGCCTGCACCGCCCAGAACATGAAGCCGCAGGAGGCGATCCAGAAAGCCGCAAATCCCCAAACCATGAACGCCGCGAGACCACGGCCGATCGCCTGGCCACCGGAAGGATTGGGCGGAAGGACGCCGAAGAGGAACAAGAACCCCATGAGGATCAGGGGCAGGCCGCCCGCAACGGCGAAAGCGATCACCACGCAGCCAAACACGCGGGTTGCCAACTCCTGAACCCGAATCCCCATTCCGGAAGCCTGGGAGGCGGCCACGGCATCGGGGGCCATGTTCATCCGTGTGGAAAGCACCACTCCCTCGGCCGTGCGCTCCACCTGGAGCTCCAGATCCTTCGGCGGACCGGGAAAATTTCGGTAATCGTCCCTCATGGATGGGCTTCTTTTTGGGGCTGGTTCAGCGCAGCCGAAGCAGCCCCTCAATGAAATCCGTGCAGCCCGAAGGGCGCAGCGGATTTCATCAGCCGGTGTGCGCTCTCGACGCTGCGCCGGAACTGGTCCATTTCGTAGGCCGCCCGGGCCTGGGCCGATTCGCCCCTCTCATGAGGCGTGCGCCAATCCTCGGCCTGCGGCCGGGCCTGCCGCCGAGCGATGCGCAGGGCCGGCAGGACGGCGCTGACTGCTCGGGTTGGATAATATCTCCAGAACTCGTCTTCGAGCAGCCGGATGTGGCGGGCCGTGGTCGCGCCGTTCTCGATGTTGCAGGTCGCCTCAGGGGCCTGCGCGTCGAAGAGGCCGAAAAGCTCAGCAAACGGGACCACCCCCTCACCGAAGGGGCAGCGGACCAGCCGGTAACCCGATTCGGTCTCGTAAATCCAGTAGTCTTTCAAGTGCACGTTTTTTAAATAGGGGGCCACTCTGCGAGCATACTCGATCGGGTCCTCGCCTACCGCGAGCGCGTTGCCCGTATCGAGGGTCACTCCAACCATCGGGCTGCCCGCCGCTTGGCACATCCCGACCAGATCGTCCGAGGTCGCATCCTGGTGGTTCTCCAGGGCGATGGAGACGCCGAGGTCCTCCGCCTGGGCCTTGACCTCCTTCAGCTCGCCAACGAGCCGTTCGAGGTGGGCCGGCCACTCGGGGCCCGGCGGCTTGCGCCGGTCCCCCTCGAGAATCCCGCTGAGGACCGTGCGGACGGACTTCGCGCCCAGGGCCTTGGCCATGGGAAGTTGTTGCCGCAGATCGTCCGCGCGGACGGCCCCGGCCGCGAGCGTCACCCGCAAGCCCAGGTCCTCGAGACGGCCGCGGGCGCGGGCCAGACCCGCCGGCGAGGCGTCTGGAAGCACGCTGGCCGGGAATTCCACGCTCGCCAGTCCGTTGTCCGCAGCCATCTTCATCAGGTCATGGGGGTCCAAAGGATCGGGCCGGAGGCCCGCCTCCCGCACCGACCCGGTGAAGCTGAAGACACAAAGTCCTATGCGCATGGAATCTCCTTAAGCGGTTGAGGCGCCAAACTTGAAAAAAACTTTTTAAGTTTGAGTTGCCCTTTAATGGATGAAAATTCATTCGATACCCATCCCGACGTGCGCTCGATCGAGATGTTCCGAGATGAACTAAGAAGTTGGAAACTTGAGTCAGAGACTTCTGCTTGACCGCCAGGGCCGGGACGGCAAAGCCGGGCCAATCCTGTCCCTGAAATCCGCAAGCCCGAAGAGCGCAGCAGATTTCATTAAAAACGGCGGGAAACACACTCTGCGTTTCCCGCCGTGAGGATGACCCCAAGGGGATTTGAACCCCTGCTGCAGGCTTGAAAAGCCTGTGTCCTAGACCTGCCTAGACGATGGGGCCTCCGGATGAGGGCGGAGGGAATCGGACCCTCGACCTACGGCTTAAAAGACCGTTGCTCTACCGACTGAGCTACGCCCTCCCGTTCTCCGAACGAACGGCGTGAATACGGCTTTTCATTTGTTGCCTCCCGACTGTTCGCGGCGAAGGAGACCAGATTATAGACCCGGCCTTCCCCGTTTCAACATTGACATGCTCAGCGCATGCGATTAGGGTATCGATGTGTCTACCATGATTCAGATTCGCAACGTGCCCGAGAATCTCCACCGAACGCTGAAGGCGCGGGCGGCCATGGCCGGAATGTCCCTTTCCGATTATTTGCTCGCGGAAATCCGGCAGGTCTTCGAGCGTCCGACGCTCGAAGACCTCCGAAAGCGTCTTTCCCTGCGAGTGCGCATCATGCCGCGGCCCGCACCTGCGCAGGCTATTCGCCGGGAACGGGATTTCCCATGATCGTGCTGGACGCCTCGGCCATCCTAGAGGTTCTCCTTTGCACGCCGGCCGCGGCCGCGGTCGAAAGACGCATTTTCCAAGCCGGCAAGTCCATTCACGTTCCGCATCTCTTGGATGTGGAGGTTGCCCAGGTCCTCAGGCGATACGTGCCCTCAAAGCAAATGTCCGTAGAACGCGGCCAGGAAGCGCTTCAGGACCTCCTGGACTTTCCCTTGACCCGTTATCCCCACGCCCTTCTGCCGCAGCGAGCGTGGGAATTGAGGGACAATTTGAGCGCCTACGACGCCGTTTACGTGGCGCTGGCAGAGGCCCTCGACGCGACGCTCCTTACTCGCGACGCGCGGCTGGCCTCAGTACAGCGACACCGGGCCCGAGTCGCTTTTCTCGAATAGACGAGGCACTCCTCACCGGGCGCCCAGACACTCCTATGCCCGAAGTCTTTGTCCTTATACCCGGCCGAACCAGCCGCCAAGGGACTTCCATCAATGAGGGTAAGGATTCGCCCGAGTACCGAGATGAGGTCGGCACCCTGATCATGAGCCCCGAGGACATGGCTCGGCTGGGGATTCCGGAGGGAGGCCGCGTCCGGCTCAGCACGCGGCAGGGTCAGATCGAGCTTCCGTGCAAGACGGCGCGAAAAGGGGAGCTTCAGGCCGGTGTTCTCTTCATGGCCTACGGCCCCTGGTCGAGCCGGCTGATGGGCGGAGACACTCACGGGACGGGCATGCCGGACTCCAAGGCCTTCGACGTCGAGTTGGAGAAGATGTCATGAGCGAGACCCTGAAAGTGGTCGAAAATGCGACCTGCACCTTCTGCGGATGCGTCTGCGACGACATGGAGCTGACGGTGGAAGGCGGCCGCATCACGAAGGCGAAAAACGCGTGCGTGCTGGGGAAGGCATGGTTTCTGAACCATCACGTGGAGGACCGGCCTGTAGCGGCCATCGAAGGTCGCGCGGCGACGCTCGAAGAAGCGGTGGAGCGAGCGGCTCAGATTCTGGCTCGGGCACGCTATCCCATCGTCTATGGTCTTTCGGACACCACCTGCGAGGCCCAGCGGGTGGCCGTGGGGATCGCGGACCGCATCGGCGGGTGCGTCGACACGACGACGAGCGTGTGCCATGGCCCCTCGGGCATGGCCTTCCAGGGCGTCGGGGAGGTCACCTGCTCCCTCGGCGAGGTGAAGAACCGCGCGGACCTGGTGATTTTCTGGGGGAGCAATCCGGCGGAGTCGCACCCGCGCCATTTCACGCGCTATTCGGTGATGCCGAAGGGGCTTTTCGTGCCGAACGGCCGGAAGGACCGGACGGTGGTGCTGGTGGACGTGCGGAGGACGAAGAGTGCCGCGGCTGCGGATGTTTTCCTGCAGATCAAGCCGCGCAAGGATTTCGAGGCCCTCTGGGCGCTGCGGGGCCTGATCAAGGGCGTGAAACTCGATCCGGGCATCGGTGACAGCATCGGCATCCCGCTGGCGCAGCTCGAGGACCTGGGCCGGAGGATGAAGTCGTGCAAGTTCGGCGTCTTGTTTTTCGGCATGGGGCTGAGCATGACCCGCGGGAAGCATCTCAACGCGGAAGCGGCGCTGGCGCTGGCGCGCGACCTGAACCGCTACACGCGGTTCGTGGCCAAGCCGATGCGCGGGCACGGAAACGTCACCGGCGCGGACAACGTGGTGTCCTGGCAGACAGGCTACCCCTTCGGCGTGCATTTCGGCCGCGGCTACCCGCGGTTCAATCCCGGCGAGTTCACGACGGTGGACACGCTGTCCCGCGGTGAAGCGGACGCGGCGCTGATCGTGTCGGCCGACCCGATGTCGAACTTTCCGCAGCCGGCGCGGGAGCACCTCCAGCGCATCCCGGTGATCGTGCTGGACCCGAAGCTTTCGGAGACGGCGAAGGTGGCCGCGGTGTCCTTCACGACGGCCACGTACGGCATCAACGTCGCTGGCACCGTCTATCGCATGGACGACGTCCCCATTCCGCTTCGGCCAGCCTTCGAGTCGCCCTATCCGAGTGATGAAAAGGTCCTGCGGGCGATCGACGAACGCATTCGGAATTTGCAGGAAAGCGCCTGAGTTCAGTCATTCCTGCGCATCCTGTTCCCGCGGGGGCGCGGGCCAGGCTGCGAATTTCGGCCGGCGAGCGGGCACGGCGGTAAAAGCCGAACGTTTTAGAAACTGTGACTTTGCGAAGCAAAGCCTTCTTAGCCATGCACCATGCGCTTCGCTGAGGTGCATGGCTAAGCCCTTGCCGTGCCCTGCTTCGGTCCTGATCGCCCGCGCTACACGGATCGGTTTGAGACAGCGCTTCACTAATAATCCGATTCGACCGATTCCCACCAGTCACGAAGCCTCTGCCGGGCCTGCCGGCGCTCCGGGGAAGGCGCATCCGGCGAGTAGCCCATCAGCGCCCCGTGGAGGCGCTCCCAGGTCAGTTCCCGGAGCAGCGCGTCTGCTTCCTGCCTCAGGCGGGGCGACGCATCGTCCAGTCGGCGGACCAGCTCCGGGATGGCGACAAAGGCCTCGGAGTCCCGGATTTGGGACCGTGCGGCCAGCCGGTCGGACTCCTCGGGGCTATCCAGCCTGTCGATCGCCGCGCAAATGCGCCGTTCGAGCTTCGTGGGAAACCAGCCCCATCCGGCGAGCCGGTCGAGCGTCATCACCATGAGCGAGAGGGCGTAAAGAACGAAAAGGCACAGCCCCATCCACTCGAGGCGCAGCGTCCGACGCGCTGTGCCGGGTGGAGGAGTTTCGGGGACGCCCGGGGGCGGGGCCGCGCCTGCGTCGGGCTCTTGCGGCCGATCGGCAGATTCCGTCAATCTTCGACCTCCTGTGCGGGTTGCTCGCCGGTCCGGCGAAGGGGGAAGAGGCCCGGCCTGAAGCTGCGCTGCACGCGGGACCCGAGGGCCTCGAGCCGCCGGCGTGTGGCCGCCGCGCCGCCAGCCCCGACTGCTGACGCCATCACGGCTTCGTAGGTGTCGATGACCTCGCTCTGGAAGGCGCTGGCCTCTTGCTCATACATCTGGCGTTTCATCAGGTCGGTGTGCGCCCGCACCCGGCCATAGAGGGTCCGGACGACCTTGGGCCCGCCGGAGAGACGATCGACGAGGGACTGATGGTCGGCCAGCCACGACGCATAGGCCCGGGCATAGGCGGCCTGAGCCGCAGGGACCCGGGGGCGTGGCCCGCGGAAGCGTCCGGAAAAGGGGACCCCCTCGGCCTCCCTTCTCGCTCGCTTGGGACGGCGGAAGGAATCCTGAAGTCCGCATCCGGCGCTGGAAACGAGGAGAGCAGCGAGCATTCCGAGGAGTAAAGGCCGAGGTAAGAACGTTGTGAAAACAGCGAGTTGCACCTTCATCGACGGCCCCAAATCGAAGTTCCCTCCCGTGTCCCAACGTCCCAAGGGAATTCCTACGGGAGAATCCCTCCGGGAGGGACAAGTTTGGGAGGGGCAATAGGATAAAGCCAAGTCCGCCACACCTATCCTTAAGGCGGGCGAAGCCCGCAGCCCAACAAGGGTGCAAAAGGTGTCAGGGCTCATGAATCAACTGACACCCGACACCTTTCAACATCTCCGCCGGCTGCCCACCGGCTGCCCACGTAGTAGGCGCGGCGCGGGGCGCGCAGATGTTGCACCCTCTGATCACCTGAATGAGGTCGCCGCGTACGCACACGTGCATGAATGTAACCTCTGTTGACCACGTTGGCTTGCATAGTGTAAAACATTTCATCTTTGATCTCACGGTGCGTGTTCCAGATGGCGGGCCTGAGCGGCGCGGTCCGCGCCATCTCCCCGGGCCGGGCCGATGCGACGTTCGGCGGAGCTTCGAGCGTCTGAGGCCGCTCCCATACGCTTGCGGCAAGGGGGCAGAGAAGGCGAGGCCGGACACCCTCGACCTCCTCAGCGCCCCCTTTCTCAGGACAGGGAATGACCAGATCGCCGTTCTTTGTCACGACCGGTCAGACCCTGCCCCACTTTTCCGGAGAGCGCGCCCCACCGTGTCCTTTCTGCAAGGGTTGTGTCACCGCCGGTGGGGCCGGCCCCACCGGCGGTGACAGAAGCTGCCGATGTCCATTCGATCTGCTTCGATAGGTCCTCAGCTTCGCCGCCACTCGCCTGATATCCGCCCTGTCTGCCATGCCGGGCACGGCACAGGCAGGCGGAACTGCCACCGTCGAACCTCGTGCCATGCCGTGTCCTCCACCGGTCGGAAAGGGTCATTTCCCGATGGTGGAAGCATACCCGAACCGCCTGTCAATGTCGGTTTGAGAATGTACCACATGTCGGTCGGCCGTGTACCAGTGTCTGAGCCAGGTGCAAGGCCTCATCTTGTTCCCGCCCAATCGAA
>JACPCR010000072.1 GCA_016179685.1 Planctomycetota bacterium | reverse complement strand
GTTCCGACGTGAGCGTAACCTCTACCGAACCGCCGTATACGAGGCCCGTACGTACGGTCGTGTGACAGGGAAAGCCCGCGAGGGCCTACCTATGTCGATAAAAATCCGCGAAGCGTTGAATCATCATCGGTTACGAAATCGGGCCAGGTGTCCGATGCCCTCTGAACCCTGAATCCCGAACCCCGTCCCATGCCCGCTTCCTCTCGTCCGTCCAATGTGACCACCCGTCGTGCGGAGTCGACCCTCCCCGCACGGGTGTGGAAATCGTCCAGGCGGACTCGCCCGGAGGCCGTGCAGCTCACGCCGCCGCTCAAGTGGGCCGGGGGCAAGCGCTGGCTGCTTCCGCACCTCGGGCCGCTGTGGACGCCGCACCGGGAACGCCGGCTCGTCGAGCCCTTCTGCGGCGGCCTGGCCGTCGCCCTCGGCCTCAGGCCCAAGTTCGCCCTGTTGAACGACGCCAATACCCACGCCGTCAACTTTTACCGATGGCTGCAGAGGGGCCTCCGCATCACCCTTCCCATGGTCAAAGACCGCGATTTCTATTACGCCCGGCGCGAGGAGTTCAACGCCCTCGTGACCTGCGGCAATGCCCATACCCGCAGAGCTGCCGAGATTTTCTATTACCTCAACCGCACCGGCTACAACGGCCTCTGCCGGTTCAACAGCGAGGACCGCTTCAACGTCCCATTTGGGAGTTACAAGACCATCAACTACGTATCGGACTTCAGGCCCTACCGGGCGCAACTGGCCCGCTGGTCGTTTCTCAGCACGGACTTCGAGCGGGTACCCCTGCGGCCCGAGGACTTCGTTTATGCGGACCCTCCCTACGACGTGGATTTTCGCCAGTACTCCAAGGATGGCTTCCATTGGCCCGACCAGGTCCGTCTCGCCCACTGGCTGGCGCAACATCCGGGTCCCGTCGTGGCCTCGAACCAGGCCACGGACCGTATTCTGAAGCTTTACCACGGGTTGGGTTTTCAGTTGATTCTGCTCGACGGCCCGAGACGCATCAGTTGCACGGGCGACCGCACCCCTGCACGGGAAATGCTGGCCACCCGGGGGGTTGCTGTAACTTCTTGATCACTCCTCAAGACTTGATTTTTTCGCTTATTCGGAGGGAAGCCACGAAAGAATCTTCCGTTGCGCTGGATTTTATCAGGGATTTTCTATCCCTCGCCGCGGGCTTTCATTCTTTGCTTCTGCCAGAACGGGGAAAGCTCGCGTAACTGTTCCACGGCCAGTGGGACTTTCTCGAGCAGCACCTCCACCTCCTCCTCACGGTTATAACGCGAGAAGGAAAACCGCACGGCGCCATGCGCCAGGCTGTCCGGCTTCCCCATGGCCCGGAGCACGTAAGAGGGCTCGACGAGGCCCGTGGTGCACGCAGAGCCGGAAGAGGCGCAAATGCCGGCCTTGGACAGGGACAGGAGGATCGCCTCACCCTCGATGTAAGCGAAGCTGAGATGGCTCGTGTTCGGCAGGCGCGGGGCTGCCGACCCGTTGGGCACACATTCCGGCACCCGCCCGCAGATGCCTTGCTCGAAGCGGTCCCGCATCCGGCTGACGGCCTCGACGTCCCGGGGACGCCGCTCGACGACCAGTTCGAGCGCCTTGCCCATGCCCGCGATGCCCGCCACGTTCTCGGTGCCGGGCCGCCGGCCCCGCTCCTGCCGGCCGCCGTGGAACAGCGGCGAAAGCCTCAGACCCCTTCGAAGGTACAGCAGGCCGACGCCCTTGGGACCGTGCAGCTTATGGCCGGAAAGGGATAGGCTATCCACGCCGGCCGCGCGGGCATCCAGGGGCAGCCACGCGCCCGCCACCGACGCGTCCACGTGAAACGGGATGCCGCGCCCCCGCACGATCCGTCCGATCTCGGCCATCGGCCAGACCACCCCCGTCTCGTTGTTCGCCGCCATCAGAGTCACCAGCGCCGTGTCGGCCCGAAGAGACGACGCCAGGTCGTCCAGCCGCAGAAGGCCATCCCCGTCCACGCCCACCTCGGTCACCTCGATGCCACGCTGGCGAAGCTTGTCGCACAGACTCCGCACGGAGAGATGCTCCACGGCGCTCGTCACCACGTGCCGCTTACCCGGACGGGCTTCGAGCAGGCCCAGGACCGCGAGATGATTGCTTTCCGTGCCTCCGCTCGTGAAAATGATCTCCGCCGGGTCTGCTCCCAGAAACCTCGCGGCCCGTTCCCGCGCCTCCTCCATCTTCTGCCGGGCCAGCGCGCCCTGGAGATGCAGGCTCGAAGGCGCCCCATAGGCCTCATGCAGCACCGGCAACATCTCTTCGATCACCTCGTCCGCGGGACGGGTCGTCGCATTGTTGTCCACGTAAACAATGTCCATGGGGATGAAATTCGCCGTACGTGTCTCGAAGTCAACCCATCCCTATTCTAGAAAAAAACTGACTCCGTGCTCTGGTTTCTCGCTTCCCTCATCGCCCTGACGCTCGTCCTTTGCGCCCTCGATGCTGGTTACGCCGCCTGGATCGCCTCCGGTATCTCCGCCTTCGAGTCCGGCTTGAATCGCGACGGCCAGGGAGTCGTCCAGGGTAAACAGGCCTTCCAGCGGCCCGGCGGGAAGGCCGCCTGCCTCCTTCTCCACGGCTATCGAGGCTCCCCGCAGGTCTTCCGGGAACTGGCCGACCGGCTCGAGGCCGGCGGCGTGACCGTCAATGCCATCTTGCTCCCGGGCCACGGACGGCGATTGCGGGACCTCGAGGCCGTGCGGTGGCCCAACTGGACCGCTGCGGTCGAGTCGGCTTACCTCCACCTCCGGGAACAGCACGACAAGGTCTTCATCGTCGGCTTCTCCCTGGGAGGCCTGCTGGCTTTCCACCTCGCCTCGCGGCAATCTGCCTCTGGCGTGGTCGCCATCTCTCCGTTCTTCCGCGTCCACCCTCAGATCGCGGGCGGAAAGCTCGCCCGGGCGCGGCACCATCTCGCCCGGCTCGCCTTGTTCACCCGTTACGTCCGCCTCCATCACCTTCCCGATATCCGCGATGAGGACGCCCTCCGGCGGACGCCCGTAAACCCCTTCTATCCTCTCCGAACGACCCGCAGCCTGATCGAGTTTGCGGACCAGGCCTTTCCCACGGTCCAGAGGGCGCAGTGCCCCCTCCTGATTCTCCAGAGCCGGACGGACCGGGTGGTGGACGTGTCTCGAGTCGAGGCCTTTCACGCCGGGGCCCGGTCCGCCGACAAGGAGTTGGCCTGGTTCGACGACTCGGGGCACGAATTGCTTCTGGACCGGGAGAAGGAGCGGGTGATGCAACGCGTGGTCGAGTTCGTTCTGCGGCGCAGCTAGCCCGGATTTCTCACAAATCGCAACGGCAAGCGCTTCGCTAAGGGGATACACTCTCTTTGTGTCGTCCCGTGAACACGCGCCAGAGGACGAGACCGCAGGAGACGCACAGGAAATACGCGGCCAGGAACGGCCACGGACTGAGCTGCCCGAAGGGCCCGTTCACAGCATAGCGGAGGACAATGAAAGGCAGCCAGGCCCCGGTCCCTGCGTACATGAGGAGGCGGCCGGCCCAATAACCCGCCGGCATCGCCTTCCGCGGGCGGTCCTCGGGCGCTTCGAGGCCGCGCCCGGGATGCTCCAGCACGCGGTTCGCCTCGGATATCAGGCCGCTGTTTCGAGTAATCTGCTCGTTCTGGAGCGGAAAAGTCGTCACGTGTAACAGGAGAGCGAGCCACCCGCAGGCGGGATGCAGCCAGGCCCAGGCGGTGGCGTAAGACCTGTCCGCCGCGGCCCCCAGCGCCGCCGCAAGGACCAGGACCGCCAGGGTCGCCAGGGTGAGCAGGAAGGCGGAGCTGCGATACCAGCGCTTCGAGCGAAGATAGAAATCAGGGTGCAGCTCGCCGCGCTGCACGGCATCCTTGATGCTCCGGCCCGTCCCGATGAAGTAGGTCAGAACCAGGGAATGGAGCAGGCAGCCGAGGAGCGAGACAGCCAGCCCGCTCAGGGCATGGTCCGGCCGCCGGGCCATGCCTGAAGCGACCTGGAGGATGAGGAATCCGAGCTGGGTCAGCGCCAGAACGGGATAGATGAAGGCCATAATGGCGTTGAGTAGGTGTCAGGTGTCAGGTGTCAGGTGTCAGGTGTCAGGTGTCAGGTGTCAGGTGTCAGGTGTCAGGTGTCAGGTGTCACCTATTCGACAGCTTGACTCCGGTGTTCATGCTCGGGGCTTGATGCGCACGCGGGTCGGAGGGCCGCCGCGCGGACCTCGACCTCCATTGCGCTCCTCCAGGACTCCATGGGCGGCAGCCAGCTCCCGCAGCCAGGAACGCCAGGCCTCCAGGCTCGCAGGGTCACGCTGCAGCCTCGGCAAGAGATATCGGGAAAACCACCTCTGGTCGATCACGTAGAAGACGCCCGCCTTCAGGACCAGCCGGCGTGGATTCCCCGCCTCTTCACCTGGCTCGGTAGACGGGGTCAATAGATTCGGCATGTCCAGGAAAACATCGACCCCCGACTGCGAATGGCGGCCGATGTCTTCTCCCATAAACTCGAGCACCGGATGATTATCCGTGTTCTCCGCCTCGCGCCCGGGCGGGAAATGCTCGAAAAGGTTGTCGCTCAGCCGGAGGTCCTCGAAAAACTCGTCCAGGCTCAGCGTCGGAAGATTCCGGCTGAGTTGCGCCGCCAAGAGGTCCGAGGCGGCCAGGTCGCTGAACCGCCGGCAACGGATCGGCCGGTTCGAGCACGTGGCCATGTAGTAGGAGGGCCCGATGACCCGCAACTCGGCGTAGCGAAAGTTGCGGGCCAGGGCGGAAAGGATCGTCTTCACCCCTCTCTCCGTCATGTTGGGAATGGCGAGCCAGGTGCTGAACGTCCCGTCCGGCTTGAGCGCCCGGGCCACCCGTTCGTAGAACTCGACGGTATAGATTTTGGACGCGGAGAAGTAGCTCGGGGCCGGGATGGAATTGATGATGGCGTCATACTCGGCGTGCCGGCCCGACAGGAACGCCCGGCCATCGCCCAGGTGCAGGTCCGCCTTCGGGTTCGAGTCCAGATTCAGGTTCGCGTGCCGCAGCGCAGGCATCATCAGGTAGAAGGCCCCGTTGATCTCCACGATGTCCGTTCGGGCGAAGGCCTGGGCCGCCGCTCCTGCCGTGATTCCGCTGCCGAGGCCGAGCACCAACGCGCGGTCCGCTCGCGGGGCGCACAGCGCAGGGATCACACCGCTGATCATTTCTGAAAGGTTCACCCGGCCATTCGACGTCACCCAGACGCTCGGATGACCGTTGTAGGAGATTCTGCTCGACGTTTCGGACTGGATGAGCGTGGCGCTGTCTGCCCCGCTCTTGAAGAAACGGACGGTCTGTGCGGGCGACAGCCCTCCGGCCCACCGCGGGACGTAAAAATGGGGCTCGCTCCACCGCGCGGCCACGAGCACCAGGAGCAGTGCGACGTTGGGCGCCAGAATGGCCTGCAGCCTCGGCAGATGGAAACGGACAGAGATCAGCGCGGCGAGGAGCGCCAGGACGCCCGTCAGGCCGATCCAGACTCCGTTCGAGAAGGCGGCGTGCCCGCCGCACACGTAGAGGAGGTAGCCTGCGGCGTTGGCGAGGCTCGAGACGTAGAGCAAGTGGCCCGATTCGCCAGCCACGTCCTCCTCCGCGTGCATCAGGGCCGGCAGCGAGGCCCCGAAGAAGGCCATGGGACCCAGGGCGAGGCCGGCCGCAACCGCCACCTTGCAGGCCAGCCAGAGCCAGTCCGGCCACTCGTCCGAGGCCTCCTCGAGGTGGACGAAACCCTCCGTGATGGCCGGATAGGCCGCGTACACGGCCGCCAGCAACAGCGCGGCAAGGATCAGATAGGTCGCGAAATGCAGCCTCAGCTTCGTGGCCAGGGCAGTCCCCACGACCATCCCCGCCAGGCTCACCAGCAAGCCCACGGCGAAGTTCTCCCGGTTCGGAAGGAACAGGTGATAGCAGAGCTTGAAAAAAAACATCTGGAACATGGCGCTGGCCAGGCTGGCCAGCGCCAGTCCGAGCACCTCGGAGGGCAGGAAGGTCTTCCTGACGCTTTGCACCAGGAGTCCGGGTCCCGGCGTCAACACGCGTAAGATTAGGCCGTTAAGGATGTTGAGCGATCCCAGGAGGCGGAGGGACACCGAATGGCCGTAGAGACGGACGAGGAAGAATTCGACGGCGACGATGCCGAGAAGGGCGCCCAGGTTGTAGGCCAGGTAGATGCTGCCGAAGGCCGGCCTGCCCGCGATAAATGACTTCTGATACGCGCTGAGCAGGGGCACGGTGCACCCGATCAGCAGGCTCGGGCCAAGGAGCACCAGGGCGGTGGCCGTCACCGTCAGCGCCGGACTCGATGTGATGCGGGCCAGGCCCGGCCAGTCGGTGAGCCACCGCGCCGCGACCGGAAACGCCAGGGCATAGAGCCCGGTGAGGATTTCGAGGGCGTAAAGGCTCCGCGGAAAGCGCCAGGAGAGCTTGGCGCCCAGGCCGATGCCCATCAGGAAGGCGCTCAAGAGGGCGGCATGTACGTAAAACATGTCACCCATCAGCGTCGTCAGCACCCGAAGATAGAGAATCTCGTAAGCGAGGGCGCAAGCGCCGGAAAGGGCAGCCAGAACCGGGAACAGCCCTTCCTGCCACCGTCCCCGCAGCGGTGTCGAGGGTCGTTCGTCCATCCAGTCGCCCCGAGTCAGCCCGCCGGGCCTTGCGACTCACCCGCCCGACGGAGGAGACTCGCGGTTTCCCGCTTTCTACCGGGCCATCCAGAGCCAAGGGGTACCGATGATGATGCCAGATACTGCTCGGAATTTCAAGTTTCCAGCTCTCCGCGAACTCGCGCTCGCCGGGGTCGGGCCGGCGTTGGGATCGGGTTCGAGGAAATCCTCCTGCCATTTGCCCTTGAACGGTTGGATGTTTCTTGGGTGGCCATTGTTCGTCTCCGTTCGGCGGGTGTCCGCTCTGGATATAGCGAAGCCCGTGATCGAAGATTCCATGGGGAGGGCTTCGTCTCCGTTCGGCGGGTGTCAACCCTGATTTTCTTGCCAATCTTTACTGCTCGACGAGTGGAGAATCGAGGATGGAAACGCCCGGCACGCCGTGCGCCCAGCGATATTCCAGCACCGGAAAGTCGTCCGTGTGAAGGCGTCCCGTCAGACGGGCCGCATCCGCCTCTATTTTCCGCGCGCGGGCCATGGCCTCCACCACTTCCATCCGGATGAACGTGTCGGGCCTCCTGGAATCCAGTCGAGCCAGTTCCAGGGATGCTTTGTCTCCCATGCGTTCGAGGTGAATGGAAGGCTCGGCAGCGCCCGCCGCACGCGGCAAGGCCACCACGTTATAGGAAGTTCCACCGTAGGCGGGGAAATAAAGCAGCGTAGGAAAGACGCCCTTCATCCCCTTCACCAGGAGCGGCAGGTCCGCCCCCCAGAAGAGCTGGGTATAGACCCCGCCGGGCCGAAGCCGGCTGCTCGCCTCTTTCCAGAAATCCACCGTGTAGAGCGACGAAGACCCCGGAAGATAGGGGTCCAGCACATTCACGGAAATGATGTCGTAGGCCTGGCGCGACGAGGCCAGTCGATGCCGCCCGTCCCCGATTACCCGTGTGACCCGCGCATCCTGCCAGTACCAGAAATTATAAGGGGCAAAAGCGGGCTGATGCCCCACGAGGAACGGAAGAATCTCCACCGTCTCGATGGCCTGGACATCGGAGTAGAGAGTGAAGGTCCCCGCCGTGATGCCGTATCCGGTGCCGATATTCAAGACGTTTCGGCACTCCTCGGCCAGCAACACCGTCAAATGGGCGGGCATCTGCTGCGCATACGAGGTATCCGGATGCCCGAGATCATACACGAGGTGCAGGCGATTGTTTCGTACCCGAAGGGTGTTCTGGCCCGTCCGCACAAGGACTTGAAGGCCGTACTCGTCCTCCTGGCTGGCCAGGACGGTCTCATCCTGGCGGGCCTCGGGCATCGAAAGGGGAAAGGAAAGGGCAAGGACGAGAAAAGCCGCGAGCCCGGCCAGGGCCGCTGCCCGGTGCTCCGTCCGGCTCGATCCCCTTGCCAGGAGAACGGAGGCCGCGGCGGCGAGCAGGGCGGACACGGCGAGGAAGCCGCGCAGGGTACCCAGCCACCGCGCGAGGGCGATACCGGCGAGGCAAGCGCCGAACGCGGCCCCGGCGGTGTTCGTGAAATAAAGGCGGCCCATCACACGGCCCGGCCGATCGTTGAATTCCCGGGCGCTCCAGGCGAGCAGTGGGAACGTCAGGCCCAACACGGAGATCGGCGGGAACAGAAGGCATACGGCCGCGGCCGCACGCCGAACCAGCGGGTCACCCGGAGGCAGCCACGCGTACAGCCCCCGGCCCGAAATCGTCTCTCGGGCCAGCAGGGCGAAGAGCAGGTTCAAGAGCGCCCCCGCGAGGAAGAGCCAGCCGAGGAGGAGAAGCACGCCGCGGGAGGAACGTCGTGCCGCGGCCCGGCCAGCCCCCGGCGCGGCCAGGCTGCCCGCGCCGAGCGCCGTAAGGAAGACGAAGAGGAGCAACGATACCGCCAGGGTACGATCGCCCAGGAGGAATCGGGCCAGCCGGCCCCAAAGCATTTCGTAAGCGAGGACCGCGAAACCGCTCAGGAAGGCCAGGCCGAGCCACAGGGCGTCCGAGTGACTCCGTCCGCCCTCGCTGGCCTCATCTGCCGTCGGGAGGGCCTCGGCGGGCGTTTCGGCGGGTCGAAGCCGCCGGGCCGCCACGATGGCGGATGCGCCGATCAGGACGTTGATGGCTGCGGCCACGGCCACCGTGCCCGGAATCCCCAGCTTCCAGAGGAGGACGAAGCCCGCCGCCAGCGTGCCGCAGGCCGCGCCGAGGGTGTTCCAGCCGTAAAGCCGGGCGACCGCGTTCCGCGGCAGGGCCCACTCGCGCACCGCGCCCAGCATCACCGGCAGCGTGCCCCCCATGAGCATCACGGGCACGGCCAGGATGACAAAAATGATCAGAAACTTGAAGGCCGACCAGGTAAGCAAATGCTCCGCGCCGGAGGGCGACAAGCTCGCCAGGGCGTGGCCTGCGCGCAGGAGGAGTGTCACCAGCAGGGCACTGACTCCGACCCCGATCTCCATCCAGCCGTAGAGCGCCAGGGCGGGCCGGCCCGACCAGGCCAGCCGGCCCGCCACCCAGGCTCCCAGGGCCAGGGCCAGCAGGAACGTCGAGAAGACGGCCATCATCGACAGCGCGGTCGAACCCAGCACGTTCGAGAACTGCCGGGTCCAGACCACTTCGTAGATGAGGCCCGTCAGGCCCGAAAGGAAGAAGAGCGCCTGGAGAAGACCCAAAACCTTTGCTCCGCAAGGAAAGTGCCCGGAACAGTCTTGACGGATGCGGAGTAGGTGTCAACTCTTGGGCGCTTGGGGCGGCAAACTTGAAAAAACAAAGGGGTGGGATGATGTGACATCATCCCACCCCTCGAGACGTTGACCCAACGCGCCGCACCTCCATGGTCGGCGCTTCGGAAGATGTGACTCGTGCACTGCCCCAGCGGGGCGTCGTCGTTGATTAGAAGGTGTACAGAAGCTGCACGCCGAACGTGTTCTCAGCGTCGTCCGTCTGAGCCACGCCAGTATCGCTCACGCCGTCATTGAAGACGTTCTGCGAGTTCCGGCCCGTCGCTTCGTCGTGCCGGTACTCGAGCCGGAACTCCAGGTCCTCCGTGAGCCAGATGTTGCCGGTGAGCGTGAAGCCCCAGAGGTTGCGCGCGCCGTTGAACGTGCGCGTCTCGTCGCTCAAATACTCGAACCGGCCAGAAACCCCGTAACGGTCCGTGAATTTATACTGCGCCCCAACAGCGATGCTGTAAATGTCGGCGTCGCGCACCGGGTTCGCCAGCACGTCCTCCGCGTTTCCGTAAAGGAACGACAGGAAGGTTGAACAGTTCTCCGTGCAGTTGTACGTGGTGACGAAGCTCAGGAAGAAAAGCTTGTCGCCTTCATTGTTCGCCGCCTCGGCCCCGTAGTTGAAACTCAGATTGAGCGTCCAGGCCTCCGTCGGACTGAAGGAAATTTGACCCTCAATCTGCTTGCCGTGGTTGTCGTCCACGTCCGTGTCCGCGCCGTTGTTCACGCCAATCGTGCCCGTCAAGTTGTCGAGGAACGGATAGGACATCCGAAGGCCAAGGTGCGTGAAGGGCACAAGGAAAAATTCGTAACCGTAGCTTTGAAACCAGTTTGCGTTCGCTTCGATGACGTCCCGGACCAGAAGGGTCACGAATTTGCCGGCCTTGAGATTCAAACCGCTACCGATTCCAGTGTTGTAGGCAATATACGCTTGCTGAACGGCGATATCGTCGCCCGGCGTCGTCCCGACACCGGAGAAGTCAATCCCGGTCCCGCCCCTGACCGTCTGGAAGAAATCGAGCTTCAGATTGAAGCCCACGGGCTCGGCAGCCTTGGAAACACTGAGCTGGGCCAGGTTGAGGGCGAAAGTGTCCTCACGATTGTGAAACCCGCGGACGACGTTGCCCGTGCCGGCATTCTGGGCACGGGACGGGTCATTGAAATTATGGGTAAATCCCACGTCGACGAGCCCACTGATCTCGATATCGCCACCCTCCGCCACCAGGCCGCGCGCGGGCAGAAGCAGAAGACCTGTCCCGACAACCGCTGCAAGTAGCTTTCTCATGTGCCTCTCCTTTCTTGGGGCCAGGTATCCCGGCCCTAAATACACCATCTCGCTGCAAGGAAGCCCCATGGCTTCCTGCCGCTTCACCATTCCTCCAACCGGGAACACGAAGCTGGTAGTAGAAACGACCCGCAGAAAACAAAACAGTGACAAACCTTGTGCCAAACTATGTGGAAAGGCAGAAAGTTTGCCCTATCCCTTATCGGCTAAATGCTTAGGTTGTACTATCAGAAATCAATTCGAAGTTTCATTGCTTTCGATGCGAGCGTTTTTGATGCTTCCCGCGCAGTAATTGTTCACGGTCATGGCCGAAATGATTCGGCGAATCGGAGGGCGGAGATGTTGGAAGCTTTGTGCGAAGCTCGCGGACTCGCTTCGTTGTGACAGGGAGAAACAAGGGTCTGGGTGGCCGAGGTAGAGATTTGCGGCGGCGCAGACAGGCCTTGAGGCGTGGCGCTGCTCGGACAACGGCTAAAGCCGTCACTCCAACTTGGGTTGAGGCCTTCTTCTTAAGTGATTGTATATAAACGTGTTATTCGTTTGTTCCTCCGGAGGTGTCGGGTGTCAGTTGTCAGTTGTCAGTTGTTTCCTGACACCTGACACCTGACACCTGACACCTTTTCTGAACCTTGTTGGGTTGGGGGTATCACCCGCCTTGATGACCGATATACGCGACGGCGACCTCATAGACCCGCGGGCTGCCGGCGGAGTTTCGTGCCCCCAATGCGAGGCGGTACTGCAGCCAGGGGCCGGTCATTGCGCTTGGCGGGACGGCTTGGCCGCGGGGAAACCAGGTGCCCGGGCCGTCCGGGCCCTGCCAAGGCGCGGACGCCAGGTTTTCGCGCTCGGGGGCTGACCGGACCTGCGCCCGGACCCATGTTTTCGGCGGGAGATCCGCTTTCCAGGAGATGGAGGACGCGGCGGTCCCGTCGGGCAGCCGCCAGGCAGCGGACTCGTAATACTCTTCGGGTCCGCGGTCCATGATGCTGCCCGGCTCCACCGCCGTCATGCCATGGGGGCCGGAAGTCGGCAGGCGCGTGGTCCGAGACTCCGAGAATCCCTCGGGACCGTTCCACCAGACCGCCGAATAGCCCACGTGGTCCCCATCCACCTTGTGATAGGCCACGGCCAGATCGGTCCACCCATCCTCGTTGAAATCGGCGGCGACGCACCCGGAGGCCGAATGCGTGAAGAACCGCGTGCGGTCCCCAGCGGAGAAGCCCCGGCCGGGCCGATTCCAGTAGAGGTAGGAGTCGATGTCGCGCACCCGGCCATCGTGGTAGGAACAGGCGAAGAGGTCGAGCCAGCCATCGTTGTTGAAATCAGCGATCGCCATGGCATTGACGGCGTTCGCCGGGAGCAGGGTGCGCCGGTCCTCCCTCAGGCCCTCCGGCCCGTTCCAGTACAGGGCCACGTAGGAATCGTGAGGACCGGAGTGGGAAGGCTGGTGTCCGCCCAGCACCAGGTCCAGGTATCCGTTCCCCGTCAGGTCCGCCGCGCGGGCGCAGGCGGCGTGGAAAACGGAAAGGACCTGGCATCGGTTCATGCTGAAGCCGTCGGGTCCGCCCCAGAGCACGAAGCTGCGGTCATACGAGATTTGCGGCACGACGAGATCCAACCATCCGTCGTTATTCAGGTCGGCCAAATAGATCCACCGGGGCTCGCGGTAGACGACGCCCCCGTGCTCGAGCCGGATGCGGCAGGGATGCGCCGTGTCGAATCCGTCCGCCGTGCCGTAGAAGATCAGCAGGTCCGGATTGTCGAAGCCGCAGAAGATGAGGTCCAGGTAACCATCGCGGTTCAGGTCCGCACAGCAGACCCCGTGGGCGCGTGTCGTGGGTAACCGCAGGGACGGTTCCGCGGGGAAGCCTTGGGGCCCGTGGACCATGAGGTAGCTCCCGGGACTGCGGTGGATGGCGTTTTCTGCCGCGTTGGCGAACAGGAGGTCAGCATGGCCGTCGTCGTTGAAGTCGGCGGCAATGGCCTCGACCGCGCCCCAGCCGGCGACCTCGGCCCGGCGGTCCGGCCGGAATCCGTCGGGGCCGCCGAAGTAGACGGTCGGGCTGATGTTGCCCAGGCGGTTGCGGCTGAAGTGATTGACGAAGACCAGCTGGGACCCGGGCCGGCCTGGAATCCGGGCCACGAGCACACGCCGTGCGTCCTCGGAGGGGAGCGGGACCGGCTCGGGCCGGATGCCCCGGGCCGAGCCGTGGTAGACGAGGGAATCGTGGGAGTAAGATTCTTCCGTGTGGGCCTGGCAGAGGACGACCTCATCGCAGCCGTCGCCGTCAAGGTCCGCCGCGGCGACGTCGCAGGCCCGGCGGCAGGGCAGCCTGGTCCGGCGGCCCTCGTCGAAGCCGCGGCCGTCTCCCCAGTAGACCCAGGACGATTCGTCACCGGCTTCCTCCTGCCGGCAGGCGACGGCGAGGTCCTCGTTTCCGTCTCCGTTGAAGTCGCCGACTGCGGCGGCGCGCGCCTCGCGGCAGCGAAGCGCGATGGGCGGACCGAAGAGGCGGCCCGGCAGGACCGGCAGGAGGCAGGCGGCCTCGGCCCGGGCGACAAAGAGGTGCGGCGCGCGGAAAAGGGTCAGGACGCGGACGAGCGCGGGCGGGGCCTCCGGGTCGCGCTCCGGCCCCCCGTGCCCGCCCGCGGCCGCCTGGCCGGGCCCGGGGACGTCGCAGGGAACGGGCGCAAGGGCAAACCGCGCCGGGTCGATGGCCGTGGCATCGCCCCAGTAGATTCGAACCTCACCGTCCGAAGCCCGCACGACAAGGTCCGCGAATCCATCGCCGTCCACGTCGGCCGCGTCGAGCTGCTCCCCGGCAACGTCCAGATCGACGAACCGCTTGGGCTCGAATCCCAGTTCGGACGCCAGGAAGAGGCGCAGCCGGCCGCCGCAGAGGAAGGCGAGGTCCGTCCGGCCGTCGCCATTGAAGTCGCCGGCCGCCGCCGCGTGGCAACTCGGGGCGGGCAGCAGGAGCTGCCGGCGCTCGCTGAATCCCTCGGGTGATCCAAAATAGATGAAAGCGTTCAGGTCGCTACGGATGCCGTTGTAGGCCATCCCCAGGACCAGATCGTCCCAGCCGTCCCCGTTGAGATCGGCGACGAGACCGGTCACCGACCCGTCGGAGGGCAGGTCGGTCCGGATGCAGGCGCCCAGCGGGTCGGTATAAAGGTAGGCTGGTGGTTTTTCGCCGTGATTCTGGCTATTGCAAAAGATCAGATCGAGATGACCGTCGCCGTTCAGGTCGTACTGGTGAATGCGCTGCAAGACGCCCGCCCGGGAGACGTAGAGGTTCTGGCCCGCGTTCCCGAACGTGCCTCGCCGGAAGCCTTCAAAGCCGCTCGTCACCCAGACACCGGTCCGGTTCATGTTTCTGGTTTCCTGCTTGCAGTAGCGGTGTTTCGCTTCAAACTTGTGGACCGTTCTACCTTTACGGCATGGATTTTCCAAGTGACCGACGTGCTTCGGCTGGAAAACGTGGTCGCCGGCTACGGCCGGATGAGGATTCTCAAGGGAGTGTCGCTCCAGGTGAGCCAGGGCGAGCTGGTGGCGATCATCGGCGCGAACGGCGCGGGCAAGACGACCACGCTGATGGCCATCTGCGGGATGGTGCCGGTGATGAGCGGCCGGATTCTCTTTCACGGGGAAGACATCACGAACCTGCCCACGGTGGATATCGTGCGGAGGGGCCTGACGCAAGTGCCCGAGGGGAGGCGGCTCTTTTCGGACCTCACGGTGCTGGAAAACCTGGAAATGGGAGCGTTCCAGCGGCGGGACCGCTCTGCGGTCGAAAAGGACCTCGAGGCATGCTTCCAGCTTTTTCCGGTCCTCGGGGAGCGAAAGAAACAGCTTGCGGGCAGCCTGTCCGGCGGGGAGCAGCAGATGTGTGCGATGGCCCGGGCGCTGGTGGCCCGGCCTTCCGTGCTGCTGCTCGACGAGCCGTCGCTGGGCCTGTCGCCGATCCTGGTCCGGCAGATTTTTGATGTGATCGAGGAGTTGAACCGCGAGGGTACCACCATCCTGCTCGTGGAACAGAACGCGTTGAAGGCCCTCCAGTGCGCGAATCGAGGCTACGTGATGGAGACCGGGCAGGTCGCGTTGGCTGGTCCCGGCCGCGATCTCCTCGAGGACGAGAAAGTGAAGAAGGCCTACCTGGGTTACTCGTAGGCCAGCGCGGCAGTGCGGTTGCACCCCCGCGCTGGCCTATTCAGGCTCATCCACGAGGACGAACTGGGCCATGCCGCCGACGGTGCCATCGAAGGACGCGCAGTGGCGGTAGAAGGCGTACTTGGGGTCGCGATCGCGCCAGCACAGCGTCGAAAGCGAGAATCGGCTGCCCGGTGCGAGCTTCATCCCGCGGATGTAACGCGGGCCCATCCGAAATTCGTAGACGTCGCCCGGCGGCGTCTCTCGGACCGCGTACTCGGCGTCCAGCTCCTCAGGCGTGCGCACGATGCCGGCGCCGTCGAGCAGCACCGGCTTGCCGGGTCCGTCCATCGCCAGGTGCATCTTGTAGGGCCGCATCGAGGTTCCGCCGCCCGGCACATACTCGTCCGGGTAGAGCATGACATAGAGGCAGTCCTGCGCCCAAACGTCGTCCAGGCTCTTCGCGGGACGGGACGGGTGAGCGTTCCGGGCCACCGACGCCAGGTAGAGGCCCCGATCATCCCAGCGGAGGAACATCTGGAATTTGCCCTCGGGGCTGGACTGTTCCGCGAGGGTCTGGCGGTAGTTCTTCGCGGGACCCGTGTTCCCCTGCGTCTGCAGCGCCCACTGCCACGTGGGCTCGATCGGGATCAGCCCATCGAGATTCCAGTCCGAAAGGTCCGCATCCACGCGGATGGGTCCGGCGGAGCGAGGGACCCCTCGGAAATGGACACGCGCGTCGCCTCCGGGTCAGCCTTGAACTTCTTCCAGAATTCCTCCTCGCTCAACGTCTTCCTCAATTCCTCCATCACCGGGTCCGGCTGCCAGGTCCGAATCTCGATGGACCTCGACCCCGTGCGGGCCACGGTAGCCCAAACGGCCGCACCCGAGGGCGTCCAGCCCGACGGAGACTCCTGTCCCTCTTCAAAGCTCGTCTGCAGGAGAATCTTCTCTCCAGGAATCGATTCCGGCCGCCCGGCGTCCTGGGCCGCAAGAAGCAGCCCAAGAAATAACCCGGCCCCCCCGATCGCTCCCGCAACAGCCGCGGATACCGAAATCTCATCCTTTGCCTCCCTTCATGCACCTGGAGTATGCCGGGTGAACAGGGGGAAGACAGGAACGGATTATACAAAGGAAAGATGAAATTCGGACGCCGGGCCGAACCGCACAGGCGCTTTGGCTACCCGGAAGTTTCTATCTCATGTGCCAGCAGAAAGTGCGGGTGCACTTCCGTGCCGGCCAATGAGTTGCGGGTTCTCAGACCGCCAGGGCACGGCGAGCGACCTCGAACGCAGCCTGCGGGCGGCCCAGACGCCGCGAATGGGCCTTCAACCGAGCCAGACGCTCCGGATCGGCCAGCAGCCCGCCCAGCTTGTGAGACAGCGTGGCCAGATTGTTGATCTTGATCGCTGCACCGTTCTCGAGCAGGAAGTCGCTGTTGCGGCTCTCCTGGCCCGGGATCGGATTCACGATGGCCATGGCCGCGCCCCGCGCCAGCACCTCCGAGGTGGTCAGGCCGCCGGGCTTGGAGACCACGACGTCCGCCACCGCCATCAGTTCGTCCATCTGGTCGGTGAATCCCAGAATCTTTGCGTGATGCCGGCCGGGGACCGGTATCTGCTCGAGCTGCCTCTTTGCCTCCTCGTTCCGGCCCGACACGACGGCGACCTCGACCGGCCTCTCCAGGTCCAGAATGTCCCGGTAAATCTGCTCGATGGGGCCCACGCCGAAGCCGCCGGCAAGCTGCAACAGGATGGGCCGGTCGCCCGCCAGGCCCTGCCGGCGGAGGCACTCCGCCCGCTCCTTCGGCTCGCTGAACACCGGGTGGATGGGGATACCCGTCACCGTCGTGTCCGAGGCCGGCACGCCCCAGGATTGCAGGTAGGCCGCGCCCTCCGCCGTCGCCGTGAAGTAGTGCTCGCACGGCGGATTCACCCAGAGCCGGTGCGTCTCGAAGTCCGTCGTCACCGTGAACTGCGGCGTCTTCCACTCCCCGTTCCGCTTGAGCATGGCGATCATCTCCGCGGGAAGAAAATGCGTGTTCACCACCACGTCCCACGGCTCGGATTTCAAGAACGAGAGAAAGGGCCTCAGGTTGAGCTTCTCGACGAGACGCCGGAAACGGTCCCCCTTCGCCCGCGCCGAGGGCGGCTGGTCCAGCCGATCATAGAAATAGCCGAGCACGTGGGGCGCCCGGTTCACCAGGTCGAGATACGCCTTGCCGTAGACCCGCCGGAAGAGGGCGTTGGTCAGCGTCAGGACGTCGATGTTTCGGACGATGGCGGTTGGATCGAGCCGCCTCAGGGCCAGCTCCACCGCCTGCGCGGCGCGAAGGTGTCCCGCGCCCACGGACGCACACAGGACCAGCACGCGTGAGGCCATGAGCTCCTCCTCGTATGGATAGGAACGAGCAGACGCCTGCGGAAGTGCGGATGCATCTCCGCAGGCGTCTGCTAGATGCGGCGCAGCCAATCGAGCGCCCGCATGAGATAGTCTCGAACGTGGCCGGGCTGGGCGATCCCGTGTCCTTCGTTAGGATAGCGTACAAACCGGGTTCGAACGCCGCAGGCCCGGAGTGCGGCATGAAATTCCTCGGACTGGGAGATGGGCACCCGGCGGTCCCCTTCCCCGTGGAGCAGCAGCGTGGGCGTCTTCACGCGCGGGGCATAGGTGATCGGCGAGCAGCGCACATAGTCCTGGAAATTCTCCCACGGCCGGCCATCCAATTCCCAGCACGTCCAGCTCTTGATATCCGTGGTCCCGAACATGGATTGCAGATGGGTCACTGGGCAGACGGCCACGGCGGCCTTGAATCGTCGTGTCTGGCCCACGGCCCAGGTGGTCATGAATCCGCCGTAGCTGGCCCCGAAGATGCCGAGGCGCTCGGGGTGGGCGATGCCGCGGTCGATCAGGTGGTCGATGCCGCGCATGAGATCGCGAAAATCGCCGCCCCCGAAGTCCCCACGGTCCGCGTCGATGAACGCCTGGCCGTAACCGGTGCTGCCCCGGAAATTGGGCGACAGGAGCACGTAACCATGCGCCGCGAGCCAGTGCCAGGCCAGATTAAGGCCGCGGGTGGCGCGGCCGTGGGGTCCCCCATGAGGCAGCACGATGAGCGGGTATCTGCGCCCGCGGCGGTATCCGGGCGGGAGGACGACGACACCCTCGATGGCCAGTCCATCGCTTTTCCATCGGGCGAGCCGTGTCCGGCCCAGGCGGTGGTCGCGGACCCAACCATTCCAGTTCGACTGGAAACAGACCGAGGCCGAGGGCAAGTGGCGCACCTGGATTTCGCCCGCGTTGCGCTCGCTCTGGACGATGCAGGCCAGGCGCCGGCCCACGGGCGAGACGCTCGGCGAGAAGAGCAGTTCACCGGGCCGGCTGGCATCCTGCCCCTTCGCGTCTTGCGCCGAGGCCCGCAACAGGTGGTTCTCCGTCCGCACACCCGCGGTGAACCAGAGGACGCGGCCGTTCGCCGACCAGCATTGGGCAGTGAGACGGTCCACCGAATAGTCGAGTCGCGGGGTCAGGGAACGTGTCCGGCCGCTGTCGAGGTCTAAAACACAGAGATGCAACACGTCCGCGTGGCTGCCGCAACGGGGACAGGAGAGATAGGCCAGCCGGCGGCCGTCGGGCGACCAACGCGGGCTGACGTCCGGACCCGGATTCGAGGTGAGCCGTTCAGCCTTTCCGCCTCCGCTCGGCATCCGCCACAGGTCGTAGTTCTTGTTGAGACTCCAAATCACCGCTTCCTCGTCGCCGCTTTGGTTGGAAACGAAGGCGATCCATCGGCCGTCCGGCGACCAGCGCGGGTCGCCATGATGGTAGTTCCCGCGAGTGAGTCTTTTCGCCCAGGGTGATGCCGTTTCCGACCCTACCTCAGCCGCCGCGGGCAGCGGGATGGACCAGAGATGAATCCGTGTCCTCACCCCGGCATAACCCTCGCCGGGATCAATCCCGACAACTCGGACATCCGAGGCGTTTTTTCTTTCAGGAAGCTGGGCGACAAAAACAAGGTGTTTCCCGTCCGGCGACCAGTCCATGCCTGCGAAAAAACCGTCCATCATGAGAGGCCCGCAACCGCAGTTCGAGGTCGTCACGGGAGCGGCCTCGCCCCCGAACGGGGGAATCACCCAAATCTGGAACGTCCCGCTGCGATTCGAAACGAAGGCCACCCGGCGTCCGTCCGGCGACCAGCAAGGCGAGAGATCGCTGACGGGCGCGCCCTCTGACCCCTGACCCCGGGTCAAGCGAACTTTTTCCCTGCCGTCAGCGGACAGCAACCAGAGCGCGGTGCCTGCCGAACCGGTTCTCGAGACTGGCTCGGACAGGGAGAAAACGAGCCACCGGCCGTCCGGCGACCACTGCGGAACGCCGAAGAGCCTCGGGCGAAAGAGCGTGTCGAGGGTCACGGGCTGTCGTCGTGTCGAGGGCATGATGGAGTGTCACGAGGCACATGGCTTCCATTCGATACTCGGTTCAGGGCCGAGTGTTTCTCGACGTAAGCCAGAACCGTTTCGACGAATGCGGCGTGACTCCAGGTCAGCGGGGAGACGGACATGGGGACGCCGGTCAGGGGATGCACCTGCTCGGCGAGGACGCCGCTGGGCCTGGCGTGCTCGCACGCCCACTGCAGAATCTCGCGGGGCCGGACCAGGTCGTCCGGATGACGAGCCAGAAAGAGCCTGCCCAGGGCCGCCCATAGCGTGCAGAGAACCCAGGGATTGCCGGGTATCGCTTCCGTCTCCCGGCTCTGCCGGTAATAGGCATCGCCCTCGTAGCGCGCCAGGCCGCCGATAGGCGTCCGACACCACAGCCTCTTCTCCACCGATTCGATGGTCTCGCGCACCCCGGGCTCATCCGGTTCGAACACTCCGAACGCCAGAAGGGCGTAAAGGGTGGAGGCATCGAAGGTGTCGTCCCGCTGGACCTTCCCGCCGGCCTCGAAGTTCAGCATCCGGGAGAAGCTGCGGCTTCTGGGTGACCAGAAGTGCGACTGAAAGGCGGCCTTCATCTTGCCGCTGCCTTCCCGGCAGCGGCGGGCCACCTGGGACATCTGATTCCGGCGTGACACAGGGTCACCGGCATCCCGAGCGCACAGGTAGGCTTCGTCGCACCATTTTTCTTCGTCCGCCCAGCCCTGTTCCACCGCGAGCTCAATGAGCTTCCGGCAGGCCTCGAGGCCCGCGCAGGTGGC
The DNA here is from genome assembly GCA_016179685.1 of Planctomycetota bacterium. Classification (GTDB taxonomy): domain Bacteria; phylum Planctomycetota; class PUPC01; order JACPCR01; family JACPCR01; genus JACPCR01. The sequence continues at coordinate 59,547 of JACPCR010000072.1, read as the reverse complement.
CACCACGGTGAACGCATGGACGCCGTAACGCTCCTCCCAGAGGTCGTAGGAAGGCAGGGGCAGGCCTGTCGGCTCGTGGCCGTAAGGGAAATCGAATCGGGCGCGGCCCTCCTGCTCGTCGCGGTAGAGCAGGAGGAAATGGGCGGCGGGGATGACGAGCCGCGGGGCCAGCTCTCGGACGAGGCCCAACACTTCCGGATCGACGCTGAGGCGGGCCTCGACGTGACGCCAGAAAGCCCAGAGCACCAGCGCCGTCTCGTCCTCCTGCACCGCGAGCGACGGACGCCCGTCCCGCACCCACGGATGCCACGAGCTGCCGACGGAGCCGTCCGGGTTGTACTTGTGCAGCAGGTAGCCTTCTGGATAGTAAGAGGGCTTGGGCATCAGCCTGGCGCAAAAACGGAAGAAGCGCTCGGTGAGATCGGTGTAGCCCGATCGGTCCAGGGTCCGCGCCACGAGCGCGCCGTCGCGGGGCCACATGTAGCTGTAGGTGTCGCGGTTGAACAACAAGGAGTCCCCGTCGTTCGCCGCGAGGATGGCGCCGTCATCGTCCATCTGCGTCCGGATCACCAGCAGGCTGCGGCGATAAAGGGCCCGCACGCCGTCTGGAAGGTCCGCAAGCTCCTGAGTCGCCCGGCACACCCAGCGCCGCCAGGCCGCGTCCGTCTCCGCCAGCATCGCCTGCACGCGCGTCGGCGCACCCGGCTCGGCCGCATCGCCCCGCGGACCCGCATGTTCCAGCACCAGCGCATTCAGCGCCTTCGCCTCCCAGTAGTCCCGCGCCGCCGCAATCCAGAATTCGAATGAGGCCGACGCGCCGGCTTCCACGCTCTGCGCGAAACTCACCGCCGAGTCCACCGAGCCCTGCGCCATCGGGTTCATCTCCAGCACGCCGTCCTCCGCATCACGCCAGGTCCCTTCCAAAACACCTACCTCTTTCACGCCCGTGGCGTACTGAAAGATGCCCTCGCCCTGGCCCGCCCGCCCGTTCACCAGAAAATACCGGTGGCCCTTGTAATGGATCAGGTAGCGGTTCACCGGCTCGTAGCCTGCCGTGTCCCCCATCGCGCTCTCTGAGATGTGGAAATCCTGATGGAAGAGCAGGCGAATCTCTCGGCGTCGCTTCGCCAGGTTCGTCACCTCGAGCCAACGGAACAGGAGAGGATGTGAGAAATGAACGGCGTCCTGGCCTCGGAGGCGAACCGCCAGGCCCTTGTGTTCGAGCGTGACGTCCGTGACCAGGCTGTCCTTCCGATACTGGATGTGGCGGGCCCATCCGGCGTCCGAAAACCAGGCGAACTGCCCGTCGGCCCAGATTCCGGTCCGGCAGGGATGTCCGATGGTGTGGTTTTCCATGCCGACGTGCGGAAAATAGAAATCCCGCAAAGTATAAGTATCGTCGAACGTCACCAGAAGTCGGCCGTTGCCCAGGACGAGGTCTCGTGGCATGGAAGTCATTCTGGTTGCAGGAATCCTTTCCCGCAACCAAAATGATTTGCAAATGGCAAAGCGGCCGCAGGGCCGTTTCAAGTCGATCCGGTTTTCTCTCGACCTCGTCCTCGAAAGGGGGTCCCCATGCGCGCTGGCTGCCCGGACGCCATCCTCACTCTCGGCCTGCTCCTGTTCCCGCTTGCCGGGCCGATTCGAGCCGAAGGCGAGACGAAGGATATTTCGGTGACCGGGCTCTATCGCAACCTGTCCTTCAACGTGGACGGCGCGGGCGGGGCCCAGCGGAACATGTCGCCCCTGATCCTCTACCCGGATAGCCAGTACACCTGGGGCAAGGAAAAAGGCCGCTGGTCCCTGCGGGAGGGCCGCCTCGTTCTTTCAGGCCGGCCGGGCTGGGGCGAGGGCCGCGTCAACAAGGACCGGCAAATCCTTTTCGAGTTTGTTCGTGACGAGAAGCAATTCACCGTGACGATGTACCGCGCCGGAGACGCGCCGGAGCCTCCGCCTGCGCCGGAAACGCCATCAGCAACGCCGCCGCGGCCGTGACTTCACGGCGCCGGGGCAGCCTGCTCCGCCAGCAACACCAGGCTGAACCACGGCACGTAGGTGATCAGGAGCAGACTGACGAGAAGGAGAAGCAGGAACGGCAGCGTCGCTCGAAAGATCAGCAGGATCGGCTTTTCAAACCTCGACCCGGCCAGAAAGAGGCCCATCCCGACGGGCGGCGTCAGGAATCCGATCTGGAGGTTGCTGAGAAAAAGTATTCCCAGGTGCACCGGATGCACTTGGAACTGCTCCGCCAGGGGCAGGATCAGTGGGACGACCACGACGATGGCGCTGAAGATGTCCAGGAGGCATCCGACGACGAGCAGGAAGAGATTCAACATGAGCAGAAAGCTCACCGGGCTCTGGAGGTATCGCTTCATCCAGTCCAGGATGCGGGCCGGCACCTCCTGGTCCACGAGATAGCCTGTGAAGCTCAAGGCGCACATGAGGATCAAGAGGATGCTGCCGATGAGCACGAGGCTGTCGACGCAGACCCGAGGCAGGTCGCGCACCGCATGGATATCGCGGTAGATTCCCACCTCGATGACGAGCACATAAAAGGCTGTTACGGCAGCGGCATCGGTCACGGTGAAGAAGCCGCCGTAAATCCCGCCCAGAATCAGGATGGGGATGGGAACCTCCCAGAGGGCCGCCCGGAACGCTTTCCAGAGCCGTGCCGCGGAGAAGGTCAGCCTCTGCCTTTGGCTGCCACGGGCTGCCCATATGCTGTAGCCGCTCAGCACGGCGACCATCAGCGCGCACGGGAGGATTCCGGCTCGGAAAAGATCGTCCACGTTCGTCTTCGCCACGATGCCGTACAGGATCAACGCCAGGCTGGGCGGCAGGAGAAGGCCCATGGAGCCTGACGTCGTCAGCAGGCCGAGGGAAAATTTTTCCTCGTAATGGTCCTGGCGCAGGGCGGGGAGGAGCAGTCCGCCGAGGGCAATCACCGTCACGCCCGAGGCGCCGGAAAAGGCGGTGAATACCGAACAGGCGACGAGGCTGACCACGGCGAGCCCGCCGGGCATCCATCCCAGGAGGGCCTGCGAGAACTGGACGAGCCGTTTCGGGGCGCCGCTTTCCGCCAACAGGTAGCCTGCAAAGGTGAACAGCGGCAGCGCCACCAGCGTCGAGGTCTCCTGCGCCAGACGGAACATCTGGTCGAGCATGGCGACCGGAGGGGTATCCTGACCCGCGTATCCGAGCATGGCGGCGCCGGCCATCACGAGGAAGAGCGGGGCGCCCGATACGGCCAGCAGAAGTAGTCCGAGGATGAGCAGCCCGATCATGAGGCCGCCTCCGCGTTCCCGGCAGCCTGCCCGTCCGCGTGCGGTGGAGGGGGACGCACTTCGGGCGCCTGGCGAGCCTTTTCCCCGTTCTTCTCAGGAAAGAGACACTCCAGGAACTGGATCAGAAACTCGAGGGCGACGATGCCGAAGCCCACGAGGAAGGAAAGGTAAGCGATGGGATTCTCGCCCCAGCCCCATGCGGAAACGCTGAATTCGTCGTAAAAGGTGAAGCCGGCCCGGGACAGGACCACGCAGAGTCCGAGGCCCGTCAGATTCACCACCGCCAGCACCCAGCGATTCGCTCCCGGAGAGAAGACCTGCGTCAGCGCGTCGATCCGGATGTGCCTTTGCCGGGCCGTGGCGAGGATGGACCCCAGGAAGGCGATCCAGAGCACGGCGAATTGGAGGAAGAGATTGATATCGGAGTAACCGCGCTGGAACAGCTTGCGGAGGACCACCTGGCCGAAGCCCAGCCCGACCATGACCAGGATCAGGGTCATGAGAAGGGTGGCGACCACCCGCAGCAACCACTGGTTTCCCATCCGCACAAGTCTCATTCTTTCTTCTGGCTGCGGCGGAACTCCTCCAACACCGCCATCACCTCCGCGAGCGCTTCCTTCGAATAGACCGGGCCTGTCAGCTCGGTTCGAATCTCCTCCCCGATGCGTTCGAACCTTTTTCTCTCTTCCGCGTCCGGCGGCGGGATGAACTCGATCCCCGCCTTTTTCAACGCTGCCAGAGCTTCCTGGCTCTCTTTCCGCGTCAGCTTCACCAGTTCCTGCATGCGACGCCGAGCGGCCGCTCGCAATAGATTCTGGTCCTCCGGCTTCAGCTTCTGGAAGGCCTTCAAGGTCACCACCAGGCCCCCCGTCGAGTGCGTCATCGGGAACTCCTGGAAGTACTTCACCCTGGTGAACCATTGGAGCGCGATGGCCCCCAACGGCGGCGAATAAAAGGTGTCAATCACCCCCGTCTGGAGCGCCGTCAAGACGTCCGCCAGGGAGAGGGGGATCGGACTCACCCCCAGCTTTTTCAGGGCCACCTCGGCCAGGGGATCGCCCGACCACATCCAGCACTTCGTGGCCCGGAGGTCCTCCATCTTCCGCACGGGCTTTTGCGAGAAAAAGTGCACAAAGCCCACCTCGGACAGCCCCAGGAGAACGTATCCCTCCTTCTCCAGCGAGCCGGCAAAACGTGGAAACAGCTTCTCGTAAACGAGGTCCACCTCCTCGTCCGTCCTCAGCAGGAAAGGAATGTCCAGGGCGCGGGCGTCCGGCAGGATGTCGCCGAGGCCCAGCCCCGCGAGTCCAGCGCTATCGACCACTCCGAGCTTCATCTGCCGGAGCACCGATTTCTCGTCACCCTTCACTCCACCGGCAAAAAACTTGAACGAGACGCGGCCCTGAGTGCCCTTGCGGACCTCCTGGTCCAGCGCGGTCATCACCTTCATCCATGTCGACCCTTCCGGCGCGAGCGTGGCGAACTTCAGGGTCTGGCCATCCAGCGCCGAGGCCAGCAGAATCACTCCCAGTACCGCTCGAACCATCCCGGTGCTCCCGTATTGCTGGGGTCTCTTGCACTAGACGAGTTCGCCAGTGCGGATGCGCTTGCGAACTCGTCTATTCGTCGCTCGAGCTACACGGGTCGGCTCGAGGCAGCGCTTCGCTGGAAAGAGTCGTCCGCGTGGCGGTCGCACAGCGACCGCGCGACTTCGCGGCTCGAGGCAGCGCTTCGCTAGAAATACTCATCGGCGTGAGCCAGGAGATCGGCGCACCTTCCCCGGGCCACGGTGTTGAGCAGGCGCTGGTCCGGCAGCGACTCGGCAGGCGCCTCCGCCGCCTGCCTCAGCAAACGCTCGAACAGTTGCCGATCCTGCAACTGCACGGCGAGGTATCGTGCATAAAAATAGTAAGTCAAGAGAAATCGGCCCCCGTTGAGCTTGAGGTTTCGCTCCAGGTGCTCCCGCGCCCGGTCCGGATCACCCCCGAGCAGCTTCGTCCGGCTGCCGTAGATCGTGCCAAAGAACAGGTGCGGGCCCCCGTAAAAATAGGCCTCGTCAAGCTCCAGAACGCGCCTCATGATCGCCTCTGCTCTCGGCAGCTCCGCCAGCGCCTCCGGCTTGTCGCGGCTCAGGTTGATCCAGTAGCCCCAGGCCAGCGTGGCCCAGAAGAGCTTCGGCACATCCTTTCGAGTACACGCCTTCAGGACCTTTTCGAGCCTCTCCATCGGCATGGACAGCAGGCCCCTCAGTCGCCGATCCTGTTCGAGTGCGCGCAGGCCGTAAGCCCGCGCACGTGCATAGAACGCCCGCGCCCTCTCCGACTCCTCGTCCCCCACGAAGACGAGCGCATAGCCCGCAAACCCGCGGCACGCCAGAAGCAGCAGCCGTGCATGCCGCGGGTCCTCCTTTAAAGCCGCTTCCAGAATCTTGAGGTTCGCCCCCGAGGCCGACTCCGCGAGTCGGACGTCCTCCTCCTCCGACACGGCCTCGAGACCGCGCTCCATGAGGGGCGCTGCCGCCCGCACCGCCGCACGGGACACGCACCCGGCGCAGGCGAATCCCAGAAACACCAGAACATGACCTGCCCGCGGCACGCCGGTTCCTTTCCACTTGCCGGAGATGAACGCGATGAAACAACAGCCTAAGACTCTATACGGGCGTGGCCTGACGCGCAAACAGCCCGTCGCTTGCTTTTCATTCCCCGGACCGGAGAATCTTGAAGGTCTGTGGCAAACCTTCACCCCGGCCATCACCGCTCTATGCCCCTGTTGACCTTTCTGGCCCAATTGCAGGAGACCGGACGCGTGTCCGTCAGCAGGGCCGTCGAGTCCGTGCGTGAGGACTCCGCCGAGATTCATAAGCGGTTGGAAGACATGGACCTCTGGGCGCGAGAGGAGATGGCCTTCTCTCCGCCGGAGCTTTCGCTGCCTGCAGCCCAATGGGCCGCGACGACCCTTTACAAGGCCTGCCAGCTCCTCGTCTACCGAGACCTGGACGCCGAAGCGGTGCGCCAGGCCTTCTCGCAGCCTTGCCCGGAGGCCCCTGGCCCCCGAACGGCCTATTCGGTCGATATGACCTTTCGGTATCTGCCGGACCTGATCACGCTGGCCCGCGCCGCGGCCGAGAAGGACTCCCTGGTCGCCGAGCTGCTCGCCCTGGCGCGGAACTGGCCGCTCTCCTCCGTCGGTGTGAAAAATCTCGGCGACATCGAAGTCTCCGCCCTCCTGGACGACTCGAGCCTCCGGCAGCTCTACGTGGACCGGATTCTCGAGCGCCGTGATACGAGCCGTCTGGCTGATCCTCGCGTGCGGGCCGCCATCCAGGAGGCCCTCGGCGCATTCCCCGACCTTTCCCCTGAGATGGTCAAGGCGCTGGCCGCCTCGGGAGTGAACAGTGAAGAGTAATCAGTAATCAGTGGAGTCAGTCTTCAGTCTTGAGTCTTCAGCTTACAGCCTATAGTCTTCAAGACTCAGGACTCAAGACCCAGGACTCAGGACTCCAGTGCACCCGATGAATGCTTCTGACCCCGCTGACGGCCTCGGGCTCGGCTTCCGCCTTGCCCATGAGGTTCTTGATCCGATGAAGGCCGCCTTCGTCAACAAGGATGAGATCATCGACCTGCTCGGCGTGTGTCTGGTGGCCCGGGAGAATCTCTTCATCCTCGGCCCGCCCGGAACGGCGAAGAGCGCACTCGTCCATGAACTGGGCCGCCGGATCGAGGGCCGCACCTTCGAATACCTGCTGACGCGGTTTACCGAGCCGAACGAGCTGTTCGGCCCCTTCGATATCCGCCGGCTGCGGGAAGGCGACCTCGTCACCAACACGGAGGGCATGCTGCCTGAGGCCTCCCTCGTCTTCCTCGATGAGCTGCTCAACGCCAACAGCGCCATCCTCAACAGCCTCTTGACCGTCCTCAATGAGCGAGTCTTCCGCCGGGGAAGAGAAACACGGCCCCTGCCCACGCTTCTGGTCGTCGGGGCCAGCAACCGGCTGCCCGAGGACGATGCTCTCGGCGCTCTATTCGATCGTTTTCTTGCGCGGGTGCGCTGCGACAACGTGCCGGCCGAAAAACTCACCGAGGTGCTGGACGCGGGCTGGAAGCTCGACCTCGACCTGGTGGAAGCCAGCCGATCCCTCGGCGTGGACGACGTGCGCAGGCTGCAGGCGATGCTGCCTCAGGTGGACTTCCGAGCTGTCCGGCCCGCGTACTTGGAACTGGTCCACCGGCTGCGCCATGCCGGCATCCCCATCTCGGACCGCCGGGCCGTCAAGCTCCAGCGCCTCCTCGCCGCCAGCGCCCTCCTCTCGGGCCGCCTGCAGGCCGCCGTGTCCGACCTCTGGGTCCTGCGCTACACGTGGGACGCGGAGGAACAGCAGGAGGTCATCGCCGCGCTCGTCGAGCAGGCTTATGACCAGGCACCGGCCGAGCCCCGAGCGCATCCGCGGTCGCGCACGGGCGAAAGCCCGGACCCGGAAAGCCTGGCCCGTGACCTCGAGCAGATTGAAAAACGCCTTCCCCAGTCGGCGGAATCGCCGGCCGACCGTTCCTATCTCCGGGACCGACTGAGCGTCCTCGCCGGTCGATGCCAGTGGGTCACCGATGAAGAAAACCGCGCCTTTCTTCTTGAACGCGCCCATCGCCTCCTCAAGGAGATGGGTGCATGAACCCGACCTGGGCCGCTCGCATTCCCGTGGCCGCAGCGCACGCCGCCGCAGGCCTTCGCCTCCATCCCAGCATTCGCGCCTGTGAGGACCATGGTTTTCTCTGGCTCTCCGGCGAAGCCATGGACGACCTCCTGGACCTGGCCCTCCGCAAAATTCCCGACGCGACGCTCTATTCGGTCCTGCCCAGCGGCCTCTTAAAACGTCAAGACGCCAGAATCCCGAAGGGTAAACTGCCCGGGCAAGGCTGGATTCCCCTCCAGGACTGGCTGATGCCGGAAACCCAACCCGCCGCCCTCCCGGGACTTGCGTCCCGGCGCATTCCCCTCCGGATCATTCGTTCCTCTGCTGAGCGAGACGCTGGCATCCTCGTGGCCGACTGGAAGGCCTGGAAAGTTTATGCGACCCGAGCCCCTGCCGCGCGGCTGAAGCGACTCCATTTCGCCGCCTCGAAGGATGCCCGCGCGTTCATCCGCGGCGTCCCCCTGCCGCCCATCCCGGGCGAAAGATACACGGACACCGACGGCATCGCCGTCCCCTGCGGCTGGACGCTCGATCCGCCCGTGGACGCTTCCGTCGCGAGGAAATGTCTCCTGCTTGCCGCGGGCGATGTGGCGTTGTTCCGGCCGGACGGACTCGTCGAGCGAATCCAGGCCTCGAATTTTGTGTCCGCCACGCGCACCGCGGTCCGGGCGACGGACGTGGCCAGCCGGCACGGATAGAGCGGGGAGCAAGAAGCAAGAAGCGGGAAGCGAGGAGCAGGCAGATGGCCATGGTCTGTGATGACGGGTCAGCTTCTGCCCGCTCCATGCAGCGGAAAGTCAACTCTCCAGCCCTTTGCGAAAATCCTCGATATCACCCGCCGTATAAGCAAGATGCAGCAGGCTCTCAAGTCGGGACAGTGAAGGCTGGGATATGACCGCATTCGCGATCTCAGGGAAGACAGGAGAGAAACGTCTATGCAGTGTTTTCAGAATGTGCTCTCTCAGGGCTTCTGTCCGGCCCTTTTCAAGGCCCTTTTCAAGGCCCTTTTCAAGGCCCTTTTCAAGGCCCTTTTCAAGGCCCTTTTCAAGGCCTTGTTGAAATCCTTCTTTCTGTGCCTCGTCAAACAATGCCTTCACGATCGATGATTCTTTCATGGCTTCCCTCCGGATCAAAGACCAGATCATCTCTTCAGGATATTTCAAGCCCCCGAGAACGGCGATCGCGGCCTCCACATCCTTGCGCCGACTATTATCCGACACCTTCGCCGCGGCTTCAACGGCCCGGCGCAGCGTCTCCTCTTTCTCGCCCCCTTGCATCAGCACGGCCAAGGGGACCAGCCCCTCAATCCCTGCCTCCAGAAAACGGCTCGCCTCCAGTTCCCACAGACGGACCTCCTCAAACTGGAACACGAGCTGAGTCCGGCCTAACACCTTCTCTTCCCACAGGTTGGAGCCTGGACCCGGATAGCCCTCGTCTGTCAAATACATCATGAGAGACAGGACAGGCAGGCCGTAAAGAGTCCGAGCGCGGACCCTGTACCCCAGCAGCTCATAGATTTTTTTCCACGAATACTCGGTCTGAAACTCGACTTGGAGCGCAAAGACCTCCCCGGACACGTTGACCTTCGCCAGGTAGTCGGCACGCCGGTCGGTCGCCGGCAGGTCCGTGCTGAGGACCTCCAGCGCCTCAGGCTCTCGGCCAAGGCAGAGCCGCGCGATGTCCTCGGGGAATTCCTGGGCCAGATGCCGTACGGTCAGATCGAACGATCTCGGGGTGGCGTGAAGTTCGTTGGACATGGGTCGTCACACTCTCAAGATGGAATGAAGCTACGGCCGAACAAGGGAGCGAGCTCTGAAACATCAGCCTCTAATCTCTAAATCCCCAAATGCTGAAAGAACCCGCCAAAAAAAATTGTCCTGGGCATTCGTGTCGCTTCTCCGCGTTGGAAGGCCTTGTCTACGTTCGCGGGGTGTCAGCCCCGAATGGCGTAGCGAAGCGCGTCAGCGCTTCGTCTGGACCCTCAAATCTCATCTCTCGGACGGAACGCTGACGCGCTTCGGCTACGGAATACATACCTCATGGACCCGCTGCCCGCTCCTTGCTTCCCGCAGATGAGACAAATCTTGGAGCACGGTGTACTATCGTCCTGCCATTCCTGCTCGTGGTTACCGTTGAAGGCCGTTGGCTTCCACAAGACCACCATGAATCCCCCGTCCCTCGCTTCCAGCTACTTCCGCCCAAAGTCTGGGGACTTCTGGCGCTGGAGTCCCGACGGCCAGGCGCTGGTCTGGAACGGCGAGCCCTTCACCATCGCCTTTCGGGAGGAGGTGCAGGCCGTTCTCGAACGCCTCTCGCCCCTGGGCCTGCCGCCCTTCAATGCCGTGGTCCTCCTGTTTGCCGCGTGCCGCGACGGCTGGGTCAAACCCGTCTCTTTGCGTGATGTCTTCCGTGCGTTCCTCGATCTCGCGGAAAAGCGCAGAAAAAAACCTCTCTGGCTCTGGCTGCCCGAATGGCTTCCCTCGGTCCTTCATGGCCTCGACAAGGTTTCAGACATCCCCCCCGACCTCCGCCGAAGCCTTGCGGGCAAGGCCGTTCTCTTCGAAATGGTCTTTGAACATTCGCACCCATGTCACGCGCCCGAGACCGCCCGAGGGATACTCCAGGAATTGGTCGATGGCCTCGATCCGGACGCGCTCCAACCGGACTTGGACCGCCCTTGGGATACCGACGAATTCTACGAGAACCTGGCCACTCTCCGGCGCGGCTTGCGTTCCCTCGACGCGGAAGCCCTCCGACTGCGCCTGCGCACCGGCCTGGACCAGCTTGTCGAGCCGGCCCCGTTGGAAGTCGTTCCGGCCGAGCTGGTCCGCCAACTTCTCGTGAAGCTCCGCGACGACCCGGAGCTTTCGGGGCTCGCGCGTCTGGCACAGAATCTCATGGCCACGGCTCACGTCCCGCGGCCCGTGTCCGATCCGGATGAGATGCCCGTGGGCGGGATTTCCGACATCTCGAACCGCGGGCAGCTCGAACGGCTGCTTATCTCCGAGCTGGCGCATGACGACATGACGCTGGCGGTCCGTGTCGCTCTGAACGAGGCGCTGTACCTTCGGCGGGAGACCCCGCCCCGCATTCCTGCGGGAAGGCGCTTCCTGTTGATGGACACGGGTATCCGCCTCTGGGGCCTTCCGAGGGTGTTTGCCGCGGCCGCTGGCCTCGCGTTCGCCGCCAACACGGACCGTCATTCCACCGTCTCTTCCTTCCGCGCCAAGCCCGAGGGAATCGAGCCGGTCAGCCTTTCGACCCGCGAGGGGCTTGTCTCGCTGCTCGAAGCGCTCGAGTCCGAGCCGCACCCGGCATCCTCCCTACCGGCGTTCCGCGGGGCCATCGACCGGACCGGTGCATCTGCCGAGGCGATCCTGGTCACGCATGCCGATGTTTCAGCGGACGCCGAGTTTCTCGAGGCGCTCAAGGCTTTCGACAACGCCACTCTCTACGTCGCCACCGTGGAGCGCGACGGGAACTTCCAGCTCCTCCAGAGGACTCCGCACGGGTACAAGCTGCTGCGCGAGGCCCGTCTCGACCTCGAGCAGCTTCTCGCCCCTCGGCCATCCGGAAAGCCTGCCCGCACGCTCATCGCTCCGGAGGTCGATCCCGACCTGCCTCTCATTTTCTCCGTTAGGCCTTTCCCGCTGCAGTTGCCCTGTTTCCAGCACGAGTATCGGGCGGTCCTCCATGCTCCATCTCACGGCGTGGTTGCCGTTGCGCGCAACCGCCGGCTGCTGCACTGGAAGACGCCGGGCCAGGGCGCCCGGGAAATCACGGCGCAGATGCCGGCCGGCCCCATCCATTGGCTCTCCGTGGGGGAGCAGGGCCTCGTGCATCTCCTCGGCGGACCATGGCCGCAGCTTCCGCTCTGGCTGTTTTCTGCAGACCTCGCCACCGGGGACTGTTCGCGAGTCGAAATCCAGGCCATTCGCCATCGGGTCGTCCATGCCTTCGGCCGCCAAGGAGTGCTGTTCATTGTCCTGCCCTCCCACCTCGAGGTCTTCAGCCTGTCCACGGGTGAACGGGCAGGCGATTCCCTGGAGCTTCCCCAAGGCCTCCAGTGGCGGCATGGCCGCTTCTTCTTCGGCCCGCAGGGCTGGCACGCCCTCGCCTTCGACGGGCAGGCGGCCAAACTCGAGTTCGTGGGCCACCTGAATGACGAGCCCCCGCATGGAATCCTGGCCGTCCTGGACCGTGAGGGGCTCGAGGGGCCCTTTGCCCTGACTCACCAGGGCCGGCTCTTTCAACTCCCGGACGGACCCTTCGTCGGAAGCTACACCGGTCCGCCCCTCCAGTTTCAACTCGAGGCCACTTCACGGGACGGACATCGCGTGCTCCTCAAGGGACTCGGCGCGGATGGATCGAAACAGAGAGTGGTCATCGATTTCACCACGGGTCAAACTCGTCGGATGGCGGATGATCTACGCCTTGCGGTTTATCAGAGTATTCTCGAACCCGAAATCGATCGTTACACCACCACTTCCCGCAATCTTTACAAGAAATTCCGCGGCATTCGGAAGGCCGGCAAGGACCTCGCCCTCCTTTCAGTTCAGGGAAACAAGGCCATCCTCCTCGTCATGGAGACCGGGCATGAGACACTCTCCCTCGAGTTCCACCTGGACCCGGCTCTTCCCAGCGACAGTGCGAGAGCCGAGTTCAGGCCCTTCGAACCCGCTCAGGGGCCGCCCGGCATCCGATATGGCCTTCGGGCAGCCCGCTGGCCGGACGGCAGCCGGGCCCACCTCGACTCCCGCGGCCTCCTCCACCTGAAAAGCTCCGACCCGGCCCTACCGGAAATCAGCATCGTGCTCGCACAGGGCCCCCTGTCCGGCTGGCTTTCCAGCGGCAAGCTGTGCGGAGACCCGTACTTCACGGGCGGCAAGAAAAATATCGATGCGAGCGAGATTCAGGACGCGATGCGCCGCTTCATCGAGAGGTTGCCATGATCCCGTTGCGCCTCCGACTTCGTTTCAACTCCGATCCCGTGCGCGAGCCGGTGGCCTTCTTCCTGCCCGGGGATGAGCCTGAGGCCTGGCTGCACGAGATCGCCGGGTGGGGCGTGCCCATGGACCGGCTCAGGCTCTACGCCGTTCCATGGTCGGTCCGGAACCGCCGGCCCTGCGGCGTGCTCGTGACGCTTCCCCATGGAAAGGACTCGCGCGCCACGCCTGATCAGGGCGATAAGCTGTCTTCCCCGCCGAAGCCGGGTCCCCTGGCGCAGCCGTATGGGCGGTTCGGCCCGCGCCTTTTCCTCCCCGCCCAGGCCAGGCCCGATCCTCCGGTCACCGAGCCGGAGCTGGAAGCCAAGCTGGTGGGCGACGTGCTGGTCTTCCATCCAGCCGCAGGGCTCGTCGGTTTCTCCTTCGAGGAAGGTCTCGGAATCGAGGACCTTCTGGATGCGCCTCCTTTTTGCGACGTGGCCTGGGACCTGGCGCAGCCCGGCACGGCCGCGCCGCCCCGGCTGCTCTCCGTCGAGCCGGAGCAGCCGCCCACGGTGGCGCTTATTCTCGGGGAGGGCCGGGGCGACATCGGCTGTCTGCCGCCGACCAAGCTTCCGCGCGCGTCCGGCGAGGCCCGAAGTGGTCCCGTCCGAAAGATGGGATTGTGGGTGGGCCAGCAGGCGGCCCGGGCCGCCCAGCGCCTGGCGAGCCAGGCCCGGCTTCTCGATGCCGAGGCCACCTGGCTGAAACGGGCTCAAGATTGGTCGGCGCGAAAGGCCGCCGATGTGGCGTCGAGGCTCGAAGCGCTTCGACGCCGCGAGCTTGACCGCCTCCTGCGCCTGCTCGAGACCGATCCGGACCAGGGCCTCCGCTTCGCCCTTCCGCTCCAGGGGGCCGGCGGCCGCGGCCTGGCCGCGCCCACGGCCTCTCTGCCGCCGCGCCATCCTCTCTTCAATCTTTCGAAACTCTTCGGAAGCGGCCTGCCCGCGGACCCATGGGAGGTGCCTCCCGATACCTATCGGCAGCTCCAGAGGAAATATCGCGAGGCCGCCAACCGGGAGCTGAGGCTTGGCCGGTTTCGCCGCGCGGCCTACATCTTCGCCGAGCTGCTCGGCGACTTCCCATCCGCGGCCTCCGCGCTCGATCAAGGACGCCACTACCGCGAGGCCGCCGTCCTCTACCGCGATTCGCTCAAGCAGCCCGTCGCGGCCGCACAGTGCCTCGAAAGGGGCGGGCTGCTCGCTGAAGCCATCCCCCTCTACGAAGCCCACGGCATGCACGAGAAGGCCGCCGACCTCTACATCCGGCTCGAACGCGCCGAGGAGGCCGAAAAGGCCTACCGCTTCGCCGTGAAACAACTCCAGGATGCCGGCGATACCCTCGCTGCCAGCCGGCTGCTCGAGGAGAAGCTACGCCGTTCCGACGAGGCGCTCGCCCTTCTCGCCTCCGCCTGGCCCTCTTCGGACCAGGCCGCCCTTTGCCTCCGGGCGCGGTTTCATCTCCTCGGCCGGCTCGGCCGACACCGAGACGCAGCCCATCTCGTCTCTCATCTCCGGGAGGAAAAGCTGCCGCCCAGCCGCATCCAGGACCTGGCCGCCGCCCTGGCCGAGATCGCGTCGTCTTATTCGGACCGGCGGGTCCGCGCCGGTGCGGCTGACGCGGCCCGTGTCGTCGCGGGCCGAAGGCTGTCCGAGGATGTAGGGCCCCAAGAGACCGGGGAGCTCGTGCGCGCGGTCGCCTGCCTCGCGCCCGAAGACCGCCTCCTCCGCCGCGACGGCCAGCGCTTCACGGAACGCAGGAAAAAACAACTGGCCGAACGCTCCAAGAGAATCGAGGCCGTGGCGGGGCAGTCCCGAGATCATCTCCGGGGAGATGTCGAAGCCGTCCGTCGCTTCACGCTGCCGGAAGACGTCTGCTGGTTGGCGGCCGCGCCCATGCACCTGGGATTCTGTGCCGCGGGTTTCACGTCCGGCCGGATCGCCTTGATACGCGGGCTGTGGAACGGGTCCCACCAGCGGCTGGACCTGACCTGTCAGGCCCGAGGCGTGGAGCGAATCCTGCTGTCGCCTTCCTCTCCCTGGGTCAACCCGCCGGTAGGCCTCCTCGCCCGGCCCGAAGGCGGCCCCCCGGTCGGGATCAGCCAGTTCCCCGCGAGCAATGCGTTGGGATTTCCTCATCCCCTGTCAGCCGGTACGCCCCCGTGGATGCCAGCGGGAATCCTGGCCTTCACCCACGGCCATCACCAAGATGTTTGGGTGGTGCGGGAGCAGGGGCAGCGGCAAGTCCTTTCCGTGCACCACGAGAACGGAGACGTCATTGCCACCCACGACCTCCCGCCGCTCCCGGAGGGGATCGACGAGGAAGGAGGAGAGGAGCAGGCCCCTTCCCCGCGTATCCTGCTCCTGCAGCGCCGCGGTCAGTTATTCATCGCCAGAGGCCGACAACTCTTCGTGTTCCACGGCTCAATCACCGAGACGGTCGAGTTCCCACATCCGATCCTCGAACTGGCCGGATCACTAGCCCATTTGTTGCCGTGCATCGCGGTGGCCTGCCGCGACGGCGGCCTGGTGCTCTGGGGCGGAATGCACTGGGGCAAGAAGCGGGCCTTTGGCCTCGACATGGACCGTCCCCGCGTCGCCTTTACGCTCGGCGGGCATCTCATCGCCGCAGATGCCCGCGAGGGGCGCATCTACAAAACCAGCCAACTCACCCTCTCGCAGCCGTCGCTCTTCCAGACGCGGGAGGACATCCTCACGGTCGTTCCCGCCGAGGGGACGGACAGCTTCGCCCTCTTCACCCGCGGCGGCTACGTCGCTCTCTACCGAATCAGGCACAGTGCTTGACAGGCGTCCCTTCATCTGCCCACTTCTCGCTTCCCGCACAAGGAGCAGGGAGCAAGGAGCGAGGAGCCAGAAGCAAACAGAAGTCTCCGGCCAGCAGGTCGCCGTGTCACCCAGTCACTCCCACACCCCCACACCCCCACACCTCCGCTTCTCATTCTGCTCGCTACCCGCTACCCGCTTCTTGCTTCTTTCTCGTCCCTGGTCCCCTGGTCCCGTGGTCCCCTCTGCCCGCTTTCCGCTCTCTGCCATTTGATCCTTCGTTCAACCGCCGGTAGACTCGCGATATAGGGAGTCTGAAGATTAGCAACCGAGGGGAGGCGATTGCCCGTCCCTCCCCTGCCCCCTCATCCATGAGACAGACCAGCCTCCTCTCCGCGGTCGTCCTGCTTGGCCTTTTTATGCCCCCGCTTCTCGGCGAGGCGTCCGAGGGCAGGGACCCTGGGCCCGGCGTACGCATCACCGACGACGAGAAGCTACACCAGCTCTACCTGGAGGGCATCCGCCTCGCCTTCAACTGGGAGTACGAGGCTTCGAAGAAAATTTTTCGGCAGATCGACGAGATGGACCCCGCCAGTCCGGCCGGGCCCTTTCTCCTCGGCGCCCTCACGCTCAACACCATCCAGTATTACGACCCTCAGACGACGAAGGACGAGGAGAAGGCCATCCTCAGCTCCTTTGAGACGTGCATTCAGAGGGCGGACCGCATCTTGCAGAAGCAGCCGAACGACTTCCAGGCCGTCTTCTTCAAGGGCGCGGCCCATGGTTTCCGAGGCATCCTTCGCTTGCAGAAGGCCGAGTTTCTCAGTGCGGCCTCGGACGCCCGCGTCGGCAAGGCTCACATGGACCGCGCCATCCAGCTCAATCCAAAATTCTACGACGCCTACCTGGGCCTCGGGTTGTACAACTACTTCATGGACACTCTTCCCGCCATCATGAAGTTTCTCAAGGCCCTGCTGTTCGTGCCCGGCGGCGACCGCGCCAAGGGTCTCGAACAAGTCGAGTTTGCGGCAAAGAATTCCACCTATTGCGACGTTTATTCCAAGGTTGTGCTCTGCGGCATTTATCTCAATTTCGAGCTCGACCTCGGCAAGGCCTGGGACCTCCAAGAAGAGATCACCCGCGAGTTTCCGGCCCATCCCTGGTACGCCCTCGAACGCGGCACCATCCTCGTCTACGTCCTGCAGGATCCGCCCGAGGCGGAAAAACATTACGAGGCCCTCCTCGAACGCTCCATCCGCGGCGAGCCCCATTACCAGGATGAAATCCGCGCCGTGACACGCTATCGGCTCGCTCAGGCCCGATACCTCAATTTCAAGCCCCGACACGCCATCGCCGATCTCGAAGCCTTGATCCGGGACGCCCCCGGCCAGCCCACGGAAATCGTGTCCGGCAGCCACCTCCTCCTCGGCGAAATCTACCTCCGGCTCGGCCAGACCGCCGAGGCGCGCAAGCACCTCCTCAAGGTCAAGTCCCTGCCGGATTCCAAGACCTACCGGCACGAGCGCATGGACAATCGCATCGTGATACCGAAGCAGATGGGCCTGCACCAGCGGGCCTCGAGGCTGCTGGCCTCGCCCGCCGACCCTCGCAAGGGAAAGGCCTACTCCCTCGCGACGGAAGGGTGGGGCATCCTCCGCCAGGGCCGATTCCCCGATGCGATGGGGAAGTTCGACGCCGCGCTCGCCGAGGACCCCGGCAGCGCTCTCGCGGCCTTCGGACGCGCGGAGGCCCTTGCGCAGTCCGGCCAGCTTCTCGAGGCCCTGGCCCAGTTCGAAGCCTTTGCGGCCCGGGCCGGGCCCGATCCGCCCTGGTTTCTGCGCGATTCCCTTTTCCGGGCCGGACTGCTGCTTGACCGCTCCGGCCGGCGCGCCGACGCGGTTTCCCGCTATCGCCAGAGCGCGGCCACCCCGTCCGGAAATTACTTTCACGGGCTAGCCGCCCAGAAAGCCGCCGAAAATGCCGATGCCTGGAAGGAGATCGGCTGGCCCGACCTGTAGCCAAGCGCCTGGTGCCTTGCATAACTTATTATTTCAAAAATGCTTAACGCGGGTGATACCCGTAACCCAACAAGGCTCGCCAAGGTGTCAGGTGCCAGGTCTCAGGTGTCAGCTCTCAGAATCAACTGACACCCGACACCTGACACCATTTCAACATCTCCGCTGAAATCCGCTGCGCCCTCCGGGCTCGCGGATTTCAGAGCCAGGGTCGGCCCGGCTTCGCCGGCCCAACCCTGGCGGCTCAGCAGATGTCTCTGACTCAAGTTTCCAACTTCTTAGTTTATCTCGGTACATCTCAATTGATCGCACGCCGGGATCGGGATTGGGATCGAAAGAATTCTTATCCATTAAAAGGCAACTCAAACTTAAAGACTTTTTTCAACTTTGGCGCCCCAAGCGCCTAATCGGACAAGTCCGGGTGGGGCTTCTATCTCGTATCCCTGTTCAGAAGCGCTGGTGCACTTCTGAAATCCGCGAGCCCGAAGGGCGCAGCGGATTTCATTAGGAGATTTCTACATGACCAAGATTTCGTTCCATTCCGGCGGATTCGTCGATCGGCCACTCGCCTGGACAATCGAGCATCTGGCCTCGCTGGGTTACGACGGCATCGAGATCGTCACGGGGCCAAAAGCCCACATCAAGAACACCGCCAGCGCTGGCGAGCTCGAGGAGGTGCGCGGCCTTCTTCAGCAGCATGGCCTCGCCCCCGCCGCCATCAACCCCTACACCGCACCCAACATCTCCATCATGGCCAAGGAGAAACAGGCCCGCGAGTTCTACGGCCAGCTCATCGATATCGCCGCCGCAGTCGGTGCCCCGACGGTCAATTTCCTGCCCGGAACGCTCCCCGAGGGTGATACGGAAACCTGGAAAATCCTCGTACTGGCGCTCAAGGAGATTGCCCCGCACGCCGAGGCCAGGGGCATCTTCCTTTCCTGCCACAATCACGAAGGCATGCTCATCGATACGCCTGAAAAAGTCCTCCTCCTGCGCGATCACGTCGGATCGCCCCAGATCAAGGCCCTCTGCGACATCACCAATTTCTACATCCTACGATACCCCGTCGAGGACGCCGTCCGCGTCCTTTCGCCCCACATCGTCCACGCACACGTCAAGGGCGTCAAAGGCATGTACCCCTACAATCAGTTCCTCATACCCGGCGAGCCGGGCGACGAGCTCCCCTTCCCGCGCTTCGCCCGCGCCCTCGAATCCATCGGATACGATCGATTCGTCTCCGTCGAGGTTTTCTCCTGGATGAGCGCGGACAAGGCTCGCATCGCCGTCGAAATGATGCGGCAGTCCGTCCCGAAGGCGAAGTAAGTGCCATTGGAGTATGGCAACGTTTCATAAGTTATTTATTAGTATTATTCTACAATTTTTTGACATTTCTGATGGCATTTGGTATAATAAATGGCATGAAGAAAACACTGACGCTAGATTCGGCGGGCCGCCTCGTCATCCCTTTACCGGTCAGAAAGCAGTTTCAACTCGTGCGCGGGTCCGCGCTCGAACTCGAGGTCCGCCCCGACGCCATCGTCCTCCGGCCTCAGTCGCATCCGGTGGGCCTCGTCGAGCAGGACGGCCTGCTGGTCCATCAGGGTGAGCCCGCCGGTGATCTCCTCAACGCCATCGAGATGGTCCGGGGCCAGCGAGACTCAGATCTGACTCGTTTGCTGCGATGACGGTTTTCTGTGATACATCAGTGCTGGTGGCCGGAAGTGTGTTTCGACATCCACACTACGCTCGGGCCCGAGCCATCCTCCAGTCCGTGGCGAACCGGCACGATGAAGGGGTGATCTCCACCCACAGCTTGGCCGAGACCTATTCGGTCCTCACCTCGCTGCCGCTCATACCCAGAATTTTGCCGCTGGAGGCCCAGCGTCTTCTCGAAATGAACGTCCAGGCACATTTTCGCCTGGTTTCGATCTCTCCCTCCATGTATCTGGGCGCTATCGACAGGTGTAGCCGTCAGTCTTTGTCAGGTGGCAGGATTTATGATGCGCTGGTCCTCGAGTGCGCCAGAGAGGCGAATAGCGACCGGATCTACACCTTTAACGTGGATGATTTTCGACGTCTGGCCGCGGACTTGGCGGACCGGATCATGGCGCCCTAAGCGTCTCAGAGCAGCGAAGCGCCTGCCTCAAACCGACCTGTCTGCGCCGCGGGCGCGGCAGGCAGGCAGGCGCTTCCGTTCCCAGGTGGAAACTTGAAGGGAGACCCACGGCCATCGAAATGTGCCGCGCCAGCCAGTGCCGTACCGGGCAAGGCACTGGCTGGCAGGTCGGTTTGAGGCGGCGCTTCGCTACAGTTCAATAGATCTCCAGGCCGAACAGCCTGGCCTCGCGCATCTGCACGAAAACAGCGATCGGCTCCTCGGGCAACACTTCCCTCCTCTCCGGCGGTTGCGCGGCCAGCCGAACGCCATGAGGCACGTTGGGAACGAAGCCCGCTCCCTCATCGCTGTCCGAATTGGCCCAGAAGGCCTTCCCCTCGGGGCTGCGATACGCAAATCCACCCTGCGCCACGAATTGCCAGCTCGTAAAAAACATCTGCCGGGTGGGGGAAGGGGCGCTCATTGGGGACCTCCTGAAATGTTCATATCCGACGTCATCTGGGCCGTTACCTTGTAGTCCGGGCGTGTCACGCCAGCGACCGGATCGCCTCGCGTCCCACGCGGCCGTTGTGCAGCACGGTGGCTAGCAGGGCGCCCGCCACACTGATTGACCTGAGTTCCTCCAGATCCTCGAGGCTGCGTACGCCTCCCCCGGCCAGCAGCTCCAGCTTCGGGGCGAGCACCAGGAGCGCCCGCGCCAGTTCCTCCGTGCCCGTTCCGCGCCCCATGCCTACCTGGGCCAGATCGATCAGGATCATTCGATTTACCCCCAGTCCAAGCGCCTGCCGAGCGATGCCCATGGCGTCTCGGCTACCCCAGCCTTCGAGCCGCCCGACGGGCTGCCGATCCCTCATGTCCAAGCTGAAGATCGCGCGGTCCGCCCCCACTGCCTCGACGACGCCCGCGAGGCCCTCGGGCCCCGACACGGTCTCCAGCCCCACGATCCACGCGTCCACGGGAACGGACCCCATCGGCTCTAGTGAGGACGAGTCCTGAATTCCCGTATCCACCATGACCTTCAGGCCAAGGTCCGCCAGCTCGCCGTATAGCTTCACCGCCGGCGGCATGCCCCCGATCGCATCCAGGTCCGCCACGTATAACTCCCCGAGCCCCAACCGGTCACGATAAGCCTTCGCCAGATCCACCGGATCGCTTGAAGTTGTCAAACGGCTTTTCACGGGCCGGTAGGCCTCCCGTTTCCCCGCCACCGCATGGACCGCCTGCCCGTCCTTGATGTCGATCACCGGAATGATACGCATGAGGCGCCATTCGAAAGAGACCGAGGGAAAACAGAAAAAACCGTGCCAGGACGCACGCCGGCACCCCCATCTGGCCGGTCCCATCGTATCGGCAAGCGGCCACGTTTGCACTGCCGCTGCCAGGCGGCAAACGGATGTCAGCGCAGTGTTTCGAGGATGAGGCCGGACGGCCTCTTTGGAGTGCGGTAGCCGAGACCCGCCTTGGGCGGGACGGTGCTACCGCTTTGGCTGGGGTGCAATAGCCTCTCGGCGCAGAGCGCCACTGAAAGTGCCAAACTCCATGCCGAGCGCTTCCGCGCTCGGGGCATTGAGACCCCGTTTACTAGCCGGCTTCCTCCCGGCTTTTGAGCATTCACGGCCCTCCGCGTACCATGTCCCTTCCGCCCGAATCCCGATTCTCGCTCCCCACCGGAACAGGGGCCACCATGAAAATCCTCGTCTACGAATTCATTTCCGGCGGCGGCCTGGCCGGAAACCCCCTGCCCGATTCCCTCCGGACCGAGGGGTTGGCGATGCTCCGCAGCCTGGTCGAGGACTTGAGCCGCATCCCTGGCGTCCAAGTTTCCTGTACCCTGGATGAACGCTTTGAAGACCATGTTCTTCCCGCCGAGGTCACCCTCATCGGTCGGGGCGTCGAGCGTCGAGCCCTCGAAGATCTCGCCAGCGAGGCGGATTTCTCCCTGGTCATTGCGCCGGAGTTCGACTGCATCCTCCTCGAACGCTCAAAATGGCTGGACGGATGCCGAGCCCGGCGCATCGGGCCATCGCTCGACGCGATCGAACTGACGTCCAACAAGCTCGCCCTGGCCCGGCATCTCGTCCCCTTTGGCATCCCCGCGGTCGGCGGTTGCATCTTCGACCCCGAAAGAGGTCTTCCCGCCCGCGACTTTGCATGGCCCGCCGTGCTCAAACCGCTTTACGGCGCAGGCTCCCAGGCCACTTTCCTGATCCGCAACGACTGCGAGGCGCACGAAGCGGGTCAGCGGGCCATCCACGAGGGCCTGCGCCGAAATGCCATCCTCCAGCGCTACTGCCCCGGTCAGCCCGCCAGCGTCTCCTTTCTCCTCGGGCCACGCCGCGCCGTCATCCTAATGCCGTGCACCCAGAACCTGTCAGCGGACGGCCGTTTCCGTTACCTCGGCGGCCGCAGCCCCATTTCGCCCGAACTGGCTCGGAGGGCTATGGCCCTGGCCGCAGGGGCCGTCGCTTCGGTGCCCGGCCTTCTCGGCTACGCCGGTGTCGATCTCATTCTCGGCCAACCCAAGGAAAACGACGTCGTCATGGAGATCAATCCACGCCTGACCACGTCCTATGTCGGTCTGCGCGCACTCGCTGACACCAATCTCGCCGAGACGCTCCTCCACCTCTTCCTTGGCGAAGACGCTCCGCCCGTCTCCTGGAAGCCGCAGTCCGTCTTCTTCTCATCCCGAGGGGAGGTCCGTCTCGAAGCCCTTTGAGAGGCGTACGGAAGTGCCATGAACGTTCTCGGCTGGGACATCGGCGGGGCCAATCTCAAAGCCGCCCATTCCGGAGGGACGGCGCACTCGGTCCCTTTTGAATTGTGGAAGCGGCCCGGCGACCTTGCGGCCGCCCTGGCCGGCCTCGCTGGCCGCATGCCGCCCGCGGACCTTTGGGCCGTGACGATGACGGGCGAGTTGTGCGATTGCTTCGAGACCAAGGGTGAGGGCGTGCATCGTATCCTCGAAGCGGCCGAGCAGGCCGCTCGCGGCGTCCCGATCCTCGCGTGGCAGACCTGCGGACGATTCGTCAGGCCCGACGATGCCCGTAGCCGGCCACTGCAAACCGCCGCATCCAATTGGCACGCCCTCGCCACCCTCACAGCGCGGGAATTCTGCCCCGCTCGTTGGGGCCTGCTGATCGACGTCGGGTCCACCACCACCGACCTCGTCCTGCTCGGGCGAGGCAGGCCTTGCCCCGCCGGACTCACGGACCCCGAGCGCCTGGCCTCCGGCGAGCTGGTTTATTCCGGAGTGCGGCGCACGCCTCTGGCCGCCCTCGTCCGTTCGCTGCCCTACCGCGGGCGGGCCTGCCCCGTCGCCGCGGAGCTTTTTGCCACGACCCTCGATGTCTGTCTCCTCCTCGGCCTCATCCCGGAGCGGCCCGAGTCCCGCGACACCGCGGATGGGCGCGCGGCTACACGCGCCCGGGCGGCCGACCGCATGGTCCGGATGATCTGTGCGGACCGGGAACTGTGCACCATGGAGGAAGCAGAATCGATGGCCCGAGCCGCGTACCAGGTCCAAGTCGAAACCCTCTCCGAGTCCGCACGCCGCGTGGTCCGCCGCTCATCCGAATCCCTCTCCATCGCCATTCTGGCCGGCTCCGGCGAGTTCCTCGCTCGGCGTATCGCACAAGCCCTCGATCCCCCGCTCCCCACTCTCTCCCTGGCCGAGTCCTGGGGAGACGCCCTTTCCGGGGCCGCCTGCGCCTGGTCCGTCGCCCAGCTCGCTACTTAAAGAAGCTCTGCCTCAAACCGACCCGTGTGGCTCAAGCGACCAGAACCGGAACACGACACGGCACGCGCCTCGCCAAGAGACTTTGCTTCGTAAAGCCACAGTTTTTTAGGAGCTTTGTGCCAAGCTCGCGGACTAGCCTCGTTGTAACAGGGAGAAACAAAATCGGTTTGAACCACGGAGAGCACGGAGAAAACCAATAAAAGTCTTCATCAGAATCCCTCCGTATCCTCCGTGTCCTCCGTGGTTCACCTTGAGTTTCCATCCTCGCTATGATGAAAGTCCCTGCGCCTTGGCGGCTGATGAACAGTCTCCGTTTGGGGCATTCCAAGCTTAAGGCGGGCGAAGCCCGCACAACCCAACACGGCTCGGAAAGGTGTCAGGGTTCAGGAATCACGAATCAGGAATCAACTGACACCTTTTACACCCTTGTTGGGTTTCGGGCTTCGCCCGCCTTAAGACGTTCTGATGTGACCCGCCGTTTCTGGAAGTTCGGCGCGATTTGGATATCGTATCCTTCAGCTTTTCGGCCCGGTGCGAGGTCCGTTCATGCGAAGGGTCCTGCCTTTGTTCTTGATGCTGACGGCCCAGGGCGTCTTCCCGGAGGAGTCGCCTCTCCATCTTTCCAAGGGGCCCGTGGATGCGCTCGCGTCCGACCGCGGATGGCGTTCCACGGACGCCCTGCCGAAGGAGAAGGAGCCGAATCAGCCGGTTGCCGTGGCCACCGATCCGGACGTTCCGGAGGCCCTTTCGGCGAGCATCCAGGAGGCTGGCCGGCTCGAACGTCTCGAGGCGTCGCCGCGCGGCCTGTATCTGGATACCCGCGCGGGCCATCTCCGGGTGGATAATGCGGGCCAGGGAAACCGTTTCGCAGGCACCGACGCTTTCACGCCGTTCGAGGGCGATTTCATCCTCGAGTTCGAAATGACCGCGGCCCTCGTCGGCTCGGCCCCGGCGGTCTTCGGACTCTCGGACCAGCCCGAGAACCTCCTGGGCGCTCCGCATGCCCTCATCCTCGAGTATGGGATGCTGGAGTATCGGAGGCCGATCCTGAGATGGATGGCCCGGACCCCGGAAACCGCTCTCAAGGAGCTGGGCCGGGTCGCCGATATCGGCTGGGTCGCCGACAAGCGAATACGTCTGGCCCGGGAAGGCGATCGCCTGAAATTGACGGTTCAGCAGGATTACCTGAAAGAGGCCGCCATCGAGGCGACGCTGCCGCACTCCGGCCGGTTCTCCTGGCTCGGGGCCCAGTTCGCCGCTCCGGTGACGGCCAAGCGAGGCCAGAGGTCCATTCTTCTCATCGACAACATCGGTGGGCTCGACCCGAAGTCGCCCGGCAGCCCGGTCGCCACCCCTCCGGTGGGCTTTCAATTCCCGGAATCGGCCGCGGGCGGGTCGTGGCCGCCTCGTGTTCTGTCGGGCGGGCTCGACGTGACCGGGCCCGAGTATGCGGATGAGGCGGGCCTCGAGCGCCCGTTGAAGCTGGAGGCGGCGGACCTTTCGGATGCCGCGGGCTGGCCACAGATTCGGGCGGAAGCGGGCACGGTGCTTTGCGATGCCCGAACGAGGCGCATCCGCTTTTCCGACGGACTGGGCCGGCCCATCCGGCGGATCGGTTCTCTCGACCTGCCCCGGGGGACCCCGCGGCACGTGGTGGTGCAGGGCGGATGGGCTTATCTGGCGCACGGGGACGGCGGGCCGAGCTCGCACCTGGTCATTCTGGACGTATCCGAGCCGAGGACGCCGCGGGTGGCCTCGACCCTTGCTTTGAACTGGTGGCCGGAGGACCTCGAGGTTGCCGGCGGGCTGGCTTACGTTCCCGACGGAGTGACGCTCCAGGTGGTGGACGTGAGCCGGCCGGAGTCTCCGCGGGTCGTGAGCCGTTACGAGGAGGACCTGGGCATGGAGCGCGGCGAGGCCCGCCGCGTCGCGATCGAGGGCGGCCGGGCCTACCTCGCCGTGTCCAAGCGCGGCCTCCTCGTGCTCGACGTGTCCGACGCCGCCCATCCGAAGCTGCTGGGCCGGGCGGACGCGCCGCAGTTGCGTTACCCGGCCGACGTGCTGGCCCGGGGCCGTTACGTGTGGATGGCCTCGGAGCTGGGCCTGCAGATTTTCGACGTCTCGGACCCGCGAAAACCTGCTCTCCTCCGCAGCGGAGGCGCGGCCCCGAAGACCCGGCGGCCCGACGCCCCCGATCTGGGCCTCGAAGAAGAGGAGGAAGAGGGCAATGGCGTCAAGAGAGGCGTCTCCCTGCAGGACTACGAGACCGCCAAGCAGCCGCTGCGGCTCTTCCTTTCCGAGTCCTATCTCTACGTCGTCGACCAGAAGGAAGGCCTCCTCGTGCTCGACGTCAGTGATCCGTTCCGGCCCGAGCTGATGGGCCGCTACCAGCCCGCGCCCAGGATCAGCGTGCCCGGCATCGAGGTCCATGCCACCTCCGTCTGGGTGGATGGCCAGACCGCCTACCTGGCGGTGAACCACGGTTTTGCGGTGCAAAAGTCGGATGCCGATGGAGAAACCGCCTCCATCGACCTCGGTGGCGGTCTTCACATCCTGGACGTGGCAGACCCGATCGAGCCGGTGCTGGTGGCCCGGCACGTGGAGCGAGAGACATTTACGAACACCGTGGACGTCGTGGCGAGGGGCGGCTGCGCCTACCTTTCGGACGCCGCCTTCGGCCTGTGGACGGTGGACGTCAGCGATCGGAGGCAGCCCGTGCTGCTTGGCGGGGCGGCCACGCAAGGGGAAATCCGGGACCTGGCGATCGAGGGATCGACGGCGTACCTGGCCTCGGGGAACGGGCAGGGCGTCCTCGCTGTAGATGTTTCGGACCCTTCGAAGCCTGCGGTGCGAGGACGCTACCATACGGGCTTTGACGCCCCGTCCCTGGCGGTCCGCGATGGCCGCGTCTATCTCGGATGCCGCGACTGGTCGCTCCCGTACGGCCTGCAGGTGATCGATTTCCGCGACCCGGCCAGGCCGGAACGGGTGGCCTCGGTCTCCGCCACGGCCGCGGGTCAGTGGACGGAATGCCAGGGACTTCTCTTCTCGTCCGCTGGGGAGGTCTTCAGCCTCAAGGACCCGCTTCGTCCCGCGGCCTACGGGAAGCTGCCGGGCGGGGCGCTCCTGCGCGACCGAAACCTCTTCTTCCTGGCACAGCCGAACGTGGCGAATGGGCTGACGGTCCTGGACACCTCGCGGACCGGAGACGACGTGGTGGTGAGCCAGCTCGCAGTGTACCTCGATTCCAGCGTGCACGGGTCGGTGGCGCGCCGCGGACGGACGCTGTTCCTGGCGGGCGGGACCGAAGGCGTGGCCATCGTGGACGTGCGGGACCCGGCCCGGCCGCGCCTTCTCAAGAAGTTGAAGGGCAACATCGGTTCGGCGGTGGACGTTTCCGTCCACGGCAGCTATCTTGCCGTGACGGACCTTTACGCCGGCATCAAGCTCTACGATGCGGCCCGGCCGGAAACGCCGCGACTCAAGGCCATCTATCCCCCGCCCGGCGATCCGGTGTGCCTCGCTGGATACCGGTCCGTGATCCGGGGTGGAAGGCTTTACCGTGCGCGCTTGGACGGGCTCGACGTCCTCGAATTGCCCGCTCCGCCGGAGGCCCCGCCGGGCAAGGTGACTTTGAAGCCGCGTTAGCGAAGCGCTGTCTCAAACCGACCCGTGTGGTTCGAGCGACCACGGCAAGCGCTTCGCAAGGAGGCATTGCTTCGCAAGGCCGCAGTTTCTCAAGTTTGACACCCCCAGCTATATAACTATTTGGTATTCAAATGGTTATGTCGAGGTTTCTTGTCTGCCTCTGGGTGGGACTCTCGCTCGATCGGGCGACCCAGGCCCAGACCTCCAGGGAGATTGAATTCGAAGCCGATCTGACGTTCCGGCAGGTCCTGGCAAACTGCTGGACGCCGGTGCACGTCACGGTGACGAATCGGGGGACTGAGGCGCGGGAGCTCGAGGTCTGGACGGGCTTCGGCCGGAACCCGGATGCGCCCGATTTTCAGGCCTACCAGCCGCTCTCGATTGCGCCGGGCGATACGAAACAGGTGACGCTTTACGTCATCCCACGGCCATGGGGACTCATGGGCAGCGTCTGGCTGCGAGAGAACGGCCGAAGGCTGGACAAGCCGAAGCGCATCACGGTGAACCAAGCGGCGGAGGGCAAGGTGATGCTCGTGGTGAGCCGGAAGCCTGGCCGGTTCGCGGCCCTGACTCAGATCACCTTCGAGGCCTACGGGATGTACGGCAATCAGGGCCCGACGCCCATCATCCTGGCGGACTGTCCGGCCCAGCTTCCACCGGACTGGCTGCCGGACCGGTGGATTGGCTACCAGGTCTTCGATTTCGTCTTGCTGCACGATGCGGCCGTGGATGAGTGGCGTCCCGCACAGCGCCAGGCCCTTCTGGACTGGGTGCACCTCGGCGGATCGGTCGGAGTGTCCATGGGCGAAGATTGGCACTGGTATCTGAACCCTTACATCCAGGAACTTCTGGGCAGCCGGGCGATCGAGCCGGCGAGGGGTCCCCCGTGGGGATGGCGTGACTCCGAAGGGAAGCTGTCCGCGACGAGCTACTTCATCGACGCTCCTTTCTTCGCACCCCGTTACGGAAGCCCATCGGTGTCGGTGCGGACGCTGGGCGACGGCCGCGTCTGGTTTCTGGGCTTCGATACCGCCGATGCGGCCTACCGGCGGAGCGAGGGTATCACCGCCGCCTGGCTCAACCTTTTCCGGAGCATCCTTCAGGAGACGCCGGACTCGCGTCCCCGGTCGCTCCGGAGGGGAGGCGACTTCCAGGAGGAGCGCAGGGACCCGCAGCGTGCCCAGTTCCTGAGCATCTCGACGCTGCCTTCCCTTCTGCTCATTTTCGGGCTGATCCTGGCCTACGTGACGCTGGTGGGGCCGGTGAACTATTTTGTTTTGAGCCACTATCGCCTGCATCCCTATTTTCTCTATACGGTGCCCGCGATATCCCTGGCCTTCGTCGCTGTCATATTCGCCGGCGGATACGTCACCCACGGCATGGCCACGCTCTCGAGGGAAATCACCCTGGTCCGCCCGCTCCAGGGCACGGAACGACTGCACGCGGTGAAATACATCGCCCTCCGGCCCTCCTCGGCCAAGACCTTCGCGATCGAGCTGGACGAACGCAGCACGGCTTACCCCTTCCATCCCGACGAGAAATCCTTGGAGGCGAAGCCCGTCGTCATCCGGCAGGGAGCGAATTTCCGGCTCGAGGATTTCCGGCTGGAAATCTGGGAGACCGGTTTCGTGCGAGTGGAGAGCGTGCTGGACGGCCCCTGCCGGGTGCGGGTGGAGGGTGGAGGGAGCGGTCTCGAGGTGGCCAATGATGGCCCCTGGGCGTTTTCCCGCGCCGCGGTGCTGAGGGACCAGACGCTGTGGGCGGCGGATGGAGAAGTCCTGCCGCGTGGCCGCGTCTCGATGCGCCGGCTCGATGAAGGCCAGCCTGGCAGCCCCCTCGAGCGCCTGCAAGAGGCCCTGGGGTCGTCCAAGACCACGCCGGCCGGGCAGCTTCTGGGCCAGCAGTGCCCGGCGAGCCGGGTGCTCCTTGTCGCCCGGCTCGAAGACGATCCGGTCACGGTCCGAATGAATCGCTGGACGATGGCCCAGGAGAAGGCGGCGTTCCTGATCTCCGGAAGTCCGGCTGGCGGAGGCGATCATGATTGAGGTCAAGGGCCTCCACAAGAGTTATGGCGGGTTCGAGGCGGTGAAGGACGTCTCGTTCCAGGTGGCCCCGGGGACCGTATTCGGCTTCATCGGCCCGAACGGCGCCGGGAAGACGACGACCATCCGCATGTTGAGCACGCTGCTCGAGCCGACCGCGGGCACGGCTCTGGTGGACGGCCACTGCGTGGTGAACTATCCCGAGCGGGTGCGTCAGATCATCGGCTACATGCCGGACCGTTTCGGGGTGTACGAGGGCATCCAGGTGTGGGAGTACCTGGAGTTTTTCGCTGCGGCGTACAAGCTCCCGCGGGGGCGCCGGCGGGCGATTGCCGAGGAGGTGATGGAACTGACGGACCTGACGCCGCTGAAGGAGAAGCTGGTCTCCGAACTTTCGAAGGGGATGCGCCAACGGCTCTGCCTGGCGAAGACCCTGATCCATGACCCCAAGGTGCTGATCCTGGACGAGCCTGCGGCTGGCCTGGACCCGCGGGCGCGGATCGAGTTCCGGGCGCTGCTGGTGGAACTGAGCCGGATGGGGAAGACGGTCTTCATCTCCTCGCACATCCTGACGGAGCTGTCGGGCATCTGCCAGGAGGTGGGGATCATCGAGCAGGGCCAAATCCTGGCGTGCGGCAGCGTCGAGTCCATCGCCCGGGCGCTTTCGCCGAGCCGGCGGGTGCGCATCCGCGTCTTGCGCGGCGCGGCGGAGGCGGTGGAATGGCTCAAGAAACGGCCCGAGGTGCTCGAAGCCGCCGCCGACGGCGAGACCGTCCGCGCCACCCTCCAGGGCGGCGAGGAGGTCGTCCCCGAGATCGTCAAGTACCTGGCCGGCCTGGACGTTCCCATCGCGGGCCTCGAGCAGGAGCACCATAACCTCGAAACTCTTTTCATGCAGATCACGAAAGGCGCCGTGGCCTGACGCGCCAACCCTCCTATTTCCGCGGCCGCCCGTGAACGCATGGGAAAACCATGGCTCGAACCGATCCCTTTGCGCACCTCAATCCGATCCTGCTCAAGGACGTCCGGGCGGCCTTCCGCACCCGCCGGTTCGCGTTCACCTTCATGACCTACCTTTCGGTGCTTGGGGCCGTCATCTTCATCATGCTGTTCGTGCAACTTGGCTCGAGCAAGAACGTCGTACCCTCCGACGTCGGCCGCGACATCTTCCTGACGTTCATCCTCGGACTCGGGGTGGTGACCTGGTTTCTCGTTCCCGCGTTCGCCTGCGCGGCCCTGACGGGTGAACGAGAGGGAGAGACCTTCGACCTGCTGATCACCACCTCGTTCCGGCCATGGGACATCGTCTGGGGCAAGCTGCTGGCCTCCTTCGCTTATGTCTTCGTCTTCTACGCCGGATCGCTGCCGCTGGTCTGCCTCAGCTTCCTTTTCGGGGGAGTCTCTCCGGGCCAGATCGGATGCTGCTATCTCGCCCTCACGCTGGCCGCGCTTTTCGTCATCTCCCTCTCGCTCATGTTCAGCGCTGTCTACACCTCTTCCAAGCGGGCCGTCAGCTCGACCTATGCCATTCT
This sequence comes from Planctomycetota bacterium, assembly GCA_016179685.1. GTDB lineage: Bacteria > Planctomycetota > PUPC01 > JACPCR01 > JACPCR01 > JACPCR01. The sequence goes on along the minus strand of JACPCR010000072.1, from coordinate 28,719 downwards.
CGTCTTTTCCGGCTTCCCCCTCCTGGGCATGATCATCGGACTGTTCGAGGACCGGGGCAGCCTCCGCAGAGTCCTCGCCGGGGTGCCGTTGCCCGTCTTCTTCCTCACCGCGGTGCTTTATCTCTCCGCCATCGTCCTCTGCCTCCTCTGCGCCACCAACGCTCTCAAGTCACCCACCGAGAACCGGTCCACCAATACCCGTCTCTTCCTCTGCGCCTTCACGGCCCTCGTCACCGCGCTGGGGCTGTGGACCGCCTGGGAGGAAATGCCCGCAGGGAAAGACCTGGGTTGGCTCCTCGGAATCTGGCTCGGCGTCCTGGGAGGCATCCTCCTCCTCTTTCCCCTCCTGTTCTGCGCCGAGCCGCCTCAACGCTCGCGCCGCCTCCAGTTCGAGCTGGGGCAGCACCGGCCGGTCCTGAGGCCCCTGATGAGGCTGCTCTACCCAGGCGCCCTGTCCGGATTCGCCTTCTCCCTCATCTGGTGCACCGGCCTCATGGCCCTGACCGCCGCAGCCCTCTGGATTCTGATCCACCAGAAGCGGGCGGACCTGCCCCTATTTTCCGAAACCTCCACCGTGGGAACGGCCCAGGCGCTCCTGGTCCTGCCCCTGGCGCTCGTCTTCCTCCTCTTCTTCGCCAGCCTCTGCCTGCTGATGAGCTACGCCGACTTCCGGACGAAGAACATCCGCACCGTCATGCTCTTCCTGATCGTGCTGTCCAACGTTCTTCCAGGCGTGATCCTCGTTTCGGCGGAACGGCGACGGGCTGATGGCCAGGCGGGCTTCAATCTCTACGGCTTGAGCCCGAGCTTTGCGGAGATGAGCATCCTGATGCCGCCCTCGACGGTCTTCAAGGATGGGTCGGTGAAACCGCTACCCATCCTACGAGGAGACGTCGATTTCCGAGGGACCTGGGGCTGCCTCTACGTCAAGCTGGACAGCCCCTTCGATCCCCGGGGCGTGATGATGCCTCAGTGGGTCGTGGCCATGGCGGTTTATCTCTCCCTCTCCCTCGTCATGCTGGTCCTCTGCGCCTACCTCGCGAGGAGACGCCGGCCCCCGACGCCGCCAGAGGTCGCCCCGGCGACCTCGGAAACTTGACACTTCAACGAATCCTTAGTTTCCCGGTTCCGAAGTGCGAGAGCACTCCAGAACCGGGAAACTAACCATGCATGAACCCTCAAGAAGCTCGGAGGGAGGAGTGCCGGCGGGGCGACCCGAGAGCGGCGGCCCGGAACCTTGGGTTGCGACGCTGCTGGCAGGACTGCCTTTCCTGCTCCTGGCCATCCTGCTGGCCGTGTTCGGGCTGAGACGCATCGCGGCCCTGGACATCTGGTGGCATCTCGCGGCGGGCCGGTGGATCGCTGAACACGGCGAAGTGCCCCGGGCCGATGTCTTCAGCCATACCGCGGCGGGCCAGCCCTGGTACGACGTGCACTGGCTCTTCCAGGTGCTGGCCTACCATGCGGTTCGGCTTCTTGGACTCGACAGCCTCATCGTGGGAAAGACGCTGCTCTTCCTGGCCGCGTTCGGCGTGTCGTTCATCGCCGTCCGGCGCGAGCACCGCGGGGCCATGCTGGCTGTGCTCCTCTATTTCGGAATCTTGATTTCCCAGGTGCACTTCCTGGAGCGGCCCACCGCATTCACGGCCCTGTTCACCGCACTCTATGCGTGGGTCCTGGAGGCGCACCGGAGAAGCGACAGCCGCTGTCTCTGGCTGCTCCCCGCCATCCATCTGGTCTGGGCGAACCTGCATGGGGTGGCGGCGGTCGGGATCGTGATGGCGATGGTCTATGCCGTGTCCGATCTCGTGTGCGCCTGGACGCCGTGGTCACGGCACGAGAGTACGGGGAGAATGCGGCGGGGCCTGCGTTATCTGGCCGTGGCGGCCCTGTGCCTGGCGGCTTCCACCATTAACCCGTTTGGGTTCAAAGAGATAGCTTACGCGTGGGGACAGTTCCGCTGGGTGGCCAGCGATGCACACCCGGTGGCGCAGCTTCTGGACGAATTGTGGCCCGCCTTCCACCCGGACCTGGCCGTGCACGGCCGCTCCACCTTCAGCCAGACCGCCTTCGTGGGCTTGACCGCGCTGTCCTTCTTATTGAACGCACGACGGGTAGCGTTGTCCCACCTCCTGATCACCGGCGCTTTTCTCTACCTGTTCCTGACGGCGATGCGAAACAGCGTGCTGTTCGCCTTGGTGGCCGTTCCCATCGCAGCCGAAAATTTCGGGTCATGGATCGAGGCGCGGCAGGAGTCCGCGTCCCGGCGTTCACCCGGATGGACAGGGCACGCCGTCCAGTGTCTTCTGGCCGCCGTGTTGGTCCTGCGGATCGCCGAAGTGGCGACGGACCGGTATTACCGATTGGACCGGGGTGACTACGAGACGGGCTGGGGCGTGCAGCATGGGCTTTTCCCCGAGGGCACGGCGGGGTTTCTCGAACGTGAGGAGTTGGAGGGTAATCTGTACAACGACGCCGATTTCGGGGGTTACCTGATCTGGAGGCTGTATCCCCGCGTGCGCGTGTTCGTGGACGGCCGGCACGAGGTCTATGGACGCGTGGCCGAAGAAAACGCGCTCGCTCGAGGCAGGCCCGATGCTTTCCTGAACATGATCGGCAAGTACGGGGTCTCCCATGCCCTCATCCGCCATACCGATCCGGCCCATGACGCCCTGATCGACAGGCTGGCCTCGAGCCCGGACTGGTCTCTGGCGTCCTACGACGAGGTCTCTGCGCTGTTCATCCGAAGGGACGGGAGGAATGCGGCACTCCTCGAACGACTGGGCGACCGGCTGCCGGCCATCGAGGAGACGCTGAGCGGCCAGGTAGTGGGACCCGTCGCGGGGAAGGTTTCGGCCTCGCCAGTGGCCGGCTGGCTGCTGGAAAGATCATCGAGACGCGTCAGCCGCTTCCTTGAGACGCTGGGCGCGGCCTACGAGGAGGCCGGGAAGGAGGCTCAGGCGCTGGAGGCCTACCGCAGGGCGGCGGTGACGGGCCAGGCTTCGAGCGGGGTCTATTACTACCTGGGAAGCCAGGCGTTGAGACGGGGCGCGCTCGAGGAGGCGCTGTCCTTTCTGACCCAGGCGATCGATAGAGCGCCAGAGCATGCGCCCGCCCATGCGAACCTCGCTGTGGCCTGGGAGCTGAAAGGCGACATGGAGAAGGCCTTTGCGGCCTGTGCAAAAGCCGTGGAAGTGAATCCAGACCTGGTCCCCGCCCTGAATCAGCTCGGCCGGTTTTGGGCCATGCGAGGCCACGTGGAGGAGGCCAGGAGGCTGTGGCGGCACTCCCTCGAGCTTCAGCCACGCCAGGAAAGGGTCAAGGACTGGCTGGAAAGATCGGAGAACTTCTCCTCGCCAGAGGAATGACGGGCCGCACGCCGCAACGTCTCAATAGGGTCGGTGAGACGGCCCCGCCCGATTTCATAATCGATGATGATTCAGCGCTTCGCGGATTCTTGTAGCGAAGCACGTCAGCGCTTCCCCGATGCCCGGAATCGAAGATCCCTTGCGGAGGGCTTCGCCTGCGTTCGCCGGGTGTCGGGCCTGAATTTCATAGCGAAGCCCGGAATGTGTCCCGTTTCCCGGCGGGGTCCCTACGGGAGGGAGGGCTTCGCCTGCGTTCGCCGGGTGTCGGGCCTGAATTTCGTAGCGAAGCCCGTGAGGGCTTCGGCTGCCTCCATGCCTCATGGACTTGACCTGCTCGTCCTCCCCGAACGGATTAAGATGACACCGCGCGCGCGGATAAAAGCCCTCTACACAAACACTTCCGTTTTGCCCCTTTCCCAGTGTTAAAGAGTCTTCGGGTGTCACTTCTCCGCGCCGCCTGCCTGCCGGAAGGCAGGCGTGGAGAAGTTGAAAGCTGTCCCGCCAGACTTGCCCCAGCGGGAGGCTGGTCGGGTGTCAGTTGATTCCTGAACCCTGAACCCTGACACCTTTCCGATCCGTGTTGGGTTGCGGGCTTCGCCCGCCTTAAGTTTGGAATGCCCCAAACGGAGACTGTTCATTCTCCACTAAGGCGCAGGGACTTTCATCATAGGGAGGATGCAAACTTAAAGTGAACCACGGAGGACACGGAGGGATTCGGAGTAAAACCTGCTGGTTTTCTCCGTGCACTCCGTGCTTCAAAGCGATTTTGATTCTGTCTGTCACAATGAAGCGAGTCCCCAAGCTTCGTAAACCGCGGCGATTCAGACGCCGACGCATTCACTCTGCTTCCCTTCGCGCCAGGTCGCGATCGAACACGGAAGCGCCTGACTCCGCAGCTCACGGCACGAGCTTGTGCTTGCGGAGGTGGGCCACGGAATCGGCAACGCGCTTGATATAGTCCTCGGGCCCCATGCGCTCGGCGTCGCCCTCGCACCCCTCGATCTCCATCGTGAACGGGCCGTGGAAGCCGCGCTCGTTCATCAGGGCAAAGGTCTCCTTCCAGTTCACAATCCCCTTCGGATCGCCAAAGGTCGGGAAATACCAGGTCTTCGGCTTCCCGTTCGTCTCCTTCAGGTGGATCGCTCCGACGTAATCCCGAATCTTCTTCAGCTCCTTCACCCCGTCGATTCCCTCGTTGTAGTAGTAGATGTTGGCCGTGTCGAAGTTGATCCGCACGTTCGGATGGTCCACGCCCTTCATGGTCTCGAGCCCGACGGACATGTTGGTGACCAGGTCCGGGTGCGTTTCGAGGCACACCGTGATGCCGTAGCGGCGGGCGACCTCCCCGCACTCATAAAGGCGGGTGTAAACAATGCGGCGGTCCAGGTCCCCGGCCTTGACGCTGACGAACATCACGGGCGCGTCGAGCCACTGGCCGGCGGCCGCCCACGGCTCGAACTTCATGGCGCATTCCGGCGACTGGACGTCGAGCACGCCCGAAATGCTGCCCGCGCGGATGCCGAACTTCTCGTACCGGGCCTTCTCCGCCTTCGCCTCGCTCGGGTGGCGGAGGCACACCTCGGCGTAACGGATTCCAATTTTCTTCATCTCATCGTAGGCACGGTCCGCGGCTTTCCCGAAGCTGCCCGGTCGGATGGAAAGAAGGTTTTCCGGCATGGTCATTTCCTTTCTGGATGGATGCAGGAGAAAACAGGGATGGACCGGCGGACCGGAACGGCCGCCGGCCGGGGATGCCGCGGGGGTATGCGTTCCCGAACGGTCCGAAGAGCTTAACGCGGTCATCGGACCGAGTAAAGGCCCGGTCGACTGAGTGTAAGAAGGACCCAGGCAAACAGGGGGCCAGGGGACCAGGGGAACAGGGGGCCAGGGGACCAGGGGAACAGGGTGACGGGGTGACCAGGTGGAAGAGTTGGAAAAGAATGAGCGTGTGGGCGTGTGGGCGTGTGGGGGACCGCCAGACCCATCCCTATGGGAGGCGGATAAAGGTGTGGGGGCGGTGTGGGCGAGGAAAGATGACGCGGCGCCACGGCAACAAGGTAGCCGGGGCCTTCTGCTTGCTCCCTGCTTCTTGGGACATTCTTCTGATGAATTCCTGAAGGAGGAGATCAGAGAGGAGGGCATTGTGCGGAATCAGCCGCCTTTTCTACGTTTCCTCGGCATCGCCGGTCTTCTTAACGGGCAGGCCGTCAACGGACAAGACATCGCCCGAGATGCATCGGTGCCTCGGAGCACGGTGGACGTTTACTTTTCCATTCTGGAGGACACTCTCCTCGGCCACTTCCTGCCCGCCTACCGGCCCAAAGTCAAGATTCGTGAACAGGCCCGTTCAAAATTCTACTGGTTTGACCCGGGTGTGGCCCGGGCGGCTGCGGGCCTCCTTCGGGACCCCCTGGAGAGGGCCTGGGCGGGGAATGCCCTCGAGGCCCTGGTCTTCCATGAGCTGCGCGTCTTCAATCACACGCAAAACAAGGAGCGGCCCATTGCCTATTACCGAACGGGGAGCGGTGCGGAGATCGATTTCGTTGTTGAGACGAAGAATCGCCAGGGCGTTTCACCGCCTCACGTGGTCTGTATCGAGGTCAAGCTGTCCAAGAAATGGGAGAGAAAATGGGAGCAGCCGATGCGTTCCCTGAGGGGTCATGACGACATTGTTGTGGAAAAAATGTTCGGGGTCTATACGGGTGAGCGCGGGTATCATTTCGATGGCCTGGACGTGTTGCCTGTCCTGGAGTTTCTGAAACGACTCCATGAGGGAGAGGTTTATTGATAGTCCACGGGCATATCGGGAACGGGAAGCGGGAAGCGAGGAGCGGGCAGAAGGGGAACAGAGGACCAGGGACTCCACACCTCGATGGCGGACGCCCGGGGACTGGTCGTTCTTATCCTTCGCTAATCTCCGATGGGCGGGATCGGAGTGCCCCATTCGCCTTCGTTGAGGGCAGGGCGGTCGACAAAATACTTCGGCACGGATAAGTCCTTCCGGTTCAGCTCGGCCTGGGCCGCTCGGATTTCGGCCAGGTTGCCAGTCTCCCCCACCAGGAAGACGGAGACGCCCCAGGGGACGACCACCAGGTCGAACCGGCCATCCGTGTCCGACTCGATGGCTTCCTCCCGGAGGAGATTCCAGGCCAGCGGGCTCTTCAGTCCTTTGAGGCGGCCGGGATCGAATTCCACCTGGTAGGTCGCGTCCGTGGAATCATGATTGATGGCGATCACCATCCACGTCCCTTTCTCGTCCACGCGCGGCAGGACCTCGAGGTTGCAGGGCAATCGGCCGCCCCGGGTCAGAGTGACCGCGCGGGTCACACCGGCCTTCCGGGCGGCGTAGCCCAGCGCCTCCGCGTAAGGCCGGTGGGCCTCGTAGGATTCCGGAATCTCCGCCGGGAACGGATTGCAGGGCTCCGTCGCCCGGTGCGCGGATAGGCGCGAGGAGATCGCGTGGAGGTTCATCCCCTCCCGGATGCCGAGCCAGACCGTCCTGTCGGTCTCGATGCCGCACACGCGATCGCCCCACCAGGCCACGGGCCTGGCATCGGGGCCCGGGACGGCGACGTCTACCTCGCTCCAGGAAGGGGCGGGCCCCGCTCCGGTCACTTCAGGGGCATAGCGAATTTCCGGCGGCGTCCGCATGTCCAGAGGCGACTGAGCGATGCCCCGGACCTCCTTCGGCATCCCGGCCATGGCCGCGTCGAGCTGCTTCCAGACCTCCTCATCGCGGACGAGCCGGCCCTTTTCATCCCGCACCATTTTCCAGTCCGGATGGCGCACGGGTTGGCCGTTGTCGTGCTGCTTCGGTTTCCCGTCCTCCCCGGTGACAACCTTCTCCGGCGTCCGCTGATAGAGACTGGCCCAGGCCCGGGGGTCATCCAACTCGTGCACCTTGTGTCCCTGGAGCTTGAAGGGCCCTCCCCACTGGTCGAACGCGAGCGCCCAGACGGCCTCCTCGACGCTCTGCGTGCTGGGGTAAAAACAGTTCTTGTAGCGATGAACGAGTTTGACTCCAAAGGTCCTCTCCAGAAAGTCAGTGCGGCGGCCGGCCGGGATGTCCAGGGTGAGACTGTCCACGTTGGCGAAGACGACTCCTCCCTTCCGTATGAAATCAGCCACCCGCTCGCGAATCGTCGGCGTCGTCCACTCGGAACCGACGACGTAAAGAGCCTTGTAGCCCTCGAGGGTCTTCGGGTCCAGCTCCAGCTCCTCTTCCGTCAAGATGTGGTAGCCATACTGGAGATTCTGGAACGCTTCGGGAGTCCAGCCCCAGTCCTGCTTTGGATACTGGAACATCCGGTAAAAGTAGCCGGTGTAATCCGGCATGAGGAGGGCAATCTCGGGCGCCGGCAGGGCGGACTTCGAGAGGAAGGTGCGGTAATGCAATTTCAGGAAATTCTGCCAGTAGGCGATCTGAAGCCTCTGGGCCTTGTCCCGGCTGCGGTAGCGTGGGCTGTAGAGCCAGTGGTGGGTCCCATCCACGACGTGGCCCATCATCCGGGCCATCGCGCGATCGATGTCGTGCGGGCCGTTGTACATGTCGTAGCCCTCGTTCCCGAAATAGAACCATATCCATCCCATGACCACGTTCTGGAAGCGCGGCGCCAGACGATCCGTGATGGCATAGTTCAGGTTCATGACGGGCGCTTCAGGCCAACAGTGCTCGACGTTCACCACCGGGCCAAGACGGTGATACCAGTAGAAGCTGTTTCCGTGCCGCTGGTTCGCCCCGGGCCAGATGATGAAATGCTGGACGAAAGGATAGCAGGTGACGCGGCCGGGAGTACCCAGCCGATTCATGTTTTGAGAGGCCTCCTCGTTGATGCGGCGGAAAAATTCGAACGTGAAGTAGCGGTGAAAATCGATGAGGAGCTTGTATCGACCCGGCTGGTCGAAGATCGCTCGGTCCACGTCGGGCTGCTGGGAGAACGTCCGGGCGCCGTCCGGGGACCAGCCCGGCACGGTCCAATCGAGGGAGACGTGCAGGGGCTCGACCTCCTCCCACTTGGCCAGGTTCTCGCCGGTAAACCCGTTGTAGGTGCGCCCGTCGCCGTTCGAGTCCTGGCCCGGAGACTGGTCGCCGAACCATATTTCCCGCAAGAACTTACGGAACTCCGTCCGCATCGGGTCCCGGTAGTCCATCTGGGCGCGGGTGCGCATGCCGACTTCGTCCCAGGAACAAGTGATGCGATGATGATTCACGGTGAACAGGTGATGGCCATAGTAATGGCCCATGCCGGTGATGGCGTCCACCCCTGCCCTGTAGTTCTCGGGATGGAAGAAACTGCCGCAGGCCTCCCGCTGGCGGCTTCCTTCCTTCCCGTCGAACTGCAGAGGCGGGGGTCCGTTCTGGCCGAACAGGGTCTGGTCGATCGCCCCGAGCAGACCCCTTTCCTTCAAGAAGCTGCCGACCATGAAAGTGAAATAGTTTCCCTTGTAGGCGCAGTTGTAGCCCATGCGATTCCAGTCATCCAGGACGGCCGCCTCGAACTCGGTGTTGATGGGTCGAGGGTCCTTCTTGGGATCGTAGACGCCACCCTTCGCCGTGTGGGTCCAATCGTACTGGGCCAACCAGTTCTGGGCCACCGCCTTGTCTGGATGATTCAGATCGGTTTTTCCAATGAAAGCTCGGGCCCTTTCTCCGAAGGGTCCGTCATAAGGCGTGATGGGCGGCTCAGGCAGCTTCTTCCAATTTGAGTAAAGTTCATGCCGCCAAGGCTCGATGGCCGCGTCCTGGGCTCGGACGGAATAAAGGGTCGGGAGCATGAAGCTGAAGGCGAGTAACCGGAATCCATGCGACTTCATGGGGCGGTCCTCACGAGGGTTTGGAAATTCGATATTGCATACGTATACAATAATAAGTCGAAATATTTATGTCAATTGAAATTAACCTATTTTAATGTAAAATTTTGTAATTCATTACGTATGAGAAATAAGCATGCCATTCGGACAACATGAGATCGCCAAAAAACTCGATGTCTCTCAAGGCACCATCTCCAGAGCCCTCAATGGCAAGCCCGGAGTCAACCCGAAACTCCGAAAGTCGATCCTCACCGAGGCCAAAAAACTCGGCTACTCGCTGGATACCAATTTCGCCGCACGCAGCATGCGCCACCAGGCTCTGGGCCTGAGCCAGACGACGAGGGTCATTTGTGCTATCCTCCCCGGCAGCCTGGATGAATTCAGCTTTTCAGGCCGGTTCTTCAAAGGGCTCTCGACCCAAGCGGCCCAGATCGCCTGCGAGGTGGTCCTCATCACCCATCCCATCGGCCAGCTCCCGCTCATCGTGTCCCGCGGTCAGGTCGATGGTGTTGTTCGATTGCTGGGGGACCTCGAAATCGCCTCGGGTGCTGTCGGGTGCCCGACACCTTGGATCAGCCTGTTCTGGGATATCCCGGAGGCGGACTTGGTGACGGTGGGCCAGGAGGCGGCGTTTTGGAAGATCGGCCGGCATCTTGCTCAACTCGGGCATCGCCGAGTGGCATTCATCGGGCCGGAGATGCCACTGGCCCGGGAAAGGAGGCGTGGACTCGCCGCCGGACTCGCCCTGGAGGATGCCAGCCCGCCAGTGCTCCTCGTGTTCGAAAAACCCTTTGCCGCCAATCCGGTGGACACCCGGCTTCTGGTCGATGAAGTGCTGGCGCTGCCCGAACCGGTGACCGCCATCGCGGCCTACAACGACTACATGGCCGTCTGCGCCATCGACGAGCTCGAAAGCCGGGGAGTTCAGGTTCCAGCCGAGATGAGCGTCACCGGCTTTGACGGCGCAGTTCCCAGTGGACTCCGAGGCCACGACCTGACCACGGTTGCGCTTCCCCTGGAAGCTCTTGGGGCCGAATCCGTGAATCTTCTGCACCAGCGGCTTCAGAATCCTGACGGCCCTCGGAGGAAGCTGATCCTGGAGACCGAATTCATGGAGGGACGGACGGCGGCGGCGCGAGTCGCCAAGGCGTAGTTCACTCGTACACGCGTTCGGGAGTGCATCCGCCCTGGACGAGTTGCTGGCGATGCCTTCCGCACTAGAATCGTCGTAAGAACTCAGTGAATCTTCCCTGTTCATCATCTCAGAAGAGCCCCGAAGCGGGCGAAATGGAATAGCCAGGTCAAGCGAAGCGCCGCCCTGGGATGACAGGCGAATGTCTCCATGAAGCCCTGTATCGAAGACCCCTCCCATAGGGACAAGTTTGGGAAGGGCGGCAGAGGGATGTTCGCTAAGCAGTTAGCAATCGTCGGTGTAACTTCTCAATAAGTTCGGGCAAGTTGAGACAGTCGCATATACAAGTTGCTGTAAAACAAAGTGTTAGAGATAACGGGCGAGCGATGAGCTCGAACTTGTTGAGAAGTTACTCGTCGGTGTTGAGGCAGTGAGCCTTTCGACATCCATTCGCATTCTCTTCGCACGAGGGGTCCGGCATGCGCATCCTTTCCGGCGTTCAGCCCTCTGGGGCGCTCCACCTGGGCAACTACTTCGGCGCCATCCAGCAGCACATCGAGCTGCAGCACCAAGGCACCGCTCTCTACTTCATCGCCGATTACCACGCCCTGACCACCGTTCAGAACGCTGCCGACCTGAGGCAAAACGTTCGAGAGGTCGCCCTGGCCTACCTTGCGCTCGGTCTCGACCCCAAGGGGCCCATTTTTTTCCGGCAGTCCGACGTGCCCGAGGTCACCGAGCTGGCCTGGCTGCTTTCGACCGTCACGGGCATCGGCCTCCTCGAGAGAGCGCACAGCTACAAGGAGAAGACGGCCCGGGGCATCAAGCCGTCCGTGGGGCTCTTCACCTATCCCGTTCTTATGGCGGCCGACATCCTCATCTACCGGTCCAATCTCGTTCCCGTGGGTCGGGATCAGGTCCAGCACATCGAAATGGCGCAGGACATGGCCGAGTATTTCAACAATACCTACGGCAGGCAGGTTTTCACTCGCCCCGAGTACCGGCTCACCTCCACGCCGAATGTACCGGGGCTGGACGGGCAGAAGATGTCGAAGTCCTACGGGAACACCATTGGCATCTTCGACGAAGGCAAGGAACTGAAAAAGAAGGTGATGTCCATCGTCACGGACTCGAAGGGCATGGAGGAGCCCAAGGACCCCGCGTCCTGCAACGTGTTCACCCTCTACAGCCTCTTCGCGACGGAGGACGAGAAGCGGGCAATGGCCGAGCGATACCGCGGGGGAAGCTACGGCTACGGGCACGCCAAGCAGGCGTTGCTGGCCAAGATTGAGGCCTGTTTTGCGCCCGCGCGTGAAAAGCGCCAGCAGCTCCTCAAAGACCTATCCTTCGTCGAAGACGTGCTCGGGTCCAATGCCGCGCGTGCGCGGGAGATTGCCCGGCAGACCCTGGCCTCCGCCCGCGAGGCCTGCGGGTTGATTTCCCAGCATGGAGGTGCTGGCAATTCGAATAGAAGCCCCAGCGAAAAATAGAAACCGGACCCTATGGATTATCTGCGGGCGTTTATCATCGTCTGGGCGTTCCGAAATTTTTGCAGTTTGAGCCGGAATTTCGCCGTCCAGAATGAAGCCGCTGAAGGCTTATTGAATAAACCTCACGTTTTTCTGCGATGGCCCGCGGCGGCTGAGACTACGTAAGTGACTCAGCAGGAAGGCTCTTGGCCTACCCACCTCGGGAGCCTTCCATTTCTTCAAGTTATTTTCATAAAACGCGTTAGATCGGGAAAAGAGCTGTATTCGCCTAGAAACGGCAGCTTTACGAAACAAGATGCTTAGGCGAGACGCGTGCCCCATCCTATTCCGATGTGGGTTGCTCCCGCCAGAACGATCGGCGTGAGACAATGTTTCGCTATTTCATCGATTTGGTATTCCATTAGCAGCCCTCAACGCATGGTACACTATAGGCCGTCGACATATCCGGGGGCCTGGCCATGCCTGTAGGAATCAGGAAGCGAAAACGGACGCTGAACGCTGGGGAGATTGCGGATTTCGAGAAGGTGAAAGAGGAGCTGCGCCATCAGGCCTGCATGGCCAACTTGCGTGCCGAGGTCAGCCTGGCCCTTGCCCGGGGAGGCGCTCTACGCCAGATGCTTCAGACGTGCGCTGAGGTCATGGTGCGGCATCTGGACGCCGCCTTTGGCCGCATCTGGACGCTCAACGCGGACCAGAATGTTCTCGAATTACAGGCCAGCGCAGGACTCTACACGCACCTGGACGGGGCGCACAGCCGCATCCCTCTGGGCCAGTTCAAGGTCGGCCGCATCGCCAGCGACCGTGTTCCGCACCTGACCAATGATTTTCCCAACGATCCGCTGGTCACTGACCCGGAGTGGGCCAGGCGGGAGGGGATGATGGCGTTTGCCGGCTACCCGCTGCTTCTCGAGGACCGCCTCATCGGCGTGATGGCCCTGTTTGCCCGCCAGAAGTTTACGGAGGAGGTTCTCGAGGGACTCGCGTCGGTGGCCGCCGGATTGGCCCAGGGCATCGAACGCAAGCACGCCGAGGAGGACGCCAAGCGGCAACTGGTTCACGTCATCCTTCTCAATGAGATCGCCCGGAACGTTGCCGAACGACTCGACCTGGACAGCATCTTCCAGGTGGTGCTCAAACGGCTGGAGGACCAGATGCCCGTGGACCTCTCCAGCGTGAGTCTTTACGACGAGCCGAAGGGGACGCTGACGGTGATGCATTGGGGTCCCAAGGGCCAATCTCTGGCCGGCATCCCGGCCTCGCCGGAAGGCGCGGGGCTTCCGATCGAGCAGTCTCTGGCGGAGGGATGTATCCACGGCGAGCTGGTCTACGTGCCCGATTGCTCCAAGGTGGATACAGCGGACGCGCGAGTGGCCGTGGCCGCAGGCATGGGCTGCGTCCTGGCCATGCCTCTGTTCACCCAGGAGAAGGTCTTCGGTGTCCTGAGGGTCCTGCGCCGGAGCGTCGACGGTTTTGGCCGATCGGACAGGGAATTCTTCCGCATGGTCAGCGAGCACGTCTCTCTGGCCATTCACCAGACCTCCCTCTACCGCGACCTGCAAAGGGCATATCATGAGGTGCAGCAGACCCAGCAGGTCGCCATGCAGAAGGAAAGGCTGAACGCTCTCGGGCAGATGGCCTCCGGCATCGTCCACGACATCAACAATGCGCTTTCTCCCATCGTGGGTTTCAGCGAGCTGCTTCTGGCGCGGGAAAAGAACCTGAGCGAGGCGGGGAAACGGCAGCTCCAGAATATCCACACCTCCGGCCAGGACATCGGCCGGATCATCGCCCGCCTGCGCAGCTTCTACCTGCCGCGGGAGCTTCAGGCCGCTCACAAGCCGGTCCATCTGAACCAGTTGGTCGCGCAGGCCATTGATCTGACCAGCGCGCGGTGGAAGGAGATTCCGCAGGAGCGGGGGATCGTGATCCAGGTCAAGACCGAGTTGGAGAAGAGCCTTCCGCTGGTCATGGGGGACGAAGCGGAGATTCGCGAGGCGCTGGCGAACGTGATCTTCAACTCCGTGGATGCCCTGCCGCGTGGAGGCACCATCTGGGCCAGGACGCGGTCTGCCGGCGACCAGGTGATTCTCGAAATCGTGGACGACGGGATAGGCATGGATGAATCGACGCGGCGGCATTGCCTCGAGCCTTTCTTCACGACCAAGGGCGAAAAGGGGACAGGCCTCGGCCTGGCCATGGTCTTCGGAATCGTGCAGCGGCACAGCGGCGTCGTCCAGGTGGAAAGCGAGCTGGGCAAGGGAACGACCCTTCGATTCCTTTTCCCGAAAAAAGATGCACGGCCGCCCGCCGCGGAATCGCAACACCGCGTGCGCCGACCCGCTCGTCTCTTGTCCATCCTCTGCATCGATGACGAGGCCAGGGTGCGTGAGATGCTTCGGGATATGCTCGAAAGCCAGGGACACACCGTGACGGTCGCCGAGGATGGACAGGCCGGCCTCGCCGCTTTCATGGACGCTCGAAGAATCGCCCGCCCCTTTGACGTGGTCCTGACCGACCTGGGGATGCCTTACGTGAGCGGCCGTGACGTGGCCCGGGCCGTCAAGAAGGTCTCTTCGAATACCCCGGTCATCATCCTCACGGGCTGGGGAGGTCGTACAGGAGAAGACCCTGCTCCCCCGGCGGACGTGGACCGCGTCCTCTACAAGCCACCGAAGTTCGAGGACCTGGCACAGGCGCTCGAGGAGGCCACGCGCGGGACGGGCGGCTGAAGGCTCGTAACTTCTCAATAAGTTCGGCTAAGTTGAGACAGTCGTATATATCAGTTGCTGTACAACAAATTGTTATAGAAAACGGGTAAACGATTTGCCCGAACTTGTTGAGAAGTTACAGAGAAAATCAAGAGCAAGAATGAAGGTAAGAAGCCAATCAGCCTATGATCTTCCTTCACTTGACACCTATGCCCCCCCACACCCGCTTCGCTTCAGGGCAGGCCCACACACACCCATGCTCTCACGCCATGCCGACTTTTCCGCCTGGTAACCGGCCGGCCTTCTGCCCGCTATACGCGACACGCGACGCGCTTCCCTTCTGCCTGCTTCCTGCTTCTCGCTCCTTGCTTCTTTTCTCAAAAAATTCTTGTCACACTTTTTAGCGGGATGCGGATTGAACTCCTGAAGAGCCCGTTTATCACGCCTTTCAGGAGGACTGATCCCATGAAGCGCCATCCATGGACCCCGCGCCTGCCATCCCTTGCCCTGCTCCTCTCCCTCGTATGCCTCCCGCTTCTAGCACAGATGGAGCCCCCCACCCTGATCGTGAACGGACCCGCCCAGGGCATCCTGGGCGAAAAATTGACTTACCAGGCCAGCTTCAGCCCCCCCGGCGGCATACTCTCCTGGTCCCTCCAGCCCACGGAAATGGGCGCGCTCGAAGCCTTCTCCGCCGAGGCCCGGTCGGTCTTCACCCCCGCCCAGACTGGCGACGCCCGAATCATCGCCCAATATGAAATCAGCGGCTACCCGGCCACCACCGTCGTCCTCCCCGTCCAGATCGCCGCACCCGCCTCGGCCGACGGCGGCTCGAGCGATGGAAGCGCCGGACCAGAAGAGCCGGCGGGGACGACCACCAGCGACGGCGGATCGGCCGATCCGACCGGAACGGAAGGGGGGGACGCCTCAACCGAGACCCCGCCGGGCAGCGACACGAGCGAGCCGAGCGCCACGGTCACGAGCGGCGGATCGGACGGAAGCGATGCGACGGCGCCGCCCACGGCCCGGATCGGGGTCCCCACAGGATACGTTCTTTATCCCGGGACCATCGTGCAGCTTTCGGCCCTTCCGGCCGACGTGAAATTCACCTGGTCCGCGGCCGATGGGATCGACGTGGATTCGACCGGCCGCGTCCTGGCCTACCGGCCAGGCCTCGCGCGGGTGCGCATCCAGGCCACGGTGACCAGCGGAGGTGTCGATTATGAAATTTCGGACGAAAAGTTTCTCGATGTCTCCACGCCCGCGCTCGTCCTGACGCAGCCGCCGGACGTGCTTTACGAGGGACACGAGGCCACCATCACCGCCGAGGCCTTCCCCGCCGCAGGCGAGTGGCGGAACTGGTCCCTCCTCCAGGGAGCGGATATCGCCTCCCTCGAGGCCGGAACGGTCGAGAACCTCCCGACCTACAAGGATACGCCGGTAGCCGGAGCCGCCTGGATGAAAGCCGAGGGAATCGTGAAGTTGGACCGCTACGGTGTGGTGGTCGTGACGGCTGCCTACGTCATACCGCATTCGCAGGATGCCACCAAGGACTACTCGCAGACCATCACGTTGAATCTGAGGACGTCGGACCTGGGCGTGCGCGTCGCGGGCGACCGGTCCATCTTCTGGAAGCATTGCTCGAACGACTCGCCTGACGAGCCTTCCAGCGACTCACCCGACGGCACGGGCGGCACGGGCACCCCACAGGATTCCCCGGACGGCTCGCCGAGCCCGTCGTCCGACGAGCCTAGCGAGGCCTACCAGCAGGGGTATGCGGACGGCTATCAGGCCGGTCTCGCCCACGTCCAGAGTGGAACTTCGCTTTCCGCGGCGCAGCAGGAAACCCTTTTGAACGGCTGGAGCGGCACGGACGACTATTCCGTGGGCTTCCTCAACGGCTACATCGCCGCCGAGATGGGTTACTCATCCGGGAGCACGGCGACCTCGCCGGACCCGACGGCGACGAGCCCGTCGGACGACCCTTCCAGCAGCCCGTCTTCCGACCCCTCGACGTCACCACCGGGCGACGAGACGCCGGAATACCATCTCTCCGTCCGCGCCTCGCCCCGGCACGACCATGGCCGCCTCCTCTCCTGGTTCATCGAAGGAACGCAGTACGGCCCCCTGGGCGGAGGCCCCTTCAGCATCCAGCAGGACCCCAACCTCTCCTTCCCGGGCCTCCATGCCTTCATCTCGAAGCCCCAGCGGACCGGCTGGTGCGGCTGGATCGACGTGCAGGCGAGCTACGAGTGCGCCAACGCCCAGAGATTTTCCGACAACGTCCTCTGGATTTCCTACCACACCTGCTGTGAAGGGGCCGGCAAGGACTTCCGCCTCGATATCGCCGCCGCGGAGGGACAGTTCCAGGCCAGCCAGACGTCTCCGGTCGCCCTCCTGTCCCAGTCGCTTTCCTTGACCGCAAAGCCCTGGACGCAGGATGCGGATGGAAACCGCGTCCCGGTCTCGTGCAGCGCCTTCCATTGGACGCCCCGATCGGCCTCGCCAGCCGCGGAAGAGGAAATTCCGCCGGCCGAGCCCGTGACCCTGCTCGAGGGCCAGGGACAGCAGACCGCCACGTTCCGTTTCAATCAGGTGGGTTACCAGACCATCGTCTGCTGGGCCTCCGGGAGCGACGGAGCGATCTCTCAACTCGCCGCAATCGTGGTGCTGGTGGACCGGGTGGACCTGGACGCGGACACAAATCGCGACGGAATCATCACCGAAACGGACGAGTCCGTCGAAGACGCCGCGCCGGGCCTCATCGCTCACGTCAATCACGATAATGATGATGAGGCGACCGAGCCCGACGCGCAAAAGCAGGTGGACGCGGAGAACAGCCGGATCGACGGCACGGAAGACCGGTCGGACCTCTATCCGCTCGATCTCCGGTTTTCTCCAGGCTGGACCCAGCTCCCGGCCGGCACGGTCCGGCTGCAACAGACCGGCGGCGACGGCACAGTACGCATCTTCTTGGACGACGGCCAGAACGGCCGGGTGGTCCTGGGCCCCGACAGTCCCCTTGAAAGCACGGACCTCTGGGCCGATCTGTCCGCCGGACGTCCCCGGTTTCTTCTCGAGGGCGTGTCGCCCGGCCTAGCCACGCTGAAGCTCGAATACTCGTCCGGAGGCGTCTCCTCCGGCGACTTCCTCACGGTCAGCGTCATCCGCGTCGAGATTGTCCGCGGCCAGGTGGACCCCGTGTCCGGCCGCGGCGTCCTGGGCAGCGCCAGCAAAGTCCTCCAGTCCGTCTCGGCCGGCGAAGCCCTGCCCGCCAGCAGCCCCGTGCCTTTCGTTGACCTGCAGGACATCTCCGTGGAGAACCTCGCTGCGGATGGAAACCAGCGCTTCACGGGCGACCTCACCGTCACCGGCGCCGTCACCTTCGCCCTGGCCGACATCGTTCCGGGCGGCGCAGCCGATCCGACCACGGCCACCCTCTTCGTCGCCGGTCAGGAGGCCGGCATCATCGCTCTCGCCAGAGAAGCGGAGTCGCCCTCGCTCCTCCGGCCTTATGCCGCTCGATTCCCCTTCTCCAAGACCTTCCCGTCGGTCACGCTGACGCCGTCCCGCTGCACCGTCGAGGTGTCCGTCGAGGATTCCGTCACCGGCAGCGAAGGCGCGGACTCCGCAGTGGTGGACCTCGGACCCGCACAGGCGACGGCCGGAGACGCCAATCCCACCAGCCTGTTCCTCGCCCGAGGCCTCAGCCAGCCGGTCCGGATACGGTTGGACTTCCACGGCCCCTGGCCGAGCCTCGAGGCGCTCCAGATGGCCGGCCCGAATGCCATCTCCATCATCGCACGCAAAACCTATGAACCCGAATGCGAGCCGTTCATGACTTCCGCCGGGCTCTCCTTGACTCCTGGCGCGAATCCTAGAATCCGGAGCGCAGACGGAAAGATAGATGTCGAGGTCCTGGAGGCCGGCGGCTTCGGACTCGATACCGCGACACGGGGCCGCTTCAGCGCCGTCGTCCAGCTTCCCGACCTCCACTGGGAGAAATTCCCAGTGACCTTCGAGGAGACCGCGCCGGACTCCCAGGTCTATGGCAGCCGATTCGTCGAGGTCGCCGTGACCCTGACCGCCCCGTTGAGCACGGGCGTCCCGGACACCCTCTCCGTGCAACTGACCAAGAGCCTCTATGATCTCCTGGCGGGGATGGAGGCCCGGGAACTGCAAGAGACCGCGCCGGACTCGCGAACCTTCGGCGGCCCGGATTTCCAGGTCTCCATCGTCGCCATGACCCGGCTTTCTCCCTCCTCGAGGGACGAGATGACCGTGGCCATCACCCACGCCCAGTTCGGGCTGTCGGGCCACCCCGCGGACGCGGCCGAGACGGGGCCCGATACCCGGGCCTTCGAGACCGACCAGGTGTTCACGGATGACCTGCCCGAGTCCGAAGACTACGCTCATGCCTGGCTTCAGGGACCCTGGAAGGTCGCCAGCGTCACCCACCGGCCGAGCCGCAAGCCCGGCCCCTATATCCCCCTGCTGGTCCGCGTCCAGGGGCCCCAGGCAGTCGCCTCCTCCGGCCTCAAGTGCGACTTCTTCGGCGCGGAGCACACCCTCGTCGTCCAGGACGGCGAGGTCTTCTGCGCCGGAAGCCCCTTCGCCGGAAACTTCACTTCCGTGGGCAATCTCCGAGTCGGAGAATCCTTCGGCGGCGGACACGTCAGCAAGAAGGAAGGCTTCGTCTGGGCCACCCTCGGCAACACGATGAAGTCCCTCAGCGTCGATGTCCATAACACCGTCTATGCCCTCTATGGTAAACTCATCGAGGTCGCCGAAGCTCGGCGGAACGCGCGGTTCGGCCCGGACTTCGACACGGCCTACTGGCCGCCGGCCTACGCCGCCTCGGACTACCCGTTGAACGAAATGGCCAACCTCGTCTGGGCGTTCATCGAGACGGCCAGAATGAATTCCGGCCTGAGCAGCGTCAATGACGACGTTAGGAGCATGGCGCTCGAAAGGATGAACATGAATCTGCCGAACTTCAAAGTTCTGGGCATCCCTAACTGCCCGAATCTGTTCGTGGCCACCGCCGTGAACCTGCCGGAGCCCGCCAAGGTGACCACCATCGGCAGCCGGTATCTCCTCGGCCACTGGTTCAACCTGTCCGATGATGTCAAGACCGATTTCGCCAGTCAGAGGCAAAACTGGACGCAGATCATTCACTTCAATACCGGGCTCGGGTGGCAGAGCAAGCTTCGGGATCGAATGGCCGTTCTACAGGCCATACTCGAAAACGTTCAACTCTCGAAGAAGGAAAAGGCCTTGGCCATCATGGACTGGTTAGCCAAGAACGGCTATCTGGTAATGTTGCCCGAGAAAATGCTTGACAAGTTAAAGAAAGTTGGGCCATACAAGGCCTTTGTCTATGGCGTCAGCAAGTCTTATCAGTGGAAGGAAATCGTGGACGTGATGATGCTCGTCAGGGGCTTCGGCGGCAGCTCCGCCTCCGCCCTCGACTTCTTCCTCGCCTACGACATCGCCTCCGGCGAGGCCTTCCACGTCTTCAGCATCGACCCCATCAACGATGTCATCGCTACCGAGGCGGGCGACCGGTTCTACCAGGACATGGCCTCAGCCGCCTCGGGCATCGTTTCCCGGGACAGCGTGCTGGCTCACCTGGACACGCACCTGCACGATGCCCGGCAGGCCCTCGCCAGTCACAAGTTGTTCTCCAGTGAAACGCGGACCCTCCATGGCTTTCTCGCCGTCCAGTTGAACATGGAGAATGGGGCCTTCGCACCCGTCCAGGTCGAATTCGACGTGCCCGTGACGATCTGGAAGCGCACCCTCGGTATGATCATCGATAAGAACAAGGACAAGCTGGCTGACCCTCTGAAACGGGAGGCCTTCATCAATCGGGTCGCTTCCGTTGTCGAGTCCTACACGGTGACGAACTCTTCGGGAGACGCCGATCTGGACGAGGCAGACGTGGAGGCCCTGCAGCAGATCGTCGAAGTGCTCAACTTCATCACCCAGTGAGGTATGCCATGACCAGAAATCGATGGCCCGATGACTCGAAGGTTTCCGACGGCCATTCGGGACGCCAGGCCCGGCCCTGGCGTCCCGCCTTCGTCCCGGCTTGTTGGCGCGTCGGTCGGGCGTTCCGTGGGAGCGCCGGAATCCTGCCGGGCCCTTCCCTCGCCGCAGCTCGTTGGCTCGCCGTCTTGGCTCTCCTCTCCCTTGGTGCCGACGGCTACAAGAGTCCGACGGAGGAAACGGGCAAGGGAAAACCCGCACCTGTGCTTGAGAAAAAGGTCCTAGGAACCTACCCCAACGGCCGAATCATTGAGGAGTACACTTGTTACCGGAACGTCAGAGGAGATGAAGTCCGGCACGGTATCGCCACGGACTATTTCGAGAACGGCGAAAAAAGCATGCTGGTGAATTACCACCACGGACAGCGGGAGGGCAAAATGATCGAATGGGACTCGAGTGGGCAGGTGATTCGAGAAGGCGCTTGGAAGAATGACCGCGAAATCGGCCTCTGGGCCGGGTGGTCTGCGAGCGGGAAGAAGCAGTGGGAGTGCTTTTATTGGGAAGGGCATATTGTCGGCAAGAAGGTCTACTATGACAAAAAGTCTGGAAAGCCGGTCCGGGTGGAGGTCTACGACGAGGACGGCAACCTGTCGGAGCTGACGGCCTGGTATTCGACCATTGAATCACCCGAGCCGGCCCTCCAATTTCACGGGACCTTCAAGAAAAGGAAGGAAATCAGGTCACTGAAGGACATTGCCCGCACTGATCTTTTCCGGGGGCCGGACAAGCACGGCACGTGGACCTACTGGAGTCGTGAAGGGGACCTGAAAGCGGCGGGCATTTGGAAGGCTGGTAAACCCTGGGAAGGAACGTGCGGCATCCCGCTGGCCGGGGAGGCTGGCAGCATCGCCGGCGTCGAGCGTTTCGTGCTGTATCGGCAAGGCCAGGCCGTTCCGGAAGAGCCGAGCCCGTAACTGCTTACTTAAGTTGACTGACTCTTGCCCAATCAAATCTTAAGTTATTATTTATTATATATTTATGAATCGAGTGTTCAGAGCAATGACCTGGCGACCAAGACTGTAACTCTTTTGTTTATAAATAGTTATTTGAAAAGTCGGTCAAGTCGTGTAACTACTTAGCTAAACTATGTTTTCGTAGCGAAGCCCGTAATCGAAAATCCCATTGGGAAGGCTTCGGCTACGTTCATAACTCATGAACTTGACCCGCTCCTCCTCCCCGAACTTATTGAGAAGCTGGTAAATTCCTACCCAAGCTCTTGAGGACTGTTCTTATGAAAACGATAGCTATGTTGAAAAGCCGCGGAATTTCGATCACAGGGCTGCTCGCGCTTCTTACCCTTGGCCACGGCTGCCAGGGGCCGAGCCGGCAACGGTTTGGAAGCGCGGACCCACCGGCGGTCCTGAAGCGCGTCGTGGCCCGATGGGACAACGGACAGCCCATGACCGAGGAGACGTATTACAAGAAGGGGCGAAAGAGGGAGATTCGGCATGGCCCCTACACCTATTTCTTCGAAAACGGGTTGAAAAGACTCGTCGTGGAATACCGGGACGGCAAGCGCCATGGCCCCATGACCGAATGGAACGAGGCGGGTGAGGTGGTCCAGGAGGGCTCGTGGGAGGACGATTTACGGGCCGGCTCGTGGACAGCCTGGCACGGGCCCGGCAAGAAGCTCTGGGAATGCACTTATCGGGCAGGGACGATTGTCGGCCGGAGAATCTTCTATCATGCCGAATCCGGCAAAATGTCACGCCTTGAGGTCTACGACGACCAGGGAACGATCCAGGAAGTTACGGGCTGGCATCCTGCCGGCCCGGAAGCCGAGCCTGTCCGGAAGTTTCACGGCGCCTACCTTCGCGGCAGGAAGCATGGCATGTGGACCTACTGGCGCGCGGACGGGCAGGTGGAGTCCGTAGGCGAATGGCGTGAGGACAAGCCCTGGGAAGGCCTCTGCGTTGTTCTGCCCAGGGGCAATCTCGGGGATGAGCGGACTCTCGAAAACTACCATGAAGGGAAGCCGCATCAGTCCGCGGGACCCCGATGAGGACCTTTCTTTGATGGGAAGTCGCGCCTTGGCCAAAGCGGTTTTGGCACGCCTGCACGCTGTAGCACTTCTTCGCACAAGCGTGTCTCCGACTTCGCGGAGACGGGCAAGACTATCAACACGTGAGCGTAAAAACTTAGTGAAATCTGCGAGCTGACCCTTCATAGACAGCCCCAAATCGAAGACCCCTCCCGTAGGGACAAGTTTGGGAGGGTCGAAATAGGAAAGCCCAGGCCAAGTCCGCCTCTGGCGGACGCCGGCCTGGGTAAAGTGATAAGAGTGATGATTTGAGCCCTGTAGGGGCGAAATAAGGGTTTCGCTAGTAGTTACGGGTAGGGAAGTACTGGTGCACTTCTCTGCCCGTCTACGAGCCGTCCGTTGACCGCTTCTCCCGCCCCGCCTATAATCCGGAATCCTCTCGCCGTATCTGCTCGTTCGGCCTCCTTTTATGCCTGATCTCCCTATTTCCAGGCCGGCCGAATCGCCGGACGACCCGGGCTCGGCATTTGAAGCCGCTGGTCTCACGGCCGGGCGCCGGGACCAGATTCTGGAAGAAATGGCCAGAGTCGTCATTCGCCGTCGGCTCGAGACACCCGCCATCTTCTTTCTGGAGATGCACAAGCCTTTGACGGCCCTCGCCTCGGCAGCGCTGGCGTTTTCTCAACCGACCCTCGGTGTCTTCTTCGGTTTCCGGCGTCTGGCGGAATGGGCGGCGCTGCTCGACGACCGCGAGAACCTCGATCGGTTGATCGTCCGGATCGAGCGGCTCTCGGCCGATGCGGGTTACTCCGCCGGGCAGGGTGAACCGGAATCCTGTATGAACCGCGGGGGAAAAGGGACACAAAGCCTTTCAGAATAAGGACTTTCGCTCGATGCCTGGAATTGAGCATGCGAACTGGGTGCTGGGCCTCCTGCTCGCCGCGCTCCTGGGGCCCGTTTACTATTTCATCCGAGCGGCACGGCGCGGACAGAGCCTGTTCGTCCGGCGCATCCCGGGGCTGGACGCGGTGGATGACGCCATGGGACGCGCCGTCGAGATGGGCCGGCCCATGATGTTCACCACCGGCCTGGCGGGCGTGGGCCCCGTCTTCTTCGCCTGCCTGGGCATCTTGAAGCATCTGGTCGCCCGGGCCGCTCGCTTCGGCTGCCGGATGATCCTCGCCCAGAATGACCCGGAAGTCATGGCCATCGCCCAGTCCGCGATGGAGGAGACCTACAGGAAGGCGGGCCGGACGGACCTTTACCGGCCGGAGGACATTATTTTTCTTTCGACCGAGCAGTTCGCTTTCGCCTCCGGCTACATGGGCATCGCGCACCGGGAGAAGGTGGCGGCGTGCTTCCTTTTCGGCACGTTTGCGGCCGAGTCGCTGATCCTCGCGGAGGCGGGCCAGCAGGCCGGTGCGATCCAGGTGGCCGGAACGGTCTCCAACGAGCAGATTCCATTTTTCATCACGACCTGCGACTACACGATCATTGGCGAGGAGCTCTACGCCACGGGCGCGTACCTGAGCCGCGATCCGGTGCAGACCGGCTCCTTGCGGGGCCAGGACGCCGGCAAGCTGGTGATTCTGATCATCATCCTGGCCGGGGTGGGCTTGGCCACGGTGTTGAGCCTCGATCAGGGGCGGCTGGTCCAGGGCTTTGAAGTTCCCCTGGCGAAGTGGCTCTTCGGGCTCTATTCATGAGACGCCAGATCATCGTCGGGATCACCTTTCTGGCCGGGCTCTACTTTTTCCTGGAGTTCATCCTGCCGCCCGTGATTCCACCCGGCGCGCCGGAGGGCGAGGGTTTCCGCTTCGGCCGATATGACGAGGAGATCAGCGTCGGCTTCACGGCAGTGGGGGCGATGGCCATCGCCCTGGGCGCGATCAGCATCCTGAGGTTGCACGGCGGACAGATTTTAAGGAAGCGGCGCGGCTGGGGCGTCTCGCTCGTCCTCGTGTCGAGCCTGCTGGTCTCCACGGGCATTTTCCTCGCCATGTGGTTCGAGCGGGCGCAGGCGTCGGGCGCGGCGCGGCCCCTCGAGGAGCTGGCCGCGGCGCAGGAGATCATCCTGTCCAGCGCCAAGACGCCGCCCATCCCGCCCCCGATGCGTGAGATGCCCCTCGAGCGCATTCCCGAGTCGCTCCGGCGTCCGGCGACGATCGAAGAGCGCGGCGCGGCGCAGAGGAAGCTGGTCGAGGCCCTGCGGCGTCTTCACGGGACTTCAGGCCGAGAGGCGCTCGACGCGGAGGTCCTGAAGCCTCTGGCCGAGTCGGAATCGGCTGCGGAGTCGGGACTCGCCGCGCTCGACGGCCGCGACGAGGCACGGGCCGAGATGGACCTGACGCGGGCCCTCCAGGCGATGCGCAAGGCCGCCGAGGCGCGCCGCAGAGTGGCCGGCCAGGCCATGGAACATTCCCTCACCAACCGGGTGTATACCCTTCTCAACGACGGGCTCTACAACGCCCTCGGCTCGGCCATGTTTTCCCTGCTGGCCTTCTACATCGCTACGGCCGCCTACCGCGCCTTTAGAGTGAAGTCCAAGGAAGCGCTGCTCCTGATGGTCGCCGCCCTGCTCGTCATGCTCGGCCAGATTCCCCTGGGCGTGTACCTCCTCGACGCCCTCCTGGGACCCGCCGGCAGCGCCCTCGGGGCCGATCACCTCAGCATCACACAGGTCCGGCTCTGGATTCTCCGGGTGGTCAATACCGCCGCCTTCCGAGGCATCGCCCTCGGTAGCGCCATCGCCGGCCTCTCCATGGCCTGGCGCGTCTGGTGGTCCCTCGAATCCAGCGCCTGGATGGAACCCTCCGGACCCGCAGAGAAGGACCAGGAGACGGAACGGCCACCCGGGAGGCGAACATGAGCGAGCCGGGCGGCCGGACCTTTCACGAAAGACTGATGAAGGTGGACCGGCGGCTGGTCTACCTCTTCGTCCTGCTGGCGCTGACCGTTCCGCTTCTCTCGGACTTCGGGATGCACCCGGCGCGGATGGAAACGGCCCAAATGGCCTTTGATACCGTGGAAGGTCTTCCGGCGGGCGACGGGAAAATGGCCTGGCTCGCGATGGACTGGGGCCCCAGCACCCGCGCGGAGAACGAGCCGCAGACGCAGGTGGTGATGGAGCACCTCATGCGGCGGCGCATCCCGTTCTGCACCTTCTCCATCACGTATCAGGCCGAACCGTTCATGAATTCCCTGCCGGAAAAAGTAGCCGCGGACCTGAACCGCGAGAATGAAGCCCAGGGAGTCGCCTACCGTTACGAATACGGAAAGGACTGGTGCAACATCGGTTACCGGCCGGCTGCGACACTCTTCGTCCGCGGCCTGGCCAAGACCAAGGACGTGGCGGGCTACATCGGCGTCGACGCCCGGGGCACACCGGTCCGGGAGATTCCCTGCATGTCGCCGGTGCGGACGGTCCGGGACTTCAGCCTGCTGGCGGAGTTCACGGGCCTGGTGGGCGCCTTCCAAATCTGGGTTCAGTTTTTCCAGACGGAGGATTACGTCCCGAAGTTCATCCACGGGTGCACGTCCATCACCATTCCGGAGGCCTTCATTTACCTCGACTCGAAGCAGATTCAGGGCCTCTTCGAGGGAGTGGCCGGGGCGGCTTACTATTCCAAGCTCATCAAGGGAGATCGTTTCGACCCGGTGGGGCATCCGGACCTGGCGACGAAGTTCATGATGAGCCTCTCGCTCGCCCACCTGGTCATCCTGGGCCTCATCGTAGTCGGGAACGTGGGGCTCTGGCTGCAGGCCCGGGCCGCGAAAGCGAAGCGTGGTGAGGGAGGCAGGCCGTGACGGATGCCTGGACGTTTTACACGGTCTTCCTCGGCGGGGTCTCCACCCTGGCGATCTACTCGTTCCTGTACCGGGAGAATCCTTTCTACCGGGCCTTCGAGCACCTCTACATCGGGATCGCGACGGGTCTGGGCATGGTGACCCTCTTGGAACGCTGGCTGTGGCCGAAGCTGTTGAAGCCGGTGCTGAACGTGGGAGCGGAGACGTACGCGACGCCGCCGCAGCTCGTGGCCCAGGGGGCGGACCTGACAAGCGCCATGCCTTACAACCGCTGGTTGCTGCTCTACCTCGTCCCCGTCATCTTTGGACTCGGTTACTATACCATCACCAGCGCCCGGTATAACTGGATCGCACGCGTCGTCATCAGCTTCACCCTGGGATACGGTGGTGGCCTGGCCTTCAAAGGCTTCTTCGCCGAGTTCATCCCACAGGTCGTCAGCTCGTTCAAGCCCCTCGTCGTGCCGAATTCCCTGGCCGACAGCTTGAACCACGTGGTGTTCACCGCCACGCTCGTCTGCGTCATGACCTATTTCTTCTTCAGCTTCGAGCACGACAAGCCCGGCATCCGCCAGGCCTCCACCTCTGGCCGTTGGCTGCTCATGATCTCGTTCGGAGCCTTCTTCGGGGCGACGATCATGGCCCGGATGTCGCTGCTGATCGAGCGCCTGCAATTTTTCATCGAACAGTGGTTTCCAAATTTCCAGAGGCTGGCCGGTCCGTGAACGGGCCCCTGCTTCCCGCCACTCGCTTCTTGCTTCTTCAGTCCACACTCCCTGTTCCCCTGCTCCCTGCTCCCTGCTCCCCTGTTCCCCTGTTCCACTGGCCCCCTATTCCCTGGCCCCCTGGTCCCCTATTCCCTGGCCCCCTGGTCCCCTGGCCCCCTATTCCCTGGTCCCCTGGCCTCCTGGCCCCTCCTCAGTCCCGAAGCGCCTGGTCGAGGTCCTCCATCAGGTCCTCGGGGTCCTCGATACCCACGGAGAGCCGGATCAGGCCGTCGGAGATTCCAGCGGTCAGGCGCAAGTCGGACGCGACGTGGGCGTGCGTCATGGACGCTGGGTGGCAGATGAGGGTCTTCGTGTCGCCCAGGCTGACCGTGAGGGTGCAGAGACGCACGGCGTTCATCACGCGGCGTCCCTTCTCGGCGTCGGCGACCTCGAAGCAGATGACGCCTCCGAAACCGGTCATCTGCCGGATGGCGGTGGCGTGCTGGGGATGGGAAGGAAGGCCGGGGTAGGTGACCCGCGCCACCAGCGGGTGATTTTCGAGGAAACGGGCGATCGCCAGGGCGTTCTGATTATGGGCGGCGATGCGGAGCGGCAGGGTCTGCATGCCGCGGGTGATCAGAAAGGCGTGAAAGGGGCTGAGCACGGCGCCCAATTCGATGTGAACGGGCCAGACGCGGTCGATGAACTCGCGGCTGCCCGCGATCACCCCGCCAAGGAGGTCGCCGTGTCCCCCCAGGTACTTCGTGGCGCTGTGAATGACCGCGTCGATGCCGAAGGCGCGCGGCCGCTGGTTGATCGGCGTGGCGAACGTGTTGTCGGCCAGAGTGCGGATGCCTGCCTCGCGAGCGATGTCGGACACGGCGGCCAGAGGGGTGATCTGGAGGGTGGGGTTGCCGGGCGTCTCGATGTAGAAGAGACGTGTATGGGGCCGGACGGCGTCCTTGAAATTCTGCGGGTCCGAAGGATCGACAAAAGTCACCTCGATGCCGAAGTCCCTCGCCCGCCCAGACAGGAAGGTCTGCGTGCTCGAATAGAGAGAGCGTCCGGCGACGACGTGGTCGCCGGCCTTGACGGAGGCGAGAATGGCCGTGGTGACGGCGGCCATGCCGGAGGCGACGGCGAGAGCGGCCTCGGCGCCCTCCAGTTCGGCGAGCTTGGCCTCGAAGGCGGCGTTCGTCGGGTTGCCGTAGCGCGTGTAGACGTAGCCGGGCTCACGATGCGCGAAGCGCGCGGCGGCCTGCTCCACCGAAGGATAAGCGAAAGTGGCGGTCTGATAGATCGGCGTGGCGAGCGCCCCGGTGGCCGGGTCCGGCGATTCGCCCGCATGAACGGCACGCGTCCGGATTCCGCTTTTTCCTTGCATGGTGGGCTCGTCGTCTCTGTCGAGGCGCTTGAGAAATAGGCGTGCATGCGCCTCACCGCTTGAATTTCCGTTGGTCGTGCCATCAAGTCCAGAGTCACCCGCTCAGTCCACTGCGAAAATCGTCGAGACTGTTCGACGTATAAGCCAGATCGACAAGTGCCTCAAGCCGCGATTCGGAGTCCTCTGATGTAAGAATCTTTTCGATTTCCAGCGGAACAACGGAAAAACGCCGCCGGAGAGTTTTCAGAATGTGCCTTGTTAAAGCTTCCCTCTGTCCTTCCTC
>JACPCR010000021.1 GCA_016179685.1 Planctomycetota bacterium | reverse complement strand
GTGTGGCTGGCCCCACTGGCGGTGATAAACAGGACGCTCAGCCGCGCGCATCCGTATTCCGGGTGCGCCTCCTTCAGCATCAGGAGCGCCCTTCGCGTCACCTCGGGTACCCGGCTACCCCGAGGGACATCTCTGCCACCGCATGGCCGGCGGCAGACCCCTCAGCACGATTTCTTCACGATAGGGACGCCACCGTCCCGGTGCCGCCCGAAGCCGTTCCAGGTTTTCACACGCAATCTCCCGATGCCCGTATCGACCTCCCTCCCGCGTCCCGAAACTCGGCGACTCGTGCAGTTCACCACTACCGCAGCGGCATCCGGGAGGTTTTCCGCCTGCGAGAGCGAGTCGACCAACACTCTACCGCCGAAGACAAGCTCCTCAAGTGGCAAAGTCTGACGTCTACCACCCCACCAGCCGGAGAGCTTCCGGCTCAGCGCGACTCAGCGATCTTCATGCGGAATTATGGCAGCGCCCGACCGTCGAAAGCCCCAACTTTGCGCGGAACGCAGAAACGTTCCGGGCAAGCAGGAACAACGCCAAAGGGCAAGAAGGATGGCCAGCGCTAACCACACCTCCACTCCTCTGGCTTCATCCCACGCGCGCTGAATCGTGGTGAACTGAAATTCCGAAGCTGTCAAGCCCGCAGCGCCACCCTCCGGCCACTGCCCGCGGCCGACTTCATGGCGGCTTCGATGAACGCCACGATCTCCAGGGTCTCCGCCGGGTCCAGCGGACTCTGCTTCGTTTCGAACATCTGAATCACTTGCTTCAACAACTCTCGGTAGATGAACCGGGCGTCAATCGACGACTGCACCACCTTCTTCTCGCCGAACAGCACGAAGCCGTAGAGATGCCCACCGGCACGCGTCCCGCGCATCGTGCCGATCCGGCCGTCCCCCCATAGGCCCGTCACCACGTCCGTGCCGTCCGTCGAGGTGCACGTCAGCGACTCGCACCCGCGTCCCATCAGGGTATAAAGCGTCTCCACGCCGTGGATGCCGTAGTGGAAGAACCCTGGATTGTGCGGGTGCAGGGACGCAGGGCTGTAAGCATCCGCGCCGACGACGCGGCCCGTTTCCTCAGGCCGGCGGAGAATCTCGACCAGCTCGGTCCCATAGCGCAGGGACGAAGAGGAAAAGAGGGGCAACTTCTTCTTCTCCGCCAGCTTGACCAGTTTCCGTGCATGGGCCATCGAGCAGGTGAAGGGCTTGTCCACGAACATCGGAATCCCCGCTCGAAGGAATGGTGTGGCCCGTTCCAGATGCACGCTTCCGTCTACTGCCTCGATCAGCACCGCGTCGATCTTGCCGATCATTTCCGCCGGGTCCTGGACCAGAGTCACACCCAGCTCCTCGGACATGGTCTTCGCATACGCGTCGATCCGGGCCTGGTCTGTTATCGCGGACGTGCCCGGGAAGCCGAGCACGACCTTTGCGCCCGACACCCACTGGTCTTCGCCGATGCCGAGATGGTTGATTCGTTTGGTGAATTCCACGCTGTGGGACGTATCAAAATCAACGATGCCCAGTCGAATCATGAGGTCTCCTTAATCAGGGGTAAACGTGACGAAGCGGTGCACGTCCGCCGCCGCATCAGGGAGCGGCACGACGCATGGGGAACGGGTCCCTTTTCGGCTCAACCCTCCGCCAGAACCATGGATTGTAAGAAGGAAATTCCAAGGAAGCAAGGGTCTGAAAAGTTAATGTAAACCATTTTGAAATAGCAAGTTAACACAAAAGCGCGTAGTTTCTCAATAAGCTCGGCGAGATGGCCCCGCCCGATTTCATCATCGCTGATGTTTCAGCACTTCACGTTCAATGCCTTGGGTATTCAGAGCCTAACACCCCCCTCTCACTCACGAACTCTTCAACGCATGAAAACGACTCATGAAGTCGATGTCATGCCAAATTCAAAAACCACCCTTTGTCTAGCAAAGACTTGCGTCGTAAAGGTCCAAACATGGGCTGAAGCACGCGGATGGAAGTGCGGGCGCACTTGCGAAGTCGTCTGTTAGTAAAGTGATCTGACCATGCCGCCGTCCACTGCAATCGCTTGGCCGGTCACGTCGCTCGCCTTCTCGGAGCAGAGGAAAGCCACCGCTGCGGCCAGCTCCGCAGCTTCCCCAATCCTGCCCAGAGCGGTCGCCCGGGCCGTCTCCGCCTCCACCTCCTCCAGGCTGCGCCCGCTCTGTTGAGCCGAGCGCCGGGCCAATTCCGCCCCCAGCGGCGTCCGAAACGGGCCCGGGCAGACCGTATTGACCAGGATGCCGCTGGGCCCAAACTCGCGGGACATGGACTTGGCGAGCGCGGCCACGCCCGCGCGAAACACGCTCGAGACCAGATAGGGAGACCCCGGCTCCTTCACGGCAACGCTCGTCACATGCACGATCCGGCCCCATCGCTGCCGCTGCATCGACGGGAGCGCCAGCCGGCACAACCTCACCGCCGGCATGAGCACCGACTCGAAGCCGGTCCGCCAGTCGTCGTCCGAAAGCTCCTCAAAACTCCCCATTCGAGGATGCCCCACGTTCGTCACGACGGCGTGCACCGTGCCGAATCGCTCCAGCGCAAGACGGGCCAGCCGGTCGATTTCCTCTCCTCGGACCAGATCGCAGGGTATCGCCAGGACGTCCGATCCGCTGCGGCCTCGCACCTCCTCAGCGGCCGCCCGAAGGACATCCTCTTTTCGGGCAGCCATGACCACCTTGCAGCCCTCCAGGGCGAGCGCCAGGGCGCAGGCCTTGCCCAGGCCCTGGCTCGCTGCCGACACCCACGCCACCTTGTCTTTCAACCCCAAGTCCATGATAGCCCTCCGATAATTCCCCATGCTAGAATTCGCCTAAGGAAGCGCATCCACGCCTCCTTAGGCGAATTCTAGACAAGCTCCTCCTAATAAACAATTCCCTAAGTCTCAGCGAACTAGGGTGTTACGACTTTCTGGGTTTTGAGCTTTTCGAGGGCATTCTGAGCCTCACGGATGACGGGTTCCAGATAGGCTGAACTTGTCCCCAGGGGAGGCTAAATCCACGACTTGACTGACTTTTCACATAAATATTGCTAAACAAAGGAATTGCAGTCTTGCTCGCCAGGTCATTACTCTGAACTCTTGATTCATAAGTAACTAATAAATACAGGAAACGCGTATCGGACAGCGGCATGCAGATTGCCGTCATCTGAGTTCCGATCCAGGCGTGCGCTTCGCTAAAGGCCCGTCTCCTCCGGCTCGTCTTCAGATTCCACTCGGGATGCCGGCGAAGGCGCTGCCACGGACTCGCTGCCCAGTTCGGGTCCCGAGTCGGCCCTTGGAAGGGACGCCAGAACCTCTTCGATCTGGCGAACGCAACCGCTCAGGGACGCCGCCGCCTGCTTGAAATTGGTATGGTCCGAAATCTTCCCCAGCTCTTCCTCGAGGCGCTCCGCAGCCGCCTTCAGTCGATGAAGCTTATTCCGGGCCAACCGCAGATAGCGGCCCGTATCCGATTGGGTCCGGGCCGCCTCGAGTGCGCGGGCATAATCGAAAATCGCCCGCGGAATCGTCATCAGATCCGCATCCCTCTCGATCTCCGGCGCATGCTTCAGGAACGCCCGGACCATCCACGCATGCGAAAGAATGAGATCGATGCGTTTCATTGCCTCGTTGGCCGTCAGTTCCAGCTTCATCGTCGCAGCTCCCGCGGTCTGTTGTTAGCGAAGCGTTGCCTCAAACCGACCAGTGTGGCTCGAGCGACGAAGACCGAAATAGGATACGGCAAGCGCTTCGCTAAAAGGCTTTGCTTCGCAAAGCCATGGTTTCTAAGGGGATACAGCCCTTCCCTCGCAAGTGAGAAAACTTGTCTCATTTGTTACGGTTTTGACCCTTGGAGACTCCTGGTCCGCCTTGGAACAGTAGCACCATAGATCAGGGCAGGCTTACTGAGGTTTAAAATATAACACCAAAGCCGCGCCGGCCGCTGCCAGTACGAAACCGAGGCAGAGCATCGGGCTCGGCGACGCCTTCGGCGGGTGCAGAGCCATCGTGATCAGAACATTGACGATGGGCGCCCCGGCAAAGACCAGCGGCATGACGTAGCGCGGGATGCCTCCATGCATGAAAGACAAGATGATGCAGAGCGCACCGAGGGCGCCGAACGACCCTGCCAGCAGGGCCAGCCCGATGCCCGATGGCCGAGCCGGGATTCCCGCACGCCCGGACTCGACGGTCTGTTCACCCCGC
This sequence comes from Planctomycetota bacterium, assembly GCA_016179685.1. Taxonomy (GTDB): domain Bacteria; phylum Planctomycetota; class PUPC01; order JACPCR01; family JACPCR01; genus JACPCR01. The sequence continues at coordinate 17,487 of JACPCR010000021.1, read as the reverse complement.
GGCTCGCCCGGCCCGGATGCTGACGGCGAAAGGCCCATCACCGAGTCGCCACGGGCGGCGATGAGCCCGATCGGCCCCAGCACCGCCAGGAGAAAATAGGCCACGCCCACCCAGAAAAACGCACGCAGGGCGGACGAAGGCGCCTGTCCCAGCGCTTGCTGTCCCGCATGAAGTGTGGGACCATACGCGCCCCAGCACAGGAATGCGCCGATCACGAATAGGAACCAGAGTTTCATGGGCATGTCCTCACCGAGTGAATCGGCCAGGCCGGAAAGGCGAGAAGAGTCTGTACCGACATGGCCGCCTGACGAGCCGATGCTCCGAAATATCCGGATTCTGATCGAGTACGACGGCACCGCCTACTCCGGCTGGCAGGTTCAACCCGGATGCCGGACCATCCAGGGCCTCCTGGCCCAAGCCCTCCACGCCGTCACGGGCGAAAACGTCACTCTCGTCGGGTCCGGCCGCACCGACGCGGGCGTGCACGCCGAGGGACAAGTCGCCCACTTCCACACCCGTACCCGCATCCCTGCCTGGCAGCTCGTCTTCGCCTTGAACAGCCGGCTGCCTCCGGATATCGCCGTCCTGCAGGCGGAGGACGTCCCGCTCGAATTCCACGCTCAGTTTCACGTCCGCTCCAAGTCCTATCGCTACCTCATCTGGAACTCGAAGGTTCGCCCGGCGCTCCACCAGCACCGCTGGGCCTGGGTACGGTATCCTCTCGACCTTGGAAAGATGCGGGACGCTGCAAGCTTCTTCGTCGGCACGCACGACTTCAAATCCTTCGCCAGCGCATCCGCAGAAAAGGACACGATTCGGACCGTCAAACGGCTCGACCTCGACCGCGAGGGACATCTGATCCGTTTGGAGATCGAGGCTAACGGCTTTCTCTACAACATGGTGCGGGCCATTGCAGGCACACTGATCGAGGTTGGCCGGGGACACCGAAGCGTCGAAGAGGTGCCCGACACGCTCCAAGCTCGGGACCGCCGCCGGGGCGGCCCGACCGCACCCGCATGCGGCCTTTACCTTGTCCGAGTGGACTATGGTTAAGGGGCGACGCCGATGCGCCAGCGCCGTGCAGCCCTTTATTCATCGATCACCACGACTTTCTCGTCGGTGCCCCCTTCGTCCCGCGGTCCCTCACCCCTCCGGAGCAGCGTCAAGAAGGGCACGCTCACGCAGATGGCCGCAAACGGGTAGGCATGAAGGAGCACGCGTTCCTCCGTCAGCAGGCCCGTGCCGTAAAGAAAGAGCACGGGCGGCATGTTGGCGAGCAGGATCAGCAGCCCCGCCATCCGGCGGTTCGGCAATATGAGGGTGAGGGCAATGCCGAGGCCGAAGAGAATCCTTAGAACGGGGTCCCTGAAGAAGGGTTCACCGGAGAGGTAACGTTTGTAGCCCTCCGCCGCGCCGTCCCAGAGCTGCCGGCCCGTATGCTGACCCCAGAGGTAACCCAGGAGCGTCACGTCGGGGCCCCCGTAACCCGTATATTCACCGATTTGCTCGGCGGGAGGATAGCCGGGCCGGCCCACGTTCTTTTGTGCCTCCAGATTGCGATACCACTTCGCGTGGAGCGTAAGCGGGTGCAGGGGATCGCCAAATTTTGATGCTTGACGAACGAGCAACGGCGTCAGCAGCAGCACCGCCACCACCGAGGCGAGCCATCCTACGCGCTTCCATCTCGACCTGTGCACCGCAGAGAACACTGCCAGAAGCAGGACGGCCATGGGAATGAACGAGAGGTTCGCCAGGGCGAGCAGGCCCGCAGTCAGTCCCGCCGCGACCGACTGAATCCAGGACAATGGACGCCGGTCACTGTAAAAGAATAGCATGAAAAGAAGGAGCAGAAAGGTCTCCACCTCCAGCCTGTAGCCGTACATGGACCTCAGGATAAGGTACCGATCCGTGGCCATGAGCAGGGCGGCCAGAAGTCCCGCTACAGGATGGAAGAGCTTGCGCCCGACCCGCCAGGCGAGCAGGAGGGCGGCAACGCCGGCGTAGACGCTCAGCAGCCGGAGGTGTAATTCCGTCTTGCCGGTCGCCATGAAGAACATCTTGGCCACGAGGGGATACAGCGGTTCGCGCCATCTCGGCGCATAGAAGCCGTCCGTCCAGGAGAAAAGGCTCATCTCCTGAGCAATCTGCCGGTAGCCGCCCGCGTCGCCGGCGAGCGGCGCATAAGCATATTCCTCAAGCTTGGCCTCACGTAAAGCCAGTCCCCAACCCAGGATGAGCAGTATGGCGGCGCGTTCCCACAACCAGCCCATCCACACTTGACGATAGAGCTGGCGCGAAATGGATAGAGCCATGAGGATGAGGGTGAGAACGGCCGAACCGCCAGGGAAGTAAACGCCGAGCAGCACCAGCCAGGGGCAAGTCAGAATCATGAGGCAGTGCCACACTTCGGCTAGATCCACAAGACAGAGGACCGCCATGACCAGAGCCATTCCATAGAGCAGAGGCGACAGGTGCGGAACAGGGTCCAGCTCGATGGCCGCACGATAGCGAAATCCCTGAAGAACCAGGGCACGCTCATCCGTTGTGTTCGCCGCGTCAAAGCGCAACAGCAACTGAGAGGCTCCGATGGGAATCGTCACCGCTTGTCCCCGCAGGTAAGACCGGTTTTCGCCGACGGTCACGAACGAGACACCCCCGTCGAGCGAATAGGAGATGCGGTTACGGAAGCGCTTCGACCCGATGATGTTGTAGAAGACCGGCTCGACCGCCAACGGTCCCGGCTTCGCCACATGGAGCTGATAGATCAGGATGCCCGCCTGACCCGGCGCGAGGTAGAGTCCGTTTTCAGAGGATTCGAAGCCCTCGGATTGAAGCACGGAGCGATCGACCTCGGCCCCGCCCAGGGCTACCTCGCTGGCAGCGACGAGATCGGGATTGTGCCACAGCTTGGCCGCCTCCCGCCAGGAGGCTACCAGGCCGATGATCAAGGCTGTCGCCAGGATGAGAAGAATCGCGCAGCCCCCGACGACCTGTAGACCTACAAAGGGTGGGAGTGAGTCCTCGGTCTTGTGCTCCGATTTCCAACTCATCGGCTTCCCCCTGAAGAGTCGTGGCCGCAGCGAGCGACGACGCCGATGCCAGGCCGATCGGGCAGAACCCACCGGCCGCCGCTGAGCTTCAGTCCGGTAAACGGATCCTCCGCCAGGAGCAGATTGCCGTCCAGGTCCGCATAATCGGCCAGAGGCGAGAGGTGCGCCGCCGCGGCGATGCCCAGGCTGGACTCGATCATGCAGCCGATCATCACCTTCATGCTCTGCGCCCGCGCGACGTGGATCATCTTCAAGGCCTCACGCAGGCCGCCGCTCTTCGCCAGCTTGATGTTCACGCCGTGCACGCAGCCCCTCAGGCGCACCACGTCCTCCGGCGTTTGCGCACTCTCGTCCGCAATAATAGGTAATGCGCTCATCTCCGTGAGGCGGCGGAGACCGTCCAGGTCCCCCGGCGGAAGCGGCTGCTCCACCAGCTCCACACCCTCGTCCTGAAGCCAGCGCAGATTCATCCGGGCATCCTCGAAAGACCAGGCCGCATTGGCATCCACCCGAACCGGCACGGACGTCACACGCCGTATGGTCGCCAGGATGGCCCGGTCATGGTCCGTCCCCAGCTTGACTTTGAGGATGGGGAATCCCGCCGCCTCCTCCGCCTTCCGGCGAATCTCGTTCAGCGACGCCAGGCCGATCGTGTAAGAGGTCGCCCGAGTGCAATTCGGATTCAGCCCGAGAAGCCGGTAGAGGGGCACGCCCAATCGCTGCCCCATCCAGTCATGCAGTGCCATGTCCAGTGCCGAGAGCGCCGAACGCTGGCCCGGCAGTGCGGCCGCCGCCCGGCTCAACAGCTCCTCGAGAAGGAACGGGTCATCCAGGCTGGCGAAAATCGGCGACGCCATCGCCGCCATCACCGTCTTCGCACTTTGCCCATAATAGAGGCTCGGCGCGGCCTCGCCCAGTCCGGCCAGACCGTCCGCCGTTTCGAGACGGACCAGGGCGTTCTGCCGTACATCGCTCGATTCACGAGCGATTCGGAAGGTATCCCGAAGCGGGAGGGACAGGAGCGATGCAGTGATGGTCATGGCGGCCGCTCGGGCCCCCTCAGGGACAGGGACGGCGCGAATCCGCTCGCTGGGTCCGAAGGCGTCTCGAAATACCGCTCCAGAGCGTCCACCAGCGGGGCCGCGCCGAAACGGATAACGTCCGTCACGGGAAGCTGAAGCCCCTGCTCGACTCGCTTGACCTCCGCCCCGGCCTGTTCATCGGTCAGATCGCAGCAGTTGAGGGCGACGCCGACGACGCGGGAGACCTGGATAGGCCTCATCAGCGCCTCGTGGATGGCCACGATCTCCCGCAGCGGCGGGATGGGAATCTGCGTGTGGCGCAGGAAGCGCCGCGTCGGCTGGTGGCACAGGACCATCGCCTTCGGGCAAGACCCGTGCATCAGAGCCAGCGTGACGCCGGAAAAAGAAGGATGAAAGATACCACCCTGCCCTTCGACGAAAATCCAGTCGTGGCCCTGCTCGGCAAGAACGAGGCTCTCCGCAGCCCCCGCCACAAAGTCGGAGATCACTCGGTCGATAGCCAGGCCGCGGCCCGTGATCATCACGCCCGTCTGGCCCGTCGGCACGAAAACGGCATCCCGGCCCCTCCGTCGGCACTCCTCCGTCATCTCGATCGCCCCAATCTTCTTCCCGATGTTGCAGTCGGAGCCCACCGTCAGGACCGTCCGCGCTGCCATATTCCTCGCCCGCCCAAGCCCGATCGGGATGTCCTCCGGCGGCCGGCGCACGTCCCAGATGCGCACGCCGTGCTTCCGAGCCAGCTCGGCGAATTCCGGGTCGTCGCCGAGCATCGCATGCAGCCCACTGACGATCTCCATGCCCCGTTCGATGGCCTGCACGATGAGACGACGCCAGCTTGGAGGCAATTGACCCCCGGAAGGCGCAATCCCGATCAGCAGCATGTCCGGCTTCACCGCGTCCAATTCCCGCAGCTCCGAGACGATCGGAATGCCGCGGCCAACGCCTAGAAAACCCTCCAAGGGCTGACCCGCATGCGTGCGATCCAGGAGTCCAACGACCTCGTCCCCTCGGTAACGGATGACACCTGCCGCGGTCTTCGCTGAAAAGACGTCCAGCTTGCCCTCTGCGAGGATCACGATCCGCCTCTTCACCGGCGTCGTCATAGGGGATACCCCAGAAGTTTCTTCTTGAAGTCCTCGGCCGCACGCCGGATGTCCTCGGCCCGCAGGATGCCCGCCGAGACCGCCACGCGGCGCACGCCTCGTTCCAGAAGCTGTGGCAGATTCTCCAGCGTGATGCCCCCGATGGCAAAGACCGGAAGATTCACTCGGCCGGAAAGCTTCTCGATCTCCTCCAAGCCGCGGACCTCCAGACCTGGTTTGGTCCCGGTCGGAAACATCGTTCCGAAGCCCAGATAGTCGGCCCCGCCGTGCTGACCCGCGAGCGCTTCCTCCAGCGAGTGCGCGGTGGACCCGAGAATCTTTTCAGACCCTACGATAGCCCTCGCCTGCTCGAGCGGCAAGTCTTCTGCCCCGAGATGCACCCCGTCCGCCCCCAGGGCGCATGCCACGTCGACGCGATCGTTGATCAGACACGGAATCCCGGCGTCGGCGCAGCGGGCACGCCATCCGCCCGCCAGTCGGAGAAGCTCCTGGTCGCTGCGCCCCTTGTCCCGGATTTGAACCAGGTCCACGCCGCCTTCCAGGGCCAGTCTCAGCGCGGTGTCCGCGTCGCTACCAGAAAGCACCCCGGGGATCAGGAGCAAGTAAAGCCGGGCGGATTCGATGGCCGGACGCGGCATGAGACGACGCAAGAGGTCCTTCTCAAGGGAGTAGCTGGCGTAGCGCATCGCCTCGAACCCCGGGTCCGTCCCCGGTCGAAGCACCTTCGAGTATTCCTCGAGGCAGCGCAGGGCCTGCTGAAGCCGCTTGAATGCCGCAGCCACCACGTCTCTGACGCCATGCCGTGGCGTAACCACCGAGTTCGCCTCGGGCCGGCCCACGTCACCTTGGGCGTCCCGAGACGCGGCGAGGACCTCGAGCGTGAGACCGAGCATCGCCGGAGTCGAGTCCAGCCGATGTCTCAACTCCTTCGCCCTCCGAGCCAGCGACGCGGCATTCAGACCGAAACGAGCCGCATCCTCGATCTCTCGAAGCGCCTCCCCCGCGCGGTTCAGGTTCGCGTCCACAATGCGGCAAATCTGAAAACGATCCACGCAGACCTCTTGAGCTGCATCGACGGGCCATGCCGCCACTCGGCGGCGGCGCATGCGCACGGCGCACCCGCGATACTTTACACTTTATATCGGCGACTTCCCCTGGCAAACCGGTTCGCAAAGAGTGCCGCACTCTTTGCGAACCGGTTTGCTGCGGCATCCTCTCGGATTCCGATACGGGTCCCACGAGCCGCACGGGTCGGTAGGGTCTTAGGGTGTCACTTCTCCGCGCCCCGCGCCCGCTACGTGGGCACCCGGCGGAGAAGTTGAAGGGTGTCCCGCCAGACTTGTTCCCGTGGGAGGCGGGTCGGGTGTCAGTTGCTTCCTGAACTCTGAACCCGGACACCTTTTTGCACCCTTGTTGGGTTGGGGGCTTCGCCCGCCTCAAGTGCAGCGCTTCGCTAACCGGTCTCCACGCCCGCGATCGCAAAGGTCTTTTCAGGCTCGCCCGTAAAGTCGTGGCGACCGCGGTACATGCGGATGAACGGGCGTTGGACCCGGAAGCTGAAGGCTTCGAGCATTTCCGCTGCAGGAGTCAACTGGCGCAAGACATCCAGAAAGACGGGTTTGCCCGCGAGGGCGGCCAGGCCGGACCGGAGGAGCTGATCGGCCGCTTCAGCGTCCTCCGCCATCCACGGCCCGATCTGCCAAGCATGATCGCCGGGCCGGGCCATCAGGTAGCCCCGTAACGCTCGCGTCTCGTCCCGGAGAATCTTGGCCGTGCCGGCCGACTGCTGGTAAAGAAACTCGAGCATCCGCGCGCGTTCCGCGCCAAACCGCGGCGCGTCGTAGGCGCACACGCGCGCCAGGTCATCAGGGCGCATCGGCTCGACGCCCTCGAAGGTGCACGACCGGCCGATGCCTTCCCGGCGCTCCAGCTCGTACTCGTCCTGAAAGCCCAGGGTATCATAGAGCTTCTTTCCCAGGGGCGTCGCGTCGAGCCGGATGCAGGCGACTTGCAGGCCTTCCAGGTGGGTCATGGCGTGGTTCAACAAGCACGTCCCGATCCCCTTGCGCCGGTGCTCCGGATGCACGAGAACCATCCCAATCCAGCCGAATCGCTTCCCGTAAGTCGTTGTGGTCACTGTGCCCACCGGCTCGCCGCTGCGCTCCACTCCAAGGAAGCAACCGTCCGGGTCGTGGGCCAGAAAACGTTTCCAATCCTCTGGCAACTGATTCCATCCGGCGATGCTCTTGAGCCGCATGCCGAAGGGGATGTCGGTCTCCAGAAACTGGCGAAAGGAAATGGCGGCCGCGGCGGTCACGGGAACGAATCTCTTGATTCGAAAAAGCTGGCACACGCGCACGAAGGTGCGGAAGCACTTCCCCAAGCGCGTGCACTAGAGTCTAAGGGTGTAACTTCTCCGCGCCCGCTAGCGCGGTCACCCGGCGGAGAAGTTGAAAGCTTTCAGGTGTCATTTGATTCCTGAACCCTGAACCCTGACACCTTTTCCAGCCCTGCTCGGTTGCGGGCTTCGCCCGCCTAAAGCGTCTGCAGGGTTGAAAATCGGGACAAAAGAGACAAGTATCAGAACTGGCGGTCGCCGGCAGGGGGAGCGCCCTCTCCTGGAGGAGCAGGCGGAGTCTGGGCCGGAGGGGGCCCCGCTTCCACGTCACCGGGTTGATCGTCGCCTTGCGGCCTGTCCTTCTTGCCTTTGCGCTGCTCGCGTCCTTCGCGGCCATCTCGGGGGCCGCCCGGCCCCTGGAATCCTCCACGTCCCCACATGCCCATTCCGCCTCCCCCCATCATCATGCCGCCCAACATGGGCGAAGTGCCCTGCAAGACCTCGGCGGAGTCACCCAGAGTGAAATGGTCCTTCATCTGCACGGCCTTCTCGTATGTCAGCAGCGCCGGGATTTGCTTGAGGGTCTCCGCGGCCTCGTCGTATCGCTCGAAACGCTGGTAGGCCTGGGCGAGCGCCTGCAAGATGGCCACCTTTTCACCCTCGTCCTGCGCAGCCTTCGAAAGCTCCGTCAGCGTATTGATGGCGAGGTCAGGGTCATTGGCGTCCTGGTACATCTCCACCATTTCACGGAGAGCACGATTTTTCAGGACACCCTTTACCTTCAGGTACTCCGGGGCCGCGTGCGTGTAGTAACCGAGACCCCGGCGGTAGATGACCGCCGAATTGAAGTGCGCCGCGCTCTTCGCCTCCTCGTCCGGGCTGTTCTCGGTGATGCTTTTCAGGGCATTGACCGCCTCTGTGTACTTTTTTGCCGCGTAATAGACCTCGGCCATGGACTGATAGGTGGCGTCCAAAGGGTTCATTTTCACATGGACGAACGGACTGGCCGCGCGTCCACCCCACGCTCGGCCCATGCCGCCCATGCCGCCCATGCCACCCATCCCGCCACGGCCTCCCTGCCCGCGCAAATTGCCCAGAAACTCTTCCGCCTTCTTGGCTATCTCTTCCTCTTCAGGGGTCATGGCTTCGCCCTGCCGTCTCTTCCGGGCCAGTTCCCTCAGGCTATCACGCGTGTACCCCTTCTGCTTGAGTTCCTCGAGGAATTCTTTCGGAAGCTCCCGTTCGGCCCTCGCCTCAGCCGGGCGGGCCTCGCCCGCGGGCTTGGCTTCTCCCTCGGCTTCAGCCCTCACGCGGCCCCCGGCCCACAACCCCAACGCAGCCACGGCGATTCCCCATCGAGCTATCATAACGGCCTCCTTTCTTGAACGGAATCCGAAGAAGTTTCGGACGATGACCGCGATGGCGCGGGCATCGTCCGTTTCCGGAATTTCTGCTCCATTTCCTTCATGAGAGCCTGGAATCTGGACCTCTGCTCCTCGTCGAGCACCTTCTCCATCTCCCGCATGAAGTCGTTGCGCAGTTCCCGGAACTGGCCCTTCTGACCCTGGAAAAACTGGCGCTCGCGGTCGCGCTGCTCATCGAAGAGCCGACTCAAGACCTCTTCCTGGTCGTCGCGGAGATGGAGCTCGTTGTCGAGCCGTTTCAGAAACTGCTCCTTGGACGGCTGTTTCCACGGCCCCCCGGGCCCGTAACGGCGTGGATGCTCGGCGCCGGGCCGGGCTTCTGCCGGGGAAAGCCAATACTGGTCCACCAGGATGCCGATAGCCATCCCCAGAAGGAGATTGAGAAAGAGAAGCCCCGCAAGCCACCGTCTGACGCTCAAGTTTTTCATGGCCTTCCTCCGGTTAATGTATGGGGATGGAGGAGTCCGGGACGCCATCGGGTTCTTCCGGCACGATCTCGGAAAGGTCGCTATAGGGCTCGACGGCTTCCAGTCCGTTTTGGGCGACGAGCCATTCGATCTCCGGAGCCCGCGACAGGCGATTCCAGGTGCTGAACAGGGCGAATGCTGAGAGGGCGAGGAAGAGGACGGCGGCCACAGGCACGAAACGTCGGGCCAGCCGCTCGAGGTCGTCGTACCAGAGGCGACGGGCCTCTTCGTCACCGAGGCGGAGGCGGACCGCTGGGAGGACGGAACGAGCCGTCATCGGGTCCCGGAGCGAGTGCAGGAGGTGCTGGATTTTCTTCTGCGTTTCCCACTCCTTCCGGCACGCTGGGCAGGCTTCGAGGTGATTCTCGAGATCGGACTGCTCCGCCTCGACCAGGAGGCCGTCCAGCGATCGTGAAAGAAGGGGCTGGCACGTCTTACAGTTCATGAGATTCGAGGAGCGGTGTCAGGATCGTTCGCAATTTCTGCCGGGCGCGAAACAACCGGGACTCAATCGTTCCGACCGAGCAATTCATCACGGTGGCGATTTCGTCATAGGAAGCACCCTGGATTTCCCGCAGCAGGATAACCATCTGGTGGTCGGGGGAGAGTTGTGCGATGGCGGACCTCACGATTTCGTCCACCTCGAAGCGCTCGGCCTTTTCAGCGGGTCCCGGGCTGTGATCCGGCGCTCTGCAGGGCTCGCCGAGATCGGCCACCTGGTGTTTCTTCAGCCAGCGCCGCCGCTGTTTGCGGAGGTCGAAAAAGGTATGCAGGGCGATCTCGCAAATCCACGTGAAAAGCGAGCAGCGGAAACGGAACGTGTGTGCCTTGAAGAAGAGTTTGACCAATGTTTCCTGAGCTACTTCCTCGGCCATGTCGGGGCTTCCGGTGGTCTTCGCGAGGAAGGCGAGGAGTCGTGGCTCATAAGTCTGGACGAGTATCTCAAAGGCCTCTGCATCGCCATGCTGGACCCTCTCGATGAGTGTGTGTTCGTCAGGTCCTGCTTCGAGCACAGGTGGCAATCACCTCATTGATGCTATTGGGACGCCGGTTCCTTCTCAATTATTCCGCGAATTGAAGGGCGGAGAGCCAGCGGCGCATCGATTTTGAGCCAGCGAACGTCGAGTTCTCCAGAAAGGACGTCGGGCGCACTTCCGTACCCGATTGCTCAACAACCTCTTAATTCAAAAGAGGTTGCATCAGGCTTGCGTTCAGGTCTTTTGGATGTTGTATTCCTTGATTTTTCGGTCGAGCCGTGGCCGGGAAATTTGCAGGACTTCAGAGGCCTTGCTTTTGTTCCACTGGCAGACCTGCAAGACCTTCTCAATATGTCTTTTCTCGCTACTGGCGAGAGAGAGCGATTCACCGCCACCTGAGGCCGAGGTGGACTCGGTGGCCGGCGGCGGGGCGGACTCGCTCGCCTCACGGACCTCCCAGGGAAGGTGGGACGCCTGCAACTCGTCCCCAACGCCGAGGACAATGGCACGCTCGATCAAGTTCTTGAGCTCGCGCACGTTGCCAGGCCAGTCATAATTCACCAGGCAGGCCAGCGCATCGGAGGAAATACGCGGAGTTCGGACCCCTTTCTCCTGGGCAAACACCTTCAGAAACTGCTCGGTCAGCGCAGGAATGTCCTCCTTGCGCTCCCGCAACGGCGGAAGATGAAGTTCGATCACCTTCAGCCGATAGTAAAGGTCCTCGCGGAACGACCCCTCCTCGAGAGCCGCTTCGAGGTCCCGATTCGTCGAAGTGATGATGCGAACGTTCACCCGTACGGTCTCCGTGCCGCCGACCCGTTCGAACTCACGCTCCTGGAGGACCCGGAGAAGCTTGGCCTGAATCTCCGGTGGTATCTCGCCGATCTCATCGAGGAAGAGAGAGCCGCCATGGGCCAGCTCGAAGCGGCCGGGCCTGCGTTCCGTCGCACCCGTGAACGCTCCGCGCTCGTACCCGAAAATTTCGGCTTCGAGAAGCGTCGGGGCCAGGGCGGCGCAGTTGACCGATACCAGCGGCTGGTCTCGGCGGCGGCTCTGCTGGTGAATAGCCCGGGCGATCACTTCCTTGCCGGTCCCGCTCTCCCCGCGCAGGAGTACCGTCGCCTCCGTCGGGGCCACTCGCCGCACCAGATCATAGATTTCCTTCATGCGCTCGCTTCCACCGATGACCAGGTGGCTCTGCGTGAGCCTCCGCCGGAGAGACCGGTTTTCCAGGCGGAGCTGGTCGACCAGTTTAGCGTTCTCGATAGCCACGGCGGCCTGGTTTGCTACGGCGCTGAGGAGGAGGAGATGCTTGGGGCCGAGCGCATCCTTCTTGCCGGAATCCACATAGACGGCCCCAACGGTCTCGTCGCGGCTCTTCATGGGAACGCAAAGCATCGAGCGCACCACTTGGGCCTCCACGCTCCTGCTCTCCGTGAACCGTTCATCCGACATCGCATCCGTGCTCAAGATGCTGATGCCTCGCTCCATGGCGTAGCGCAGGATGGTCTCGCTGACCTTCAGGCCAGAGGCCGCGTCCGTTTCTCGATCCCGCATCACTCGGGGCCGGAGATGATCGGACCCGGGCTCGGCCAGCAGAACCATTCCACGCTCCACGGGCATGGTCTGAAAGATTACATCGAGGACGTGACCCAGGATTTCGTCCAGGTCCAGCGTGGAATTGATGGTCCGGCCCACCTCGTAGAGAATGGCCAAATCCCGCTGGTCACCCGGCAGATTCTCGAAGCTCCGGCCCAGTTCCTGAAGTCGAATGGCCTTCTGAACCTCCGGGAACTCGATCGTGACCTTTTCCTGGTAGTCCGCGGAGGCTGCCACCAGCAGCACGTCCTCCGTCTTCGGAATGCCCCGGCTGACCTTGTCCTGGTAAATGAAGATCGTTTCGCCGATGGTCACCTCGTCCCCGTCCGAAAGCTGATGCCGATCGATCGGCAACCGGTTCACGTACGTCCCGTTCCGGCTGTTCTGGTCCACCAGGGTAGCCGCCTGGCCCTCCAGGAGAATCTTGGCATGGACCCGCGAAACCATGGTGTCCAGCAGGATGACATCCGCGCCCTTGTCGCGGCCGATCACGGTTTCTGCCTTTGCGATCAGGGTCTCGCTGCCCGCTCCCGGGCCTTCCATAATTCGCAGCGACGGCATCGGCCTCTTTCCTCCGGTTTAAACGACCCGCACATTATTGCTCAGCCGGCGAATCCGTTCAATCAGGTCGTTGTGAGTCAATTCCTGGTCCAGCGGAATCAGCATGTAGCAGCCCTGATCGTCCTTCGAATCCAGCACAATCTGGCGGGTGTTCGGGACCGCGAAGCCTTCCGGCGCAGGCTGGTGACCCGTGATGAGCCACTGCGCCCCCACCACCTGCGCGAACTGGTCCGCCGTCTCTTGATCCAGCCTGCGGCCCCATACCAGCCGGTGCACATAGCCCTCCCGGCCCAGGTCCTCCGGTCTCAAGGCCTTCCGGAGCACGTCCCCTGAGAACAGGGGCGAGTATCGAATTTCCGGAATCGAGTGGCTGATGAAGAGTCCATGGGACGTTCGCGCCGCCACGGGGAAGGAAAGCAGGAACTCGTGATACGCCTCACGTACCTCGTTCCCTCGCTCGCCGTAAGCCACCGCGAGGCCGTTTCCCAGTCCCTTGAGCGACGACCGCCCGCCCTTGAGGATATCCGATCCCATCAGTTCGCACAGGTCATGGTTTCCCATGAGAAGGTGCACCTGGTCGGGAAAGTAGATTTTGAGTCGGGCCGCCATTTCGAGTACCTGGTAGGAGAGATCGCAGCCGTCGGGGGTGTGCGCCAGGCCGTGGAGGATTTCGTGGAGGATCAGGTGTCGCCGGCGATGACGGTGGAGCGCCGCAATTTCCAGAATGCGCTGGTAATTGCGTGAATGCCCGTGCAGATCGCCCGTCATCACCAGGTCGCCATAGGCGGGTAAGTCAATGAGTGCGCCCTGACGGCAAGGGTCGGACCAGTTCGCCTCCTCGGCCTGTTGCATGAGCTGGATGGCCGTATCCGCGGAGGCAGTGTTGGGCATGGAAACAACGCTTCAAAGGCTACACCATGGGCGGGATCGCCAGCGACCGCGATAGTAAGCCTTTATTATTAAATCACTTACTATCGCAGGCGGCCCGGTTTTTATACCAAAGTCCCCTGGGCCTGTCAACAGGAGGCTCTCACCAGAACCACGGTGTAGATGGCCGTCGGGGTCCTCTTCTGCCAGCGCGCACACAACCTATCCGGGAAAAGCCGTTTCAGATACTGGTCCCATTCCCAGTCGTCGAAGTCCGGCGCATTGGCGAAATCCACTGGCCGACCCTTGAAGTACTCGACCAGCGCGCCATGGAGATCGAACCAGGCATCGGCCTCCGGCAAGAATCCGGGCGGCTGAGGCCGGCTTCTCAGCCCGGGGCCCCGGCTGATGATTCTGCTCATGCCCGCGTCGGTGACGAACAGAGCGACGTGGACGATGGGACCGGCGGTTGTCTCTTTCTTGGATCGGCCAAGAAGTCTCGCCCAGAAGCCCATAACCGCTCCAGCAGGAGGAGGCTCCAATGCCCCAAACCGTAACAGAGGAGGCAAACTGACTCACGCGAACGCGAAGGGCTTGTATCCCCTCAAGAACTGTGGCTTGCCGAAGCAAATTCTTTTGGCCAAACCATGCACCTAAACCAAGCGCAAGGTGCTTGACGAAGCGCTTGCCGTATCCCTTTGCAGTTCCGATCGCCCGAGCCACACGGACCCGTTTGAGGCGGCGCTTCGCTAAAGGGCGACCCGTTCTTCCCCGACTCGGGCAATCCAGTCACGGGTCCATTCGACGGCTTCCAGGTCGAGGTCCGCGATGCAGCTTGCCAGGAAAATCATCCCCTCAATGCGGCCCGAGCGCAGCCACTCGAGTCCCCTGTCGCATTGCAGTTTCATCCGTTCGACGGACATGGGCCTCTTCGCGGCGAAGTCATACATATAGCAGCCCAGCAGCTTTCCAGAGGACGGCGTCAGGCTCTCCAGCCGCTGGAAATGCGCCTCGAGTCGCTCCAAATCCTCCGGCTTCCAGGTCCAGAGCGTCACCTTGTCGCAGAGCCTCAGATGCGCCTCCACCGGCCAATCGAGTTGGTGCGTGTAAAGAACAACCCATAAGTCCAGCCGCCGGCCGGCAACTTGGAGCTGGCCTCGGACACTCCCGAGTTGCTCCAGGGAAAGAGCCCCGATGTCCTTGCCCTTCCCAAGACCCCGGAAGAAATCGTCCATCATCACACCCGTGATGTTCGGGGAGCGTTCGGCAAGTTTCAAGACCTGGGCCCTTTCCTCGCCTTCGGTCCGACCCCCGGCCCCCACGATGGACCACACGACACTCCGCAGGGGCCGGAAGGGCACCGCGTACTGTTCGAACGGCGGTGAAGGCCGATCGTGGTATCTCACCATGATGAGATTGGGAGTCCCGAGGTAAAACGCGCCCTCCGCGGGCGTCATCCGCGACGGCTTCGGCAGGTTGTAATCCCGATCATGGCTTCCGGCTTCGTGCGCCCAGACCCAAAACCGATCACGTAAAGTCGCCATGCGTATCTCCTTGAGCACACGCGTTCGAAAGTGCACCCCCACTGCCGAACGCGTGTGCTCGTAAGGGGTCATGCCCACCCATGGACCATGTAGGCCTGGAGGATACCGGACTCGTCGGAGTTGAAGAAGCCCTTCTGCCCGTCAGGCGAAAGAAAGGGATGAATATGGGCCCCTTTGCGCCCCCCCACCCTCGGACTCAGCAGGTAAGTGAAGTTCGCCAGGGGGCCTTTCCCGGGCTCGGTCAGATCGGCGAGGAAAAGCCTTCCACCCTGCTCGTAGGGGCCCGCGTCCGTGATGAGCCGCCTCCCTTCGATGTCCGTGGCGAAATGATAAAAACAGGGCTGGCGGAACTCGCGGCTGAGATCATTGCGAACGCCGCCGGGCGACCGCAGGCCCTCGTGACCCTCATGCTCGACGGACCGGCTCTCGACCAACGTGTGCTCGGACGAGCTTCGCACCGAGGTGCTCGTGATGGCCCAGGTGCTCCGGCCCCGCCAGCACTGGTGACCCTGGCAGAATTCGTTGCCGTCTCGCCCCCAGGGCATGGAGCGGAAGCGGCTGCCGTCGTCGCGGATCACATGGATGTCCGCCCCGTCGCCGCCGACGAGCTTCGTGATGTGGCCCTGCGAATCGCACTCGTTCCCGTGGTTGTCCTGCACCAGAATGTCCCGCATCTCCTGCGGGTCACTGGAACGAGAGTATTGGGGATGCAGATTGCACCACGACGGGCCGTGCAGAACCAGTTCCACCCTGCACTCGACGAGATCAAAAACCAGCAGGCCAAAGGGCGAGCCTGATGCCCGGCCGTCACCCAGGAATGCCGCGATGGCGATTCGGCGGCCGTCGGACCGAATCGTGGACAAGGGATAAATCTGGCTTGGCCGGAAAGTCGTGCCGGGCAGGGGCGCATCCAGCACGTGCAGGGTCTCCCGCCCGGTCCCATCCATGCGCACGCGTTTGAGCGTGAGGCGTCCTCCGCCGGTTTCCGTCTCATTCACGAAGTAGTACAGGAAAACGCCGTCAGGCGAGACCGAGGGGCCCGTGGCGCCCTTCTCGCACGTGAGCGGGGTCAACCCACAGCCGTTGTCCAGGTCGCAAACGAGATACCGGTGCTCCGCATCGTTCTTGTCGCTGCCGTGGGCGTGAGCCGAACGGTGAAGAACCACCCGACGCGAATCGGGCGTAAAGACCTGGGCTTCCATGTAGACATGGGAGCTGGGGACGGCAGCTTCCGTGGTGAGCTGGACCACTTCGAGCCCGGGAGGCGAATTCGCGTCTTTCAGGTCGTGGCGGATTTTCATGTTCGATTCCTGGTTGTATCGGGTAGCGCACCCGTGGAAAATAGCACCGAGATGAACGGATTCCGATCGAGGGGCCCCTGGCCTCGGTCCCAAGAAGAATCCTGGCACGAGCGGCCCTAGAGTGGCTGCGTTACCCGAAGATTCTATGATTTCGGCCGGGACGAACAAGGAGAGAAGGCATGAAAGGACGACCCATCCAATCGCTGTCAGTGTCTGCTCTGCTTCTGGCCGCCTCGTGCGGAGGCCCCTCCGGATCGAAGGAGGGCAGTACGTTGGTGCCTGCGGAGCGCGAAGGGAAATGGGGCTACATCGAGTCTGCAACGCGCAAGCTGGCCATTCGGCCCCAGTTCGAGAAAGCCGAGCCCTTTTCGGATGACCTCGCGGCGGTTCTGTCCGGCGGCAAGTGGGGCTACATCGACACTTCCGGCAAGATGGTCATCCAGCCCCAGTTCGAGGCAGTTCAGAGGTATGCCGAGGGCGTCGCCGCGGTCCAGAGCGGCGGCAAGTGGGGCTTCATCGACAAGGCCGGCAAGATGGTCCTGCCTCTGCAGTACGAATGGGCGGATGCCTTCTCCGAGGGCCTCGCTATCGCCCGATCCGAGGGAAAATTCGGTTACATCGATCGCACGGGCCAGTTCGCCATCCCACCTCAGTACGGCTGGGCCGAACGCTTCGCAGGCGGAGTGGCCCGGGTCCGCATCAGCGGCAAGTGGGAGACCATCGACTCGACCGGCAAGCCCGCACCGCGCAATGAAGAGCAAAAATAACTTCAGAAGTGAAAGGTGCTGAGCGGCCTGATTCGGGCGCTGCGCCTTTAATTTTCTGCCACCAGTCTACAACCTACGGCCCTTCAGGGATTTCTAGTGTAGTGTCCCATAATTGACCGGACTTATTTCAGAGTTTCGTGTATGATCCCATTTCATGAGCAGAATCGCAGCCAGGATTGTCCTGTCCCCCGAAGAACGCGTTGTCTTGGCCACTTGGGCGCATGGAAGAAGCCTTCCGTTGCGACTGGTGCAGCGTGCCCAGATTATTGGCTCTTCGCGTTTGTGCGCGCGTGGTATTGGGGTATTGGGGGTGCGTTAACCGACGAGTTCGACCCGTGAGCGATGGAGTGCATAGAGTTTCAGCTTGAAGAATTCGACATCTCGGAAGCCGTATGCTCGGCGTTGGAGAAGGCCAATCTTGTTCATGGTCGCCTCCACGGGCCCGG
>JACPCR010000020.1 GCA_016179685.1 Planctomycetota bacterium | reverse complement strand
GCCTGGACCTACAGTATCGAGTGGGGCGACGGCAGCCCCGTGGCCACCAGCAGCGCGACGGTGGGCTCGCCCATCACGGGCAGCCACCAGTACGTGGTCCCGGGCAACCAGACCATCACGGTGTGCGTCACGGATGACGACCTTGGCGAGGGCTGCGACAGCCTGTCGGTGACCTTCGTCAGCGGCAACGGGAAGATCACCGGAGGGGTGCGATTCGGCAACAATGGCCGTGGCGGGTTCAATGTGCGGTCCGACGACGGCGTGACGGTGAAGGGTGAGATGGAGTACCACGACGGCCCGGTGAACCTGCACGCGCATACCATGACGGCGGTGGCGGTCTCACCAGACCTGAAGAAGGGGTCGTTCGCCGGGGTCCTGGCAGACGGGCGCACGTTCGTG
This sequence comes from Planctomycetota bacterium, assembly GCA_016179685.1. Lineage (GTDB taxonomy): Bacteria > Planctomycetota > PUPC01 > JACPCR01 > JACPCR01 > JACPCR01. Next base: position 23,704 of record JACPCR010000020.1, on the reverse strand, counting down.
GTCTCCGTGGAGGACAACGGCGAGCCTGGAAGGAACGACATCTTCAAGATCTGGGTGGAAGGCACCCTCCTGAACGGTGATGGCAAGCTGACGGGCGGCAACGTCCAGATTCAGAGATAGCGGACGCCGAGAGCAGGAGCGGGACGTGAGCGGCCCGGCCACCTGCTGGTCCCCGGCGAAGAGGCTCAGCCGAACCTCATACCGGCCCTGCGGCAGCCCCGGAGGCAGCGGGATGAGAGGGTCCGCATCACCCTCGATGAAGCGGGTCGCCTCGGACCTCGTGATTTCACCTCCCCCGGCGTCCATCACCACGAGAAGGGCGCGGGTCACCGCTGAGGCCTGTTTCAGATGGCCGAAAGAAACCTCGCAGCGCAGCCGGCTCACACCCGGGTAGAAAAAGGCGCGGAAGGCGATCTCCTCCTTCTTCTCGACGGCGGCGACCCAGAGCGGCCCGTCGGGCGGCTTGGGAAACGGACGAACATCGGAAAAATAAACCTTCTGGCCGTCCGGAGAGGTCACACGAAGGGAAAGGCTGGCTTCTTTTCCGGCAGCCCAGGACTGCGAAAACCTGACGGTTTCCCTGGGAGGGGCCGGGGAAGCCGCAGGGTCCCACGCCGCCAGGGTGGCCTCCTGCTCCAGGGTCCTGGCCTCCGTTCCGCCGCCTTCGAGCCTGAAGAAGGCTTTCACGGCCAACGGACGGACCGTGAGATTGCGCAGGCCGAGGACGATGTCGGACCGGCCTTCCCACCATTTTCCGAAATCCTCGAGCTGCACGACCGGAGCAGATGCGTCGAGTGCCACCTGAAAATAAGAGGATCGGTCGAAGTAGCCCCCGGATGGCCAAAAGTTTTCCGCATGGGGCTGATGCCAGCACCGGACGAACTTGAAGCCCCAGGTCGTCTCGGGCGTGATCCGGGCCTTCCCGAGCGCGTGCACGGGCGTGGAGAGTTCCCATGTCCACCAGCCGTCCTTGACGGAGTTTCGGAACGTCCAGTCGCCGTTGAACGGAAGAAAGCCCGGGTTCTGCTCGGTGTGCTGCGAATTCCAGAAGCAGTCCCTCGCGTTGCCGACCAACTGATAATAGGCTTTGTCGGGGTCCTCGGGCTCGCGCGGCGGGTTGATATGCAGTTCGAAATGGTCGTCCTGGAACACCTCGAAGGGGAGGCGGCGGATTTTGCCGTCGATCCGGCCCCACGGCGGCAACTCCGTCTGCATGGCGGCGTAGAGCGTTCTTCCATCGTAAGTGAGAAAATACCTCGCGGCGCGTCGTTCGCCTATCAGGCCGAAGCCGGCAAAGGCCTCATCCCACTCGCCCGGCTTCACCTCGCCGTCGATGGTTGGAACATGCTGGCAGGGCGGCAGCCGCATCGAAGGCGGGGGGTCCGCCCCGGCCTGGCGGCAAAGAACTTCAGCCCACCAGAGAAGCAGGAGGGGCCACGCCGCTCCGAGAACATTCGCTCGCAGCGGAAAAGGAATGATCGCCTGGCCTGACTTGTGGCTCATTCTTGGAGGTGGCGCAGAAAAGCGGATTGGAGACACCGGCCCATCGGCCGTTTGAGAAATCAAGATACGGGGTCGCCTCTCCAGGGTCAACGGTCGAGTCTCCCGCATGCTCTGTGAGTCCATCACGGAGTAAAAGAATCAACACCTTCCAATGTCTTCTCGGCTGGGCTTGCGCCTCCCGGCGCCGCCCCTCCCATGGAGACAGGTCGGGGATACAACCTCTCACCCGGTTCGCCTTGGCGGGCATCCCCGGGAGAGAGTCGAGCATGACCCTCTCCCCCCAGATAGGATTTTCACCGCAGAGGGCGCAGAGGCGAAAACCAAGAGGACCTAGAATCAGCGGGTGAAGAAAACTCCTCCGCGAACCTCCGCGTCCTCCGCGGTGGACCTCCCCTGGAATGCGATTTCGCCTTGGCTGGCCGGCAACGACGAAAAACGCTGTGTGGATGGTATCCCGGCACGAAAGAAAGGCTTAGGATGGGCAGTATGTGCAACTCCTGGGGCCAGTTGCGCAACACATTCTGGGGCAATGGGTTACGCCTCCAGGCTGCGGGGGGCGCTAAACAAGTACGGCTTGGGCTTCTGGCGAATGGTTGATGGCGGACGAATGGTTATCATCCTCAAACATCTTTCTGAAGGTCTGCGACGGGATCGCTTTCGCCCATCCCCACGGGGTCATTCATCGCGATCTCAAGCCGGAGATGGTCCGGCCCAAGCTCGAGGCGATGGAAGAGGAACCCGGCGGGACGCGGCCGGAGTCTGAATGAAGGAAAGACCGCGCAGGTGCGTCTCTTACCAATGGACGAGCGCCGCCTTCGCGGCCTTTCGTCGCCAAAGCAAGAGCCGAGCGTGAGAAACGCGAAGGACGGCACCCACCCGCTTCGCTTGGGTACGAAATTGCGGATGGCGTAGAAAACGGCGTACAAAGATAGCTACCTCATCTTTCCCCACGGCCAAACAAATGAGGCAGTAGCGAGTATGGCACAGGCTGCGGTCCCAAAAGCCCAAGTCGCGCGTGAAAAAAACTGGTGTCGCGGAACTGATGCAGCAGCGGGATGATTTCGCTGTCCCTTAGGCCCTTTCGGCCCACGTCAACGCCTATCTGACGAATCGGAATTCCCCAACTGCGCAGCAATCCTCGCTGGTCCTCGCGGATGTTCTCGTCAAGGATGTTCATGAAAGAACAGGTTCCAGGACAAATTCATCCGCATGCTTGAGGAATGCCTCACTCGAGAGCTTCACCGCCTCGGCAATGGCTTCTTTCGTAATGTTCCCATGCCACTGCTCGATGATGGTTTCCCAGGCCAATCCTTCCGCCACCATCTCCAACACGTCTGAAACAAAGATTCGCGTGCCGCGGAAGGTTGGTCTTCCATGGCAAATTTTGGGGTCCGCCACAATGTGTCGCCCAAGCGATTGCGCCTTCCGATTTTCTATATGCTCGCCTCGACCCCGGAGATTCTCGACACGTTCGAGCTTAACCTCAAAAACATCCTGTTCAAAGTGTTTGGAAAGAGCTTCCAGCACGTTGCTGGAGGTCCTGGCGGTATTCGACTTGATGTAGGCTTTCACCTTGCCCACCACCCGAGAACCGATGTCGTCTTTCTTTCTCTTCGCTTTAGCCAAAGTTTTCACCTCTGAGTTTCACCACCATTGGATTTTTGATGATTGTATCACCTGGGTGAATCCCCTGCCCGGGAAGCTGAGACGGCATTACCGGGTGGCGCGGCCGGCCAAAGGAATGGGGCGCGAGTATTTTTCAACGGCCTCCGGGTTGAGGCTGACGCCCAGACCGGGGAAGGCAGGGAGTTCCATTCGTCCTTCCCGGATTTCCGGCTCGGGCGAGACGAGGTCCCGCCGCAGCGGCGAGTCGTAGAGGTCCGGCGAAAGGAACTCGAAGAACTCCGCATTGAGCGTCGAAGCGTGAAAGTGCCGGCCGCAGGCGGCGGTGATCCCGGTCTTCCAGCCGTGGGGGATGACCTGCACGCCGTACAGTTCCGCCATCTCGGCGATCCGGCGGATTTCCGTCAGCCCGCCGCATCGGTTGATGTCCGGCTGCACCACGGCGACCTTGCCCTTCTCGATCCATTCCCGGATTTCCCATCGCGTCGCGGCATGCTCGGCCCCGCAAATCCGGACGTCCGTGTGGTCCGCCAGCCGAGCGTGTCCGTGTAGATCGTCATGCTGGACCGCAGCCTCCGCGAAGTAGATGTCACAGTCGGCGATGCGGTCGATCACCCACTTGGCCGCGTGCCAGTCGCGCCAGCGGTATCCGAAATCGACCATCAGGGTGACGTCCGGCCCCACCATCCGGCGCCCCTCCCGGATGAGGTCCACCAGCTCCCGGTCCGTCACGAGTTCATAAAACAGGACCTCCATCTTGACAGCGCGGAAGCCGATCTGAAGAGCCTTCTGAAAGAGCTGGTGAATGATCTCCATCAGCTCTCGGATGCTGCGGCCCGCAGGCATGCCGGGGAAGATCGTGGCGTAGGGCAGGAGAAACTCCCGGCGTGCGCCGCCCAGCAGCTTATATACGGGCCTGCCCACCTGCTTGCCCGCCAGGTCGTGCAAGGCGATATCGATGGCCGAAAGAGCATGGATGCCCAGGCCCCTGCGGCCCGGGTACTGGGTCGTCTCATAGAGCCGTTCCCAGATCGCCTTGATCTCGAAAGGGTCGGCGCCCACGAGCTGCCGGACCAGATTCTGACTCCAAATATGGGCGCTCGGCATCTCGATGAAAGCCTTGACGACGCCCGGAGGAGCGTCGCACTCGCCGATGCCAGCAACGCCGTCCTCATCGGTGACGCGGACGACCAGGGTGTCGACGCTTCCATCGCAGTCCCAGCTCGAGTCGACGGGCACGGCGATAGGTAGAACTTCAACTTGGGCTATCTTGGCCATGCCGGAAGTTCCCTAATGAAATCCGCTGCGCCCCTCGGCTCGCGGATTTCAGAGCCAGGATTGGCCCGGCTTCGCCGGCCCAACCCTGGCGGCTAAGCAAAAGTCTCCAAGTTAATTTTCCAACTTCTCAGTCTGTCTTGCATCATCTCGAAGGAGCGCCCGTCGCGATCGGGATCGAAAAAGTTCCTATGCCATTCACGCGCAACTCCAAGTTAAAAAGTTTCCTCAAGTTTGGGGCTTCAGGCGCCCACGGGGCCGCAGCCCGGTGAGCCTGGATGCTCCTCTCGGGCCCGGAGCAGCTTCACGGCAGAGCGGAAGCAGGAATCAAACGGCAAGGTCTCCGGGCCGCACGCCCTTCTGATGGGCGCCGAAGCCAAAAAAAGTGGGCTGGAACGGGCCGACGATACCCGCCTCGCTCCTTTCCGGTATCCGGTTCTCCATGCCCATGCACCAGTAACAGGCATTGATGAGCAGCCTCCGCAAGCCTTCGCTTTCCAGGTCCACCGACGCCCCCATCGTCGTGCAGAAAACGCGGGAAGCCTTGCCCTGCTCGCCCGTGAAGCTCCGAGTCCACGCCAGCGGCATCGTCGGCTTCGACGCGTTCGGAACATCCGTGGGTTTCATGCCGGAAAGCACCTGTCCCTGGACCAGCACCTGCGGGTCACCCCCCGTCAGTGGCCTGACCGTATAGACATCCGTCGGGCCCCAGATGTCCCGCACGCCCCGGAGAATGGGGTGGCTCTTGACCTCGTCGGGGATCACGCCGCGGGTGCTCTCCTTCCCATGATGCCCATGATGGCTCACCCAGGTCTCCCCAAGGACCAGACGGCCATAACCGCCCTCGGGGTCCTTGCTGTTGAAGCTGTACTTGGCGAACGGACTGCCCGGATTCCGCGTGTAATTGAACGGATGCGTCGCCGTCCTCAGCCCCAGGATGGGCCGGCCGGAGTTCGTGTAGTCCATGATGTGCTTCGTCTGGTCGTCCGGAAGCTCCCGGAAACGAGTGAATAACACCATCAGGTCAGCTTTCTCAAGCTGGTGCAGGCCCGGGATGTGCTCTTGGTTCTCAGGATTGATGATGCCCGTGTCCGCATCCACGGCAAACAGGACGGTGCAGTGGAATCCGTGGCGCGCCGCCAGGATTCTCCCCAGCAGCGGCAAGGCCTCTTCGGACCGGTATTCCTCGTCTCCGCTCACGAGAACGATCTTCTTGCCCCTGCCGGGTCCCGTTCTCCCTTTGTAAGTGACCCAGAGATGCTGCCCGGCTCCTGACTTGGACGTCTGACTTGGCATGGCATGGTCCTTTCTATAACGTAGCGGTTCTTCAAGAAGGGGGCCGGGTTGGAAATCTCAATGTAAGAAGTTCCCCAGGAGAATCAATATGGGAATTTACGCGGGAAAATGGCACGGTAAGAAATTTTACTTCGGGCTTCATTACGACTTGCATGCGAATCAGAAGGATACGGAGCTGGGGGCACGATGCGGCCCCCGCGACCTGATCCCCATGCTCCAGCTCATGGGACCCGATTTCGTCCAGACGGACTGCAAGGGTCATCCCGGATACACGAGCTGGCACAGCCGGGTGCCTGAGGCTTCCGTGTCGCCGGGCGTCGTAAAGGACGCGCTCCTTCAGTGGCGGCGTGCGACCCGGCGATTGGGCCTTCCGCTGCATTGTCATTACTCGGGCATATGGGACAACGCAGCAGGGAGAAAACATCCCGGATGGAGCGCGAGAAAGCCCGGTGGAAAGCTGGCCGGGGCGCCCTTCGGCCCCAACGCCGGCAAGCCGACGGCGGAAAAGATGTGCCCGAGAAGCCCCTACCAGGAGAAGCTGATGCTCCCGCAGCTCTTCGAGCTGATCGACCGCTACGGAGTCGACGGCTTCTGGATCGATGGTGAGATATGGGCTGTGGAGCCCTGCTACTGCAAGAGATGCCGGAAGGCCTTCGAGGAAAAGACGGGGATCGCCAAGCCCCCTGTGGAGGTTTCGGATTCGAGGTGGCCCGAGTGGTGGAACTTCACCCTCGACAGCTTCGAAGAGTACGTGACGCGCACCTGCGAGGCCGTCCACGCACATAAGAGCGGGGTCTTGGTCTGCTCCAACTGGCTTCAGACCTTCCGGCATCCCGGGCCGCCGAAGACGCCGACCGACTGGATTAGCGGCGACAACTCGTGGGTGTGGGGCATGGACGGGTCGCGCTGCGAAGCCCGTTTCCTGTCCACGCGCGGCAAGCCGTGGGACATCATGCTGTGGGCCTTTTATTGTTCCCATGGGATGGGGAAGCCGGACTCGCCCTGGACGATGAAACCCGTCGAGATGCTCCAGCAGGAGGCCGCCGTGCTCCTGGCCTTCGGCGGCAACGTCCAGGTTTATGAACATCCGCCCGGCCTCCGAAACGGCCAGCTCGTGCCCTGGCGGCAGGAACGGCTGCGGGCCCTCGGCCGCTTCGTCAAGGTGCGCCGGCGGTTGTGCCAGGACACCGAAACGATCCCCGACGCGGCCGTGCTCCACTCGGAACATCACGTTCGGTCAGGCCCCACTGGCAAGAATCTTCTGTGGGGAGTTGATGTGGCCCCCGTGCAGGGGGCGGTGTTCAGCCTCCTGGAGTGCCATCGCGGGGTGGATATTCTCGACGAGTGGGCCCTGCGCCCTCGTCTGAATCAGTTTCCCCTCGTTGTCGCGCCGGAGCAGCACCGGATGTCCGAGGAGATGGCCGCCGCGCTCCAGGAGTACGTGAGGCAGGGAGGGCGGCTGCTGATCTCCGGCGCGGAGTCGTTCGACCGCTTCGGCGAGGAATTCCTGGGCGTCCGGGCCGGCACCGTTGAGGAGAAGAAGTCCTACCACGTCCCTGCCGGGGACGGGAGCGTTCCCATTTATGGCGAGCGATGGCGGCTGGTCGAGTGCACCCGCGCTCGGCCGCTGGGAGCGCTCGGCACAACGGCCTCGCTGGACGAGCGACTGCTGCCGCACCCGGCGGCTACGCTACACACGGTCGGCCGCGGCCGGGTGGTCTACATCCCCACCGGTGTCTTCCGGGATTTGAACCACAACCGCTATCCTTTGACGAGGGTCTTCCTGGCCCAGGCGCTTTCCGTTCTGGCCGCGCCGCGCCGCATTCGTGTGGAGACCCCGACCGCCATCGACGTCGTTCTGCGGCGCAAGGGAAATCGCCGGATGGTTCATCTCATCAACCGCGGGTCGGGCATCCCGAACCAGCCGAACAACGGCGCGATTGACGAAATACCGGCCGTGGGCCCCGTGACCGTCACGCTACTCGAGGAGCGCCGGCCCCGTGGCGTGCGGCTGGCCTTTGAGCGTGGTTCGCTGGATTGGAATTGGAGGCCCCGCGCGCGAGGCGGGGAACTTGCCGTTCAGGTGTCCCGGGTCCGCATCCACGCTGCCGTCGTGGTCGAGGCACAGGCTCAAGGCGGGTGATACCCGTAACCCAAAACAGGGCTCGGATAGGTGTCCCGCCGCATCCCATCGGAATCCCTATGGGAGGCGTGGCAGGTTTCAGGAATCACGTCCCAACCTCCCTCCCACGGGGATTCTCCCGAAGGGACAAGTGCGGAAATGGGTCCCTTTGGGAGAATCCCTCCTGGGAAACAACCGTAACTTCTCAATAAGTTCGGGGAGGAGATCAGGTCAAGTCCATGAAGTATGAATTCCGTAGCGGAACGCGTCAGCGCTCCCTCCGAAAGATGAGATTTGAGGGCCCAGACGAAGCGCTGAATCACCATCCGTTACGAAATCGGGTGGGGCCATGTCCCCGAACTTATTGAGAAGCTACAAACAACCCCCTAAGTCTCAGCGAACGAGGGAGTTACGACTTTCTGGGTTTTGAGCTTTTCGAGGGCATTCTGAGCCTCACGGATGACAGGTTCCAGATAGGCTGAATCCCGGAGGGATCCCGGTGGGAGGCTGAAGTTTCCGACCGCTGAAGACTTATGATTGAACACCTTCCCCATGTCCCCACGCGCTCGTTTTCCCGGCCTACAGCCTCCCAGCGGGCCCCCTCCCATGTCCCAACGTCCCAACGGAATCCCTATGGGAGGGTCCCTCCGGGAGGGACAAGTTTCGGTTGCAGCCTCCCAGCGGGCCCCCTCCCATGGGGACAAGTTCGGGATACAGCCTACCCGTCTTCCCAACGCGTGGGCGAGCCTTCGGCGCGGCAGCGCTCTCAGGGCGCTGAGAAACCCGTCTTCCCAACGCGCAGGCGAGCCCCTTGTTTCTCTCTGTCACAACGAAGCCAGTCCGCAAGCTTCGTAAACCGCGCTCCCAGTGGGACACGTCCGGGAGGACAGGTGCGGAACGATGGCGGCGCTCCCAGGGGCCCAGGTCTGCGGACCCCACACCCATACGCTCCCCCACACCCACACGCTCCTGCCTTGTCCACTTTCCGCCCCGTCCCCTTGTCCGTAACTGCTTAGTGATCGTCACCGGAAGCCTGTTTGTGTGAGTCCCGTAGGGACGTCCGAAAATAGCCCGGGGCAAGTTCGCCGAAGCCCAGCGAAGGCGAACGCAGCCCTGGGAAGGGAAAGCGCATCAACCATAAGAGTCCCGTAGGGACGACAGAAGTTTTCGCTAAGGAATTACCCTTGTCCCTTGTCCCCCCAGTCCGCAGGTTTCGTTCGTGACGACGGATCACATGGTGTTTCCCGCGTTCGCCAGCTTCCAGCGTGTGGACTGCGGGCTCTGGACCTAGCTCACTCGGCGGCCGGCCTGGAACACGGCGACCACGCGGCTGAAGGCGGTGATGTCCTCCGCCGGATCGCCGTCCAAACCAACCAGGTCTGCGACCTTCCCGGGCTCGATGCTGCCGATCTCTCTCCCCAGGCCGATGGCCTCGGCTGAAATCCGGGTGGCTGCATGGAGGGCCTCAGCAGGCGTGAAGCCGACGCGGTGCAGCAACTGGAGGTCGTAGTCAAGATGTCCGAAGGCGATGTCTCCGACCCCGGAATCCGTGCCGGGGATGATGCGGTCACGCATGCCGATGTCCAGCATGCGGCGCATCACGTCCAGCCGTCGCTCGGCCCTTGCTTCGAGGGATTGCAGTTCGGATTCCTCCGCCGGAGTCATGCGGCCGCTCTCCCGCAGGCCCCTGAGCTTGACGATCCTGGGATAGCGGGTCCAGGCCTGCAGCGTCGGGCTGACCCAGATGCCGGATTCGGCCATCAGCTCGGCCACCTTCGGGTCGAAATGAAGCTGGTCGTCCGGGTCCAGGAACTCGGCGTGCTCCATGAGGTCGATGCCAGCCTGGACTGCGCGCACCATCGATTCCCTGGCCCGGCAATGCGCCGCGGTGAGCCGATGGAACTGGCGGGCTTCGAATACGGCTGCGCGAAGCTCCTCGGTGGTATAGGAGGCCAGCCCGGGAAGTGTGCCCTTCGTGCCGCCGCCCGACGCCATGATCTTGATGTAATCAGCGCCTTCATGGACGAGCCGGCGGACCGATTTCCGAATCTCCGCCTCGCCGTCGGCGACCTCGTTGCACATGTGGAAATGTCCGCCCGTGCAGGTGATCGGCCTACCGCTGACCAGGAGGCGCGGGCCCGGAATGTAACCGCGGCGCACGCCCTCTTTCAAGGTGAATCCGACTCGGTTGCGTGCGCCGTGTTCCCGGAGGGTGGTGATGCCAGCGTCCAGATGCCGCTTCAGGTTCAAAGCGCCGGTCAGGACCATCATCTCGTCGGACTCGGCGAACATTTCGACGTAATTTCGACCGTCGCCAGCCAGGCTGAGGTGGGTATGCCCGTCGATCAGGCCCGGGGCCACGCACGCGGGGCCCAGGTCCACGGTCTCGGTCTCCCGCCCGACCTGCCTCCGCAGCTCCTCAACGCTTCCGACGGCCCGGATGCGTCCATCCTCTACCCAGACTGCGTGTTCTGCGCGCGACGTCGACCGGATGCCGTCCGCCACACGATGAGCGACGATCAACAGGGAACCGGATGCGGAACGAGACATGGATGAAACCTCCTCATGAAATCCGCTGCACCCTTCGGATGCTGCGGATTTCAGATTCTCCGGTTCAAAAGGGCCTCCCGCATTTCTGAACCGTGAAACGGGACCGGGACACCTCCGATTTCGAGGCTGGTCCCGTCGCCCATGGCGGCGGCGAGGACGCGGCCGCTGGCCCGGGAACGCCGGACCACGCACCATGATCCCCTGCCTTTGACGTCCCCGGCCTCGAGTAGGCGGTGCTCGTAGGCCCAGATCAAGGTGTCCTCCACCTTGTCGAAGACGATGCGCACGGCCAGAGAATTGTCCAGGGAAGCGAGACGTTCGACAGGGGCGGGCTTCGCTCCCTTCGGCCGCGGAAGCAGGATGGACGCGAATCGGCCATTGTAGCCCGCCACCTTGGCAATCAACCTGGGCCGCACGAAAACGGGTCCGTGAAGCATGTAGGACGGCCGGTCAAACTTCCGGGCCCGCTCCTGCGGCTTCGGAATGTACTTGAAGGAACTGGGCGTGGCCACGTCCCGGGCGAGCGACAAGGTATAGGGCTTCGGATAGGAGCTTGCCACGGGCAGGACGAAATGGACGTCGAGCCGGTTTCCCTTACGCCAGCCTCGAATCGTGGCCGTGCGCCGGCGCACCGTGATGACGTTTTCCGGGCTCGTGTGAAGCTGCCACCAGAATTCAGCCCAGTCGTTCGCCTTGTTGATGTCTTCCAGGGTCCAGACGTACGCCGGCGCCCCTCGGCCCTTCACCAGCCCGAGCGTGCGCCGAGCCCAGTAGCAGTCGTGCTGGTGCGAGCTGTCCGCCGCGGCCGTGTCGCAGAAGGCGTCCGGCCGGAAATCCGTCAGGATTCCGCCATAAGGCGACATTCTCCACTCGCCGTCCGTGGACCGGCCGCTCCGGCCATCCACGAGCACGACGTTGTGCTGGTTCTGCTCGATGCAGTAACGGCCGGTATCGATGGCGAAATACTCGCCGAGGGCGGAAAGGCTGAAGTGACTGCAACTGTCATGGGCGTGGCCCTGGGCCGCAGGCGAGCGGTGGCAGCCGTCGAACACCACAAAGGTATCGTCCTCCTTCCAGCCGCTCCGGAAGGAAACGATGCCGCGCTCGGGATCGCAGAAGGAAGTGGGGATGCCGGCGCGGCCGGGAGTTTTAGCCTTTTTGAAACGGTCTACGGCGAGCAGAGAGAGGGCGGAGGCCGGGGCCTGGAATCCATTTCGCAGAGGCACCTCGAGGAAGCTCGGCAGCGGCGGCCTTTCCTTCCAGTAAAAATCCCCGTAGGAAAGGGTGCCCAGAAGCCAGAGGAGCGCCGGGCTCTCGGTCTCCTCCGCCTGCCGGGCGAGGATCAGCTCGCGCCATCCGAAATCGTCGCCATGGTCGCCCGTGTTGCTGAGATTCCTGCCCCAGGGCTGCACGAAGTGGAGCACGGCCTGACCGAACCGGGCGTACCGCGGGCAGGAGGCGTAAACGTCATAGACCCCCGAGCGGCGAAGCGGTTCCACGATCTCCGCCAGGAAGGCGGCCACCGCCGTTCCGTATCCGATGTCTTCCGCCGGGTAGCCGTTCGAGTGGATGGCGCAGCTCAGGGTCGCCTCCAGCCACGAGACCAGCTCCTTCAGCTCGGCGGACAGGTCGGGAACGCCCGGATCGCCCATCACGGTCAGCAGTCCGATCAAGGCGGGCAAGGTCTCGCAGATCGGCGTGTTGGCCCCCGCGCACTTGAAGTAGTTCGGGCGGGCCCGGGCAATAGCCGGCCGGATACACAGCTCGACCACCCATCGGCAGTAGGTCGATATCTCTTCGGGGTTGAGCTGGGAATAAAGAAGGTCATAGGCCAGGGGATGCCCCCCGTAACACATGAGATAGACGCCGGCAAGATTGCCATAGACCCCGGGCGACAGCTTCTCCGGGTGGCCGAAGGCCACCGGCAGGGACAGGAGCAATTTTCGCGCGGCCTCAAGATACCGGTCGTCGTTCTCAACAAGACCCGTCAACGCCAGGTCGTGGATATTGCCCATCCAAAGGAAATCCGGCTTCCGGATGGCTTCTCCCAGGGAACTCGACAGGTTTTCGCCTTGGAGCATCTGGTTGACGATGGGATCGAGCTTGCGGCGGAGGCCGAGGAGGAGCTTGCGGCCGTCACCGGCCCGGCATCTCCGTTTCAGCCGGTCCAGGTCATTCGGGCCGATCAGGACGCGAGGATGCATTCTCATCCGGTAAAGCTCTGCCGCACAACCCAATTGAAAATTCATGGGTCACCGTCCTTTGATGAAAGAAAAAGGAGCATCAGGCCTTGGGCGCGCCGGGCGGGAAGACGCCGGGGAATTGCTCGTCGCGGATGCCGGGCGCCGCGGCCACGACTTCGAGCTGAAAGGTGAGGTAACGGGCGAGGTCGCCGGGCCCCGCCGTGCTCAGCAACGCAGCGCCAGACCGAATCTCCTCGAGCGTGGGAAAGTCGCGCCCGTCCGCGGTCAGCAGGAAGTGTCCGACGTCCGCGTCGAGCAAGGTCTTGCTGCCGCGCCAGGAGACGGCGGTGATGACGTGGCCCCTGACCGCGACCGTATGGGCCCGGAGGAGTTGGTCCTGGACTCGGAGGTGGGCGGCCATGCCGGCGAAGGCCCGGGCGTGAAAGCCGCAGTTGCCGCCACCTCCGGCGAAGTTGCCTCTGAGGACGCTCAGGGGCCCCGCGCCCTTCATGAAACGATGCCCTCCGCTGAGATGCCGGGCCACTGTGGGCGCATAGGCCAGGTAAAAAAGGCCCAGCAGCCGGTCCACATCCGTCTCGAACCGCGTCGAAATGAAATGCGCCATCTCGTCGAGCACGCCGGGCCGCATCAGGTTGAACTCGACGCAGCCGTCCTCGGCCCGAAGAACGAAATCGCTGGCCGCGCCGTCCCGCGTGGTCAATCGGCGAAAAACCGGAATCCGCGAGCAAAGATAACGAATCTTCCGGTCGAGAAAATCCGCTTCGCCAGGCTGCGGGTTCGGGCACGCCGCCGGATTTCCCCCGTAGCGCTGGTAGACGCTGACCGTGCCGCAATAGGTGGGATGCCAGGTGGCGGAAAACACCTCGCGCCCCTCCGCAGCCATGGAAAGAACCAGGCTCTGCGGCGAGTCGCCCATCATCTTCTCCTCCGGATCGACGAAGAAAGGGAAGGCGACCGCCTCGCGGCATCGAGCGGGGAGGCGCGCGGGGACCGGCTCGCACCGGTGCACGGCGCGTGCCATTCCGGCTCGGGTCACGGCCTGGAGTGTCATCTCGATGTCGCGGTCGGTCCGGTTCATCACCTCGGCCCGGCCAGTATTCTCGCCCCAGGTGGGCACCCCGAGGTCGATGCTCGTGACCAACACGGGCGATCCGGAAAGGTAAAGATCGGCGAACTGGAACGGATCAGCGGGCATCCGCCCGCGCGGGGGCGACAGGAAGACCTGTCCATACTCCGGGGCGCGTGCATCGATCCAGGCGTTGAGGCCGATGGCCACCGGAAGCCGATCCGGTCCCTCCACCCCGAGGGCCACCCACTCGCAGCGGAACGTGATGGTATATCCGCCGGGCCGGACGTCGAAGCCGGCGCTCCAGCCGCCTGCGGGCCCCTCGGAGATTTCGACAAGGTTCTCCGTGGAAAGGTGCTTGAAGAGGGTCTGGATGCCGGTGGCTTCCTCGAGCCACAGCCCGCGCGAGCCGTCCAGGCAGGCCAGGAAGTGGTAAAAGGTTTGGTGGTCGTGCCGCAGGTCAAGGGCGAGGTGTACCCGTTCCATCTCGCGGTCGCGCGGGGACAGGGCAATGGCCTCCAGTCCCCGTACTTGCACGCGGGCCGTGAAGCCGCGGTCGTCCCAGAGGAACGTCAAGGTGGCGCTGCGGACGCCGTGCTCGTGGCCGGGCGACTCGGAAGCGGTTTCAACGAAGGCCTCCGACGGCGGCGACTCGACGCCTCGGGGCGCGACCAGGACCTTGGGGCGCTGGCGGTAGCCTGGATCGAAGGGCGTGTCCGGCCCGTCCTCGTCCGGGCACAGCTCCGGGAACACCCCGCGGCTCCAGAGGCGGCAGGGCCGGTGGCGGCGCAGCTCCTCGGGATCCATGCGGGCGTAGAAAGGCGCGAGGCGGCCGGCGCCCCCGAGCAGCATCGATTCATCGGCCAGGATGGCCTCGAGGGTCGCCAGGGCCTCCCCATCGCCCGAGACGGGAAAGAATACGAGACCCGTCGGGTCCAGCAGAGTCTGGCTGGTGGCGTAGTCCACGGCGACCGCTCCGACGGGGCCCGGCTGCTGAACGAACGGCGCGAGATTCGTCTGGCCGTCGTAGCGGCGGGTGACCTGGCGCGGCCCGCCACTCGAGGTGAGGGAAATGACGCGGGTGACGAAGGACCGGCCGGTCCGCGGATTCCGGACGACCTGGAGCAGCCGGGCGAGGACGGCGGCGCGGGCTACGGCGGGCCCGCCGCCGTATCGGAGAATGGAAAGGGGCCCCATCCATTCGTGCATCGCGGTGTGGTAGCCCGCACGGCCGTCGGGCCGAAGAAACTGGGGACCCAGGATCAGGTTCGTCACCGACTTCTGTCCCACGAGGGCCATGGACGCCACGAGCCGGTCCTCGGCCGTCGTGAATCGCTCCTCGACGAGGGCCGCCAATCGCGCCCAGGCGTCGTCCGCCATCAGATTCGCGGCGGTCCGGCCGTCGCCGAAGGCCAGGCAGAAGTCGGATGGCGCGGCCTGAAGGGTATTGCGCCGATGCAGCCGCGGCAACGCCCGGACCACGCGTTCAAGCCAGACCTCCCGCACCGTGGCCAGCAGCGTCCGACCGGCCGCCGCGGCGGTCGAACGCCTGTTGCTCCCTGGCGGCTCGCCGTAGGGCTCATCCACGCAAATCCCGAGATGGCGATCCAGGGGTAGGACCGCCTGGTACAGAACGTCTTCTCCATCGCGCGCTTCAAGAACCAGGCCGGGCGGGTCCAGAACCTGTGCGTGGGAGCATCGACCCCTATCCAGGACGTAGGAAAATTCCACGGAGTCCCTGCCCGGCTCGATCGGAGTGATGAATTCCGCGACGGCCTCCGGCGTCTGGTCAGGCCGGGAATCCTTGAGGACGGGTGGCGCTTCCGTGCGAACCAGGAGGCAGTTCGGTCTGCGCGTCCATCCCGGGCCCAGGACGAGGCTGCCGCGGTTGATTCCGAACCGGGGCCGCTCGAGGCGTATGTGGTCTGGTCCGCCAGCGTCAGGGCCGAGCAGCGCCTCGCCGGTCTCGAGGCCCCGGGTCGGCTTCGGCTCGGGCCACCCCGCGGTATCCAGGACGGGCCAGGGCAGACCCGTGCGGAAGACCCGCCCGTATTCGAAGCCGAAGACCGGAGGCCGACCGGGGAGGCCGAGGGCTTTCCACGGCACGAGGAATTCGACGAACCACCGGCCGGTGGCGACGCCATGATAGCGGTCCCAATGGCCGGGTACGGGCTGAGTTTCCTGCCAGACGTCGGGCACGGCTTCGAGGCTGCATTCGCCCGTGACGAGTCGGGTCCGCGTGGCCTCGATCAGCCCGCGATAATCGGCGCGGAAACGAATGCAGACGGTGGGATCGTTCCGAGGATAGAGGTCGATGTAGGCATGTTCGACCTCGTCCATTGCCGCCTGAGGAGTGGGCGGGTTGAGCCCGGCAGCGTGCATCAAGCCGCAGTCGAATCGCACGTGGAGGGCCATTCGGCCTGCGGCGGCCCGGACCTCGGTCGGCGGCGACGCCGAGGTGCGAGCCGGGGCCGGAGCGGGAAGAAGGGGAATCTCGACCCATGCGAATCCGGGTTCGTCCGGCTCGGCCCAGGCCACGCGGCAGCGGGGGCGCTGAAGAAAGGTATGAGACGGAACATGGTCCTCACAGGGGTTCATGTCTTAGCGCTGGCACTCTTGACACTGTCCAGGGGCCGAAGACGCCCCTGGAATTACAGCCCTTGTCCCTTCGGGTCCAAGGTAGGTAGCCGCCCGGATTCAACCTCCAAAAGGAAATTTTCAAGCTGCGTCCGGGTGAGACCGGGACAGAGCTTCAGCAGGGCGAGAGTTGCCTTTTTCAGGGCCACGTTCAACTTGGCCTGCCTGGACTTGGTTTCATGTCGCGCCAGTTGGTAGGTGCCGGGGGCTTCGAGCGCGAGGCGGCGCTTGGCCTGCCTGGACTTGGTTTCATGTCGCGCCAGTGTTCTTAGGCACACGCAAAGCACGGTGCGGTGCCTCCGGTCCCGCGGCTCAAGCTCAACAGCATCTTCGATCAACACCCGAGCTTCGGACAAGCGCTTGAGGCAGTCAGACTTGTCTCGTAAAGACATCTGGGTGAGCAGCCAGGCATACGCGGCTCGGTATGAAACAGCCTTCGGCGCCATTTGGCGCGCCTGCCTCGACTTATCGAACGCCTGCTGGTACAGCGTTCGAGCCTCCTTCGGGTCCTGGTCCCAGAGGCGTCCGGCCAGGCTGCCCAGGTCGCTCCCCCAGTTGTTGAACGTGTCGTGCTTGTCCGGCTTGATTTCCACGGCCTGGGCATACTTCTGGAACGCCTGCTGGTACAGCGTTCGAGCTTCCTTCGGGTCCTGGTCCCAGAGGCGTCCGGCCAGGCTGCCCAGGGCGCTCCCCCAGTTGTGGAACGTTTCGTGCTTGTCCGGCTTGATTTTCACGGCCTGGGCATACTTCTGGAACGCCTGCTGGTACAGCGTTCGAGCCTCCTTCGGGTCCTGGTCCCAGAGGCGTCCGGCCAGGTTGCCCAGGTGGTTCCCCCAGTTGTTGAACGTTTCGTGCTTGTCCGGCTTGATTTCCACGGCCTGGGCATACTTCTGGAACGCCTGCTGGTACAGCGTTCGAGCCTCCTTCGGGTCCTGGTCCCAGATGACTGTAGCCACTCTTGCTTGCGCATCAGCAAATGCGGTGAAGGCGCGCTCCTTCCGGGTTTCCATTTCAAGCAATCGCTTGAAACCCTTCTCCATCCGTTCGATCAAGTCGGGGGCTTTCTTGTCCACCGTCTTTATGGCGTTGACAGCCACTTCTCCAAAGGCTTCTGCAACGATTCCTTGGTGCTCGATGGAAATCGTTCCCCAGAGCCGCGCTACCTCGAGGAGACCTGGAGTGGTCTGCCCCTCGTTCAGGAACGGAAGAATCAGTGCACGCAGGCCAAGTTCCGTTTCATTTCGGTCAGTTAACAAAGAATTTATGAAGAATCGCAGCGCCTTTTCAGTCTTTCCTCCACGAAGCTCGCGCAGTCCGGCGCCAAAGAGATGCTTGACGGTATCCTGATGCATGTCGCGCAGTACGCGGGAGAGCCGGTCATAGCCGTGTGCCAGAAGGGTATGGGCGAGGTTATCGTCCAGGTAGTTTTCTTCCAATAGGGCCGCACGAGGATGGTAGAAAAGCTCGATGGGATTCTTGACGTCCAGTCCAGGCGCGGCCTGTTGGAGTTGTTGAAGGGCTCTTTCCTTGCGCTCGGATCGAAGGGTGATTTCAGCCTCAGGAACGGGACTGAACACGAGGATTACACGCTCGGCACACTGGCGGAGGTGCTCGCGAAGAACCAGGGCCGTGCCATCAACGTTCTGGACGTTAAGCCCGGTAACCAGCACAATGTGGTGGGAAAGCCACTTCAGACAAAAGCCGGCAACGTCCGCTAACCCGGTCCGAGAGTCCACGAGCACGTAATCATATACTTGGCCGTCCAGCGCCGTGACCTCTCGCAGGATTAGCTTCAAGGCGGATGCCAGAAGCTCCCCAAGGGTTCCCTTGCTCTTTTGATTCTTGAACCTGAAACCAAGGGATGTGACAACCTTTGGGTCGAGTACCTGGTCAAAGCTCTCGGCAATCGGCAATCTGGCGACAGTGGCGGCGTACCGGCCCACGACCTGCCCCATTGGAAGGAAGTCCAACGCGCCACAGTCATATCCGAAGCGGCTATCGGCGCTATCTTCAAACTCCCGCCTGATGCTGGCCTCCAGATCGGCATTCTGCGGTGGCGGCGGCGGGAGACGCTTGATGAGCCCCTTCACGTGTTCAACAAAAGGTAAGTGCCATTTCTCGGGCAACCGCTGCGGGCCTCTTCGGTGCCTATCGAGAAACCCGAGCAACTCGGTGCAAACCTCCACGAAGCCCTCGGCCTGTTCGCGCTCTTTCTCCTTCAGCAGGGCAAGGGTCAATCCCGGCGCTTCGAGGTCGGCGTCGACCAGCAGTACTTTACGACGCAAGCTCGCGAGCCGAGTCCCGGTTCCCAGCAAGGCCATGGTCCGACCCACGCCGCCGCGGAAGGAATAGAAGACAGTTATGTCGCGCTTGGGCGAACCGGTCTCTGTTCGGTATGCGCTGGACTCTTCCGACTCCAATCTTAACTGAGATTCAACAGCCACGATGGGTCCCCTGAGGGCATACTTTGGTTATACGGCTGCTTCCTGTGGTTGCTGCGTCGTTGTTTCGACCAGTGCAGGGGCCCCCGTCCAGACCGACGCGCTTCCTGTGACGGTCATGCTGCCCGAGGGTGTTTCCGTCTCTCTGCGAGGGATGGGATGGCCGGACCCAGCCGTGTGGGCCACGAGTGCTTCCCATTCATCATTGGTGAAATTTCCTGCTTCAGCCAGCTGTTGCCGCACGAAAAATGCCGGACGTACTGGCTCGCCCTCGAAAAGCGACAGCACCGCATGAGAGATGTAGAGTGAGATGCCTTTTTTTTCTGCCTGTTTCTCAAGCTCGAGCAATTTTTTCAGCTCATCGATGGGGATTGACTCCGAGGCAAGAGAGAGCCCAATGAATGCCGTGGCTATAAAATCGTACTGGTGCTCTTTATATCCAGGTCGACTGAAGATGCACAGCCGGTCTTCAAAAAACTTCCTGTAAGTGACATCCCCGCGGCGCTGCAGCAAGGCGAGGCTGCTGAGAGCGGCTTGATGAAGCGCGACCGATCGTCTGATTCCGTCAGGCTTCCACTTCGTTGGCTTTAGAAAAACTTCTCCTTCAATCCACTCCTTCAAGCGCGACGCCTCGCTTTGGCCACGACAATATCCCACCAGGTCAATGGCGTGGTACAGCACCCAGTAGTCCTCTTTCGGTTTTCCTTCGGGCTTGAGTCGCTGGAAAAATCGCGAAACCCCTTCAGCCAAACGTTCAGGCAGCTTTGAACGCTCGTCGTCTTGAGCCATATCCAGAATTTGCTTGAAGATATGGGATGCTCCCTCGGGATATTCCTCGGGACGATAGCCCACCACCCGATCCCTGCCTCGCAAACGGTTTTCGACCCATACCTCCCACTGTTCCGCCGTCAGGCCAGCCAGGTAGTCAATTGCCCAGCGGCCATCGGGGTGTACCGGAATGCCCACAGGAGTTTCCATAAGAATTCCTCAAGCGTCTCCCATCGTTACGAGGTCGACCCGGTCCAGCGAAAGCAGCGTATTTTCGTGGACGGCCTCATAGGTTCCCACTTTGCCTGCCTTCCAATCCGACTCTCTGGCGCGAAGGCAATATGTTCGACCGTAGGGCATGGATGATTTGGGTGAAACCGGCCGGAAGAGAGGATTGTCCCTTGCATCCGGCGGTACCGGATAGCGCCAGTCCTTAAACCCGTCAGCTTCGTACTCCAACAAGATACGAGACTCGTTTCCCGGGGGAGGCAATCCCGGTGTTGGGGAAAGCCCAAGAAGCCACACGGCATAAGCGGCCAAGTTCCCATAAGGTCCAGACTCGGCTACAAATCTATTCCAAAGGGGGTTATGAGGCCCGGAAACCAGTCTTGGTGTTTTCCCGGACTCCACTTCGAATGCGGCGAAGACAGCACGATTTTCGCCAGATTTCGTATCATACGCCAGCCGGATTTTCAGTGAAGGAGGCACCTTGCCCGGCAAAAAAACCATAGAAGCTTTACCCCAGACGCCGATCGGGGGTAGCCGCACGAGCCGGTCAACTATATTCCAGGATAAGCGGACGGCTTCGCCAACCCTGTCGGAGAAGGAATGCCGGCTAAGCACCCGGCAAACGCGTTTCGGAATCCGATCCTTGGGAATGACTTCTCCTTTTCTTTGATAGCGCTCACACACCAAACGAACCAGCTCCCGGAACTCGTCGGATTTTACAGACCTTCCACCTTTATTCTTCCATTTCCTGGCAAGCGCCTGTCTGAATTGAGACGCGGTGCGAGGCTTCTCATAATGAGCCCTACGGGCGGCATTCGACACGATGTCGCGCACGTCCTCGTCCTGCCTATTGGCCCATCTCCGGAGCGCGGCAAAGCTCATAGCTTTTACAACCTCGGCGCTCTTGTATCGCATCTTGAGCGATTTTCAAGGGCGAGCTTGATGATATGGGCGGAAAAGACCGCCCTGAAATGTGTGCGCACATCCCCCTGCCCCGGCCATCATCTCCAGGCATCGAACGGGTTTTTCCCGTCCGGGAGGGGCAGAGAGACCCGGCAGCCCTTCATGTGGGAGGCATGCGCCATCATGGCCATTTCGAGGTAGAGCCGGGCATTGGGGCCCTGGACCAGCTCGAATTCCGGCTTTCTGCCCAGCAGCATGTCCATCATGGAACGCGCCATGCGGTGATGCGCTCTCTGCCACTTCTGGTCGTCCGGAGGCGGCTCGGCGGGGATCACTTCCCACCGGCTGTCACCCCGGATCGGGGGATTGACGAGAGGATGGTAGGTGATGTCCGGCTGGTTGCTCATCGGGCCGGGAAGAGAAAGCGTCCCGGCCGTGCCGTGGAGATCGATGCGATAGGGGACTTCCTTTCCATCGCCCTGATAGGACTCGAAATCGGCGGCGAAGCCCTGCTCGAAGGCGTAGTAGGCCTTGATGCCGTTGCCAGCGACCAGACCCATGCCCTCGGCCCCCGGCTTGAGGTCCGCAGCCGTCACGCTGCGGCCGTCCCGGGTGAGGTGCGCGTGACACCACAGAGGAGGCCCGAAAAGCTGCCAGAGAAAATCGAAGAAATGCGGGTAGAGGTCCAGGAAAAGTTGGTCGCCCCCGTGATGACCGCCCATGCCGTAGATGCGGGCCAGCCGCGGCTGCCCGATCTTGCCGGACCGGATCAGCGGGATAGCCACCCGCTGGATGGGCGGATGGCCGCGCCACGGGTGGGCCACGACAAGCAGCAGCGACGCGCGGCGGCAGGCCTCCATCATGCGATCGACCTCCTCCGGCGACGCGGCCGACGGTTTCTCGAGGTAGATGTGCGCCCCGTGCTCCGCCGCGGCCAGAACCATCTCCAGATGATCCCCGATCTCGCGGGACGCCACGACAGCGATGTCCGGGCGCTCGGCCCGCAGCATCGCCCGGTAGTCCGCGTAGCCCCGCGGCGCACCCGTGCGCTCCATGGCCCCGAGCCGGCCCGCCTCGTCCGGGTCCGAGACCGACACGATGTCCGCGCCATCGACCCCGACGAAGGCGAGATCGAGCCAGTGCCCGTAGGCCCCACGGCCCGTGTGCCCGATGATGCCGACTCGAAACGGTTTGGGATTCATGGTTCCTCCGAAGCTTCGGCAGGGAATGGCCGTCACATCGAAACCGCTTCGGCAAGCGCCGGGCGTGCCGGTACGGAAGCGGAGCGGCGTTTTCGCACCCGCATGTTACAGGAATCCCCGGCTGAGTAGCGAATCAGGCTGCGGGGCCGAGTCCGCCATGACAAAGCTCTCCGATCCATATCAGGAACAGTTTTTTTCATTGCAATTTTCAGTTTTCTCCCCAAGATGCACGATTCGTTGCCCCGTCCGTATGGCGTCTGGATCGCGGGAAAGGATTTCTCCCACAAGGGTTTTGGATGCCCTTCACACCACCGAATTCCACCATGCCCAGCACATATCTGCACGACACGTCCTTTTATCCGAAAGATGCAGTGCGTTTCCCCGCACGCCTCGAAACCCTGCGCGTGGGCCAGATTCGGAACGCCGTGGAGCGCAAGGGGTCCTGCCTTCTGCCCCTGGCGACGCTCGAAGCCATTTCACCCGATCAGCCGATCGGATTTGATCCCTACGTGGACCCGGCGCTGTTGGGGCTGGCCGAGAAATGCCAGGCTGTGATTGCCCCGCCCCTGTGGTACTGTCCCACCGGGTACACCCACGGAGGCCCAGAGGATGGAACCTTCGATATGCGGCTTCGGGCCTTCGCAGGCTACGTCCATAACGTGCTCAGCAGCCTCGCCGAAATCGGCTTCCATACCGTCCGCATGGTCGCGTACGTCGACCCGGCCGATCCCGCGAGGAGCGAGCCTCTACTGGCCGCGTGCCGGTTCGTCCAAGCGCATCTGTTCAACGATTTGTGGAAGGATGCCGAGATCGGCCGGAACTGGTGGGACCGGCCGGACCGGGCGCAAATCCATTGGCAGCGGTACGGCCTGGAGGTGCTGAATCGACCGGTGCAGCCGGAGTATGCGAACCTGAAGGAGGACCTGCCGTTGCGGCTTCGGCAGTTGACGCCCCGGGGATTGCAATCGGTCGTGGCCAAAGGCTACCCGCTCTTCGTGCCGAGCGCGGTGATCGAGAACCACGGCAACCAGAACCCGGTGGGCTGCGACGGTTTTGAGGCCCGGGACCCGCTGATGATGGCGGCGGGCGAGGCGCCGGCGGTGGTGGGGCCGGCGATCTGGTTCGGCCCCACGGGCTACGGGGTATCGGGGCCCGAACTGGCGACGACGGACATCGATGGCATGGTCTATGAGGCCTTCATGGAGGGCGTGATCGGCGGCCTGGCGGCCATGGGCTTCGGCGAGATCGTGTTCGTGCAGGTGCACCAGGGATCGGGCGGCGCCCAGTGGAACGGCACGGCCATGGCCGCCCAGGCCTACCGCGCTTCCTTTTCGGCCCGTGAGGGCTACGGGCCCGGCTGGGCTACGCGGCCTGACTCGAGCCGGCGCGGTCCCGCCATCATCTCGCAGATATTTCCACCCCACGCGCAGTATGACCATGCGGGAAAGAACGAGACCTCCTGGATGCTGCACTTGCGGCCGCAGTTCACGGACCTGTCGCTGCTGCGGCCCAACGATTACCGCTTCTGCTGGAATCCCGGCAACGAATCGAAGCTGGCGACGGCCGATTGGGGCGAGACCATGTGCAAGAAGACCGTGGCCGCTCTCGCGGAGATCATCCGGTCCAAAGTCCGCCCCGTTGCGGGGCCTGCGGCGGGCAAACAGTCACCAGCGACCAATCACCAGTGACCAGTCACCAGCCAACCATCAACCACCACCAGTCTGCAGTCCTGAGCAGGGAGGGACCAGGGACTGACACCTGACACCAGGAGTACGGGGCCGTAGGAGCTTAGGGCCTGTCAAGAAATAAACTGTGCAATTTGCCAGGGTAATTTTGGCGCGAGACAAGGAGCGAGGAGCGTGATGTGCCTGGAAGGCACAGAAGCG
>JACPCR010000071.1 GCA_016179685.1 Planctomycetota bacterium | reverse complement strand
TCTTTGAATTCCCGGTTCCGAATGATATAGAAAATCAAATAACCCAGGTGGCCGCTTCCCACCGGATAACTGGTACACGCCCGACCGACGGTGACAGCCCCCCCGTAGGCCTCGGCGGTGAAGCAAATCTGGCCGTCCGGTAGCCCGGACACCTCCACAAGAAACTTTACCGTGCCGCTCTTGATTCCCGGCGGATTCTGGAAACGCCCGACCTCCTTGGCACCCAATCGCAGGATCGCGGTCTTGACGTTGCCCGCCGGCTTGCCGTTTTCCTCCTTTCCGGCAAAAGGAACGACCACCTCGATGCTCGCCCCGTTGGTAGCGAAGCCCGATTCCGGTAAGGCAATCGCCACCTGCGGCTGGACCTCCGAAGGCGCGTCGGTGGCCCGGGAGGGAGTCGACTTGCCGGCGAGGACGGGTTGGTCAAGGGTTAGTACGAGGGCCATCATGGCGAATATGGACTTACGAATTGGTTTCATATGGCTGGTAGTTGGTGTAGCGCGGTCGCTGTGCGGAGTAGCGCGGTTGCTGTGCGACCGCAAATTTGGCAAATGGCCCCCCGCCGTCGCAGCGCCTGCCTGTGCGTGCCGCACGCAGACAGGGCGGGGCTACGTCGAAACCGGGATTCACATCAAGTTTGATTTTGACAATTCAATCCGCCCGCTTCCCCAGGAGGAGCGTGAGCAGGGTGACGCAGGCGCTGCCAGCGAGGGAGACGACGGTGGCGAAGGAGAGCAGGCCGGTGATGGCCAGCATCGCGGGCCAGAGGTAGCCGATCACCGGCCCGGTGACGTCCCGGACCAGCCGCGCGGTGAAATTGGCGAGGAAGAGGAGGAGGAAGACGACGAGAGCGGGAGTCCAGAAATTCTTGAAATCCGTGCGGCTCGGCGCGAGGTGCATGGCGACGCAGAAGACCGCATAGAGGTAAGCATAGAAGGACCACTTCCGCCAGAGGGCATGGGCCCGGATCGCCTCCGCGGCGCGGGACAGGGAACTCCACGTCTGTTCCAGGAGGGGCCCATAATAGGCCGGGTCCCCGAGCGCGGACGCGGGCGTCGGGGCGATGGCCCCATCCGCTGGCCGTCCGGGTGGAGCAAGCTGCGGCTGGATGAGGAGCGTGAGGAGGACGATGGCGACCGCGCCGCCGAAGAAAGGCGCCATCGGGATCACCGCGTTGCCCAGAATGGCGGCGTAAGGATTCCGAGGGTTGTAGCTGTGGTCCACGTAGCCAAGCTGGCCCGTCGACGGGTCAGGCTTGAACAGCCGAATCTCCCTGATCTCATGGCCAAAGAGAAGCGCAGCCACGGCGTGGCTCAACTCGTGCACGGGGACGCCGAGCCAGCCGGTGAGGAGCAGCCCGCGCCAGCCGAAGGCCTCGACGAGCCTCCGGCTCTGCCACCATGCGAGGGCATGAAGCACGATGCAGCAGGCCAGGGCGGGCAGCCCAAGGACGCCCAGGATCCAGAGGGTCGACCAGGCCGTTTCCCCGAGTCTGCGGCCCAGGTCTTGAAGAAAAGAGGAATCGGCGGACATGAACGCCTCCGGCAAGCGAAACAGGGAGGCGCTGGGTTGGACGAAGCAGCCCAGAGATGATAATGTCTGTTCCGCTCCACGTCACCTCTTTCTTGGGTGAAGGCGGATCGGCATCCATGAAACCGGAGACCATCGAGGCGTTGCTGGCGACCCTGGACCCTGCGGGCGGTCCGCGGGTGGTGTTCACGGCGGGGCCCGGCCGCGGGGCCTCGGTCCGGCGGCTCGGCGTGCTGGACGCTTCCTTCAATCCGCCTACGCACGCCCACCTCAGGATGCTCGAGCTCGCCTGCGAAAAGTTCGGCCTGGATGGGCGGCTTCTGCTCCTGGCGAAAACCAACGTGGACAAGCCGGTCTTCGGAGCCTCACTGGCCCATCGGCTGAGGATGATGGAAATCCTGGCACGCGGCCTGGAGGGAAGCTCGGTGGGTGTGACCGCGCATGGCCGTTTCGTGGACAAGGCCCGGGCGCTCCGGGCCGCCTACGGGCCCTCTTGCAGCATCCATCTCATCCTCGGGTTCGACACGCTCGTTCGGCTGTTCGACCCGAAGTATTACACGGACCCGCAGGCGGCTCTCGGGGACTTATTTCGCGAGGCAGAGGTCCTTTTCGCCCATCGCGGCGGTTTCGACCCGCAGGCGGAGCAGCAACTGCTTGCATCCGGCGCGGTCAAGCCCTGGGCCAGCCGCCTGCATTCCCTCAGGCTCGAGGCCGGGTATGCGGGGATGTCCTCCACGGAGGCCCGGCGACGTCTGGGGCCGGGCGGCATCGGCGCAGAGGAGGTCGTGCCCGCAAAAGTCCTGGCTTATATCCGCGAGCACGGGCTGTACTCGTAATTCCGGTTCAGAAGTGCGGGTGAGGAGGGATGATTCGGGCAGAAGCCTTTTCTGATGCAGGTTCCGTGTCCCAGAAACTTCTTGCTCAAGAACATGAAAAGTGCACAGTGTACTCGTGTGCGCTTTTCCGCCATCCGTTCTTGGCCCGAAAAATCCCATTGAGCCCGGATTTCTACCACATTCGTTTGCGGGCGTATGAGGAATCCGGGCTGAGCCGGGACACGATGAGCGGGCGGGGCAGGCGCTTTGCCAGTTGCGAAGAACCCCGGGGTCCCTAAGCTTGGCCCTTGATGAACGACATCGAGCACGATCTGAGGGCGTTGGTCGAGGGCGAGGTCCGTTTCGACGATTACACCCGCACCCTGTACAGCACCGACGCCAGCATCTACGACATTACCCCCATCGGGGTGGTGTTCCCGCGGTCCGAGACCGACGCGGTCCGCGTCGTCCAGTACGCACATGAACGCGGCATCCCCGTCCTGCCCCGCGGCTCCGGCAGCAGCCTTTCCGGCCAGGCCGTGGGCCAGGCCATCATTCTCGATTTCACCCGCCACCTGCACGCTCTGGTCGAAGTCCGGCCCGAGGAGAAATGGGCGCGGGTGCAGCCCGGCTTGATCTACGACGAGCTGAACCTGGCGCTCCGGCCCCATGGCTTGCATTTCGGGCCCGACCCCGCCTCGGGCGACCGCGCGGCCATGGGCGGGATGATCGGGAACAACTCGACGGGTGCGCACTCCCTCCTCTACGGGATGACCTCGGACCACGTGAAGTCTCTGCGGGTGCTGCTTTCGAACGGGCAGGTGGCGACGTTCGAGCCGGTCGCGCGCGGGGGTCCGGAGTTCGAGCGTGCGGCCGCGGCCCCGGGCCTCGCGGGCGAGATCACGCGCGGGATGGACCGTCTCCGCCGGGAATACGACTTCGAGTGCGGCCACCGTTATCCACCGATGCGCCGCAACGTCGCCGGCTACAACCTTCGCGAGGTGACCGCCGGGGGGGTATTCAACCTCTGCCCGCTGGTCTGCGGATCGGAGGGTACCCTCGTCACAGTGCTCGAGGCGAAGCTGGGGTTGGTGGATCGGCCGCGGGCGACGGGCATGATCGTGCTCTGTTTTCGCGACCTGATCGAGGCCCTTCGGGCCGTCGTTCCCCTCCTCGAGCACCGGCCCAGCGCCCTCGAGGTCGTCGATGACATGCTCCTCGACCTGGCCCGGCGAAACCGCGAGCATGGCGGCACGGCGCGCTCCCTCCCCGAAGGGACCCGCGCCACGCTCCTCGTGGAATTCTACGGCCAGGACGCCGACGACCTCCGCCCGCGCATCGAAGAGGTCCGCCGCCTCGCCGCCGACGAGATGGGGCTCGCCTTCCACACCCTGGTCGCCCTCGAGCCCGGGCGCCAGAGGGCCCTCTGGAATCTCCGCAAGGCCGGACTCGCCATCCTCATGAGCAAGCCGGGTGACGCGAAGCCGACGGCCTTCGTCGAGGACACGGCCGTGCCGCCGGACCGGCTTCCCGAGTACATCGCCGAGTTTCTTGCCATCGTGAAGCGGCACGGGACGGAGGCCGCCGTCTACGCCCACGCCGGCGCCGGCTGCCTCCATATCCGGCCCGTCATCAACCTCAAGGACCCGGCCGAGGTCGAGCGCATGTACGAGATCGCCGATCAGATCAGCGACCTCGTGATCCGGTACGGGGGCACGACCTCGAGCGAGCACGGCGACGGCCTGGTGCGCACCCAGTGGCTTCAAAAGCTTTACGGGCCCCGACTCACCGAAGCCTTTGCCCGCATCAAGCGGCTCTTCGATCCGAAGGGCATCATGAACCCGGGCAAGATCGTCGGGCCTGCCACCGACCTCCGCCAGCATCTCCGCTACCGGCAGGTCGAGCCGGCTCCGCCGGTCCGCACCGCCTTGAATTTCAGCAGCCAGGTCGACTTCATCCGGTCCGTCGAGATGTGCAACGGATGCGGCGGCTGCCGCGACCGCGTTGAGGGGGTGATGTGCCCCTCGTTCCGGGGCGCCAACGAGGAGATCACCTCGACCCGCGGCCGGGCCAACCTCATGCGCCAAGCCCTCTCCGGCAAGCTCCCCGGGTCCGAACTGACCTCCCGGCGGTTCAAGGAGGCCGTGCTTGATCTTTGCCTGGGGTGCAAGGCGTGCAAGCGCGAGTGTCCTTCGGGGGTGGACCTGGCCAAGCTGAAGGCGGAGATCAAGTATCAGTACATCCAGGAGCACGGGGCTTCGATGGCGGACCTTTTTTTCGGGCACATCGATGCGTGGAGCGTCTTCGGCAGCGCCCTCGCGCCGCTGGCCAACGCCTTCAACGGCAGCTTTCTCGGCCGCCTCGCCCTGGAAAAATTCGTCGGGCTCGACCCCCGGCGGCAGCTTCCTCGATTCCGCTGGCGGACCTTCATCCGGTGGTTTCAGCATCGCACGCGCCGGCCCGCCGCATCGGCCCGCGGCCGCATCGCCTTCTTCGCCGATTGCTTCGTGAACCACCACGCACCCGAGGTCGGCCAGGCCGCCGTCTCCGTCCTCGAAGCCCTCGGCTACGAGGTCGTCCTCGCCGATCGCCAGTGCTGCGGCCGCGCCACCCTGTCCGCGGGCCTGATCGACGACGCCCGTGAAAAGGCGGCCTACAACGTTCGCCGCCTCGCCGAGCAGATTCGCGCCGGCTACGAGATCGTCGGCTGCGAGCCGAGCTGCATGGTGACGCTCCAGGACGACTACCGCGACCTGCTCGACAGCCCGGACCTGGCGCTCGTCGAGTCCCACTCGTTCGAGTGGGCGGAGTTCCTGAACCTGCACGCCCCGAAGGAAGGTCTGGCTGCGCCGGGCCGCAAGCTGGACGGGCCCCTTCTGTACCACGGCCATTGCCACCAGAAGGCGACGGGCCGCGCCCATCACGCGCCCGAGGTCCTCCGGACCCTCGCCGGTGCGGACGTTCAGGTCATCGCCTCGGGTTGCTGCGGCATGGCAGGCGCCTTCGGCTACGAGAAGACGCACTACGACCTCTCGATGAGCATTGGTGAGCTTCTCTTCCAGCAGCTCCGCAACCGGCCCGGCCGTATCATGGCCAGCGGGGCATCCTGCCGCAGCCAGATCGAGCACGGCCTGGGCGTGAAGACCTTCCACCCGGCCGAGCTCCTTGCAGAAAGCATGCGGCCCGAGTAACCCGGCAGCTCGCCGGGAACGCGGAGGGTTCCGAATTATGAAAATCCTCGTCACGGACATCGCCTGGCCAGACCTGGAGATCGAGCGCCGCATACTCCGGGAAGCAGAAGCCGAACCCCTGCTGGCCGACAAGGCGGATGAGCCTGGCCTGGTCCGGGCCGCGCGCGGCTGCTCGGGCATCATGACGTGCTGGGCCAGGGTCAGCCCGGCCGTCATCGAGGCCTGTTCGGGCTGCCGCATCGTCGCCCGATACGGCATTGGCCTCGACAACATCGACGTCGCGGCCTGCAGCCGCCTCCGCATCCCGGTCACGAACGTCCCCGACTACTGCGTTGGAGAAGTCGCCGATCATGCCCTCGCCCTCGTGCTGGCTTGTGCCCGCAAGGTGGCCTTCTACGACCGTGCGATCAAGGCCGGCCGCTACGCTCTGCAGGCGGGCTATCCTCTTCACCGGATTTCAGGACGAGTCCTGGGCATCGCCGGATTCGGCCGGACGGGGCGGGAAGTGGCCCGCAGGGCCGCCGTCTTCGGACTGAAAGTGCTCGCCTATTCCCGCCGCCTGACCACCGTCGAGTCCCAGGCCGCCGGGGTCGAGCACGCCTCCTGGGATGGCCTCCTGGCCGAGTCGGACTTCCTCTCGCTGCATCTCCCGCTCAGCCCATCGACGCGGCATCTTCTGGACGTCCGCGCCTTCCAGCTCATGAAGCCGAGCGCCTTCCTGATCAATACCGCCCGGGGCGGCCTCGTGGACACCCCGGCGCTTCTCGAAGCGCTGGACGCCGGGCGACTCCTCGGCGCGGCCCTCGACGTCACCGAGCCGGAACCCTTGCCGCCGGGTCATCCCCTCGCGGGCCACGAGCGGGTCATCCTGACGCCGCACGCCGCCTTCTCTTCACAGGAATCCGTGGATGAATTGAGGGCGCGGACCGCGCGGGAGGTGGTCCGCGTCCTTCGCGGAGGGAGGCCCGAAAATCTGGTCAATCCTGAAATCCTAACCGGCGTCCTCATTTGACAGAAACCGCGGGAATTGTTAATGATTTATTTCTCCCGAGTGGTCGTCTGTCCGTGCGTCCATTCGCCAGTTATCGATTCTCTCGAAAGAGAGGAGGAATGAGGTGGCCGAAATTGATAAGTTCTTCCGTTTCATGCAGAAGCAAGGGGCTTCGGACCTTCACATCCGCACCGGATTGCGTCCGATGCTGCGCATTCACGGCACCATGGTTCCCATCAACGTGCCGCCGCTGGACGCCAACGATACGAACAAGCTGCTGACGGAGATCACGCCGGACCGGAACTGGAAAGAATTCCTGGACTGCGGGGACACGGACTTCAGCTATGAAGTTCAGGACTGTGCGCGTTTCCGTGCGAACCTGTTGCGGCATCAGCCGGGCGAGAGCATCGGCGCGGTGTTCCGGATCATCCCGACCAAGATTCTATCCGCGGATGATTTGGGCCTGCCGGGCGCGATCAAGAACCTGTGCATGCTGCCCAAGGGGCTCGTCCTCGTCACGGGTCCAACGGGCAGCGGGAAGTCCACCACCCTGGCGGCGATGATCGACTACTGCAACGAGAACCGGAAGGATCACATTGTGACGATCGAGGACCCGATCGAGTTCGTGCATCCGACCAAGAACTGTCTGATCACGCAACGCGAGGTCCACCGCCACACGATGAGCTTCTCGCGGGCGCTTCGCGGCGCCCTGCGCCAGGACCCCAACGTCGTGCTGGTGGGCGAGATGCGCGACCTCGAGACGACGCACATTGCCATCGAGACGGCGGAGACCGGCCACCTGGTCTTCGGGACGCTTCACACGACGACGGCGTCCTCGACCGTGGACCGCATCATCGACCAGTTCCCGCCGGAGCAGCAGGAGCAAATCCGGCAGCAGCTTGGCAGCGCCCTGAAAGGCGTGGTGTCGCAGACCCTTTTGAAGAAGAAGGATGGGAAGGGCCGGTGTGCGGCCCTCGAGATCATGATCGTCAATTCAGCGATTTCGAACCTCATCCGGGAGGCGAAGACCTTCCAGATTCCGTCGTCCATCCAGGTCGGCGCCCGCGAGGGGATGTGCCTCCTCAATGACGCCCTGCTCAAGCTCGTGGCCGACGGCCTGGCCGATCCCGGCGAGGCGATGTCCAAGGCCATCGACAAGGTGGATTTGCAGAACAAGATTCGCATCGCGTTCGAGAAATCGGGGGTTTCGGGAGTCAGCGACACAAAGACCAAGGGCGGCCGTTAGCGAAGAGCCGTCCCCAACCCGCCCGTGCCGATAGCGAGCGATCTGAACCGAAAAAGGACGAAGACCTATGCCCCTGTTCGAGCCGGAGACGAGGTCGCGTTTCGGAACCACCTGGGTCAAGATGGAGATCCCCTCCGAGTTGTCCTACAAGGACGCTGCCATCATTCGCATCCTGCGGTGTCTCCAGGAGCACGAGTACGTGGGCCGCGACGACATGGAACGCGTCCGATTGAGCCTCGATGAAGCCATCAAGAATGCCATGATGCATGGCAATCATTACGATCCCCGAAAGAACATTCGCATTCGCCTCTACGGCGATGACTCGAAGTGGGCCATCCTCATCGAAGATGAGGGCAACGGGATGAGGCCGGAACGGGTCCCCAAGCCTCTCTTCGGGGAACAGGACCTCCGGGAAAGCGGTTACGGAATCATCCTCATGGAGAGCGTGCAGGACGAGGTCGTCTACATGGGGCGCGGCAACCAGCTCCTGATGACGCGCCGCCGGTCACCCGATGCCGGCCCCGAAGGGGGTGAAGGGCTCGTGGACGTCGCCGTTCCCAGCGAGGACGACGTTTTCCGCGCCCAATACGTAACGCCGGCGGCCCAGCTCTCCCATGTGCCGGCGAGCCTGGATTTTGAAGCGGAAGCGGACGCGGCCCCGACGCGCCCCGACGCCGTGCAGGGCGGTCCCGCGCCCGAGGCCCCGATGTCCGTCCCCGGGGCGACGGTGGAATCGGAGACGCGGCAGCTCCGCATCCTGCGGAAGGGTCAGACCCGTGTCCTCGAGCTGCAGGATCGAAGCATCAGCGATGCCAACTTGTCTCAGGTCAGGGAACAGCTCGTGGCCGCCGCCCAGGGTCAGACAGTCCTCGTCGTCGATCTCCGCCACGTCCAGTACGTTTCCAGCATCGTCCTCGGTGCCTTCGTCTCCCTCTACAAGGAGCTGCGCCAGTCCGGCGCCTCCGTCGGATTCGCCTCCCTCAATCCGCCTCTGCGCGAGGTCTTCCGGGCCACACGCCTCGATATGCTCCTTCCCGTTTTCCAGGACCCGGAGACGGCTCTCCAGAATCTCTCCAAATGACTGGTGAGATGCCGCGTTCAGACGAGGGTCGAGAAGCCAGCCTCTCCTCGGCATCGGTTTCCTGTGACCTCAGCGTTGTCGTGGTCAACTGGAATCTCCGGGCCCTCGTCCTGGAGGCCATACAGTCCGCCTTCGATACCATCCAGTCCCATTCTTTCGAGGTCATCGTCGTCGATAACGCTTCCGGCGACGGCTCCGCTGAGGCCGTCCGCGACCGCTTCCCCAAGGTCCATCTCATCCAGAATGCTGAAAATCGTGGGTTCGGCTGCGCCAACAACCAGGCGTTTGCGATCGCCCGAGGCCGCCACCTGCTCCTGCTCAACAGCGACGCACGCCTTCTTCCCGGGGCAGCCGATACCCTCGCGGATTTCCTCGATGCCCACCCGGACGTCGGCATCTGCGGCGGCCAACTCCTGAACCCGGACGGCACGCCCCAGAACTCCTTCGACAATTTCCCCACTTTGGCCACGGAGCTGACGAACAAGGCGGTCCTCCGCAGGCTGTTCCCCGCCCGATATCCCAGCAGGCTCCAGCCCGGCATCGAGATACGGGACGTCGAGGTCGTCATCGGCGCCCTGATGCTCGTCCGGGCTGACCTGGCTGGGCGGCTGGGCGGCTTCGATCCGGGCTATTTCCTTTTCTTGGAGGAGACCGACCTCTGTTATCGTGCGCGGCTGGAGGGATTTCGAGTGTGCCAGGTGACTGCGGCTCGGGCGGTCCATCATCAGGGCCGGAGCTCCGTGCGACGCCTCCCGGGCCTGAGCCGCATCGAGTACTACCGCGCCAAGTACCGTTTCTTCAGGAAATGGTCACCCGGCCCCCGTTACGCTTTCCTCCGAGCCGGCGCGTTCCTCAAGCTCTTTCCCAATCTGCTGCTCAACCTTCTGGCCGGCCTCTTCACCCTCTTTCTCATCCCGAGGGTGCGCGAGCGCATCGGCATCTACGCTTCGCTGGTGGCCTGGCATCTCCGCGGCTGCCCGGACCATCCCAGCTTGCGCCATGCCGGTGGGCACGCCAAGGAACGGCGATAGCTTGTGTATCCAGCCATTGGCAGGGGCAGAAACGGGGCCGCCAACGCCCAGGTTCGGTGCTTGGGAATTTTTCCCTTGAAGGGGATGGCAACAGGTACACTGATAGTGTCCACTTGAAGGAGAAAGGCATCCATGAAAGCATCGTTCTTGGACTTGCGCCGCCGCATGCGGGAAGTTCTCCGTGCGCTGGAGCGGAATGAATCCGTGACGATCCTTTACCACGGCAAGGAGAAGGCCGTTCTTCATCCCGTACGCGGCCGGCAGAAGGCCACGTGAGCTCGAGAGCATCCTGCCTTCGGAATCTGGGCCGATCGCCAAGAGGCGGAGGATGTTCCAGCTTTCTTGCGTCGTCTGCGCACGGGACGCGGTCATGTTGTTTGACACGGACGTGCTGATCTGGATTTTACGCGGCCACGAGAGGGCGGCTGGCCTTCTGGATGAGCAGGCCGAACGTCACGTGTCCGTGGTCACCTATATGGAACTTTTTCAGGGCGCCAGGAACGTCGAGGAGATGAAGCAAATCAAGGCGTTTCTTCCCGACCTGGGCATGGTGATGCTTCCCCTCACGGAGAACATCGGGCATCGAGCGTCGATCTACATGGAGGAGTACACCCTGAAGGTGGCCATGAGCATGGCGGATGCCCTGATAGCGGCCACCGCGGTGGAAAACCGTATTGCCCTTTGCACGGCCGATCGCAGGCATTATTCTTGCATCCGTGATCTTGACCTTGACCTGTTCCGGCCTTGACTCTTCCCCGCATCTTCGAACCCGTGGAGCGGCCACCCCTTCACTTGCTCCGCATGTGCCAGACGCCATCCCAGTCCGCTGGGGGAGGGCGAGGCCTGGAAGGTCCGGCATCGCTCGATCAGGGCCCGCGCTGCGGGATCGGCGGCGCGGAGCGCCAGGCACTGCTTGAACCCTTCGATCGCTCGCATCCATTCCCGGCTGCGATAGGCCTTCAATGCCTCGGCGTAGCGACCGACCAGCTCGGATTCCAGGCTCAAGAGGAGATCGCCGGGTGCTCGTTGGTCCTCGGCGCGTGCACGGCCCGGCGGCTGGAGGGCACGTGGCGCAACTCCCACAATTTCGCGTGCTTGAGGAAAACATAGTAGCTGGTCATGACCGCAATGATCAGGCCCGGCATCCCGTCCAGCATGCCGAGCTTCCAGAAGTAGGTCTCGAAGAACTTCCACGGGGGCCGGACGAGCAGGCCGGCCAGCGTGCTGGCGCGCCCCCAGTTGTACCAGGCGCCAGCGGCCAGCGACGAGTAACGGTCCACTCGCTCGATCTGGTCTGAAAGATTATGGTAACTGAGGTGGGCCAGGGGATGGAGGAGGCGTTCCACGCGGCCTCGGACCTCGACACGCTCGTGAAGTTCCTGGCCCACAAAGACGCCGTGGGAGCGGCGGAAAAGCCTGACTGTTTCGTCCGGATACCATCCCCCGTGCCAAATCACCCGGCCCAGGTAAGTGGTGCGCCGCGGGAGGCAGTAACCTTCGGCCCGGCCCTCAGGCCGCGAAAGAACGCCCAGGATTTCGTCGCGCAGCTCGGGTGTCACCCGCTCATCCGCGTCCACGCTCAGGACCCAGTCGTGTTCCGCCAGGGAGCAGGCGTAGTTCTTCTGATCGACGAAGCCGTCCCAAGGGCGGACGTGAACGCGGGACGTGAACTCCCGGGCAATCTCCACCGTCCGATCCGTGCTCTCCGAATCGACGACCACGAGGTCGTCCACCCAGCGAAGGCTCTCCAGGCACTCGCGGATGTTTCCCGCTTCGTTTCGCGTGATGACCGTTGCCGAGATGGGGTCTCGTTCAGGCGGGTTCAAGGCAGGAGGGTCCAAGCCAGGGTTCAGGGTTCAAGTGTCAAAGTATAGCGTCTGGCGGCGTCGAAGTGCGTTGGAACAGCCTCGACCGATAAATCCTTAGCCAGCACAGCCAGCACTTCGTCACGGTCCACAACGTCAGCAGTCCGTAGCGCGTGGCCGGCCAAAAACGGATGGACGAGGCCTCGTCCATGTAACGGACCGGCACGGGCACGTCCCCGATCCGGAAGCCGAAGTAGACCGCTTGTACCAGGAACTCCGTGTCGAAGACGAAGCCATCGGAATTTTTCATGAACGGAATGGTCTCCAGGACCTGGCGCGTGTAGGCGCGATAACCGGAATGGAAGTCGCCCAGGTTCTGGCCGAGTGTGATATTCTCGAAGAGCGTCAACCCGCGATTTGAAAGGTACTTGTAACGCGGCATCCCGCCCGCCAGCGCCTCCTTCCGGCATCGGATGCGCGAGCCCAGCACAATGTCGCAGATGCCCTGGCGAAGGAAGCCCAAAAAATGCGGCAGCAGACGGCTGTCATACTGGTAGTCCGGATGCACCATGACCACGTAGTCCGCACCGCGTCTCAACGCCTCGGTATAACAGGTCTTCTGATTCGCACCGTACCCGCGGTTCTCCGGGTGAACGATCACCGCTAGTCCCAGGTCCCGGGCGATCCGGACGGTATCATCGCGGCTGGCGTCGTCGACCAGGATCGTCTCATCGACGCACCCAGCCGGAATGTCACGGACGGTCGCTTCGAGGGTGCGGGCAGCGTTATAGGCGGGCAGAACCACGATCGTCTTGCCACGGCCCGTCTCCCGTTGTGATGCCCCCATCGGAGGGATGCGGGACTCTTCTGGCTTTTCCGAGGCAGCACGATGCTCCATGCCGTCGGCCTCGGAAAACTAGAAAAGGGGATAGAGAAAGTGCAGGGCCGGAACGGCCTGGCTCGCGATGAGGAGGCCGCCGACCAAGAGAAGAACCAGGATCATCGGGGTCATCCACCAGACCTTCTCCTCCTTGACGAAGAGCCAAAGCTCCTTCAGCAGGCCCGGCGGCCTCAGATCCTCAGGCGGCTTCACGCCCGCCTCGGGAACGGATGGCGCTGGCCCATCCGATGGCGTCGGCTGCATGGTTTTTTCCCCTTCCGGCATGACGGATTCCCTCGTTGCCAGAGGATTATAAGGAGGCTATGGCAACCCTGCAAACCTCCCATTCAGCGGCAGCGGACGAGCTGAGCGTCGTCCATCTCGAGGGACCGCCGGAGCGCCTCCGTCTCCGCCAGGAATCTCTGGGCGTCAGCATAATATCCCGCCGTGGGCCGCAGGCCGGGCAGATGATGCCCCCAGAAGAGGTTGAATCGCCGGAGAAACAATTCCCGCACGTACTTGCTGCACATGGCCGCAAGCCCCACCGGAAGGTGGTGCTCGTCTCCCTTCATTTCGAAGCAGTGGCAAACCGTGCGGCCAGCCGATGAAAGCCGGTAGACCGACCTGGCCCGGCTCTCCTTCTCGATCAGGAAGCCGGAGTCGGGAAAGGCATTGAGAAGCATCGGACCGTAGAAGTCCCGGCCTCCCTGCTTGTCGTAGAGGAATAGGCACTCCTGGCAGCTCCTGTGGCGGCCGAGGAGCTCTCGGGAGAGCCCGGCGCTCACATTGAAAAGAAGCTGGGCCTTGTTCCCGATGGAGCGCACCTGCGTGTTGAATTCAGGCTCAAACACGGGCCGCACGAGGAAGCCATGGAAGCGCAGTCTGGCGTCTCGCAACGCTTTTTCAAGAGCGGTCCAGCGCGGAAGGCCTGGCGGCCCGCAAGGCAGCGTCGGGCCCGGCCCCGCATACCAGGGCAACGGGCGGGGCGGCTGGTAGTGTTCGCTGGCGAAGCGCCCGAGAAATGCCTCGAGGGTGTCCGGCATGGGCCCGTCGAGCGACGCCGCGGCGAAGGAAAGCACGCCGGCCTCGAGCCGGCCCAGATCATCCCGGCACTGGTAAATCTTCTTGCTATCGCCCACGACCAGGCCCCGGGAATCCTCCGTTCCGTCCGGCCGGCAGACCGGAACGCTGCGAAGCTCGGACCAGAAATCGGACGGGAGAGGCCGGTCGGAGACCTCGAAGACGGTGGCAGATACGACGAGGGGACCCAGCACGGGTCCGTAACCCGCTTCGTCGATGCCGACCACCAGCCGGGATGACTTCGTGTCTTCCTGAACCATGAGGGTTGAAGGTGACGGATCGCACGTGCACCCGCACCCGCAAAACCGTCTTTTAAGGCGGGCGAAGCCCGCAACCCAACAAGGGTGCAAAAGGTGTCAAGGTTCAGGGTTCAGGAATCAACTGACACCCGACCGGCCTCCCACTGGGGCAAGTCCGGCGGGACACCTTTCATCTTCTCCGCCGGGTGCCCGCCGGCTGCCCACGAAGTGGGCGCGGCGCGGAGAAGTCACACCCTAAGACTCTAAAGGACTTCCTGCTTAGGCTGGCCGAAGTAGAAGCCCTGCCCGTAGTGGACGCCCAGGTGCTTGAGGGCTTCCATGTCCGCTCGGGATTCAATTCCGACGGCCGCGAGCCTGGCGGACGGAGAGAAGCTACCGGTCCATTCCCGCAATGCCGCCTGCCGGGCGGAATCCTCTGCAATCCCATTCACGACGGCCCGGTCGAGCTTGATCACGTCGGGTTCGAGTCGCCGCACGAGGTCCGCGGCCTCGGGGGTGGTTTCCACGCTGTTGAGCCCGATTCGGACTCCGGACCGCTTGAAGGCCTGGCAGCGCCGGGCCAGGTGAGCGACGTCCGCGGGAAGATGCTCGCGATTGATCTCGAGGCAAAAATCCTGCTTGGGGCGCTTCGGAGGCAGGCGACCCAGGATGTCCGCCACGGAGTATTCCAGGATGGTCGAGGAAAAAAGGTTGAGGTGGATCAGCGCATTCCGGGGCGCGGCCTCCGCTTTGCGAATGCCCAGCAGGTAACACTGGTGGTCCACCGAAGCCAGAAGATGGCTCTCGAAGGTAAACGTGAAAAACTCCTCCGGAAGCTCCATGGGAAGGCTGACCAGCCGGCTGAAAAATTCGTAGCCGACGACCTTCTCGTCCCTGAGCTGGACAATGGGCTGAGAAACGACGAGAAAGCGGGCGTTGTTTCGGAATTCGTCCACGGTGACCGACACCTTGGGCTCTCGGCGTGCCGAAGGGGCCGCTTCCTCCGGCGATGGCGGCGCTTCGGCCTTCCTCTGGGCCTGCCGGGCCTCGGATATCTGGCGATGGCCCGCCAGAATCAGGTCGTCCAGACCGGAAGGCCGGAGGGAAACCCCCGCAGCGTGAGCGTGCAGTCCAACCTCTGCGCCGCCGATCCGGAGCGGAGTCTGCGAGACGGCCTTCAAGACCTGGTCGGTAAGGGCGGCGGCATCCGCCGGGCCAGGATCGGAAATGAGGATCAGGAACTGGCCGCCGGTGATGCGGCCGATGGGGTGTGACGCGCCGACCGCGGTGCGGAGGCGCGAGGCGATTTCACGGAGGGCCGTATCCCCGGCACGGTAACTGAACTGCTCGTTGATGGCGTCCAGATTCTCCAAATCGACGAAGATGGCTTGAATCTCGGACTCCGAGACCAGGTGATCCTCGACCGCCTTCGCCAGGCCTCGCCGATTCAACGATCCGGTGACCGGGTCGCTGAGCGCCTGCTTCTCAATGAGGTGTGCGGACGCTCGGAGCTGCTCGTTCAGCTCCCGTACCGTTCGTTCCATGCCTTTTCGGGCCGAGATGTCTCGCAGAGCAACGACCCAGATTCGATGCTCCTTCCATGGCATCGGGGCAGCCCGGACCTCCACCGCCACAGTCTTGCCGTCTTTCCGGGTCAAGTTCATCTCCACCGCCTTCTGGGGCTCCAGGGGAATCGATAGGGATTGCCCGATCAGAAGCTCCGGCTTGACTCCCGTGAGGTCCTGCGTGGCCGGATTGGCAAAATGAATGCTCCGGTTCTCGTCCATCACCAGCAGGGCGTCCGGATTGTGCTCGGCCACTCCCTTCCACCGGGCCTCCCGGTGTCGAAGCTCCATGAGGTGGCGGTGGAACGTGTTGACTCTCCGCTGCCGATCGATGGCGAACAGGATGGACCGCTTCGCCTGCCGGTCGTCGATTTCGCCCTCGACCAGGCAATCCTGCGCACCGCTCTGGATGAAATCGTTCTCCAGGCCTGAGCCTCGGCGCGTCAAGAGGACGAGCACCGGCGCTTCAGGACGGTAGGCGCTGACCCGCTTGAAGGTCTCCAACCGGGTCCCCTGGGGTCCGGAAAGGGCCAGCAGGGCGACATCTACGCCTCCGACGGCCAGGCGTTCGAGTCCTCCAGCGAGCGTGGCCGCTTCGGTGACCTCGCAGAAAGGCTGACCGGAATCCCCGGTCATCTGGGCCAGCACGGACCGTATCCAGGCAGGATCGTCCGGCCCGTCCTTGATCAGCAGGATTTTCAGCACCTCTTCGTCCATGGCGCTCCCAGCGCATCGACTACGACCGGCCCCATCTCACTTATTGAGCAAAGCGACCAGCTCAGCCGGAGAATAAACGGGCAATTTGGACTGACGAAAATCAGCCCTGTTGCGCGTGACAATCCCTTCCGATCGGACGGTTACGGCGGCCTCGTGGAGGACCGCATCCTCGTAATCCTGGAAAGGAAGCTCCAAGGCAGCGAGAAGGACGGGCTTACTGATGGGCGCAACCTCGAACAGCAAAAGTAGTTTACGGATGTCTGCTTCAGCATCCTTGCTGCTCTTGCTCTTTCTGGCCAGGTAGTGGATGGTAGTAATGGCTGTTGATCCCAGGTACCCCGTAATTTGTTTATTCTCCACCTTGCAGAAAAGCTCCGCAGCAGCATCGGAGAAGGGCTTTCGGTCAAACAAGACATCCAAGACCACGTTTGTATCGAAAAAAACAATCACAAGTGCTTTTTCTCAAGATGCTGACGATAATTATCAACGCGCATGCCCGTACCTCGAAGCGTGCCTTTCAGTGCTCTCACAATAGGTGTCAGTTCATCCTCCGCTCGCTGATCCCGGTCTCCAGTCAAGGATGCAAAGTAATCCGAGACGATCTGGGAGAGCGACTTGCCATGTTCCTTTGCGAAGGCCTTCGCAGCCTCGATCAACCTGCTTTCAAGCCGTAACGTTAACTTGGTCTGCATGAAATCGTTATGCCCCAAACATGAGACGTATATCAAATTCGGGATTATACGTCAGTCCCGTAGGTTTTCAAGCGACCTCTCATCAGGAGCGGGTCGTACGAAGCTCGCGGATTCGCTTCGTTGTGACAGAGAGAAGCAAAATCGGTTTGAACCACGGAGAGCACGGAGTGCACGGAGAAAAGCAGCCACTCAAACTCGAATCATTCTTGCTGATCAGCACCAGGGGACCTCCGCGTCCGGCACGAAGCGGCGCACGGTCCTCCAGAGCGTTTCGCCATAACGATAGTGCCCGCGCTGGTAGAGCGGGCAGGTCGTGCCTGGTGGGTCGATCCACACCACCTCGTTGCCGCGGCGGATGAGGGTGTAGGGCCGTTTCTCGATGATCACGCGGTCCGTCCGCTCGTGGATCGGGAACTCCAGCGTCGCCTCCTGTCCGGCTTTCACCGGCCCGACCTGAGCGTAGCGGCCTGCGAAACTCAGAGGGCGCGGCACGCCGTTCACTGTGCAGCGGGCTTCCTCGGGTTTCACCCACTCGGCCAGGCGAATCTCCAGGTCCATGTCCTGTTTTGCTCTCACGTCCACGCGGCCTCGGTACGGGATGTGGCTGTAGACGTCCGCCCAGCGCGAGGCCCGGTTCAGCAGCAGGTTCACCTTCAGCTTGCCCCTCTCATGAGTGAGGATTTTCTCCCACACGTAATAGACCGTGCGGGTGGCGTTGCCGGTGCAGCAGTGCATGATGGACCAGCCCTTTCCTTGGACGAAGTCGTTGGCCGACGGCCAGCCGGAAAAGGAGCCGACCGAGCGTTCGATGACGCGGTCCGTGGTGCCGTATTCCGGCCTCGAGCAACCCGCGCCCGGCAGCGGTGACAGTTTACGGTCCACACGTTCCAGGTGGCCGTCGGTGAGCCAGGTCGTATCGGTGAGCTGGCACTCGGCGAACTGGTTGCGCACCCAGCGGTCCACATCGTCCCACTGATCCATGCCGAGCATGGAGAGCTTGAGAGCGGAGGCAATCATGTCGGCCACCTCGCAGATTTCGGAGGAGAACTGCCCTTCGCCGTATCCGCCGCCCCTGTTGCCCAGCCATTCGGGGAAGAAGCCGACCAGGGGCGTGCCCTCGCTGACGGCGTAGTCGTAGGCCTTCCGCGCCAGGCCCAGCAGCTCCGCGTCGCCGGAGGCCTGAACGGCCTCCAGGGCGGCCAGAATCTGGCAGGTGTGCGCGTGGAAGTGGATGGCGCGGGCAACACCGGGGAACTCGAAGGTGAACTCGCCCCCCGGCCCAAAGTAGCCGGAATCGCGCAGGACGTAGCGCATCAGCCGGGTCGCCATCGCTCCAGCTTCACGGTCGCCGAGCGACCGCGCGTACTGGGCCAGGCCCTGTGCGACCCAGCCGCTGTAGCCAGCGCGCAGCCCCACCGGTCTGGAGGCCGGTTTCGGGAGCGGCCGCCCGGGCTCGGCGCAGTTGCCGGGCAGATAAGCGATGTCGTCCTCGACGATGCAGAGGTTCATCAAGCCCCGGGCGAGGCGACGGGCCGCGTCGGCCCACGGACCCGCCGGGTACCTGAGGGCATACACGCAGAAAGCGCCCAGAGTTCGGCCGGTCGGGCAGAGCGAGCACCAGTGGTCGCCGGTGGGGAGGGGGTCGATGGCCCAGGGGTTGGCCGCGGCAGGCAGTGCCCATGGCCGGCCCTTGATGGGGATATAGATCAACCCGTCCGGCCCCTGCATCTTCAGGTACGTCTGCATGAGCCGATGTTCGACCTCCAGGTTCTGCGGGCTGCCGCAGGCGGTGCGATCAAGAGGCAGGGCCTGGAGGAACTTCGCCTGCACGTGATCGTCCACCGTGTGATACATGCCTGGCTTCTGGGCCAGGAGGTCAACGATCCAGTACAACTCGTCGTCGTACGCGGGATCGGTGGTTTCCGTCAGAGCGTTCACGCACAGCCGCGCTCTCTCGGCGAGATCGAGCGTTGCCGGCGCCAGCACGTCGTAGCTTTCGCCGGGAGTGCTCGGGGGCGGGACGAGCGGCGCAGCGGGGTTGATGTAGTTCAGCGTCACCTTTTCGGGATTTTGCATGGGAAGAACTGTTTTCCTCCTTCATAAACGAACACCTGAAGCGGGTGCGGCTCGGCCGCGTTGCAGACGGAGACGGCGACCTCACGGCGGACTTCCGGAAGCTTCCGGCCGGAGCGGAGGAGCAGATCGGACAGGCCGGGCGCAAAGCCTGCGGCCTCGGGTTGGGCCAGCAGGGCCAGTAAGAACGAAACCCACGGCAGCCAGACCGCAGTACCGTGCATGGAGGCTACAGGTCGTCGCTGAGAGGGCGGAGAGGTCCGTTGACGGTTTGGGCGCTTTTTCATCGTGAGGGGCAAAGCATCCGAGTATTTCAGAAACGGAAGTGTCCTGGCACTTCCATTCTGAAGCACTCTAGTAGACGAGTTCGCAAGTGCGGCTGCACTTGCGAACTCGTCTACTAGGCCAAGTCCGCCGAGCTTGTCCTCCCGAACTTGCCCCTGCGGGAGGGATCCTCCCGCAGGGGCAAGTTCGGGAGGGACGTGGGAGGCTGACCCAAGGGATGCCGCGGACAAGAGGAAAAAGGAATCCGCGTTATCCGCGGTCATCCGCGGTTAACCTCCTTCCCATGCTTCAAGTCCAGTAGCGAAGCGCCTGCCGCAACTTATGATGAAATGGATCGCGATGGGCGCTTGCCCGTTTGCGCAGCCGCTCGGAATTCGCAGAACCCTTCCCATGGGGACGAGAGTGAGAGGCAAGCCTGCCTCCTGGGCTTGTCCTTCTGGCCCTGTTTCTCGTGGGCATCCCGTTTCCGTTAGAATCCCTCCCGGCGGGACAGGTCGCCCACGGACAAGCTTGGGAGGGACTTCCGGGCCTGGCCTCCCGGCAGGCCGTCGGGACGGGGGGAGCACTGGTGTGCGCTGCAAGTAGCGTAGCAGGCGCGTCGGAGTAGGCAAGTCGAGGCCGGTGCTTCACTACGGAGGAGAGTTTTCATGGGGCTGGAACTCGTTGAGGTGGTCCTCGAATGCGAGGACCGATTCAGAAACTATGGGGCGCTCGCCGAACGATTCAACCGATGGACACCCCGAGAGGCGTGGGGCGCTCTTCAGCTCTGTTTGAGCGAAGTCCTGGGATTGAAGCCGGAACAAGTACTTCCGGACCGTTCCCTCGAGTCGTATGTGTAAGGGTGCTCCGCGGCTACTATCCCTGTTCAGAAGTGTGGGTGCACTTGCTCACTCGTCTTTTACAGCCGCCAAGGGTCTCCATGCTCGCCAAACGCATCATTCCCTGCCTTGACGTCCAAGACG
The DNA here is from genome assembly GCA_016179685.1 of Planctomycetota bacterium. Taxonomy (GTDB): domain Bacteria; phylum Planctomycetota; class PUPC01; order JACPCR01; family JACPCR01; genus JACPCR01. The sequence goes on along the minus strand of JACPCR010000071.1, from coordinate 93,075 downwards.
GCCGCGTCGTCAAAGGGACGAAATTTGTGGACTTGCGGGACGCCGGCGATCCGGTCGAAGTCGCCGCACTCTATGACCGGGAGGGAGCGGACGAATTGACCTTTCTCGACATCACGGCGTCCCACGAGGGCCGCGGCATCATTCTGGAGGTCGTCCGGCGCACCGCCGAACAGGTCTTCATGCCGCTCACGGTCGGAGGCGGCATCCGCACGGTCCAGGACATCCGGGACCTTCTCAATGCAGGTGCGGACAAGGTTTCCATCAATACGGCCGCGGTCCGGAACGTTGCGTTCGTCTCCGAGGCCTCGGATCGTTTCGGCAGCCAGTGCATCGTGGTGGCCATCGACGCCAAGCGGGTGAGCGGGGAGGGGCCTGCCCGCTGGGAGGTCTTCACGCATGGCGGGAGGCGTCCGGCGGGCATGGACGCGCTGGAATGGGGCGAAACCGTGCAGGCCCACGGCGCGGGCGAGATTCTCTTGACAAGCATGGACTGCGACGGTACCAAGAACGGCTATGATTTGGAGTTGACTCGGCGCATGTCGGATCGCCTTCAGATTCCCGTGATCGCCTCCGGCGGGGCCGGAAGCCTCGACCACCTGGCAGACGTCTTCGAGCGCGGCCGGGCCGATGCCGCCCTCGCCGCCTCCATCTTCCATTACCGGGAGCTTTCCATCCGGCAAGTCAAGACTTTTCTTCGGGCCCGGGGCGTTCCCGTGCGCCTCTAACTCTTCTCTCCGAGTCTTCCGTCCCATGAGCACCCGAGTCGAGCCCGAGATTTACAAGTTGTTCCGGACGATGGAGAAATACAACGCCTCGGACCTCCACCTGAAGGCCGATTCGCCGCCCATCCTGCGGATCGCCGGGACGCTCCGCAAACTGGAGCTTCCCCCTCTCACGGGTGACCAGGTGCGCGACCTCGTCTATGAAATTCTGTCGGAGAAGCAGGTCGGGGACCTCGATCGGACCGGGAGCGTGGACCTGGCCCACGGCTTCGACCAGGGCGGCCGCGTCCGCATCAACACGTTCCGGCAGCGCGGGGTCATCAGCTTCGTCGCCCGGCGCGTCAACACCGATATCCCGCCCTTCGAGAAGCTGCACCTCCCGGGCGACACCCTCCGCCGGATCGCGGACCTCGAGGACGGGCTGGTGATCGTGGCCGGGATCACCGGGAGCGGGAAGTCCACCACGCTCGCGGCCATGGTCGAGTTCATCAACGTGACCAGGCGCTGCCACATTGTGACCATCGAGGACCCCATCGAGTACTTCTTCTCGGACAAGAAATCCTACATCAACCAGCGCGAGGTGGGCCTGGACGTCGAGTCGTTCCAGTCGGCCCTGCGCTACGTCCTGCGCCAGGACCCCGACGTCATCGTCCTGGGTGAAATGCGAGACGCGGAGACCGTTCAGACGGCCCTGACGGCCGCGGAAACGGGACATCTCGTCTTCGGAACGCTCCACGCCTCGACCGTGCCCCAGGTGATCTCACGTATCCTGGACCTCTTTCCCGGCGACCGCGGCGAGCAGATTCGCATGAGCCTCGAATTCAACCTCCGGGCCGTCATCTGCCAGAAATTGCTGCCTTCCATCCGCAAGGACCTTGACCGGGTCCCGGCCATCGAACTGATGCTCGTGAACCCCATCATCAAGAAACTGATCCGGTCGAAGGAGGAAGAAAAGATCGCGCAGGCCATCCGGAGCGGGCAGAAGGAGGGCATGATCGATTTCACCACGAGCCTCGTTCAGCTCGTGAAGCAGCAGTACATCGACAAGGCCGTTGCACTGACCGTCGCGCCCAATGCGGACCTGCTGCAGATGAACCTTCAAGGCATCTTTCTTGACGAGGGCCGAGGCATCATCAATTAGCGAAGCGTTGCCTCAAACCGACCCGTGTGGTTCGAGCGACCAAGACCGAAATAGGATACGGCAAGCGCTTCGCTAAAAGGCTTTGCTTCGCAAAGCCATGGTTTCTAAGGGGATACAGCCCTTTACCAGCGAATGAAAAAATTTGACTCATTTGTAACGGTTTCGACCGTAAGAGACATCTAGTACACGCATGCGGAAGTGCGGGTGCACTTCCGCATGCGTGTAACAGCGAAGCCGCCGTAGGGCGGCCTCAAACCGACGAGTATTTTCGCGTCCTCGTCGTCCCGCTCGTGCTCGAAATAAACGCCGTGATTCCCCAGGCCGAGGACGATAGCACGCGGCGCCCTGATGGCCTTGTCTCATGGCGGCATTCTGCTCGTTCTCGAAACGCGGGCGCGCCTTCCGAGGACGACGACGAGGACGAGAACACACGGTAGCCCTAGACTTGTCTCATGTGTCACGGTTTTCAACCTTGTAGACGCCTCGTGACGTGGTTTTTCCTGGTGCCTTCGTGGCGAATCGTCTAAACCTTCTTTCCACCTCGTGGTCCCCGGCATCCCGATTGGGCCGCTGGGCCGCCTTGGGCCTTCTTTCTGCTTTGGTCTGGTCCGCTTCCGCCCTCGGGGAGACGGGACGGGGCCCGCAACCTGCACCCTCTTCCGGGCCGGCCGCGTCTCCTGGCCCGCCGGGCTTCGGCCGGCCACGCCATTGGGTCTTCGTCGGCGTCGTCTCGGCCGTTTGCGGGGCCTGGTTCACCCTGGTCGCCGCGGCACAGCGCCGCCGCGGCGACGCGGCTTCCTTCCCCGCTCGACTCGATAACACGCTGAATTTCCTTACCCTCGGCCTGGCTGGGCTGCAAGCGACCGTCAAAAAAGAAGAAAAAACGGTCATCACGGGGGCGGAGGGCGACATCAAGGAGATTCAGGCCGGACCGGCGCTCAAGGCCGTACGGGAGATCATCGTCAGCGCGGTGCGCCAGGGCGCCTCCGATATTCACCTCGAGCCCAAGGGCGATGATCTGCAAGTCCGCCTGAGGATCGACGGCGATCTGGTGACGGACCGGGTCCTGGAGTCCAGGCTGGGCACGCCCGTGATCGCCTGCCTGAAGGTGGCGGCAGACATGGACATTGCGGAGAGGCGGCGGCCTCAGGACGGCTCGTTCTCGATGGCGCTGGAGGACCACACGGTGGATTTCCGCGTCTCCACCGCGCCCAGCGCCCAGGGCGAGAAGATGGCCCTCCGCGTGCTGGACCGCACCCGAGGCGTCCGGCATCTGGTGGACCTGGGATTTCAGCCGGAGATGCTCGACCAGATGCGGCGCATCGTACGGTTGCCCCATGGCATGCTCATCGTCTGCGGGCCCACCGGCAGCGGGAAAACCACCACTCTTTATGCCTCCCTGGGCGAGATCGACGCTCAACGGAAAAACGTCATCACCATCGAAAACCCTGTGGAATACCATCTGCCGAACGTCAATCAGACGCCCATCAATGAGAAGGCGGGCCTTAGCTTCGCCAAGGCGCTGCGGTCCGCACTCCGGCAGGACCCCGACGTGATCATGGTCGGGGAAATCCGGGACGTGGAGACGGCCCAGATTGCAGCCCAGGCCTCGATGACGGGCCATCTGGTCTTCACGACCCTGCACGCCAACGATTCGGTCAGCTCGGTCTACCGCCTGCTCGACCTGGAGCTGGACCCCTCCACGCTCTGCACCGCCTTGAGGGCCGTTCTGGCCCAGCGGCTGGTGCGCAAGATTTGTCCCGAGTGCCGCCAGCCGGATGACCCGAAGCCCGAGGCCATCCAGTGGTGCAAGCGGCATGGAATCGCCGACCCGCGGTTCTTCCGGCCGTCGGGTTCCCTTTTCAACGCTCCCTGCCCGAAATGCTCGGGCCAGGGCTATCGCGGCCGCATCGGCGTGTTCGAGCTGCTGATTCTCAATGATGCCATGCGCGCCATCATTCAGAGCCGGCCGGCCCTGACCGACCTCCAGGCCAAGGCCGGGGCCGCGGGGCTGATCGAGCTGAGGGGCGACGCCCTCCTTAAAGCTGCACAAGGCATGACCAGCATGGAGGAAGTCCTCTCGCTTTCCGGTCTGTAACCGGAGGAGAAGCGCCATTTCCTTATCCCTCACCCTGCTGAATCTGGCCATCCTGGGTTTGATCGCCAGCCTGGCCTACGCCGGATATCTGCTGCGAGCCTTCACGGCCTGGGTACACGCGGTCATCCTCGGCGTCTCGATCCTCGTCGCTCTCCTCGTCTCCGGGCCCCTGCAGGATTGCTTGATCCAGGGCATGCGATGGCCAGAAATTCCGGTCCGACTCGTCGGCTTCTGGCTGTCAGCGGGACTGACCTTCGCCGCCGGACGATTGCTCGCAGCCCGATACTGGACGTCCCACGAGCTGTTCCTCATCACTCCTGTGGACCAAATCCTCGGGGCGTCGTTCGGCGCCGCCGCAGGCCTCCTCCTCGCCTCCGCCGTGTCCCTCGCTTGCTTCATGCACCCCGGCTTCGACGCCGCGCTCTACCCGCCTCCTCAACAGCTCGACCGGTTGCAGAACTGGTCGGGGCCCGACCCCGCTCTGCATGCCCCGTATCGCATAGGCCAGTTGATGGCCCTGGTCGATCGGCTCACCGGCGGACCAGGTATCGATCCGGGCCCCGCCGCCGCATGGCTCGCGGCCGGGCCCGCAGGCCAACGATTCTACGAGACCCTCGCCTTCACCGAGGGCTGCAGGGAGGCCCAGCCCGTCCGTGCCCTCGAGGCCTGGGAACAGTTCCGACGCCAGCATGCGGACGGCCGATACGCGGCCTGGGTCCGGCGGGCCGAAAGACAGCGCGACCGGCTCAAGCCCCAACTCGTCCAGTCGGCCGATGCCTTCATCCAGCACGTGCGCGGCGTCCTGGACAGCGGCGACCTCGAGGCGGTCCATCGCGTCCTGGACGACATCAACCAGTTCTTTGCGGATGTGCCGCGGGTCCTTGCCCTCCGGGACCTGATCCGCGAGGCGGAAGAGATCGTGCCGCAGGCCCGGGCCCTCGCGGCCGATAAACCATCCTCTGCCCTTCGCTTACTGAGAAATCTCCAGAAAAAATTCCCCGATTCGATCCTCCAGGGGCTTCTCACGCGGGAGATTCTGGCCCTCTCGCCGCAGGGCAACCTGCCGGCCGAACCGGAGCCGGAGGAGATCGAGGCGGAGCGCCGGGAAAAAGAACTGGCCCAAAAGGCGGAAGCCAATGCGAGAGGCTTGAGCGAAAAATTCCGTTTCGCCTCCGCACTCCAGGTCATTCGCACCACCCGTGACCTGCTGAAGCGGGCGGCGCACCGTGAAACGCTGGAGGGCCGCATGCGCCAGGTCGAGACGCTGGAAAAACTGCATGGAGAGGCGGTCCAGGCGATCAACGCTCCCGCGGGCGGGGAGCGCCCGCTGCCCGCATCGCTCGGCCTCGGGGAAGGGACCGTCGTCTCGGCGACCGCATCGTCCGTCACCTGCAAGCTGAAAGGCGTCTTGAGCCTGCGGAGCTGGTCTCAGATCGGGCCCCGCGGCGCCCGCATCCTTTACGTGGAATACCTCGGCGAGAAGGCGGAGGGACTTGAAGAGTTCGACCGTTTTTTCTTGCAGGAACCTTCTCCTGAAAGGAAAAAGGAGTAGGCGAGTCTGGATGTGCAGGTGCACTTCCAAACTCGCCACCGAGGCGGTTTGAGGCGGCGCTTCACTAACATAAGGTCTTCCCGCCGTCCACGATCAGGTTCTGGCCCGTGATGAACGACGTCCCGGTGGAGAGAAAAACCACCGCATCGGCGATGTCCTCAGGCTGTGCGGCACGCTGCATCGGCGTCGCCCGAACGTTCGCCTCGATGAAACGGTCCCAGCCGGAGACCCACCGCGTCATGACCAGCCCGGGTGAGACGGAATTGACCCGGATGCGCGGAGCGAGCACCCGAGCGAGGGACTTGGTGATCGAGAGCATCGCCGCTTTCGACGCACAATAGGCGACGGAGCTTCCCAGTCCGGTCGTCCCGGCTATCGAGGCGACGTTGACGATGGACCCGCCGTCGTTCCTGAGCATGAGCTTGACTGCCGCACGGCTGGCGAAGAAAGCGCCCTTGACGTTCACCGCCATAACCTCGTCCCACTTTTCCTCCGTCAGGCCGTCCAGGTCCTCATGAGGGACGAAGGAGGTCGTTCCAGCATTGTTGACGAGGATATCCAGCCGGCCGAATTCCGATTCGACGCGCTCCATCAGGGCCCGGATTTCGGAGTCCGAGGCCACGCTGGCCTGGACGGCGAGGGCTCTTGCACCTCGTCCGCGTGCTTCGAGCGCAGTTTGTTCCGCATCGTCCCTTGAACGAGAGTAGTTGACGATCACCGCGGCCCCCTCACGTGCCAAGGCGAGCGTACAAGCGCGGCCAATGCCCGTCCCTCCGCCCGTCACCAGGGCCACCTTGTTTTGCAGCTTCATCAAGACCTCCTTTATTCAGTTCTTGAAGGGGTTGGCCACGAGGGCCGCTGTGAATAGAAAAACTATGTACAAAATAATAAAATCGCAGTGGTCGCGTATTCCAACCGGTTTCCATTCGGCTCGCTAAAGCTGTCTGATAGCATCATGCTCCGGACCGCCGAACCGTGCGCTCTTCGCCATGACCACAGATCACTCGAACACGGATAGCCCGCAAAATCCGCAGCGTCCGCCCGGGTCGGAGTTGCCGCTGGCCGAGTTGGTAGTGGTGGATGAGGGGGCGCGGTACAAGGTCCGGAAGGAACTCACCACGATAGGCCGCGCCTCGGACTGCGATGTCATCCTCGGCGATGACGAACGTATCTCCAGAGTCCACGCCGAGATACGAATCTGTCCGCGTGGCTATTTCATTCAGGACCGGAGTCATAATGGGACCTTCGTGAACGGGAACAGGGTCCGGCGCGTCGTGCTGCGGGACGGTGATGAGCTACGACTGGGCCAGAGATGCATCAATTTCTACGTTCGCAGCCCCGAGAACGAGGTCAGGAAAAGGGACAAGAAAGATCGCCGGGTGGGTACAAACCGGGCTCTCCTGCGAGCACTCTACGAGGAGGTGTCTAATCAATCCGTTCAGAAATAGCGCACTATTTCTGAACGGATTTGTTAACTCTTTTCTTTCCGGCCGGATGTCCAGTGCGCGCTGGTTTTTTCTCGGATTCGGCCAGAATGATGGCCGTTAGATAACAGCCCACGAGGAGCTCAGGGAAGTAGGGAAATCGGTTCACCCGGCGGAGCAAGATGGCGACATCACCCAGGGTATAGACAAGGGCAAGGGCCCAGAAGACTACCTTGATCACCTGGCTTGTCCGAAATCGCCGGATGAGTTCGATGATGGCCAGGATGAAGAAGACCGAGATTCCGGCGGCTACCCATTTCTGGAAGACGATGTTAAGGCGGTAGTCCACATCAGGCTGGGTCGCCTGATAAAGGGCCACGTATCCCAGCAGGATGAGTAGGTAGATGGCGACCTGCGGCCTGGTCTTGACCCATTCCCTGACTCGGCTGGCTCGCGTCGTCTCTTCGGGTCTTGAATTGGGCACGATAGGGGAGCTGAAAAAAATCGGCTGGCAAGCACTAGCCTGCCAGCCGATGATATCACGTTAGCGCCGTTAGGCGAACTGAGGCGGGCTCAGAACGGAGGGCCGAGGTAGACCTTTGCAGTGGTTGAGGTCGTGGAGGTCGTGGTCGAGACGCTCGTGGAAGTCGAGGTCGTGCTCGAGCCGCCGCCGCCGCCGCCGCCGCCGCCGCCGCCGCCAGCCGCAGAGGTCGTCGTCGATCCACCGCCGCCACCTGGAGGCGGGCCGCCTCCGCCGCCCGAGACGCTCGTGCTCGTTGATCCGCCGCCTCCACCACCGCCGCCTCCACCACCGCCGCCTCCACCACCGCCGCCTCCAGGCGCAGTCGTGGTGGTAGAAGACGTACTGGTGGTGGAAGTGCTTGTAGTGGTTGAGGTTGTGGTAGTCGTGAAGTCCTCCTCCCAGAACATCACCAGCATCGCCTCTCCCTTGACGCACTCGATGTGCTGATCACAGAAAAGCACGTTGCCGCAATCGATATGGTTCTTGGCCACGCGGTAAATCTCGACGGGGACAGCCGAAGGATCGTCCGGAATGGCGATACTGTCCGTGATGTAAGTGGTCGAGTTGTCATCACCCGTAAGGATATTGGACTCGTTTCCATCATATTCCATGAGAAGAATATTGGTCTCGGGATGCTTAACCATTTCCACGGGCGCATAGTCTCGAAGGCCCAGACCGGAGTAGCTCGACTTGACGCCCTGGAGGTTCATCTTTTGGGGCTTGCCCGTGGGGCACTCGAACAGCTCGGTATGGCGGGGGATGATGATGAAGTAGGTGCCCTTGTCGGCCTGTGCAACGGGGTCGTTGGCATATTGGGGATATTCACTCAGCCTTTTCCAGGAGTATTCGCCACCCTCGAGGAAGTCAAGTTGACCAATCCAGTGGTACTGAGTGAATTCGGGATAAATGCCCTTGTTACGGACCGTATATTCCTGGATGAGCGTTCCAAGCTGCTGGAGGTTATGCTGGCAGTTGACGAAGCCAGCCTTTGCCAAGGCCTTGTTCAGGCCGAACATGAGAAGGCTACCGAGAATAACGATAATGGTGATCACCACCATCAACTCGATAAGGCTGAAGCCACGCGACCTCAAGTTTTTCATGGAAGCCCCCTTGATGATTCCGAATCCCCGATACCGAGCTGAGTCCAGGCCCACTTCATGTGCCCGGTCTACTTCTTTACAAAATTAGACGCTAATCAAATCCGGCGAGTTCCCAAAATCCCATGATGATGGGCAAAGGACATTAAGCCTTTATATAAAATAACTTATGTTAGGTTCCTCGTGCAAAAGCATGAGTGCGCCTCCCGCACTATGAAGCGCTAGGATACCAAAATGGCCCAAAAAGTCAACAGAAAACCTACCCGACCGGAACTTTCTATTCCCATCCGCCTTCTAATCTTCTGAAATCCGCGATCCCGAAGGGCTCAGCGGATCCTAATAGCCTTCTTTACAAAGGCCGAGTGAATGATTACGTTGGACGCATCGAGTGCCCATGGAAGAAAAATCACCAGATAGGATTCATGTTTCGGTCGTCATCCCGGCCAGGAACGAGGCGCGTTCCATTGCCGAGGTCATCGAGGGCTGCAAACCCCACGCGGATGAAATCGTCGTTGTGGACGGCCATTCTACAGATGACACGCGTGAGATTGCCCAACGCCTGGGCGCGCGGGTCATCCTCGACCGTGGCAGGGGCAAAGGCGATGCGCTGCGTGTGGCCGCCGAGGCTGTACGGGGCGATCTTACTGTCTTTATCGACGCTGACGGGTCGCACGACCCAAGAGATATTCCTCGGATGCTGGAGCCTCTCGACCGCGACGAGGCCGACCACGTCACCGGCTCGCGGCTCAAGGGCGGTTCCAGCGAGCTGCACGGAGGATTCGATGAGTTCTTCCGCCTGATGGGAAGCTCCTTCATCACCGCCTGCATCAACAAGCGCTTCGGCGTATGCCTCAGCGACAGCCAGAATGGATTCCGCGCCATCAAGACCGATGTCCTCCGGAAACTCGACCTGCGCGAGAACATCACCACCATCGAGCAGGAGATGATTATGAAAACCCTGCGAAAAGGTTACCGTATGGGTGAGGTGCCCAGCCATGAGCACCGGAGGAAGTTCGGCAGCTCCTCCATCAAGCTGCATAAGGTGGCCTTCCGCTACGTCTACACCTTGTTCAAGTACCTGTGGTTCTGACGCGCCAGCCGCCTCAGCCGTACGTGAGGTTTTTCCGCACGGGGTGCTATTGATTGTCATCGGTCTTTCCCTATCATGTTGCGTCGCGTCTTATGACACCCGTAGAGTTGCTCGTCGAACGTATCCAGAATCGGACCGCCCGCACGGGAGTCATCGGGATCGGCTACGTCGGTCTCCCCCTGGCCGTGGCCATGGCCAAGTCGGGATTCACGACCACCGGTATCGATGTGAACCCGGAACGAGTTGAGGGTGTGCGCCAGGGTCGTTCCCACGTCCAGGACGTCAACGAGGACGAACTACGCGGATTGACCGCGTCCGGGAAGCTGACGGCGACCACGGAGGACCGGGTCATCGAAGGGCTGGACGCTATCAGTATTTGCGTTCCAACCCCGCTCCGAAAATCCAAGGACCCGGACATGTCCTATATCGACGGGGCGGTGGACATGATCGGCAGGAACATGCGGCCAGGCAAGCTGGTCGTTCTGGAAAGCACCACGTATCCGGGCACGACCGAAGAAGTGGTCCTGCGGAGATTGCAGTCGGGGGGGCTGCGGGTCGGCGTCGATTTTCATCTCGCCTTTTCGCCGGAGCGCATCGACCCTGGCAACAAGCGGTTTCACGTGCAAAACACGCCGAAAATCGTTGGTGGAATCACGCCGCGATGCACCGAGGTCGCCGCATTCTTCTACGAGCAGTTCATTCAGACCGTGGTCCGGGTGTCCAGCGCCCGGACGGCCGAGATGGTGAAGCTGCTGGAGAACACCTTCCGCAGCGTCAACATCGGGCTGGTCAACGAGATGGCGCTGATGTGCGACAAGATGGGCCTGGACGTCTGGGAAATTGTCGATGCGGCCGCGACCAAACCCTTCGGCTTCATGCCTTTTTATCCGGGACCCGGACTCGGAGGTCATTGCCTGCCCATCGATCCGCTTTACCTCTCTTGGAAGGCGAAGACCTACGAGTTCTTTGCCCGCTTCATCGAGCTGGCGAGCGAGATCAACAGTTCCATGCCCGAGCACGTGTTCTTCAAGATCGTCACGGCCCTGAACCAGCACCGGAAGTCCGTCAACGGCGCCAAAATATTGATGCTGGGGGTTTCCTATAAACGCAATGTCGGGGACACCCGGGAATCCCCGGCCCTCGATATTCTGCAGCTTCTCCGACGCCACGGGGCGGAACTTTTTTACCATGACCCCTTCGTCCCGGGGGTCCAGGTCGGCGATATCGAGCTGACGTGCTGCCCCCTCGAGGAGTCCACCGTGCGCCGGGCAGATTGCGTCGTCCTGGTAACGGACCACGCCTCCATCGACCTCGGGTCCGTGGCCCTGTGGGCGAATTTGATCGTGGATACCCGGAACGCCTTCAAGAACGTTCAACGGGGTCGGGAGAAAATCGTCAAGCTTTAGCGAAGCGCCGCCTCAAACCGACCCGTGACGCGAGCCAGTGAGCGGAGTCGAAACAGGAGACGGCAGGCGCTTCGCGAACGATAAGGAGAAATTGAGATGTCTCGCACGAGCGCGTCCTCCAAACGCCTGTCCCTCCTGGAAAAAGCCCTGGTAGACGGAAACGGAATCCTTCGATGCGAACCGGCATGGGTCGCCCGGGATTTTCTTCCGCCGGGCCGCCGTCTCGGCCTTCCAGAAGATCAGTACGACGTTGGCGAGCGGGGTTTCATCTGCGAGCGGTGGCTGGCCTCGACGACACGGGCGGACAACCGCGTGGGGCCGCCGGACGAGGGGCTGAGCTACTTGCAGTTCCAGGATGGCTCACGGATGAGCCTCCAGGAGGCGTGCGAGATCGGCGGCCATCTTCTATTGGGCGAGGTTTATGCCCGGACGCACGGCAATCGGCTGGGCCGCCTGGCCAAAATCTACGACTTCAATGACCGCATCCCCTATCACTACCACCAGATGAAAAAGGATGCGGCCCTCGTGGGCCGCAACTCGAAAGAGGAGGCCTATTTCTTCCCCGAGGGCGTTCCCCTCGGACCGCATCCGGAGACCTTTTTCGGGGTTCATCCCTGGATCGTTGAAAGCAGGAAATACGACGTGCTGCTGCCCTATCTCGTGGATTGGAACAGCGACCTGATCCTTCAGCATGCATGGGCTGAACTGCTCGTGCCGGGCGATGGTTTCCATATCCCCTCCGGCATCTTGCACGGCCCCGGTACGGCATTGACCATCGAGCTGCAGGAGGATTCCGATGTCTTCGCGATGCTTCAAGCCAAGGTCGCAGGCCGAATCATACCGAAAGACCTGCTTTTCAAGGACGTCAGAAAACAGGATAGGAAAAGGTTCGGGGAGCGCATCATCCTGAAACAGATTAACTGGAAGCTTTCCGGTGACCGTTCTTTCTATGAACACCGCCATCTCGGGCAAAGGCTGGTCAAGGAAACCCGGCAAAAGGGCGGTGAGGAGTATTGGATTTACTATAATACCACCGCGTTCAGCGGGAAGCGGCTTCTGGTGCGGCCAGGGGCGAAGTTTCGAAGCATCGACCAGGGCGTTTATTCAGTCTTGGTCTGGAAAGGGACCGGCACGTTTGATGGGCTTCGAGTTCGGGCGGGTGATTTCAGCTCGGACGAACTGGTGGTGACTCACCGCCGCGCCGTCCTTCCCCTGGAGATCGTCAATGATGGGAAGGAAACGCTGGAAATCATCAAGTTCTTCGGTCCAGATATAAATCCGAATTGCCCCAGGATTATAGGCGATTAAGCTAACCTGCCGCCGGCTCCTCGTCCGCATGGTCCGAAATCTCTGAATCGGACTCTTCGTTGTCAGCGACACCCAGAAAGTTGGGACCCAGCTTCTCTTCCATTTGCTTGCAATTCACGCACAAAGCAGCGAATGGAAGGGCCTTGAGTCTTGCAACCGGGATGGTTTTCCCGCACCCCTCACAGGTGCCGTATGTCCCGGCGGCTACCTTGCCCAACGCCTCATCTATCTGTCCCCGCTCCTTGGTCTCCGCCTCGGCTACCAGTAAAGCCAGCTCGTCGTCCAGGGCGTCTGCTGCAATATCCGTTGTGTCGGCGCTTCTCTGTGATGAAAAGGCCAAATGTTCTTTGATCTTCTCACTGATACGGTCATCCAGTTCCGATCGCTTTACCAAGAGAATTTTTTTCATCTCCGCCAGAAAACCTGTTCGTCTTGCTGTACCGGGAGGCACGCTGGACTTTCCTGGGTTTTTCTTACCTGCCTTTTTCATAATCACGTCACCGTACTTATGATGCAAATAGATTAAATAACAAAATTAAAAATCCCTTAGAACCCAAGTTAAGCCGATTAACCGATCAAATGAAGCCTCCACAAAACAATGTGTCCTGCGTGCTGATTGTTTTCCATGAATTAAAGGTCCATTCCCAAGAACGGTAGCTCGGCGGAACAACACCCCCAAATGTGGCGGAATTATAGCGAAAACCATGTCATAGTCAAACTTGCCCTTTCGTATTTTGCATTTGCCTCTTGGGCTGCCCAAAATCTCCTTGAGTTTTTCGATGTTTGGTATTGACATCTCATTCAACCCTAGATAAAATCAGGCCTTACATATCGCCCGTCATCTGGCGTGCAGTGAACCGGCATGGTCGAGCGTCCCCAGTCGCCTGCATGAGTGGGCTTTCCTATTCTGCTCGCTCCGCCGTGGTCGGCCTAGGAAATGGGAAGCGCGGTGGCTGGATTTAACTAATTTTGAATCCGCCACTTATGCGGATTTAGCCTCTATGCTCCGCCTCCCGGACCTGTCCGTCGGGACATGTCGCGTTGGGAGTGGGTTTTACGAAGTTTACAGACTCGCTGGTTGTGACTGAGAAATACAATGTCGGTGTAAACCACGGTGAACTTCGGAGAGTTTGGAGAAAACCAGTAAGGGTGTTTATCTGAATCCCTCCGTGCCTTCCGTGGTTCATTCTTATAAATCGGACTTCCCATTCCCTCTGGCAATGACACGCTGCTCAGATTGCCAATGATGGCCAGAAACTGATTGGCCCGGTTTTTTTGGGCGCGTTTGTCAAGAATAGCGCCTAGGCTGCCCCGGGTAGCCTGATTGAGTTTTGCAGGAAAATAGCGCCGCCGTGGGTATTATGTTTCGTTAAGTGGGGAATTCGTCGATGTTCAAAAGGTCCAGGACAGCTTGGGGCATTGATTTGGGACACCGGACCCTCCGCGCCGTCAAGCTCCGCAGCCAGGGAACGACGGTCACCCTCGAACAGTTCGAGGCGATACCTTACGAGGGGATCGAGCCCGATCCGGACTCGATGGAGCGGGCCAGACACGTGCGCAATGCCCTCACGGAATTCATCAAGCGCGGCAAGCCGAAGGGGTCCGCTATCGCTGTCGCCATTCCGGGCCGTTCGGCCTTCACCCGCACCATTCCTCTGCCCCCGGTGGAGGAAAAGCGTATCCCGAGCATTGTGAAGTACGAGGCGCAGCAGCTCATCCCGTTTCCCATCGATGAGGTGGTCTGGGACTACCAGAGGTTGGCCAAGGCGGGCGCCCCGGACGAGCTGGAAGTCACGCTTTTTGCCGTCAAGACGCAGATCATTTACAGCTTTCTGGCGAACATCAAGGCCACCAAACTCCATGTGGACTTGATCCAGGTCGCGCCTTTGGCGCTCTACAATTTCGTGCAGTTTGAGCAGCAGCCCGAGGGGAGCATCGTGGTGGTGGACATCGGAGCGGGAAATGCGGACCTGGTTCTGCTGGACGGCGAACGCTTCTGGAATCGTTCCATCCCGTATTCGGGCGATGATATCACGAAGGCGCTTCAGGAAAAGTTCCAGATCAGTTTTGATGAGGCGGAGGAGCTGAAGCTGAAAGCTTCGGAGTCCCAGCAAGCGGACAAGCTGTTCAACGTGATGAAGCCGGTGCTGGGGGACATCGTTAGCGAGATTCATCGGTCCATTGGGTATTACAAGTCCCAGGCGCACAATGTGAAATTCGAGCGGATGTTGCTCCTGGGCAACGCCTTCAGGCTCAAAGGCGCGGATGATTTCTTTGGCCAGCATCTCGATTACAACCTGGCCGTCTTGGATCAGCTTGAACGCATCCAGTACGCCCCCGCCCTGGATAACGACAAGCTGCAGGAGGAGCTGCGGAGCTGCGGGGTGGCCCTCGGCCTTGCCCTCCAGGCGCTCGATATCGGCCCGATCAAGATCAATCTCGTGCCGAAAGAGGAGCGCATCGAGAAGCTCATCAGCCGGAAGAAGCCTTACGGAGCGGCCGCAGCGGCGATTCTCGCCATGATGGTTGGAAGCTCCTATTACATGAACAACAAGACACGGGACGTGATTGGCGATGCGGTGAAACGGGTCCCGCAAGTCATCACCGTGTGCAAGTCCGATGAGCAGCGCTATAACGATATCAAGAATGAAGCCATTCCGGCGGTCGATGGCGATCAAGGGATCAATAAGGTCATCGGATTGGGCCTCGGTCGGGAATATTGGCCGTTCATCTTCAATCAGTTGGACCGGGCCATCCCTCGCGAGAATCATTGGATGGTGACCTTCAAGACGGTGGATACGAAGGAGATGCCGGGCGGAAGCGCCCCGGGCGGGATGGGAGGGGCGTCCGCCTTCGGGGGAGGAGGAGGGGCCGGGCCAGCACCACGAGCGGTAGCCGCAGCCACCGCTTCCGATAGCTCCGAGTCCATTGGATTCGAGCTCGTGGTCGATATCCTCGTCCCGGAAGGGGTCAATGAGGGCAGGATCGTGACCTCTTTGACCGACGCGGGCGGGATCGAATCCAACCTGAAAAATGTTCCCATCTTCGAGAACGTGAAACGACTGGAGGTGCAGACCGTTTCCCAGGAGGTGGGGTTGCTTCGAGCGAAAGAAGGAGCGGAGAAGAAAGAGGACAATGCTGCCTCCGGTGGGGCCGCAGCGGCGAAACCCTCAGCGCCCCCAGGAGGTGCCGGCGGACTTCCGGGTGGGTTGCCGGGCGCCCTCCCGGGCGGGTTGCCCGCGGGAGGCGTCGGAGCGGGAAGAGCCATGCCGGAACCTGGCCCGGTGTCAGGGGGATCGGATACCGAGGTGGTGTACAAAGAAAAGTTGAATTTTCTCCGCGTGAAATTCATTTGGGCCGTCAAGACGCAGGCCAAGCTCAATGCGAGCGAGGCGTGGTGGTCCGTCGTTGTCCAGATGGTTGAAGACGCCGTGAAGGAACAGCAGTACCCGTCGGCGATGGAAACGCTCTGGAATTATCAGCTCACAAGCCCAGACCTGGGTGGCGACAAGCTGAAGAAGAAGGTGGTCGAACTGCTCGTGGCTCTCGAGCCTCAGCTCCGGGAAACTCCCCAGTACCCGCAGTGCCTCGATATGCTCAAGCGGCTCGCCCCTGGCCAGTTGCCGAAGCCCAAGCAGGCCGCTCACCCGGCCACGCCAGCGGCGACGGCCACGCCCGCCGCTCCGGCTAGCCCGGCCCTCGGAGTCGTTCAACCTTGATTCCCTGCGGCCCGGCGCATGGCGGACCGCAGGATCTCCTGAAACGATGTCATGAAACTGACCCTCTCAAAATTTGTCTTCTGGATCGTCTTGGTCGTCATCCTCCTGGTCATCGGCGCGGCTTACTTCGTGGTGGTCCGGCCCGTGAAAAAGGAGACCGATCAGCTCGACAAGGAACTCGAGCAGCAGATCTCTGACTTGAAGAGGTTCGCCGAAGCACCCAAGATTGTGAACGATCGCTGGTTCAAGAACGCGAAAGACTACGTCAGCAGCGTGAAGGATCAAAACAAGAAATGCTTCGATTATCTGAAGCAATTCCGCTATGACTGGGACCGGCCCTTCGAGGGCGCCAAGCCGGCTGAAGGTCAAAAAGCGGCCGATAAGGACGTCTTCAAGTACATTTATGGCGATATCCAGAAAAAGTTCGCGGCCAAAGCTGAAAGTCAAATCCAATTGAGATCGAACTGCTTCCGCTGGCCAGATCTCGCAGAGGGAAGCGAGGAAAGAATCCTCTTCATTCAGCGCTATTGCTGGGTTCAAGATGCCCTGTTCGACGTGGTGATTGCCGGTCAGTCGCGGGAGTTGATCCTGCTGGAGCTCCAGGACCTGCCGCTCAGCGATGAGGGCAAAAGCCTCTTCCAGGTCAGCAGCTTCCATGTCAAAGTCCTCATGCCATACCGCGACCTGCCAGCACTCGTCGCCTCGGTCCTGAGCCTCGATCGAAAATTCCTCTGCTACATCGATTCGCTCCGGGTGTCCAAAGACCAAAGAGCGCTTCCCACTCTCCGGAGAAATCAGCCCCTGGAGGAGCCTTTGGTCGAGGTCTCTCTGTACGGCAGAATGTTCCTGTTCCAGCAGCCTCCGGCCCCGGCGGCCAAGGCCGAGCCGGCCAAATCCAGTTGACGTCGGGGAGAGAAGATATGAAGGATACTCTGAAAAACTTCCTCCTGAATCACTCCGAGAAGGTCGTACTCCTCCTCGTCCTGGCGTGGGGTGTCTTCCATAGCATCCGGGTCTTCTCCCCTTCCGATTACGATGAGAAGAGCCAGAGCCTCGATCGAATGATGGAGACCATCCGGATCAACCGGGAAAAATCAGTGCCGGAGACCCTGACGAGCGAGGATTTCTACTCCAAAATGGCGGCCCCGTTCGTCCGGGTCCCTCGTGTCAAGATTCAGGATACCTGGCGGGTGTACCGGATTCCTAAAGTGGAGTCCGATCATCATTTGGTCGTCGGCGGCGAGAAGACCATCCCTCTGCGGCTTGTCCAGGACGCCCAGCCGGCCATCAACATCCTGGAAGGCAAGGAGTTCGTTCAGGTCGAGCCATCGGGGACTCCCGGGGAGCTCAGGGTGAAGGGCCTGGGCGCGGGCATCGCCAAGGTGGAATATGTGGCTACCAATTCCCTTAAGGAAGTTCATACCTTCGTCGTGAGCGACGAGGAAGGTAAGACGCCCCAGCGGGGAGAGGCGCCGCAGCCACCTGCTGAAGTCACCACCACCGTGGAACGCGGCCGCATCGTCATCACCATCAAGCCCACCACCCGCATGCCCAAGAAATCCAAGATCACAGGTCATCAGGTCTTTCGAAAAGAGTCTGGCGGGGAGTTTGCACCCATCCACCTCATCCCCTTCGACGAAAATGCACGAAAACGGAAGGTCAATGCCTTTGCTGCCGGGCAGCCCCCTGGTATTCGGGCTGGTGCTGCGGCCGGAACAGGGAACGTACCCGCCGCTGGGACGGGGGCCGCCGCTGCCGCGCCAGGTCCCGGCGCAGCCGGGACGACCACACCCGGCGCCGCCAGCGGCGGCACCGGTCAGCCTGGCGGCATGCCCGCAGGCGGCATGCCCGCAGGCGGTATGCCCGCAGGCGGTATGGCGGTGGCGCACCGGGAATGCCCGGCGGTGGCGCACCGGGAATGCCCGGCGGTGGCGCACCGGGAATGCCCGGCGGTGGCGCACCGGGAATGCCCGGCGATGGCGCACCAGGCGCCGGAATGCCCGGCGTCAATCCGGCCGCGGGCCAGCCTGGCAACACGGCGGGAGTCTCCGCTGGCACCGCTCCCGCTGCCGCAGAGGTCAAGCCTCCGGCGGGAGGCGGCGTCATCAGCCGGAAGGAAGAGGGAGCGGCAACGGCCGTGGAAGAGAGCCAGCCGGAAATCGACGCTATCCAGTGGATTGATACTCAGGTCAAGCCCGATACGGTCTATGTTTACGCGGTCACGACCCTGGCCAAGGACGAGACCTTTGGAGAAAAGCTGGAAAGCAAGATGACGGTGTCCAAGGAAGTCTTGACCAGCTCGAACTTGGAGATTTTTTTCAACGGGACGGCGCAGGATACGGCCAACATCACGGTCAAGAAATGGTTTGACGAGCAGCAGTTCGTCGAAGAAAGATTCTATGTCCTCATTGGCGACACGATTGGCGAAAGCAAAGTGGTGAAGCTGCCCTGGGAACAAAACCGGAAAAGGGTGGATTTCAATACGGGGAACATCCTCGTCGACATCATCACGGACGTCCGCAAGGTGCAGGTGGCCCCCACCGAAAAAATTGTTTTCAACCCGGACATGTCCATTAAACGGCGGGATGAGGATAACAAGCCGGTGACGAGGACGGTCAATATCGAAATCGTCAAGGACACGAGCAAGATCGTGGTGGTGGATGCCAAGGGAAGGACGCTGGAATTTGAAAAGTACGAGAAGGAAGATTCTCCCAGGGCGCCGGCCAAGTCGACGGGGATCGGCGGAGGCGACAGCGGCGGAGTCAAGCCGAAGGAAGAGAGTTCTGAGGAGTCCAAGGGGGGCGGTAAGACGAAAACAACCACAGGTACCAGCAGCGGGAAAGTCAAGATGCCTAAGATGAAACAGCCCAAGGGAGGGGGCGGCCCGAAATAACTTCTCCTGCTGCAATCACTAAATGGAAACCGGGCGCGGCGCCCGATTCTTACTTCAACGAAAGGTGTTCGTATGCGGAACATGAATAAGGTGAAGTTTCCGTGGGCGGGCCTGCTCGTTCTGCTGACGGCCATGGGAATCCTTTGCCTATCTGTCGTCACTGATGGGATCGGGCCTTCCTTCGATGCCCTTCCAGCCCTCCAGGGACAGGACCTTCTGGCTTCCTCCGAGCCGATCAGCCCGGAAAAGCAGAAGAAGGACGAAGAGGAGCGCCAGAAGCGCCAGGCGAAGGAACGCCAGCGCGCCCAGGAGCAGCGCGAAAAGCAGCTCCTGCAGGACGTCCGCCAGAAGCTGGCCAAAGGCCAAGACGAGGCCGCGGAAGCTGATCTCCAGCAGTTGTTGAAAGAGTTCCCGGGTCATAAAGAAGGGACGCGCCTGCTCGAGCGCTTGACCAAGGCGAGGGCCCAGACGGAGAAAGAAAAAGCGGAGGCCGAGGCGAAGGCGCGGGAAGAGAAGGCAAAGGCCGAGGCGAAGGCGAAAACGGAAGCTGAATCGAAGGCAAAAGCAGAGGCTGAAGCGAAGGCGAAAGCGGAGAATGACCGCGCCCAGGCCGAGGCGAGGGCGAAGGCGAAAGCGGAGAAGGAGCGCGCCCAGGCCGAGGCGAAGGCGAAAACGGAAGCTGAATCGAAGGCAAAAGCAGAGGCTGAAGCGAAGGCGAAAGCGGAGAGGGACCGCGCTCAGGCCGAGGCGAAGGCGAAGGCGAAGGCGGAGAGGGACCGCGCCCAGGCCGAGGCGAAGGTGAAAACGGAAGCTGAATCGAAGGCAAAAGCAGAGGCTGAAGCGAAGGCGAAGGCGGAGAGGGACCGCGCCCAGGCTGAAGCGAAGGCGAAGGCGAAGGCGGAGAGGGACCGCGCCCAGGCCGAGGCGAAGGTGAAAACGGAAGCTGAAGCGAAGGCAAAAGCAGAGGCTGAAGCGAAGGCGAAGGCGGAGAGGGACCGCGCCCAGGCTGAAGCGAAGGCGAAGGCCGAGGCTGAGGCGAAAGCGAGCGCTGACCGGGAGCGAGCGGAGGCCGAGGCGAAGGCGAAGGCGAAAGCGGAGAAGGAGCGCGCCCAGGCCGAGGCGAAGGTGAAAATGGAAGCTGAAGCGAAGGCAAAAGCAGAGGCTGAAGCGAAAGCGAAGGCGGAGAAGGAACGTCCCCAGGCTGAGGCGAAGGCGAAGGCCGAGGTTGAGGCGAAAGCGAGGGCTGACCGGGAGCGAGCGGAGGCTGAGGCGAAGGCGGAGAAGGAGCGCGCCCAGGCTGAGGCGAAAGCGAAGGCGGAGGTTGAGGCGAAAGCGAGGGCTGAGCGTGAGCGAGCGGAGGCTGAGGCGAAGGCGAAAGCGAAGGAAGAGAAGGAGCGCGCCCAGGCCGAGGCGAAGGCGAAGGCGGAGGCTGAGGCGAAAGCGAAGGCTGAGCGTGAGCGAGCGGAGGCTGAGGCGAAGGCGAAATCGAAGGAAGAGAAGGAGCGCGCCCAGGCCGAGGCGAAGGCGAAGGCCGAGAAGGAGAAGGCCGAGGCGAAGGCGAAAACCGAAGCCGAGGCAAAGGCGAAAGCAGAGGCCGAAGCCCGGGCCAGAGCTGAAAAAGAGCGTGCAGAGGCTGAGGCGAAGAAGGCCGAGGAGGGGGAAAAGGCGTTGGATTCCGTGCTGGCGGACGCCCGAAGGCTAGCCCGCCAGAAAAAGCTGGACGAAGCCATCACGCTGGCGGAGAAGGTCTTGGCTAAGAACCCCAACTCGAAGGAGGCGGGTGAATGCGTAAAGAAGTGGACCTTGGAACGTGATCAGGCTCGGGCACAGGCGCAGGAGGCATCCGTCAAGAATCAGCTCCAGGCGCTGGAAGGGGAGAGCCGTCAGTACCTGGCTGGGAAGAACTTCAACAAGGCTCGTCAGGCCGCCAATAAGATGCTGTCGCTGTCACCGGATAACCGGGTAGCGCAGCAGCTTCTCGGTAAGATTGATGAAGCGGAGCAGGCTCACCAGGCGGGCGCCGCCGAGCAGAGAATCAGCCAGGCCTTGAAGGACGCCGAGGAACACCTGAGGAGCGGCAAGTTTGAGGAAGCCCGGCAACGGTTGCAGGATATCGTTCTGCCGGTGGACCCGGACAACCCGAAAGCGATGAAGCTCATGGCCGCCATTGAGGCAGGGATGGCGAAGGAGGCGCGTCGCAAGGAGGTCGAGGCGGCCTTGGCCGAGGCGGCTGCGGCGGATAAGAGCGGGGACATTGATCGTTCGTTCGAGGCGCATGCTCGGGCCGCCGAGATGGTGCGCGATTACCAGCTCGAGGGCCAGTATCGGGACGTTTTCATGAAGACACGGGAGTTGGAGCAGGCCATCAAGGACCGGGACCTCCAGAAAGCCAAGGCGCAGCAGGCGGCGGAAGAAGAGACGGCTCGGAAGGTCATGGCCCTCTTGCAGGAGGGGCGCTGGGAGGAAGCGGACGACATTCTCAAGCAGAGCCTCAATGATCCCCAGTTCAAGTCCAGCGAACGGCTGCGGGATATGGCGTCGGATATGCCGGGCCTCAAGGAAAAAGCGGACCGTTCCGCCCGTGCCCGAAAGGCTTCGAAGTCTTACGAGTCCGCCATGGCCATGGTTCGTGGGGGCCGGCTCGACGAGGCGGAGGCGGCCTTGAAGCGGATCGCCCCGGGTGATTCGACCGAGGTGGCCGCCAAGGTGGAACGGGCGTTGACGAAAGAAATTCCGGGTCTGAAAAGGGACCAGCGCAAGGCTGCCGGAATGGGCGAGGTCGCCCGGGCCGAAAAGCGGGCAAGATCGAAGGCGAGCGCAAGGCGCGGGTCAAGGCCCAGGAGAAGGAGACGGCGGCGGTGGCCCGGAAGCTCCTGGCGGAGGAACGGTTTCAGGAAGCGGAAGAAATGTTGAAGAAGGCGCTGGCCCAGGGGCCGCTCCAGGGGAACGAGGCCCTGGGGCAGTTGCTGGCCGAGGCGGGGACGTCGAAGGCCCAGGCGGTGGAAGCCGCTCGGAAGCGTCAGGCGGAGGAGTCCTTCAAGGCCGCGCTGGCGCTGCTGAATGGGGGTAAGCTCGAGGAGGCCGAGGCTGCCCTGCGGAAGGTGGATGTGGCCGCCGCGCCGGACCTGGCCGCTCGGGTGAGCAAGGCGCTGGAGAAGGACGTTCCGGCGGCTCGGGTGGCGGCGGCTCAGGCCCGTGGCCGGGCCGATCTCGAGAAGGCCGAGGCGCTCCTCGCCGAAGGGAATCTGGACGAGGCCCGCCGGGCCGCCGAGACGGTCAAGGGACAGGTCCCTGGCCTGGCCGGCGAGGCGGACCGCTTGATGGCCAAAGTGGAGCAGGCGAAGGATGACCAGCAGAAAGCCCGGGAGCGTGAGTTGAAGAACCGGGAGAAAGAGGCTGTGGCTCAGGGCCGTGCCTTGATGAAGGAGGGGAGGCTCGACGAGGCGGACAAGCTGCTCCGCGGCCTGGTCTCGGAGGGGCCCCTCCAGGGGAATCCGGCCCTCGGCCAGGTCATCACCGAGGTCGGGGCCGCCCGGCAGCAGGCGGTCCTGGCCGCGCGGAAGCGGCAGGCGGAGGAGCAATACGAGTCCGCCATGGCCATGGTTCGTGGGGGCCGGCTCGACGAGGCGGAGGCGGCCTTGAAGCGGATCGCCCCGGGTGATTCCGCCGAGGTGGCCGCGAAGACGGAACGCACATTGGCGAAGGAGATTCCGGACCTGAGGAAGGAACAGCGGAGGGCTGCGGGCTTGGGCGAGGTCGCCCGGGCCGAAAAGCTCCTCGGTGAAGGCCAACTCGAGGAGGCTCAGAAGCTCGTCGAGGCCGCGGCGCGGTCCTATCCCGAGGTGGCCCGCGGGCAAGATCGAAGGCGAGCGCAAGGCGCGGGTCAAGGCCCAGGAGAAGGAGACGGCGGCGGTGGCCCGGAAGCTCCTGGCGGAGGAACGGTTTCAGGATGCTGAAAACCTTTTGAATGGTCTCCTGTCCCAGGAAGCTTGGAAGGGGAATGAGGCCTTCCGGGGCCTTCTGGCTGAAGTGGGTGCGGCTAAAGAGAAGGCAGCGGTGATGGCCCGGCTTCAGCAGGCGGAGGAGACTTACCGGATTGGGCGCGACCTGCTCCGGGAAGGCCGGGTGGACGAAGCGGAGGCGGCTTTCCGCAAGGTGGACACGAGCATGTCCAGGGAGCTGGCGGAGAAGACAGCGGCCGCGTTGCAGAAGGAGATTCCGGATGCCCGGGCGGCCCAGCAGCTTGCCCGGGGCCGTCTCGACCTGGCTCAGGCCGAAAAGCTGGTCCAGGAAGGCCAGCTTTCCGAGGCCGAAAAGCTCGGGCAGGAGGTCAAGGTCCGGTTGCCCGCGCTGGCTGGGGAAGTCGACCGGGTGATGGCCAAGGTTCAAGCGCGTCGGGAAGAGGAGGCGCGGACACGGCAGAAGGAGCAGGAGGCCCGGGAACGGGAGGCTCTGGTACAGGCCCGCGGCCTGATCAAGGGTGGTCGCCTCGATGAGGCCGAAGATTTCTTGAAAGGCCTTCTGGCCCAGGAGGCCTTCAAAGGCAGCGCAGACCTCCAGCAGACGCTTGCAGAGGTCGGGAATGCCAAGGATGAGGCTGTCCGGGCGGCCCGATTGAGGGAGGCGGAGGAGGGCCTGGCCGCGGCTCAGGCCCTCGTGGACGCTGGGAAGATCGCCGAGGCCGAGAAGGCTCTCGAGGCCATCCCCGTCGATCTCTCCAAACACCTGGCTGATGCGGTCCAGAAAATGCGGACTCGAGACATCCCGGCCAAGCAGGATGCCCTTCGGACGGCCGAGGGCATGGCCCAGTTGGCCCGGGGCGAAACGCTTTTGCGCCAGGCTGGATACGCTGCGGCGAAGGCCGCATCGCCCGAGGCCAAAGTGGAGGATGCCGCCAAGGCCGCCGCGGAGGCCATCCAGAAATTCGCGGCGGCACGGGCCATCGCCGTCGGCGTCAAGGCGACCTTCCCCCCCGAAGTGGGCCAGGGAGCGGATGCCCTCCTCAGCAAGATCGAAAAGACCGTCCAGGACGAGGCTCGGAAGAAGCTGGCCAAGAATCAGTTCCAGGCGGCTAGAGCCTTCCTGAAGGAATACTTGCAGGAAACCTCGCCGGAGGAGGCCTCGTCGGTGAAAGCCCTGGCGTCCAAGATTTCCGAGATGGAGGCCGAGGCCGAGAGGGTGGCAGCCGAGGCCGAGAGGGAGAAAGCCGAGGCCCAGAGGAAGGCAAAGTTCCAGGAGCTGGAAAAACAACTGGCGGCGGGGAAGTCGATGCTCGACTCCGGCCGGCTGGACGAGGCCGAGGAGAAAATCAAGGGTCTCCTCGCCGAGTTGCCGGAGCCCCTCCGAGCTGACGCGCAGAAGGCCCTGACTAAGGATATCCCCGACGAACGGGCGCGGCGAAAAAGAGTGGCCGAGGGCAAGGATGACCTGGCCAAGGCCCAGAAGGCCTTCGAGGAGGGCCAATGGGCGGAGGCGAGAGACGGCGCAGAGGGGGTCCTCAACCGCTGCCCGGAGCTGGCCAGCGAGGCCAAAGCCCTCAGGGGAAAGGCCGAAGCCAGGCTCTATGAGAATGTCTCCACGCTGGAGCGAGAGGGTATGGCGGCCATCCAGCAGCAGATCGATGCCGGCGCTTTCGAAGAGGCCGCGGCCATGGCCCAGGAGTTCCTGCAGAGGCCGGAGCTGGCCGGGAACAAGGCCATCCAGAAGGTTCTATCGGACCTGAATGTGAGGAAGGCCGAGAAGCAGATTGCCGACGCCTTGGTGCTCGCTGAGCAGGGGAAGATCGATGAGGCGGAACGTATCTTGCTTAAAGTGGACCGCACCGTGTCCAAGGATATTGGCCGCAAGGTGGATGCCGTCCTGCAGGAACAGATTCCGGCTCGGAAGAAGGAATGGGTGGAAAGCCAGGCCGGTCGCGAGAAGCTGGCCGAGGCGGAGGCGCAGTTGAACCGCAAGGACTTTGCGGCCGCTCGGGCCTCGGCGCAGGCGGCGGCGGCGATGCACCCGACTCTGGTCCGTGACGCCCAGAAGCTTCTCGCCCGCGTCGACAAGGAGGAACGGGCGCACTTCGAGACGGCCAAGGCCGACGAGCTGGCGGCGGCGGACCGCGCCATGGAAAAGGGCCAGTGGGATAACGCCGTCCAGATGTACGAGAAATTGAAGGGGGAAGGCTACCCTGCGGACATCATCGACGCCCGGATCGCCAAGGCGAAGAAGTTGAGGGAGGAGGGGACCATACCCGCGTATGCGAGCAAGGTAGATGAATTGTTCGCCGCGGCGCAGGTGGCTCACCTCGACGGCGATTACAAGGCCGAGCAGGCGGCCTACGAGGCCATCCTGGTCTGGGACCCCGAAAACAAGAAGGCCAAGAAGCTCCTCGAAGAAGTCCGGGCCAACGAGGAGGTCTGGAGACAGCGCGACGCCCGTAACCTGCAAGTACGGGAAAAGGAACAGCAGATTCAGGTCCTGCTCACGGAAGCCGCAGACCTCGAAGCCCTGAATAAGTTCGATGAAGCCCTCGCCAAGGTCGATGAAGCCCTGAAGGCGGACCCGGAGCACCGGCGCGCCCTCGCCATGCAGAAACGGCTGCTCGGGCAGACCGAAGGACCCCGCCAGGCCCTCATCCAGGCAACGGAAGCTCAGAAACAGCAGCGCCTCGAAATGGTCGCCCAGTGGTTCAAGGAGGCCGATAGCCTCAAGAAGGCCGGCCGGTTCGACGAGGCGGAACGCCTCGTGAACCAGGTGATCGCTCTGGAAGCCCGAACGCCCGAGGCGACCCAGCTTTTGGCCG
This sequence comes from Planctomycetota bacterium, assembly GCA_016179685.1. Lineage (GTDB taxonomy): Bacteria > Planctomycetota > PUPC01 > JACPCR01 > JACPCR01 > JACPCR01. The sequence continues at coordinate 67,312 of JACPCR010000071.1, read as the reverse complement.
ATATCCGTCTGAGCCGCCGCCAGCAGGAGATGGGCACCGAGGTGATCGAGATGGGGCCGCCGCCCGAAGGCGTGGACCCCGCCGAATACATGGAAGCCATGGAACTCCTCAGTAAGCTCGCCACGACCATCAATATCCGGCGGCAGGAGCAGCAGTTCCAGATCAATACGCTGTGCGACCAGGCCGAGCAGCGCCTGTCCGTCAGCGATTGGGCCAAGGCCGGCGAGCTGCTCCTGCAGGCGGAAAAAATCGATCCGAAGAGCGAAAAAGTCCTCATGCTCAAGGCCAAGCTCAGAAAGAGTAAGGGGATCGAGGAGGTCACCCCCGAGGAAGTCCTCATCCGGGAAGGCGAGGAGCGGAGGGTCGTCATCGAAATGAACACGACGGAGATGCAGAAGCTGTTCCGCGAGGCCAGCGACCTCGTCCAGAACGAGAAGTACGATGAAGCCATCGACCGCTTGGATAAGGTCAAGGAAATCCTCCGGACCCTGCCAGAGAACGAGGAGTTAAAGTTCTTTAGAGAGGACGTGAATCTCAAGTACTCGGAGGTCCGCGAGCTGAAGGCCCGGGAAGACGCGAAACAGGCGAGTATCCGCGATGACCAGGCCCGGAAGGTCGCCGAGCAGCAGAGGGAAGAGGCCGGAAAGCGGAAGGAAAGGGAGATCGATCAGCTCCTCGCCCGCGCCCGGATACAGATGGAACAGGAGAACTACGGCCTGGCCGAGGAACATCTGAAGGAGCTGCTGGCCCGGGACCCCATGAACGCGACGGCCCGCGGGCTTCTCGCCCAGCTCGACCGGGCCATCCGAGATAACCGCTATGCCGAGTCGGTCGTCAAGGCTCGCCTCGGCGGGGATGAGCTGATGACGCGTGTCACCGATGAAAGCACGCCGCAGGGGCCCCTCATGGAGTATCCGGCGGACTGGAAAGACATCATCGCCAAGCGGCCCACTTCCGTCATTACCGAGGAAGAGGAGCCGGAATGGAAAAGAAATATCAAGTCCCAGATGGAAAAAAGAATCTCCTTCGATTTCGTGGATACGCCGCTGGTCGATGTCGTCCAATTCCTCAATAACCTCACGGGGGCCAACTTCGTCCTCGATCCGAAGGCGGTGGCCGGACAGGACACGCCGGTGACGTTGAAGGTGAACGACATGCGCCTGGGAGCGGCCATCGAATGGATTCTCCGCCTCGTGAATCTCAGTTACACCCTCAAGGATGAGGCCATCTTCATCTCGACCAAGGAAGGGATCACGGACAAGGTCGTCATGAGGCTCTATGACGTCCGCGACCTCCTGGCCACGATCCCCGATTTCACGGGGACCGGATTGCCCACCATTTCGGAAGGTGGTGGTGGTGGTGGCGGCGGCGGCGACGACCTCTTCGGCGGCGGTGACGGTGAAGGCGCAGAATCCTTCACGGGAGACGATCTCGTGGAGTTCATCAAGACCACCGTCGCTCCATCGAGCTGGAGCGAAGGCGGCGGTGAGGAGGAGGGCGCCGCCGGCGGGACCATCAGCTATACCCGCGGCAAGCTCGTCATCGTGCAGACGCCGGATATCCACCGCCAGATCGAGGACCTCCTCTCCCGATTCCGCGAGTCCGCCGCCATCCAGGTCCATATCACCGCTCGCTTCATCGAGGTCACCGAGAATTTCCTGCGCTCCGTCGGCGTCTCCTGGCCACAGTTGGACCAGACCGACATGGGTAACCGCTTAACCGACCTCCAGGGAAGCATCCAGAGTACGGTCGACCCCGCCCCGAGCCTCTTCGACAACACCAGCGTCACCGGCTTCGCCGGGTCGATCGGCTACTTCACCGATTTCCAGGCCCAGATGGTCATCCAGGCCGCTACGGAAAACCAGGAAATCAATACCCTCCTGGCGCCCGAGCTGACCTGCTTCAACGGCCAACAGGCCCGTATCGCCGTGGTCACCCAGGTGCGGTTTATCGAGGACGTCGAGGCCACGACCACCAGCGGTGGTCAGACCACCAGCACCGCCCTTGACTTCACCATCGGTACCATCGAGGAAGGCGTCAACCTCCTCGTCCGGCCCACCGTCAGTTCCGATAAACGCTACGTCACCCTCGACCTCCAGCCCCAGGTCGAGGACATCATCGATATCGGCCGGCTGGACCTGACCCTCGGGCTCGACGCGGCAGGCAACCCCTTGATAGCGCCTATCCAGCTCCCTGAGCAGAGCATCAAGATCATCCAGACCTCCGTCTCGGTGCCGGACGGTGGCACGCTCGTCATCGGCGGACTCATCGATTCCAACGACGAAATGCAGAAGTCCTCCGTCCCCTTCATCGACCGCATCCCCGTGCTCAGCCTCTTCGTCGGCCAGAAGAACAAGCGCCGGCTCAAGCGCTACCTGCTCATCATGATCCGCGCCAACATCCTGATCCGTGAGGAGATGGAACCCGAAGCAGGTTAGTGAAATCCGCTGCGCCCTTCTGGCTTCGCGGATTTCAGAATCGATACGGAAATGGAGAGGTCGAAATTCAGGAAATCCTTGCCTCGTGAGGCAAGGATTTCTTTTTGGAGCGACACCTCTTCGTCCCTGCCGGACAGTTTCTGATGGTTGCATGGGCATCGAGTGCCGAAGGCTTCCTGAAACCCGACACCCGACACCGCCTTGATGCCGGATGAGTCCTCGGAGCTCATGGTGTGTCGGGGGCTTCCTGAAACCTGAAACCTGACACCTTTCCTAAGTTTGTCGGGCTGCGTATCACTCGCCCCCAATGCGCTTGCACTCCCAAGGACATGCTTGCCTTTCCGGTCGGTAAACACATAATAGACTGGCATCTTCAATCACTTTCTGCTAAGTAAGTAATACGTTGCGGTCCCCAGCTACAGGGTCGCACCGCCTTCCGTCTCCTTTCCCCTATTCGCCGTTCTGCCCACCATGAGAGCCGTGCCCATCTCCCGCATCCTACTGCTGCTCGTGTCGTGGCTCTGCCCCGCCGCCCTCCCCCTCGTCCTGGCGGCGGATTTGTCGCCGGAAATCCAGTTCGCTGAGGGCTTGAGGAAGCGCAGATACTTCGACCTTGCAGAAAAACATTTCGATTCCGTCCTCGGGTGGCCCGGCCTCAGCAAGGAGGAAAGGGGCGTCCTTCAGTTCGGCCGGGCCGATCTCTACGAGGAGTGGGCGCGGGACGTGATGAAGGACCCCAATGTGCCCGCCGTGTCAAAGACCGACCGGAGCGAGGAGCTTCTGGGCAAGGCGCTCCAATGCCACAAGGATGGCCTGGCCTCGGCTCCTCAGGATGAACGGGCCTCCAAGAGCCAGTTCAAGATCGGAACGATCCTCAAGGAACGGGCGATGACGCTCAAGAAGCATTGGGAAAAGGTGGAGGAGGACCTCAACAAGATCGGTCCCCCTCCGGACCCTCAGAAGCAGTTGACGGCCGAGGAGAAGGCGACGGAGGCCCAGAACGAGAAGAAGCGGAAGGAATTCAGGCTGGAGATCGACAAGGACAAGAAGGATGCGGTCAAGCTTCTCCAGGAAGCTATCGAATACTTCTCAAAGATGGCCAAGGCCAACGAGGCCCTCAAGATGAAACTGATCGAAGACCTCCAGAAGGCCAACGAGCAGGAAAAACGGGAGAAGTTGGACAAGCAGAAGACGGAAGTGGAAGAGGAAATGGTCCGGGCTCAGTTCGAGTGGTATCTCGCACAACAGGTCCTGGGCGAGATACACGGCCCCGGCACGCCGGACGGGACGAAGGCCCTCGAGGAGGCCGCAAAGAATTTCAAGAGCATGGGCGGGCATCCCATGTATGGAAGCTGGGTGATCGGCAAGTATGCCGTGATGCTCGAGGGCTACTGCTACCACCTCCTTAAGAAATACGATGACGCCTTCAAGAAGTTCGACGAAAACCTCGCCCAGAAGGACCACGAGGCCATCAATGACGTTATCCAAAAGACCTACTTCCGCAAGGCCATGTGCGCCATGGACGCCAAGAATTATCCCATGGTCGTCTATACCCTCGAAGGGCTCAATCATACCGTGACCAAGGAGGACGAGAAGGACGGCATAGAAGGGATCGCCAAGAAGTACGGGACCACGGCGGCGGTGGTGCGTGAGATGAACGGGGTGACCACCAACATCGTCAAGAAGGCCGACTGGGAGAAGCGGCCCATGAAGATATTTCTGGGCATGTTCACCCGATTCAAGGGCGTGGACAACGATGAGCTGGGCAAGGCGGCCAAGCTCCTGGTCTCGGAAGGCCTCGTCGGCTGGGCCAAAGAACTCCGAGACAAGCAGGAAAAACGGAAGGAATGGATGCCTAAGTTCAGCCGGGGCCTGAGCCACGCCGTCACCGTCGCAGAGGGGGACGACGCCTGGGCGTACAAGGCCACCCAGCTTCTCGCCCAGTGGGCCAAGGATTGGAAGGAATTCATCGGCGAAGATACCCCCATCCTGTTCTACGCGGAAGGCATCTACTCCTTCATCGAGGGATACCAGGCCGTCAAGAATTCAACCGAGCAGGTCACCCTCTACGATCAGGCTGTCCGGGCCTTCCAGAAATTCACTGCCCTCGGCGAAATGGACGAGAACCGCGGGAAGGAGGAAATGGACGACGACAAGCTGGTGGACTCCTGGTACAAAATGGGTGTGGCCTATCATGCGACCAACCGGCTTCACGAGGCCGCCTTGGCCTGGAACGCCTGCGCCCGATACTTTCCCAAGGACCCGAAGGGCCAGAAAGCCGGTTACCTGAGCACCATCGTCCACGGGCAAATCTACAAGACCAAGAAGCCGCCGGAAAACCAGGTCGAGGGCTACTTCTACGAGGAGACCCTTCGGGACTTCATCACCCTGTTCCCGGAACATGAGAAGGCGGCGGATTGCCAGTATTTCATCGCTCAGCTTCTCTACGCTCGCGGGGATTTCGCCCAGGCCGCGGTCGAATTCGCCAAGGTGCCCCAGGTCTCCCGCTTTTACGAACAGGCGATTTACCTCGAAAGCGTCTGCCATTCCAATCACTTCTACCAGCTCTACAACGAGAAAAAAGGAACAACGGATGAGGCCCGGCAGGTCCTGACGGACAGCCTCGACAAGATTACTGGATACATCGGGTGGGTCGAGACGCAGGAGCCGCCCGACGACCAGACCCGGAAGCGCCGCAAGGAATCGCAGGCCAAGTCCGTCTTCCGGCTCGCAAATCTCTACCTGATCCGTGCCCTGACGATTGCCGATGCGCCCGAGAAGAGGGTCGAGGACGCTAAGAAGGTGATCGAGGCCACCGACCGCTACGCTGAAGAGTTCACGGCGTACCTGACTCGGAAGGACCAGGCGGAGTTGTTCCCGCAGGTGTTCAACCTCAGGCTCAAGGCCTTCAGCGAGATGAAGGACCTGGCCGGAGCTGAGGAAATGCTGGGCAAGCTCCTGTCCTATCCGGATTTCAAGGATCTGGCCAACGCGTTCAAGTATGTAGCCCAGGACAAGACCAAGGCCGCCGAGGCGCTCGCCCAGCAGGCCAAGACCCTCAAAGAGGAAGGAAAGGCCGCTGAGTCGGATGCGCTCGATAAGCAGGCCAATGAGCTGAGAATCAAGGCCGCGGAGCTGTATGGGCAGCTCGTGGAAAAAGTGCCCCAGCAGGACCCGAGCATCTACCTCTTTACCGGGGATACCTACTACTTCAACAATGTTTTTGACAAGGCCGTCCGTTACTACCAGTTTTTTCTTAAGAATTATGGCAACGACCCCAAGGAGGCGGAGCGTGTGTTCGACGTCAAGTACCGTTTGGGCCTGGCCCTCTTCAATTGCAAGGCCTACAAGGATGCCCTCACTTATCTCCAGCTCATCGAGGCGGCATACGCCGAGAAAGACGACGATAAGCGCTTCCTGATGAAACCCAAGCTCGGGGCCTGCTTCAAGGCCATGGGCGAGTTCGATAAGGCCATCACGAACTGGGCAAGCTACCGCAACAGCATCCAGCAGGAAACCAAGGACTGGTGGGAAGCAGTCTATGAAATCGGGGATGTCCTTTACGCCAAGAAGGACTACGCCGGAAGCCTGAAACACCTCCTCTCCACCGGCCTCATGTATCCGAGCATGGGAGGCCCCGACTGGAAGCCGAGATTCGTTGACCTGCTCAACCGCCTCAAAGAGGTGTTCAAGAACGATGCCGAGAACACCCAGAAGATCGGCGAGCTGTTGAAGAAGCTTGCAGCCTGAATGCCGCGCCCGTCAGGTTCGTTTTGTTCTTCTTGTTCCCTTCCAGGACTTTCGGCACACCATGAGCCGTACTCGACTGATCCTTGTATGCCTGGCGCTCCTTCCCGCCCGGCCCACCACGCTCCAGGCCGAAACGGCCTCTGATACGCTGGTCCGGCGCAACGGCCTTCGAACGGAGCAGGTCATCATCACCGCCGATGAATACACCAAGGTCGTCTTCTCCATTCCCGGCGGACCGGATGGCGGGCAGATGGTCTCCAACTTTCCGGCCGATCACGTGGTGGCCGTGATTTATGGTGATGAGCCGCTCTCTTTCAATAGCGCCCGGACGTTCCTGGAGCGCGGGAAGCATCAGAAGGCGCTCGAAAAGTTTGCCGAGTCCTCGGGCGAAAAGGCGCGTCCCTGGCTGCAAGTCTACGTCCCCTTCGGCATGGCCGAATGCGAGCGCAACCTCGGGAAGTACCCCGAGGCGCTCCGGGACTACCAGAAGGTCCTCGATACTGCCCCCAAGTCGAGGCTCGTGCCCTCGACGCTCGAGGGCATGGCGCTGACCTACCTGGCCATGGGCGGCGATCAGTTCGCCAAGGCCCTCGAGGCCTATGAGAAGCTGGAGTCCGGTGAATACGGGCCGCGCTGGAAACTCCTCGGAAGCCTGGGAAAAGGTCTGGCGCGGGAGTCGGAGGCCCTGAGCTTTCTCGCCTCCGGCAATCAGGCCCTGCACGAAAGCCGCCTCGAAGAAGCACTCAAGATTTATGAAGGCATCATGGACACCATGGAAAAATCGGCGGACTTTAAGGATGAAAATTACAAGGAAATTCTCTTCCGGGCCAAGACGCGAAAAGGCAAGGTCCTGAGCACCCAGGGCCGCCGTGACGAGGCCGTCCAGTGGTTCTCCCAGCTCATCCAGGGCGCCCGGGAAGCTCGGAAAGGCCTCGCAGAAGCCTATAACGGCCGGGCCGATTGCTTCTTCGCCGCTAAAGAGCACCAGAGAGCCCTGTGGGACTACCTGAGAGTCGCTACGGTCTACTTCCATGAATCAGGCCAGCATCAATACGCCCTGAAACGCTGCGTCGAGTGTTTCAATCAGGCCGGAGACAAGAAGCGGGCCGCGGAATACGTGAATCTCTACAAACAGAATTACCCCGACTCCGGAAGCGAGCCCAAAGTCGAAATCGTCCAAGGCGGAGGCGCGGGAGAGGGGAATGGGGGCGGATCGGCCGGAGCGGCTTCCTCAGGCCGGCCCCAGATCGTTCTCAGCGCCGATACGACGGTTCACTTGGGCGAAAAGGTGGTCGGGAACGCCAAGAAGGGGGAGACCTACGTCATCTCCGACGACCGGGGCGAGTGGGTCCAGATCACCCTCGCCGATGGGAAGTCCGGCTGGATCAAGAAGAGCCTCGGCCAGATTCGCCAGGCCGGAGAGCCCGGAGAGGCCGGAGGTGGAACGGCCGAGCCCATCGAGGTGAAGACGCCAGAGCCCGTGCCGGCAGGCAAGGGCACGGTGACCGTCGTCACGGACAAGGCCAAGGTCTTCAGCGGCTCAGCCGAGGTCGCCCAGGTCAAGCAGGGCGAGACCTATCCCGTGCTCGAGGAGCGAAGAGGATGGTATCGGATTGAAGTGACTGCCGGTGGAAAGAAAATTCTTGGATGGATCAGCGCCAAGGACGTCAAACTTTCCCCATGAATTGAAATTTGGGTTTGGAGTCGATAAACTCTTCTCTTTCTGGCGGTCCGGGCTTGCCTCTGACTCGTCCGGTGACTGGCCAGGGAGATGTCTGTAAGTAAGGAGGCCCTGACGTGAACCGCCTATTGGTCTGCAGCCTCGTGGTGTCCGTGTTATTTCTGGGCATCGGCACAGCCATCGTCTGGTCCGAGGATGCGCCTCCGGGCGGTGGTGAGACGGCCGCGCCGGCCGGCGGAGGCGACACCAAGCCGGCGGCCCCTGAAGGCGGCGGTGGCTCGCCTAAGAAGAAGCCCGGCGAGGGCGGCGGCATGGTGGAAGCGGCGTTCGGCATGACCCTCTGGGAGCTCATGGAGGCTGGCGGTACCGTCGGATACCTCATCATGGCCCTTTCCGTCGTCGGCCTCGGAATCGTCTTCGAAAACTTCTATTCCCTCCGGCGTTCGGTCCTGATGCCCAGGGACATCATCGACGAGGTGGAACGCCTCTTCCAGGAAGAAAACTATGAAGAGGCCCTGGAACTTTGCGACGCGGAACAAAACCTGTTGACGAACATGATCGGGGCCGGCCTCTCCAAGATCGCCGGAGGCTACGACGCCATCATGGATTCCATGGGCGCGGCCCTCGAAGAGGGCGCTACCCATCTCCATCAGAAAATCAACTACCTCAACCTGATCGCCAACGTCGGCCCCATGCTCGGCCTGCTCGGCACCGTCCAGGGGATGGTCATGGCCTTCCAGCAGATTGCGGCCTCGGGCGGGGCGCCCAAGCCATCCGAGCTGGCCGACTCCATCTCCCTGGCCCTCGTCACCACGCTCCAGGGACTGATCGTGGCCATCCCCATGGTCTCCTTTCACATGTTCCTGAAGAATCGGGTCACCAAACTGGTCATGGAAGCTGCCGTCACCGGAAACGAGCTGATGGAACGCTTCAAGGGCAAGTAGGCCGCCAGGCATGCCCTTTGACGACGCTGTAATGAGCCCTTTAGCGCTTTCTTCGTGAGTACCGAACATGGCTCTCAAGCCTAAGGCCGATACGGATTCTGGCATCGCCGATTTGAACCTGACGCCAATGATCGACGTCACGTTCCAGCTTCTCATCTTCTTCATGGTCTGCTCGGAAATGGCCAAGCAGGACCAGATCGCCGAATTGCACCTCCCCAAGGCCGACGCGGCAAAACCCGATGACAAGCCTGAGGTCAACCGCCTGGTCATCAATGTCCTGCCCGCCGGCGACGGGTCAGGTGTCCGCTACATCGTCGCAGGTGAAGACCGGAACGACCGGGCGCTCCGGGCGGTTGTCTACAAGGAAGCGGAACTGGCCAGGGGCGAGGGCGGATTCTCCACCCGGCCCGTCTTGATCCGGGCGGACCAGGACGTCAATTACGGCTATGTCCAGAGAGTGATGGATTTGCTGATGCAGTACAAGATCTGGAAGATTTCCTTCGGCGCGTCGAAGCCCGAAGTCCGTTAACCCGCATTTCTCCCCCGACGGGAAGAGAATTGCGGGTTAAGCGAGGAACTGACCCGATTTCTGAAGGATTTCGCTATGGCTCGGAGAAAAGCGCCAACGGTCGACGACACCATCGCCCAGTTGAACATGACTCCGATGATCGACGTCACGTTCCAGCTCCTCATCTTCTTCATGGTCGGCATGCAAATCCGTGTGCCGGAAGGCATCCTGCGCGCCTATCTTCCGAAGGACCGCGGCACCGGCGGCCGGCCCAAGGACGACCAGGTGCCCCCGCCCGAGCTGCGCATCCGGCTCGAACGAGACCAGGCCTCCGTGCCCGGGAACGTGAAGGTCAATATCTTCTTCGAGCAGTACCAGTGCGAAAGCATTGCGGACCTGGAAAGCAAGCTCCTCCGCCTGGGCGCCGAAATGTCCACCATCCCCGTCGTGATCGACGGCAGGTCGGACGTGCCTTTCCGATACATCCTGGGCGCTCTGAATGCCTGCGTCAAGGCCAAGTTCACCGAGATATCCTTCAAGGCCCCGCCGCCGGAAGCGGCCGTTCCTCGGTGACCCTATGGGAGATGAATGAATGGCCGAAAGCGTGGTTGAAATTACCGACTCGAATTTCGAGGGTACTGTCCTCAAGGCCAGCCAGCCCGCCCTCGTGGACTTCTGGGCGAGCTGGTGCGGACCCTGCCGGGCCGTCGCACCCGTGGTCGAACAGCTCGCCCAGGAATACAAGGGACGCGCCATCGTCGGTAAGATCAATCTGGACGATCAGCAGGAAGTGGCCACCCGGTACGGCATCATGCGAATCCCTACGGTGCTCATCTTCAAGGGCGGCCAGCCCGTCGAACAGTTCGTCGGCGTGATGAACAAGACCGTCTACGCCTCCGCCCTCGACAAGCACCTCCAGTAAACTTCAAGCCAAGTCTGAGTACGTGAATGACCGGGTGGCCCGACCGCCTCGCGGCACGGGCTGGCCTTCGTGCGCTCACACTCGGGTGCCCGGGAGCGCCGCCATCCTGACGGCATGCCTGGCAGGCGGTATGGCCTGGCAATCGGCCTTTCTCACTCGGGCTCTTCGTTTTTTCCACCAACCACCAACCGCGAACCACCAACCGATTTCCCCAGGCGGCGATCGTGCACTCCCACTCGGCCTCTTGGTCTTCACCACCAACCGATTCACCCTCGTTAAAGGCAGGCCTGCACGAGGGCGGCCAGCGCAGCGCCTGGGTCCCGATTCCGTAGCAGCGATTCGCCTACCAGCGCCGCGTCCACCCCCCAGTCCCGCAGTCGGCGAATATCGTCCGAAGTTTTGATCCCGCTCTCGCTGACCACCGTCGGCCCCGTTGGAATTCGCCTCCTCAGGCGTTCCGTCGTCGCCAGACTCACCGTCAGGCTGTCCAGGTCACGGTTGTTGATGCCGATCATGCCCGCTCCGGCTTCCAGCGCAGCCTCGATTTCACCTTCGGTGTGCGCCTCGGCCAGGGCGTCCATCCCAAGCTCTTTGGCGAGAACCAGGAAGTCACTCAGCTCCTGGCAGCTCAAAATTCGAACGATAAGGAGAACACAGTCGGCCCCGGCGGCACGGGCCTCATGGACTTGGAAGGCGTCGATGGTGAAGTCCTTCCTGAGCGCGGGAAGGCTCGCCGCCTCCCGCGCTCGAACCAGGTCCGCCAGCCCGCCCCGGAAATACTTCTCATCCGTCAGGATGGACAGTCCTGACGCGCCGTGCGCCTCGTAGGCTCTCGCGATGGCGGCCGGATCATACGCCGGGCAGAGCACACCGGCCGAAGGCGAGGCCTTCTTCATTTCCGCGATGATGTGGAACGGGGGCCATCCGCCCCTCAGACGGGCCGCAAACGGCCTGGCCGGGCCGACGAGTGCGACCTGGGCGTCGAGATGACTGAGGGGCGTCGCCTGTTTTGCACGTTCCACCTCGACACGCTTGTTTTGGACGATCTCGTCAAGGATCATGCTGCATGGTTTAACCCGATCCGCCGTCCATTGCAATCGCCCCTCGATTGCCGCGTTTTGCCCCTCCTGCTAAAATAAACAATATCCTCCCGGCCGGGAAGGCACAGCTTCGCATGAGAACCGCCGTCTTGAGAAAACTGGTCTGGGCATCCAATGCCCTCATTGGCGTCGCCGTCGTCATGGTCGCCGCTGGGCCGCTCCTGGGACCTCATGGCCCGGGACCGGATGCTGGTGACGTCCTTTTGACGAATCCCGGAACGCGGCCCGCTCCGCCGCCGCCCGAAAGCCGGCGGCGTTCCCTTTCCGTTGACGACCTCGACAAAGTGTTCTCTCGGACATTCTCGCCCGCCGGATCGGCCGCATCCGCGTCAAGTTCCCAGGGGTCCGGGACGAGGGTTCCCGATGCCCCGGAATCCGAGCCGGCCCCCGCCGCTGCAAAGCCAGAACCACCAGCCGCTCCGCCTCTCCAGTCGCTCCTCCGGCTCGTGGCGGTCCTTCACCACTCGGACCCCTTCCTCAGCGGGGTGGTCATCGAGAATATCCGGAATAACAATCAGCAGGAGCTTTACTGGTATTCGGACCGGATTCGGGGGATTGACGCCAAGATCGTCCAGGTCGAAGAGAACTGCGCCCACTTCCTCTATGCGGGCCAGGAGGTGGTGATCGCCCTCAGCGGGGCGGCCGGCGCGGCTCGACCCGTCCCCGTTCGGACTCCCTCGCAAGCGGCCGTGCCGTCACCCGCCCCTGCGGCCGCCACCGAGCCCGTCGATCCGCAGAATCACCGTGTCGTGCCCCGCCAAGAGGTGCTCGATGTCCTGGCCAAGCCCATCGAGGCGCTCCGCGGCATGCGCTACACCCTTGTGGAAAACAATGGCCAGGTGGTCGGCTTCAAAATCGCCGGCATCGATCCCCAGACCGTCGCGGGCCGATACGGCTTCAAGGAAAATGATGTCATTTCTGAAATCAACGGAAAACGAGTGGATACGAATTTCAACCCTTTTACCATGGTCTCCGAGCTCCTGAACACGCCCGTCATCCGGGTCCGGGTGAAGCGGGAAAACCAGGAGCTTCTCCTCAGTTACGAGTTCAAGTAAGTTGTTGCATGCTTCTGGTCGCCGCGGTCGGTAACACGAATGTGGCTTTGGGACTCTTCGAGGACCGGGATCTGCGGCACGCCTGGCGCCTGCCGGTGCAGGATGTGAACTGGGGCGACTCCTGGCCGAAGGGCCCCGCGGCCTCTTGCACGGCCCGAATCGATGCCATCGCCGCCGCCGGAGTCCACCCCGCCGGCCTCGCGTGCTTCCTGGATTGGGCCGAATCTTTCTTCCACCTCACGCCTCTCGTCGCTGGACGCGATCTCACCATTCCCCTCGAAAATCGCTGCTCGCCGCCTGAATCCGTCGGCGTCGACCGCCTCCTCAACGCCTTCGCGGCCCACCAGCTCTGTTCCGGCGACCTGATCGTGGTGGACTTCGGGACCGCCATCTCGTTCAGCGCCGTCTCGAAGGATGGAGCATTCCTCGGCGGGGCCATCGCTCCCGGACTGAAGATGTCCGCACGGGCGCTTCATCAGCAAACCGCCCGGCTGCCGGAGGTCTTGCCCGTCCCGGCGTCGAGGGTGACGGGGGCATCCACCGAGGCGGCCATTCAGAGTGCCCTCACTTGGGGCCTTCCCGGTCTGGTCGATCGCCTCCTCGAGGGCCTGCTGGCGGAACGCCCGGGTCCGACGCGCGTCCTCGGCACGGGAGGCGATCTCGAGTGGTTTCTCCGCCGATCGCGCCAGCCCATCGAGGCCCACCCGAACCTGACGCTCGAGGGCCTTCGCCTCCTGAGCGACGCCCACGGAGTGGCGGCGCGTTAAAGTCGAATTTACGAGCAGAGCATGTTCCGGACCAGGCGGGGTACCGCGGCCAGGGCCTCTTCAAGCTTGTCGGCCTCCTTGCCGCCCGCCAAGGCCATGTGGGGTCGGCCGCCGCCGCCGCCGCCGACCATCTTTGCCACCTCGGCGACGAGCCGCCCCGCCTGCAATTTTTTCTCTCGAACGAGGTCGTCGGTGACCACAGCGATCAAGGACACCTTCTCGCCGATCACGGCACCCAGGACGCCCACGCCGCGGCCAAGCTGGGCGCGCAACGCATCCCCCAGGCTCTTCATCTCCTCACCGTCCCGGGCCTCCACCCGGGCGGCCACGACCTTCAGACCGTCCAGTTCCTTAGCGGATTGCACCAGGTCCCCTATCCCGCTCGCCGCTTCCTCCGCCTGCAGCTTCCTCAAATGACGCTCCAGCGCCTTGCGGTCCTCCAGCAGCGCCTGCACCTGCCCGGGAATCTTTTCAATGGGCGTCGAAGGAAAGACCCGCCGGAGGTCGTCCAGCACGCGCTGCTCCTGGCGGATCAGCGCCGCACTCGCCTCGCCCGCCAGGGCCTCGATGCGCCGCACGCCGCTCGCCACGCTCCCTTCCGAAACGATCCGGAAGTAGCCGATCTGGCCCGTGGAACGTAGATGCGTGCCGCCGCAAAGCTCGCGGCTGAATTCCCCGATGGTGACCATCCGGACCCGATCTCCATATTTCTCACCGAACAAGGCCATCGCCCCCTTCGCCCGGGCCTCGTCGTACCGGGTCACCTCCGTCTCCACCGCCAGGTCTCCACGCACCGCCTCGTTGACCATCGCCTCGATGCGCTCCAGCTCCTCCGGCCGCACCGCCTCGAAGTGCGTGAAATCAAAACGAAGACGGTCCGGGGCCACCAGCGAGCCCGCCTGCCGTGCATGCTCGCCGACCACTCGGTGCAGAGCCGCATGCAATAGATGCGTGGCCGTGTGATGGCGAGCCGTGTTCAGCCGCAGATCGGCCTCCACCAGCGCCTCCACCTCACACGACAGGTCATCCGGAAGCCGCTCCACCACGTGAAGTATCCCATCCCCCTCCTTCCGCGTATCTAGCACCGCCGATTGCACGTCGCCGAACCGCAGGACGCCCCGATCGCCGACCTGGCCGCCCGATTCGGCATAGAAGGGCGTCCGGTCCAGCACGACCTGGAACAGCTCTCCTTGCCGGCGCACCTGGCAGACCCGAGCGGATTCCCGCAGCGATTGGTAGCCGGTGAAGAGGGAGTGCTCGCCCTCCCGGATGATCTGCCACTCCGAGGTCTCCCCTTCGGCCAGGCGCAGCTTTCCCGCGAGCTGGCTGCGCCGGCGCTGTTCCTCCATGAGCGCCTGGAACTCCTTCATCTCCACCTCCAGGCCCACCTCCCGGGCCATCAGCTCGGTGAGGTCGGCGGGGAATCCGAACGTATCGAAGAGCCGGAAGGCCTCGACGCCGGGGAAAATGCGGGAGGAGCTTCCCCGCAGCCGGCCGGTGACCTGCTCGAACAATTCGAGTCCCCGGCTCAACGTCCGCCCGAAGCTTTCCTCTTCGCTGTGTACGACGCGCTGGATGTGGGGTCCGCGCTCCACCAGCTCGGGAAACGATGGCCCCATCACTTTGGCCAGGGTCGGGACAAGCTGGTAAAGGAACGGCTGTTCCATGCCGAGCTGCCGGCCGTACCGGGCCGCGCGGCGCAGCAGCCGCCGCAAGACGTAGCCGCGGCCCTCGTTCGACGGAATCGCCCCGTCCGCAATGGCAAAAGACAGCGCCCGGAGGTGGTCCGCCACCACCCGCATCGGCACCTGGTAGGGGTCCCGATACGTCCGGCCCGTGATTACGGCAATCGCCTCCAGGACCGGAATGAAGAGGTCCGTATCATAGTTCGAAGGCTTCGACTGGAGCACCGCCGTCACTCGCTCCATCCCCATGCCCGTGTCAACGTGCTTCGCCGGCAGCTCCGCCAGCACCCGGTCAGCCTTGCGGTCATATTGGATGAAAACGAGATTCCACAGCTCGATCACGTCGGCCCGGCCTGCATTCACCCACTCGGGGTCACATCCCCCCGCCGTCAGATCGATGTGGATTTCTGAACAGGGGCCGCAAGGCCCCGTCTCCCCCATCTCCCAGAAATTCTCCTTGTCGCCAAAACGGAGGATGTGGCCCGGATCGATGTCCGTCACCTCTCTCCAGAGCTTGGAGGCCTCCTCGTCCGTGTGGTGCACCGTGGCCCAAAGCCGGCGCTTCGGCAGGCCCCACACGCCCGTCAGCAGCTCCCAGGCCCACCCAATGGCCTCCCGCTTGTAGTAGTCGCCGAATGACCAGTTGCCCAGCATCTCGAAAAACGTGTGATGGTAGGTGTCCCGGCCGACTTCCTCCAGGTCGTTGTGCTTCCCGCTCACTCGGATGCACTTCTGCGTGTCCGCTACCCGGCGATAAGGCCGTGTCCCCTGGCACAAGAACACGTCCTTGAACTGGTTCATCCCCGCATTCGTGAACAGCAGAGTCGGATCGTCCTGGGGAATCACCGGGGCGCTGGGAACGATCTCGTGCCCCCGCTGCCGGAAAAAATCCAGGAAGCTTTGCCGGACCTCGGCGGAGGTCATGGGGAATCACGCCTCCGGCTCGCAACTGAATCGCAGGGGATATCGAGCCGTCCGCGCCAGGGAATGGGCCTGGTCCATCCGGAATTCCGCCAGCTCGATCGGCAGAACCGCCACCAGGGCCACACCCGTATGATGCGCTTCAAGCATCACCTGCTCGGCGTGCGTCGGCTCGAGCCCGAAGATGGACCTCAGGACCCGGACCACATAGTCCATCGGCGTCACGTCGTCGTTGTGGACCAGCACCCGATACCGGGGCGTCAGTCGCACGGCATGAGCCGCATCGGTCTGCGTGACGGTCGCCGGCATGGCTTTCAACTCCAGTTCGATTCCAAGGGAATATCGGAGGAATGAGCGATTGGGGCTCACCGTGGCTTGAAATCCCCGCAGGGCCCGCACGGGCGAATCCGTCACCGAGTACACGTGCCGGGGGAAGTGCGGGTGCACTTGCAAGCTCGTCACCTAGGCCTGGCGAGTCGCCTCCTCCATCTGCCTCATCTCTTCCGTCTCGCGTTTCGACTGCCAGACCGCCCAGATGATCGCCGCCAGAGCGATCAGGCCGACCACCCAACCGACCGACGGGCTCACCTCGTGCATGAACTCGCTGGTCTTCGCACGAATATTGTACTTCATCACCAGCGGCAGGGCGATCAGGCTGACCATGTTCATCACCTTGATCAACGGGTTCACAGCAGGCCCCGCCGTATCCTTGAGCGGATCCCCCACCGTGTCGCCCGTCACCGCCGCCTTGTGGGCCTCGCTGCCCTTTCCGCCATAGAGCCCATCCTCGATGGACTTCTTGGCGTTGTCCCAGGCCCCGCCCGCGTTGGCCATGAACACGGCCAAGAGCTGCCCCACGAGGATCATGCCCGCTAGAAAGCCTCCCAGCGCATAGGGGCCCAGCGCAAAGCCCACCAGCAAGGGGCACATGATGGCCAGCAGCCCCGGCCCGATCAGCTCCTTCTGGGCCGAGGCCGTGCAGATGCCTACGACCCGGCCGTAGTCCGGCGATTTCGTGCCCGCCCAGATTTCCTTGTCGCGGAACTGGATTCGGCACTCCTTGACAATGAGGAAGGCTGCCCGGCCCACGGCCCGGATCAACATGCTGCTGAAAAGGAACGGCACCGCCCCGCCGATCAGGAAACCGATGAAGACCATCGGCTCGGCCACCGTCAGCTTCCCTGCCTCGGCCGCATATTGCGCCGGACTCATCTGATCGATCTTGTCCTCGCTCCCCACGGCAATCACGGCGATGAACGAAGCGAACAGGGAGACCGCGGCGATGACCGCCGATCCGATCGCGATCCCCTTCGTCTCCGCCTTCGTCGTGTTGCCCACGGCATCTAGGTCCGCCAAAATCTGCCGCGACCGCTGGTAGCTCCCCGCTTCCTCTCTCTCCATCTCCTCCTTGTCGTAACCCATCTCTCCGATCCCGTTCGCATTGTCCGCCACCGGCCCGAAGACGTCCATGGAGATCGTGTTCCCCGTCAGCGTCAACATTCCGATGCCGCACATGGCCACGCCATACGCAATGAAGACCGGACTCGTCCCCTGGTAGATCAGGACCGACCCCAGAATGGCCCCAGCGATGATCAGGATGGCAATCACCGTGGATTCGTAGCCGACCGCAAAACCCTGGATGATGTTGGTGGCATGGCCGGTCTGACACGATTTCGCTAGGGACTTGACGGGCGAGTACTGTGTGTGGGTGAAGTAGCTTGTGCATTTGTTCAGGGCCATGGCCAGGAAGACGCCGATCAGGCACGTCAGGGCTGGCCTCATGTCCAGATATCCCGTCCCGAAGTTGGCCCAGGCCGGAAGCTCGGCAATCGAGGCCTGCCCATCGCCGTTGACGTCGAACCCTCCCAGCGTCGTGGTGTACTGGGCGAAATAGGCCGTGTCGAACTTGAGGTAGACGAAGCCCAGCGCGAAGAAGCCCACCACGCTGATCAGGCTTCCGATGAGGAAGCCGCGATGCACCGAATGCAAGGCCGTGTCCGATGTGTCCTTCTCGCCCGCCCGGACGCTGTAGGTGCTGATGATGCTGCCGATGACGCCGATGGCGCGGACCAGAAGGGGGAAAATAACGCCCTTGTGGCCGAAACTGGCGAAGCCCAGGATCATCGCCGCTACAATCGTTACCTCATACGACTCGAAAATGTCCGCCGCCATCCCAGCACAGTCCCCTACGTTGTCCCCCACGTTGTCCGCAATCGTCGCCGCATTCCGGGGATCATCCTCCGGAATCCCTGCCTCGATCTTGCCCACCAAGTCGGCCCCTACGTCCGCCGCCTTCGTGTATATCCCGCCGCCCACCCGCATGAAGAGCGCCAGGAGCGTGCCGCCGAATCCGAAGCCCAGCAGCGCTTCGTAGGCCTTCTCCCCGTAGGCCATGAAGATCAGAGTGCCCCCCAGAAGGCCCAGACCGTCCGTCAGCATCCCCGTGATCGTCCCCGTGCGGTATCCGAGCTGCATCGCCAAACCGTAGCTGCGCCTGGCCGCGGCTGCCACCCGCAGGTTGCCTTGCGTCGCCAGCCGCATCCCCACAAAGCCCACCATCCAACTGAACAGGGACCCCATGAGGAACGCGCCCGCTCGGCCGAAGGCGATATGGTTGTGACCCTCACCGGCCTTCGTCAGGAAAAGGATGACCGTGATCACGGCAATCAACAGGGCGATGCGCTTGAATTGCTGGGACAAGTAGGCGTTCGCACCCTGCCGCGTCGCCTCGGCCACGCGCTTCATCTTGTCCGTGCCGGTGTCCGCGTTCTTCACCTGCCCCACCAGCATCCGGGCGTAGACGAGCGCGGCCACCGCTATCGCCAGGACCACCCACAGCATGGTCTTCTCAAAGGCGTCGTAAGAATCGCTCGTCAGGAAAGAGAAGTACTCGAACGGCTTCTCGGCATGACCTGAAGCGTCCTCGGCGAGTATTCGGAGGGCGCCCGCGACGCCGAATGTGGTGAGGGCAGCCAGGAGAAAGACAGGAACAGCCCAGCGTCGGTGCCGGCGAATCCAAGGCGCAAATCGTGCCATGAGTGACTCCTTTGAATCCTTCCATCCCGCCATCCGCTTCGACGGGGGACGAATCTTTACCAAAACGGGACCCCAAAGTCAACATCGGGCCCGCTGAGCGGGGAAACCATCGCGGAATTCATCGCCGAGTGCCCGCGCGGCCTCTGCCGGCAACACCCAGGACTGCAGAGGGCCTAAAGAAAGTTGAAATTCCGGGCCTCTCAGTGCGCTTGGGCCTCCAGATAACGCTGCGCGTCCAGGGCCGCCATGCAGCCCATGCCCGCCGCCGTTACCGCTTGACGATACACGTGGTCCACGCAGTCCCCGGCAGCAAAAACGCCCGGAATGTTCGTCGCCGTCGCCCCCGGCCGGGTCACCAGATACCCCGCCGCATCCAGGTCCAATTGGCCCCTGAAAAGGTCCGTGTTCGGAATATGGCCCAGGGCGTAGAAGACCCCGTCAATGGCTTGCTCCGTCACTTCGCCCGTCTGGAGGTTCTTCAGGCGGACCCCCGTGACCTTGTTCTTCGTCAGGTCACGGATGGCCTCGATGGTGCTGTTCCAGAGGAAGGAAATCTTGGGATTCTTGAACGCTCGCTCCTGCATGATGGCCGAGGCCCGCAGCTTGTCTCGCCGATGCACGATCTGAACGCTCGAGGCAAATCGGGTCAGAAACGTGGATTCCTCCATCGCCGAGTCGCCTCCACCCACCACCATGAGACGGGCATTCCGGAAAAAGGCCCCGTCGCACGTGGCGCACGTCGAGAGCCCCCGGCCCATCAGCACAGACTCCTCCGGCAGCCCCAGCGTCCGAGACCTCGCTCCCGTCGATACGATCACCGCCTTCGCTTCATAGCAGTCGCGGCCGACGCATACCCGGAAGGGACGGGCGCGAAAATCTACCTCCGTCGCATCTTGCGTGATGAATTCCGTTCCAAATCGCTCCGCTTGTTTCCTCGTCATGTCCATCAAGTCGGGGCCGAGAATCCCTTCGGGGAAGCCGGGATAGTTTTCCACTTCCGTCGTCGTCATGAGCTGCCCGCCTCGGGATGCCCCCTCGATGACCAGAGGCTCGAGCCGGGCCCGCGAGGCGTAAATAGACGCCGTCAGGCCGGCGGGACCCGAACCGACGATCAAGACATTTCGAAGTGGCATGCGAAGACCCCTTCCGCGTGGAAAGAACAGGGAGGATGGAAAAAACAAGATAAAAGCGAGAGGCTGCGCTTCGCCATGCAACATGCGCTTCGCTGCGGTGCAGGGCTGCGCTGCGATAATCCATGAAGTGCTGAATCATCATCGGTTATGAAATCGAGCGGATCCATCTCCACGAACTCATTGAGAAATTACGGAGACGAGTTCTCCCTTGCAGGTGCACTCGCGAATTCGTCTGCTCGCCCATCGACATCTACGGCAAATCGCGGTCCGGTACAAAAAAATGGCCTCCTCTTGCCGTGGCGTAAGGAGGCCATGAAAAGCCCCTCCAGGCGGCTGTGCCCTGTTGCCCCAGTCGAGCGGGCACTTCAGACGCTGAATGAACTTCCGCAGCCGCAGGTCGACTTGGCGTTGGGATTGTCGAAGACGAATCCTCGGCCCTGAATACTCTCCTGAAAGTCGATCGTGACACCCCTCAAATATTGCAGGCTCAACGGATCGACCACAATCTTCACGCCCTCCGCTTCCACCGTCTCATCATCATCCGATGCTGATTCTTCGAGTCCCATGTGATACTGAAAACCAGAGCATCCGCCGCCGACGATGCCGATCCTCAAGACCGTGCTCGCCGGCATCTCCTGCTCCTTCAAGATCACCTTGATCTCTTGGATGGCCTCCGATGTCAGCTTGATGGGTGACGCCTCAGTTGTCGTGGGGGCTGTGACCTCTGCCATGATGGACTCCTTGTGTGCCGGAAATCGCTCCCTTTGAGGAAGCGAAGCGCTTCCTCAAATGCGCCCATCCGCAACGGATGCGCGCTGTTCTTCAGAAACCTGCGGCACTCACCTACGAGTGCCACACGAAACTTCTCTGCCGGACGCTCCCCGAATCCCAATGGGATTCCTCCCATGTCCCAACTTTTTCCCTTTGGGAGGTGGCCCTCCCAAAGAGATAAGTCCAAAAAAACCCCTTCCACAGGGACAAGTTCGGAAGGGACATGTCCTGGAGAATAGGATCGGAAGGCGGGCGTGCAGAAGCGACAACGCAATACTCCAACGGACCCTAATTATAAGCTTATGCCCTCGCCGTTTCAACCGCTTCTTAGACACCGGGCAGGGAAGTGCGGCTGCACTTCCCTGCCCGGTGTCTAGCGTTTGATCGAGATGGAGACCTTGGACTGGCTGCTGCGGTGATTTTGGACCTTGATCTGCAACGTGAGGTTGCGGGCGACTTCCAGATAGGCCTTGCCCACCGGCGTGTCGTCGTGTTCGCCCGCCATATAGGGCTTGCCCGAGTCGCTGCTGACGCGGACCTCGACGTCGATGGGAATGGCCCCCAGGAACGGCACCTGCAAGGCCGCCGCCGCTGCCTTCGCTCCCCCGTGGCTGAAGAGGTCCGTCCGCTGCCCGCAATGCGGACACTCGTACCAGCTCATGTTCTCCACAATCCCCAGAATCTGCGTGTTCACCTGCTGGAACATCCTCAACCCCTTCTTGGCGTCCAGCAGCGCCACGTCCTGCGGCGTGCAGGTGATCACCGAGCCCGTCAGGGGGATCGACTGCACCAGCGTGAGCTGGATGTCCCCCGTCCCGGGCGGCAGATCGAGGACCAGGTAATCCAGCTCGCCCCAATGCACGTCGCCCAGAAACTGCCGGAGCGCTTGGTGCACCATGGGGCCTCGCCAGATCACCGGCTGGTCTTCCTGGAGGATGAATCCCATGGACATGACCTTGATCCCGCAGGCCCGCACAGGGGCAATCTTCCCACCCTCGCTCTCGAAGCTCTGGACCCCGCTGATCCCCGCCATCATGGGAATGCTCGGACCGTAAATATCCGCGTCGAGGAGACCGACCCGAGCACCCATCCGGGCGAGGGTCACCGCGAGATTGATGGCCACCGTTGACTTGCCCACGCCGCCCTTGCCGCTCGCCACAGCGATCGAGTTCTTCACCTCCGGGATCAGCTCGCGGTTGTCCCTCCGGGGGGCCGACGTCACCTCAAATGTTCCCCGGATCTCCACCTCTTCCACCTCGGGCAAGCTCGCGACCGCCTTGCGGCAGGCCGCCTCGATGGCCTGATCCCCAGGAAAACGCGGGCTTTTCGATTCCAGGGTGAAGCTCACCTTGCTGTCCCGGACTTGAAGGTCCTTCACCATCTGGAGCGCCACCACGTCTCGGCCCAGGTCGGACTCCATGACCTTTCCCAGAGCAGCGAGAACGGCCTTTTCATCGAGCATGTGCATTGCCTCAAGACGGGTGATACCCGCAACCCAACAAGGATCGGATAGGTGACCCGCCAGAGGCGGATCAGGTGTTAGGAATCAACTGTCACCCGAAACCAGACACCTTTCAACATCTCCTCCGGGTGACCACGGAGCGGGCGCACAATCGTTACACCTGAGAAGTCTAACGCGTGCTCAACCATTTAGCGACGTCCTTCGCCCAGTAGGTCAGGATCAGGTCCGCTCCGGCGCGCCGGAGACCGGTGAGAATCTCCAGCACGGCGGCCTTTTCGTCAATCCAGCCCTTGGCCGCCGCGGCCTTCACCATGGCGAATTCGCCGCTGACGTTGTAGGCCGCCACCGGCACGTGGAACTCCTCCTTTACCCGGCTGATGATGTCCATATAGGCGAGCGCCGGCTTCACCATGACGATGTCCGCCCCCTCCTCTAGATCGAGCCGGACCTCCCGGAGCGCCTCGTCACTGTTGGAAGGGTCCATTTGGTACGTCCGCCGGTCGCCAAACTGCGGAGGCGATTCCGCAGCCTCACGGAAGGGTCCGTAGAAGCTCGAGGCATACTTCGCCGAATAGGCCAGGATGAACGTGTTCACGTGACCCGCCTGATCCAGGGCTCGGCGGATGGCCCCGACCCGCCCATCCATCATGTCGCTCGGCGCGACGCCGTCCGCTCCGGCGCCGGCGTGCACCAGGGCTTCCTTCACCAGGAGTTCGAGCGTGGCGTCGTTATCCACTTCAAAGCGCGGCGGCTGGCCCGCTGCCGCCGCGGGGCCGCGCCGAACCACGCCGCAGTGGCCGTGGCTCGTGTACTCGCACAGGCATACGTCCGTGATCACGAGGATGTCCGGGACCGCCCTCTTCACCGATTCTACCGCCCGAGCGATGATGCCGGCCGGATCATAGGCCCGGGAACCCGCTTCGTCCTTGGACTCCGGGATGCCAAACAGGATGATGGCCGGAACACCCATGTGATGCGCCTCCTCGGCCTCCTTCACCAGCTCATCCACGGAAAACTGGTAATGTCCCGGCATCGAGGAGATGGGACGCCGCTCGCCGCGGCCCGGCCGCACGAAAAGCGGCAGGATCAAGTCGTCCGCGGAAAGTGCCGCCTCTTGGACCATCCGCCTCAGGGCCTCGTGGGCCCGCAGACGTCGGAGTCGGGTCTGGGGAAATTTCATGAGTTCGGCTCCTTGCCCGCGGTCTCGTCGAGCCAGTCCATATCCGAAGGCCGCCACGAGACCAGCTCATCCGGAGCGAAGAAGTGGGCCACCTCTCGTTCTGCCGAGGCCGGCCCGTCCGAGGCGTGCACCAGATTGAAACGCTGGCTCACGCCGAAATCGCCGCGGATGGTTCCGGGCGACGCCTTCGCTCCGGAAGTCGCTCCCACCAAGCTGCGAACGACGCTTGCCGCTTCAGGTCCTTCTAGCACCATAAGAACGACGGGGCCCGAAAGCACGAAACGGACCAGCAGCTCGTAAAACGGCTTGCCCCTGTGCTCCGCATAATGCTCCCGAATCAGGTCCTCGGAGAGCCGTGCCAGCTTCAGCCCCACGAGATGAAGGCCCTTCTCCTCGAACCGCTGGAGAATCCTTCCCACCAGCCTGCGATGCAGCCCGTCTGGTTTCACGAAAACAAGCGTACGTTCCATGCTTCCGGCCATCCCAACTCTTGAGGATGGAAGTGCCTGCACTTCCGTCCTCAAATACTAGCATCCCCGGACGCGGCAAACAACCGG
Organism: Planctomycetota bacterium; assembly: GCA_016179685.1. GTDB lineage: Bacteria > Planctomycetota > PUPC01 > JACPCR01 > JACPCR01 > JACPCR01. Next base: position 43,402 of record JACPCR010000071.1, on the reverse strand, counting down.
AAGACTGTCGAAGCGTCTCGCCGTCACTGGCCGCTCTGCCGCCGGAAGTGATGTCAGCGCTGTTCGCCTGCCTTCGATTCTCGTACTGCTGCACTCCTCCTTCGTCGCGGGGTTGTTGCAGCATCCGGCGGGTTTGTAGCGCCGCCTCCCTTGGGGATTCCGTTTTCCGAGCCTGTCCCTCGCACCTGTCCCCGTGGGAGGGTTCTCCCGAACTTGTCCCCTCGCACCTGTCCCCGTGGGAGGGATTCTCCCGAGCCTGTCCCCCCGGGAGAGATCCCGTTTCCGCAGGATCCCTATGGGAGGGACGTCGGGACTGTGGGAGGAATCCCGCGGAGGAAGGCGTCGGCCACGCCTTCTCCGCCGTAGCCGAGGCGCGTTAGCGCTTCGGCTGCGTTCCCGGCGTGTCAGCCCTGAATTGCGTAGGGAGGCGCGTTAGCGCTTCGGCTGCGTTCCCGACGTGTCAGCCCCGAATTGCGTAGGGAAACGCGTCAGCGCTCCGGAAGGGGCCCGCGTCCGATGCCCGCCATTTATCCCGCTGGGAGGGCGCCGGTTACTGCGATCCGCATTCCGAGCGAGTCCACCTTGCAGTATAATCAGGCCCTTGTGAGTCACGAGGCGTCCATCTCGTTGCCCTCGGTCCGCCTCCGGGGGATCGCCGAAAAGCTCTTCTGGTGGAAGACGCCCTCGGCGCGGCCAGGGCTCTATATGGGCCCCCTTTCAATCCCGCCATCACCCTCAAAGCGCTGGCCTATTTTCAGGATGGCGGCTTGGCCAGCCTGCCGGATGAGGTGAAATCTCTGCTGGTCCGAGCCGCCACGAAGGTGAGTGTCCTTCCGGTCATGCGCCGGCTCTCGGATACGCTCACCGCCTGAGAGTCTTAGTTTCCCGATTCAAAAGTGCGGGGCACTTCTGAACCGGGAAACTAAATAGAAACCCCTCCCGCACTCGTCCCCGTGGGAGGCGGGTAAAATGTGTGCTGCGTGTTTTTCTGCACCCTATGGCCCACTTAGATACCCGTTTTTTGGAGGCGCGAAGCGTCTCCAAAAAACGACTAACAGTCTCGGAACCCCTTTCAAAATTGGTCATCGTTGGCTCGCGATTGAAATTCCGAGACTGTTAAGAGATATTCCGACGTAACTATTTTCGAATTGACCATTTATGTGCGACCGAGGTTCTATATTTCGCCGGGATTTTCCAACCCGAGTGCTCCATCTTCTGGGCTGCTGCGCGGCCTTGTACATTAGCCTCCGGGCGGAAGACGCACCCCAGGAGCCTCCCCGTAGCCTCCTGGATTGGTGGCCTCCGGATGAGCGGCCCCCGCTCCGGGAGGTCCTCCATGCCGAGGACTATTCGAGGAAGGCTCAGCCGTTCCTGGCAGGTGTGGATTGGGCGATACTTGGAATGGATTCAGGCCCGATCCTCGGGATGCAGGTCTATTCGGTCACACCGATGAAACAGGCTGACCTCGCAGGAGTTAAGGAGGGCGAGTACCTCGCCAGCCTCCCGGGCGGGCCCATCGCCCGGCCCGAAACCCTCGAAAACTTCTCTCGCATGTTGGTCCACTCGGTAGATGGACAGACCCGGGAGGTGCAATGGCAGCCCGGGAGGAAAGGCCTGGAGGTTTATGCCCGATGGTGGTGGCCGGAAGTTCAATACCTCCGCGAGCAGAAAAGAGACCCCGCCTGGGAAAAGGAGATGATCATCGCCACAGCCCTGGCCTGGGAGGATCCGGACCTGGCCGAAACCGCACTCGCTCGCGCGGTCGCCAAAGGCTTCCCCAGGGGCGTTCTCTTGGACCTGCTGGCGGCAGCGCAGGCCCTGAATCAGGCCCGATTTTCGGAAGCTATGAGTCATGCCTGGTTCGCTTTACAGTCCGATCCGGATTCGCTGACCGCGGCCATCATCCTGCACGATGCCGCGGTCGCAGACTTCAAGCTGAAGGCCGCGGCCGAGATGGTCAGAAAATTTCCCGGTCTCTTCCCCAGGAGTGACATGGCTGAGCTGGGACGGCTTATCGCCGACCATCGCGGGCTGCCTGCCGGACGGCGGGACGAGCCTCCGCCCTCCGTGTCGGCCGCACGACGCCGGCGCCGCAGTCTCCTGCCGGAAATGTTTGCGCTGAATGAAAACACGAGACCGGCCGTTGAGGCGGTGCGCGCGACCCACCGCACCATGCTGGGGGTCGAGGCAGGTAGCTTCATTCCTCTCGTCGTCGGGCCGGCGGTGAAGAACGCCGAGATCGAACTACGCTTCAAGGTGGCCGCCACCGACCGGGAGAAGACGAAGTTCGCCCGGGTTTTTGGGGCCGGCTGGATTGACCTGAATGGTCCGAAGGCGGATAACCTACGGACCAACGGGATCATCGACGGAGCCCTGGCCCTGAGGTTCTGGCATCCTAACCGGATGGACATCCGACACGGGTACAGCAGCTTGAACCGCAGCCTATGCATACCGCACATGACCATGAGTCATTCCACGACGCATCACCTGCGAATGATCCTCTTCGGGGGCCGCAGCGAGATTCTCCTGGATGGGAAGCGTCTCCTCGACGGCCCAAGCCCCGTCGGGGCCCGCCTCCTGGCCCCCTTCATCAAGACGGTTGGCATGAATGCAGAAGTCTGGGATATCGAGTTTTCCGAGATTCTTGAGATTGACCAGGACGAGGAAGTGACGTTCTGAACGGGTTCCGCCTGAAATCGTGCTTCGATCCTCGTCACCGCTAAACACATACTGACGATCATGTTCACCACCGTGCCCGTCGCCGCCCTCACCTTCCGTCCCAAGAAATGGGCGAAGGCTGAGAATGCTGACAAGCTCGAATCCTTCTTCCGCGAGGCCGCGCGGGCCAGGCCCCGCATCATCGTCGCACCCGAGGGCATCCTGGATGGCTACATCTTCCACGATGTTCTTCACCATCCCGAAAAGACCGCCGCGCTCCTGGACGTCGCCGAGCCGATCGACGGTTCCTGCATCCGTCGATTCCAGAAGTTGGCCCGTGCGCTTCGATCCTGCCTCTGCTTCGGATTTGCCGAGCGCAAGGGCCGAGCGGTCTACAATGCCGCCGCTTTCATCGACCACCGTGGCCGCCTCTGCGGCAGGCAGCACAAGCACGAGGAGCCCGTCACGTTCGCCGGAGACGCCCGCGCCGCCTGGAGCTTCCACCGGCGCGGACGCCGGTTGCACCCCATTCCCACGCCCTTCGGCCCCGCGGGCATCCTGATCTGCGCGGACCGGTGGAATCCGCACATTGCGCGCACCCTGGTCCTCGGCGGCGCTCGATTCCTCCTCGTTCCGACCTTCGGCTCGAAGGAAACGTCCCAGACGCGTACCCTCTTGCGCCGCGCCCGCGAGAACGGCGTGCCCGTGGTCCAGGCGAACGTGGGCATGGCGCTCATCATCAGCCATGGCGAACTGACCGGCTACACGTGGGGGTGCAATCGAGTCCTGCACGGAAATATCGATATCCCCGCCGCGCCGTCACGCCGGGCGGCCCGTGACCAGGAACGCGAATACCTGCGTCAAAACCTGATGGATTGCGATACCGAATCCGCCCGCGAGTGCGGCCGCCTCATGACCCGCATCTGGCGCAATACGGCTTCCCTGCCCGGATCGGTCCGGGAACGGGGGCGAGAATAATCCGCCAGTGACAGGCCCATGAAGGCATCGTCCCATGTTGCCGTCTCACCTGAATCCAGCACAATTGACCTCGGAAGTCATCCCGGGTCGTCTCCGCCTGCGGCGGATTGCCCTGGGATGCTAGGTAAGGTGGCAATGGCCTTGCCGTTGCCACCTCGTAACTTCTCAATAAGTTCGCGGAGATGGACCCGCCCGATTTCATCATCCATGGTGATTCAGCACTTCACGAGTTTTCGTAGCGAAGCCCGTAATCGAAGATCCCGTCGGGAGCGCTTCGGCTACGTTCCCGACGTGTCAGCCCCGAATGGCGTAGCGAAGCGCGTCAGCGCTTCGGCTGGGCCCTCTAATCTCATCTCTCGGACGAAACGCTGACGCGTTCCGCGACGGAAGTCATACCTCTTCAAGAAGGACATACTCTGAGAAGCGATCATGATTGTTCAGCTTGAGGCACGCCTGCAAGCAATTCAGGAACTTTGTCCGCGGTATCGAGTACGACGACTGGAAGTCTTCGGATCGGCTCAGGAATCAGAGACCCGGTTCGTGGCACAGCATCGATTTCTGGCTGGGCGGGGCATGGCAGTTGGCGCGGCGCTCCTCATCGCCACCGGATGCGGCGGCCTGCTGGTGCCGGCGTCCGCGGCTGAGGAGGCGGCGGAGCTGGCCGACCCCGCAGGCCGCGCGCTCCCGTTCATGATGCTGCCTCTCGAGGAGCGCCAGGCGCGCCTGCGCGAGCTGGCGGGCCTGGGCGATCCCCGAGCGGCCGACTTCTTCGCCGAGGTCACCGCCTCCGCGGATGAGGACCTGGCCGAAGACGAAAAAATCTTCGACGAAGTCGTTCTGCCGTTCCTCTCCGTCTTCGCCCGGCCCGAACATCTCGAAACGGCCCGCAAGGCCTCCCGCAGCGGCAACCCGCTCCTCGAGCGATATGCCGCCCGGTGGCTCGGTTACACCGGCGCCGGAGAGGCGGCGCAGGACCTCGCCCGGCTGGCGCAATCGGAGAATGCCTTCGTGCGCCGTGCCGCCCTCGCCGGACTCCTTTCCCTGGGCGCCCCCGGAGCGGCAGATATCCTCGAAGTCCGTGCAAAGGATGCCCGGGACGCGGAGGAAAAGGAGGAGGCCGCCCGATTCGCCAAACGCCTGCGCTCCAACTTGGGGCGGCCGAAGCATCCCCCTTCACCCTACCCGCCCGATTTCAGCACGGTCACGGCGCACGTCCCCTGGGCGAAGCCCCTCGCGAAGAAGCCTCGGGTACTCTTTCTGATGGAGCGGGCCGTCCTCCGGGACTTCATCGAGGTGTGCCAGAGGATGGACGTCGAGGGGGACACCGTGGACATCCCTTGCCAGGTCGAGGGGAAGGCGCCAGGCGACCTGGAACGCCTCGAGATTCGTGAGGACGTCCGGCACGTGGTGCTCGATCGGCTCGAGCAGAGGTGGGACGCGATCGTGGTCGTCAGTATTCTGGCACCCGCACGGCTGCCGGACGGCCACACGGCCAAGGGCGAGGGCCGGGGCTGGACCGGTTGGCGGAGCTTCCCCGAGGAGGTGCAGCGCGGCCTCTTGAAGGCCTCGGCCGCCGGCGCCGGCCTGGTTCTCATGGATGGCGGGCCCGAAACGATCGCAGGAACAGCCCTGACGACGCCCGAAGGGAACGGCTTCCACGCCTGGCCGGCCGGGGCGCGGCTCGAATCCTTCGGGCGCGGCCGCATCGCTCGATTCACCCGGGGCATCGAAGCACGGACCTGGGGCAGTGTGCTGCTCGACCTGCGCGACCGCCTGCCGATGGGGCCCGGTTTCCTCGTCCCGGCGCTGCCGGGCCGGACGCGCCAGGTTTATCCCAGCGAGGACTTCTTCTACGCCGCCTTCTGCCGCTGCATCCTGTGGTCGTGCGGGCGCGACCTCGAGCCGGGCTGGGCCGGCGTGTCGTTCGATGCCCAGGCGGGTAAACCAGGCGCCCTCGCCCTGCGCTTCACAGCCCCCCCACCGACCGCGAGTCGAGTCCGGGCCGAAGTCGCCGATGCCTACATTCACGTCCTGGCCGCGGCAGAGGCCGAGGCCGCCTCGGAGAGCCTCTCCCTGCCCCTGCCTCCTTTCCCCGCCGGCGCCTGCGTCGTCCGGTTGAAGCTCCTCGATGCCCGCGGAAACACGCTCAACTGGGCCGCCTTCCTCGCCGAAATCCACGGAGCGGCCCGCATCGAAGCCGCCATCACGGAAACACGGCCTGCCCCTCCGGATCAGCCCCTGACCGCTCAAGCCCGACTCTCCGGGGAGATGCCGGCGGGCGCGGCGCTCGTGGCCAAGGCCGTTGACCCCTGGGGCCGCGTGGTCGGCCGGGCGCGAAAGACGCTCGACGCCGGACAGACCCTCGTCCCCGTTCAACTCGACAACGGCCGCCTCCTCTCCCGTGTCGTCACGATGAGCTTGACCCTCGAGGGGCCTGGGGGCGAGCCGCTCGCTTCCCTCGATCAACCGGTCGTCGTGGCCCATGCTGGCGACTTCCTGGACGTCCCCTGGCTGAACTTCGGCGGCGACGCGTACCTCGACCTGTGGAAGCGCGTGAGGCCCGACCACGTCAGCTTCCTGGCGCTCGAAACGCTCGAAGCGGGCCTGGACGTGGCGGGCTCGTGGTCCGATTCGTGCCCGAACCACGACCCGGGTCCCTACGCCGCGGACGGCGTGCGGCGTCCCTGCCTGACGAGTCCCAAGTGGGAGATGCAACTCGAACAGGAGGTCGGCGATAAGGCCCGGGCCTATAGCGCTCTGGACGGGAAACTCTACCTGCTTTCGGACGAGACCAGTTTGGGGGGCGATTATTGCTTCTCCCCGAGCTGCCTGGACGCCTTCCGGGACCATCTCCAGGCGGAGTACGGGTCGCTCGAGGCCCTGAACGCTTCCTGGAACACCCGCTACTCGCGCTGGGAAGAGGTGTTGCCCCTGCGCAAGGAGGAGATGCGGGATTCCGATCATCCAGGCCCATGGCTGGACCATGCCCTGTTCCAGGACCAGGTCTATACGGGCATGTATGGACGTATTCAGACCCTCTACCGCTCGTGGATTCCGGGCGCCCGGGCGGGCTCCTCGACGACCGACTGCCGGGACGCGTGGCTCTTCGCCCGCCGGCAGGGGCTGGCCGCTCTCTTCGTCTCCATCCGATACCGGCACGAGGAGATGTCTTTCCGGCCCGAGGGCCAGCTTCTGGGCGGATGGTTTCAGCCAGGTTACGGCTACCGTTATCTCGAGGATGAGGCCGGAGTGCATTATTGGGGATGGGACCAGGTACTGCACGGCGCCACGGCGCTTTTCACCTGGGTCGGGGCCTTCGGCTTCAGCTACCCCATGGTGCGCGGGGACCTGTCGCCGGACCGGATTCTGCTCGCCACCCGCGACTTGGCGGAGGACATCCGCAGCGGCTACGGCCGGCTGCTCCTGGGGGCCAAGCGGAGGGCCGGTGATTATGCCGTCTATTATTCGCCTCGTTCCAATCTGGTGGCCGAGGCCATCGCCAAGGCCAGTCGGCCCGGCGAAGTCAAGTCCGCCCGATCCTTCGCCCCGGCCTATGATGCGGACATGGTCTTCCGATTCCCTCGAATCGTGGCCTACGCCGAGATCGAAATGGGCTACCTGCGCACGCATCCGCCGGAGGTGCTCTACCTGCCTCTCGTCCGGTGTCTCTCCCCGACGGAAATCGCCGAAATTCAGCGGTATGTCGAAGGCGGCGGGGTCCTCCTGGCCGCCGCCGATGCCGGCCTGCGTGATGTGCACGGCGTGCCCCAAGACCCTTGGCCCCTCGAGCGCCTCTTCGGCCTGAAGCGAAGGCCTGCGCCGGCGCAGGCGGCCATCCCTTGGGCGGCCACGCCTGTCCACGTCGAGGGCATCATCGAGGGAATCGACCTGACCGGCGTCTCGTGGGTCTTCGATCCGGGCGAGAAGCCCACGGGCAGCCCGCCGGTCCTTCTGGGTGGAGACGTGCAACCGACCGGGGCGAAAGCCCTCTTCCGCATAGCAGGCGTTCCGGCTGGCTGGGTGCACCCGTACGGGCGCGGCCTGGCCGTCTATTTCGACTTCGATCCGAGCCTATTGAAGCGGGCGGACCAGAAGGAGGACGAGGCCTCGGGCCATCAGGCGCTGCTCGAACTCATCTTTCGCGGCCGCGGGTTGCGCCGCGGCTACGAGGTGGAATGGAAAGTGGGCCGGCCGATGGTGGCGGGCCGGCCCGGCTTCGCCCTGGCGGAGTTCCGTGACGGGAACGCCCGTTACCTGGCCTTCCTGCACGCGGGCCAGGGCGCCCTCCGGGAACAGCCGAAGGAGTCCGTCGCTCTGACGCTCGACGATCCGGCTCACGCCTACCTGGCGAGGTCGGGGACGTCTCTCGGCCTGGACCGTGCCTTTCGCTTCGAATTCCCTCGGGGCGAGGCCTTCATCGCTTCCCTGATGCCCTATGCCGTCCGGGCGGTCGAGGTGCAGGCGAGTGCGGCGACGCCCGGCAGCGGCGCGAAAGTGCGCGCCCGAGTCCTCACGGATGGCCCACCGCCGGGCCGGCACGTCCTCGCGCTCAGGGTCTACCGGCCCGACGGACTCGAAACGCCGTGGTTTCGGAAAAATCTCGAGGCGACCGGCGGGTCCGCCGAGCACCTCCTTCCCCTCGAATGGAATGCGCCACCCGGCTCCTGGAAGGTCCGGGTTCGGGACGTCGCTACCGGACTCTCCGCCGAGGCGGAAATGGCCGTCGGAAAGCCCTGAAACGGCCTGAATCGAGATGGATTTCCCGTGAACCATCAGGAGGACTGAAGTGATCGAACTGCCTTGCTCTCTCGTCATCGAGGCGACCGAGGAGCCCGATGATTTCGGGTTCTTCTCACCTGACTTGGATGGCTTTACGGGTATCGGACACTCGGTTGAGGATGGCTTGTACAAGGCCAAGTGGGGGATGTGGGAGCACGTTGAACTGCTGCGAGAACGTGGTTTACCGGTCCCCCTGAACAACCCTAATCCAAAGATCGTCATCCTGAACGCCAAGGAGCAGGCGACAGCCCGACTCTGGTTGCTTCTCTTCAGCGCAGGATGGCTGCCATGGCGCTGCTCGGAACGGACTACCGAGAATCGGTTAAGCGGAACATGCCTTCGGAGTGGTTTGGGAACCTGCCACACACCCGCGTGGTCATGGACCACGCGCGGACGCACACGTTATAAACTGTGCGGTGCGGCACACACCCACGTGGCCTTGGACGACGCCATCGGCCAGGGGGCATTATTCTGCAACATGTTGGATGCCCGCCGACGACGATTCGGGGGCATCGGCTGACTCGGTCTTGTAGCGGTCCGTGAGAGTATCCGGGTTTCCATGATTCGACGGCTGCGACAATTAGATAGTTATAGAAGTATCGAAGTGGCCACGGGAGTGCCCAGGTTTTCGTGGCTCAACGGTTCTACAGCGCCGGCAGGCGTAGAAATGAAGGGTAGCCAGACCGCGCATGCCTCGGTCCCACGTTACCCGGACAGACGGGCCCGGAATGCTGGCCTGGCGGCCATGGCTCTCTGGATGGTGCTGGGGACAGGCGGCCTGGCCCTGGCGGAGGAGCGTCTGACGGACGCCGAGGTCTCCGACCTGGAAGCGGAGGTCATGGATGCCGACCCGGGCGAGATCGCCGAGCGTCTCAGGCCTTACCTGGCGGCGCCGGACCGCCGGCTATCGCCCATCCTGGCCGAGGTCTTGACAAGGGGTGACGAATTGCCCCTCGAGCTGCGAAACGATCTGGTGGACGCCCTGCTGAAGATCGCGGACGAGCGCGCCTTCGAGCCGGCGCAGAAACTGCTTGAAAACGAGGATGTCGAGCTGGCACGGCGCGGCGCACAGTTGATGGGGCGCACCGGCCACCGGGCCGCCGCGCCCGCCCTGATGGAATTCTACCGCTCCACGGCGAGGCAGGAGCTGCACGTCGAGGTCCTCATCGCGCTCGGAGAGCTGGGTGATCGCGCTGCCCTGGCCTTCGCCTCTCAGGCGGCCCACGACGCCTCGGATGAGGAGGTCCGCAATGAGGCGAACATGGCTTCCGTGCGACTGGGCTCGGTGGAATGCTTGAAGGACATTCTGGCGCTGGACGCGGCGCTCAGGAGGAAAATCGACGAGATCACGGTCGTCCTCAGTTGGCTGAGCTTTGCGGAGCCCAAGACCTTCCGCCAGCGGATGCGGGACCTCGCCCGAATGAAGGGGCAGGTCGAACGCATCGGGAAAGCATTCCAGGTCGCCTGCCGCGACCATCCGGGCCGGGTGCTCGAACTCCTGATGGTGGCGGGCAAGCCCGAGGAGTTGGATGTCTTCTATTCGCACGCGGATTCGCTGGTCGCCTCCGTCGGGATCGAGGAAGCCGCCCAGTTGGCGGACCATCCGAGCGGGGTGCTGGCGTGCCGGGCGATGCAGGCGCTGTCGAAGCGAGGCGACGAGGGCCAACGCGCGGTGTCCGCGGCCGCAGGACGGCTGGCGGATTCCCCGGACCCAGCCCGGCGTGAGCGCGCCATGCAGCTGACCCGATTCATTCCGTCGGAGGCCGGCGAGCCGATCCTCCGGAAGGGGCTGGATGACCCGGCATATCGCTGCCGGGAAGCCGCCTTGATAGCGGCCGGATGCCTGGGTGCGGACCGGCGGCGCGGGCTTCTGAGGGACGCCCTCGAGCGCGAGCAAGACACCTGGCTTCAGGACCTGGTGCGCTGGCTGCTGGAAAACCCGGAGGCTCGCTCGGCGCTGCGTTGACGGGCGGCGTTCCAGACGAGAAACGCTATAATGGCCGTTTCGAATGGCGGCAAGATTCAGCCCGATTGGATCGGCCGCGGGCTCCCTCTGCGAGGAATCCGACCATGAGCAGTCCCGTTCGTGTGACCGTCTGGAACGAGTACCGGCACGAGAAAAAGGTGGAGAAGATCGCCAAAATTTATCCGGAGGGCATGCATGCCCCCATCGCCAAGGCCCTCCGCGAGGCCGGAATGGCCGTGCGGACGGCAACACTGGACGAGCCTGAGCACGGCCTCACGGACGAGTTGTTGAGCCAGACCGACGTTTTGACCTGGTGGGGCCATGCGGCGCACGGGGAGGTGAAGGACGCGATCGTGGAGAAGGTCCAGGCCCGGGTGCTGGACGGCATGGGCCTGATCTGCCTGCACTCGGCCCATTATTCGAAAATCTTCAGGAAGCTGATGGGCACGAGCTGCAGCCTGAAGTGGCGCGACGTCGGCGAGAAGGAGCGCCTCTGGATCGTCGCTCACGGCCATCCGATCGCCGATGGCCTGCCCGAGTACTTCGAGATTCCGCATGCCGAGATGTATGGCGAGTGCTTCGACATCCCGCCCCCCGACGAGCTGGTGCTCATCAGTTGGTTTCAGGGCGGGGAGGTGTTCCGCAGCGGCTGCTGCTTCCACCGCGGCCGCGGCCGCATTTTCTATTTCCGGCCGGGACACGAGACCTACCCGATCTACCACCAGGCCGAGGTCCTCAAGGTCATCACCAACGCTGCCCGCTGGGCCGCGCCCGAGGCGGGACCCAAGCCGGTCTTCGGCAACCGCAAGCCGCTCGAGGCCATCCCATCGACATAGGTAGGCGCTTGAGCGATTCAGCGGCCGCCAGAGCCGCGGCGCACATTTCTTCCAGTGTGCGCCGGCCGCGGGAACATCCCAAGCGCGGGGGCGCTTCGGCACCGGTCCCGACGCGCGGGGAGGCAGGCGGCCCCGCCTGCCATCCCCTCCGACCCGCGCCTGTGCGTAGCCGACGCCCTTGCGGACGCCGGGACCCTCGCCATGGGTTTCCAAGCGCTCACGCACGTTCCGAAGCGCTGAGGCCCTTCGGCTGCGGCGACTCATGAGCTTCGCACATCAGAGAGCCCCAAGCACCCGAGTACTAAGACGGGATGCGCTTGCCGTGGGGATCGATCTCGGGCCGCTCGACGCGCTCGGACAGACGCCGCTGCAGGACGGGGTCGGTGACATGCTCGAGCCGCTCGGCGCTTCCGTGGAGGTGGTCGGCCGGCAGATGCAGGTGCTGGTACAGGTAGCTTTCCCAGAGGCGATGGGAGCGGATGAGGCTTCGGGCCTCCTCGCGTCCCGTGGAGGTGAGTCGGTAGCCGCCTCCGTCAAGCCGCACCAAGCCCGCGCGGAGGAGGCCGCGCAGGGACAACCAGCGGAGCATCGCTCCCGCGCCAAGGACCTTGCGAAGGAGGGCGGGTGACATGGTTCGGGTTTCAAGCGACGGCATCTCTTCGAGGCGGAAAAGCAGCCCCAGAATGTCCTGCCGGGTGATGTGGATGCTGAGGCGGGCCCGGTGCAGGAACTTGCTGGCGATGCCGTGGCGCGGGGCGAAGAAGAAGGCGAGGGTGAAGAGCAGGCCAGCGACCACGGCCATGCCACCGGCCGTGGTGGTGTCCGAGTAGCCCCACCAGCCGGGTACCGTGATAGCGGCGGCGTGTCCAGCCACGGCACTGAGAACGGCTATCGCAACGCTGGCCAAAAGGAGGGTGTGGAGGCGCTCGGTCAGGAGACTGGCGGTGGCCCCGGGAACGATCAGCATGGCAATGACGAGGATGCTGCCGACGCTCTCGAACGAAGCGACGGTGGTGATGGCCACGAAGGTCATGAGCAGGTAATGGAGGAGATGGGCATTGAAACCGAGGGCGGTAGCCAATTCGGGGTCGAAGGCGCTGATCCGGAGCTCCTTGTAGAAGAGAAGGACGAAAGCGAGATCGAGGAGGAACACGCTGCCGAGTGTCAGGACGGCCCGGGGCACGGCCCAGCCCCGAATGTCCATGGTATCCAGAGGCACCAGTTCGATGGCGCCGTAGAGGACGCAGCCGGGGTCGAGGTCGACCTTATCGGCGGCGCGGACGATGAGGATCAGGCCGATGGCAAAGAGAGTCGTGAATACGACGCCCATGGAGGCGCTCTGTTCGACCTGCCCGAAGTGGAGGACCCACTCGGTGAAAAGGGCGGTCAGGACGCCGACGATGGCCGCGCCGAGGAAGAGGGTCGGGCCGCCTCGGCTGCCGGTGAGCAGAAAGCCGACAGCGAGGCCAGGGAGGACGGCGTGGCTGATGGCATCGCCCATCATGCTCAGACGGCGCATGATGAGGAAGTTGCCCAGGAGGGCGCAGGCAGCGGCGCTCAGCGCTCCGGCAACAACAATCCACGTGTCCAGGCTGGTCCATTCCATAGCCCGTGCTGTCCTCATCGAGGAAACGGTAAGGTCATAACATACGCCTGGAGCGCTAACCGGTCAGCAAGTTCAAAAGCCTTTAGTCTTGTGTGATCTCTCATTCTGGTTTCCGTGGATCCTTGCACGGTTTCAACGGGATGGAGCCAACGGCCCTCAGCCTTCAGCCATTAGCCCTCAGCCTTCAGCCTACGGCCTTCGACGGCCATTCTGTCCTGCGACGTCAGTCCGGCTCTGCCCGTCATATGCTGAAGCGCGTGGGGACTCGGCGGAACCCTCAGTTCGGGATATCGAGCGGCCACCAGGGCCTCCAGCTTCCGCGTCATTTCCGGCCCCAGCACGTGCTCGACCAGGTCTGCATCGCGGTCCACGTGGCTGGGAGCGATATCCGCATGGGTGATCAGGTACATTTCCCAGAGACGGTGGTTGCGGACCACGCGCCGCGCCTCTTCACGCCCGCGGCCAGTCATCCGGCATGCCCCATCGGGCGTGCGCTCGACGAGTCCATCACGCTGAGCGGAGGCGAGGAGCTTCCGCAGCCTGCGCGGCGACCAGGAGCGTTCGGCGAGCAGAAGAGGGAAAGAGATTTCCACGCCACGTGACTCGGGAGCGGCGACGGCCTCCGGGGACTGTCCCGCTTCCTCGAGGGTCTCGTAGAGGGAACGGAGAAGGTGTTGCCGGCCGACCTTATTTTCGAGCCGGTAGTGAGCGAGAAGGCGGACGAGGACGCCCCGAGCGGGCCCGAAGAGCATGCTGAGAAAGAAGAGGGAGCTGGCGACAACGACGATGATGGCGCCGGCGGGCAGGCGCGGGACGAGGGCGCTGAGGCCCGCGCCGACGAGGCCGCTGGCAGCGCCGATGGCGGCGGAGATGATCACCATGCGGGAGAGATGGTGCGTCCAGAACCGGGCGGCTGCGGGCGGGATGATCAACAGCGCGATGATCAGGATGAGCCCGACGGCCTGGAGTCCGATGACGGTGACGGCCACGACAAGCCCCATCATGGCGGCGTCCAGGAGGACGACGGGCCAGCCCAAAGACGCAGCGAAGGACGGGTCGAAGCAGAGCACTTCGAACTCCTTGAAAAGGAAGACGCACGCGAGGGCGACCGCGGCGGCGACGACGGCGATCCTCTGCGCGTCGCTGGCGAGCATCGAGGCGGTCTTGCCGTAGATGAAGGATTCAAGCCCCGCGGCATGACCCAGGTTCATCTTCTGGATCACGCCAAGGAGGGCGACGCCGAACCCGAAGAAGACGCTCAAGACGATCCCGAGGGCCGCGTCCTCTTTCAGCCGGGTGGAATGTCGGATCAGCAGAACGAGACCCATGCCGAGAAGGCCCGAGAGCAGGCCGCCCAGGAGCAGGCCGGGCAGGAATTTCCCGTCGCCGCCTCCCCGGGTCATGACGATGAAGGCCAGCCCGATGCCGGGCAGTGTGGCGTGGCTGACCACGTCGCCCATGAGGGCTCGCCGGCGGAGCAGCATGAACGTTCCGATGATGCCGGTGGCCAGCCCCAGAAGGAGGGTCCCGAGGACGACCACTCGAGTGTTGTAGTCCCTCAGCGTGATGACGCGGGTGAGCTGGTCCCCGGAAGGCCATTCGATGGAGGAATCCGTGATGGACCTGGTTGGGGCAGCGAGGGCGGATTCCAAGGAGAACCAGGCGGTAAGGATGGTGAGGGAGACACGCATTCTGACATTCCCTATCCATCTTCCAGTAGACGAGTTTGCAAGTGCACCTGCACTTGCAAACTCGTCTACTGGACTTGCTGCCCGGAATCCCTCTGGAAGGGAGGGGCTTCCATCTGGGCAAACGGCGGCTGAAGTGTGTAAGCACATCCGCCGCCGTTTACTCATCCTTTCCCTTTCGGGCCATGGCTTCGGCGGCCTCCTCCAGGAGCGTGAGGCGGCCGCCATAGGTCTTTTGAAGGTTGTCCCGGGTGAAGACCTCGGACGTGGGCCCCGTGGCTACAATGCGCATGTTGAGCAGGATCAGAGTGTCGAAGTACTCTTGAACCGTCTGAAGGTCGTGGTGGACGACGAACACCGTCTTGCCGCCCGAACGCAGGTCCTGAAGGATGCGGATGACGGCCGCTTCCGTGGCCGCGTCCACTCCGGCTAGAGGCTCGTCCATGAAATAGATGCGGGCATCCTGCGCCAGGGCACGGGCGAGAAAGACGCGCTGCTGCTGCCCGCCGGAGAGCTGGCTGATCTGCCGGCGAGCCAGGTCCGCCATCCCGACGCGCTCGAGGGCGGCCAGGGCCGCATCCCGGTGCGGCCGCGTTACCGGTAGACACCAGCCGATCTGGCCGTAACGGCCCATGGCAACGACGTCCAGGGCATTGACCGGGAAATCCCAGTCCACGCTTTCACGCTGGGGGACGTAACCTACAAGATGCCGATGAAGCCGATAAGGCTTGCCATAAATGAGGACCCGGCCGGATGCCTTTGGAACGAGGTCCAAGACGGCCTTCACGAGGGTGCTCTTCCCGGCCCCATTGGGGCCGATGATCCCGATGAGCTTGCCTTCCGGCGCGTCGAAGTCGATGTCCCAGAGCACGGGCCTTCGATGATAGGCCACCGTCATGTCATGAATGGAAAGCGGGGAGGTGCGGGGATGTTCGCTGCCCGTGGCGACGCGGACGGACTCCGTCACTCCCTGCTCCTGCCTGGCTTCCGAAATGGGTTTCATGACCCCCATGGTGAAGATTCCCTTCAAAGAAGCCGAAAAAGCCCTTTAGCCGCCGTTTCCCATCCCCCCGCGGGATGAGAAACGGCGGCTAAAGATCAGGGTTTGCCTTTATCCCGCGCTGGCGCGAGCCTCCCTTGCATCCCGAGCGGGCTCGCCTGCCCCCCCAACGCCAGCGCGATGGTGGTCACGTTGTGGTCCATCATGCCCATGTAGGTACCCTCATACGTGCCCGGGGCGCCCATGGCATCCGAGTAGAGCATGCCGCCGATGACCACGCTCTTGCCACGCGCTCTGGCCCCCTCGACTAGCGCCCGCACGTTCTTCTCCGCCACGCTCGTCTCGACGAAAACCGCCTGTATGTCACGCTCGACGATCAGGTCCACCAGACGGTTGAGGTCCTTCAATCCGGCCTCGGACTCCGTGGAAATGCCTTGAATGCCCAGGACCTCCATGTCATAAGCCCGGCCAAAGTAATTGAAAGCATCATGAGCGGTGATCAGAACCCGACTCTTCTGAGGGATGCCCCCAATGACCTTTCTCGCATACCCGTCGAGATTCTGAAGCTCCGCCACATAGGCCTTGGCACGCTCCTCGTACACGGCCGCATCCGGAGCATCATACTCCCCGAGCGCCTTCGCCACCGCTTCCACTCCTTTCATCCACCCCTGGACGTCCATCCAGACGTGCGGGTCGTAATGCCCCTGAAACTCCCGAGGCTCCAGCAGATATTTCTCGTCAATCAATTCCGTCACGGCATAGATCGGCTTGCCTGATCGCGCCACCTTGATGAGGGTGTCCGTCATCTTGCCCTCAAGCATCAGCCCGGAATAGAAGACCACGTCAGCACGCAGCAGGGCTGCCACATCGTTCCGAGTGGGCTTGTAGAGGTGGGGATCAACGCCTTGGCCGATAATACCTTCTACTCTGGCCTTATCGCCGGCGACTTGGCGGACGATATCCGTGACCATTCCAACGGTAGCAACAATTGTGTAAGGATAAGTCCTGGGACCTTTCTCCGTAGCAGAAGCGTTGGACAAGCAGGGGCAAATGGCTGCAAAAGTTGCAGCAATGGCCCGCAGCAGAACTCGGAGAATGAATCTATTGACTTTCACTTAAGACTTTTGACCATAGTGTTTTGGTTTTACAGACCAAGACTGTTGACACAGCTAACTAACTATTTTGAATGTCAAAAATGCGCAATGTGAAAAGCCGCGCAATTTTCGGGCCGTAGACGCTTCATTAAAGACAAACGCCTTAGCTGACAGCCTGTGGCGCTACGCTTACACTTCCTGTCCGGCCCATTGACCGCAGGTAGGCCGGGAACAAGTTTGGCGCCACAAGCGCCTATCAGCGACAAGTGTCAAGTTATGTGGAGTCTCAGGGTGCAACTTTTCAGCGCCGCGCGGAGATATTGAAAGGTGTCCCGTCTGACTTGTCCCAGCGGGAGGCGGGTCGGGTGTCCGTTGATTCCTGAACCCTGAACCCTGCCACCTTTTCCACCCTTCCTGGGCTGTGCGGGCTTCGCCCGCCTAAAGACAGGTCCGCCGTCGAGCACTTATGGTAGGACGATGAGCCGACCGCTCATCCCGGGGTGGGTGCATCACGTGTAGGTGTAGACGCCATCCGTGTCGGCGGTGAAGGTGAGGCTGATGGATTCGCCTGGGTCGAGTTTTCTAGGCGTCTTGGCGTCTAGGCCAGGAATGATCAGACCATGCGGGACCGGCTGGGTGTCATCGTTGGTCACGACGATTTGGACGCGTTCGCCACGGCGCAGGGTGAGGGTCGGGTTATTCCCGTTGAACCGAAAGTCCTTGGCGGAGAGGTGTATCACACGGGATGGGGCAGGCTCTGCCCCGGAATCGTGCCGTGCAATGACCCCTCCGACCATCATTACCGAGGCGACCCCAAGCCCAAACATCAGGATCAGTCTTCTGGCACGGAGGTGCGGGAGCATTTCCATGGTGAGATTGATCCTTTTCTGGCTGCGCTGCCGGATAAGCGTCGGAACGCCTTGGAGCGCCTCCCAGGAACTGCGTCCAGGCGAAAATCTGCCCAATTCCTGGGTTCAGGGGTACGGGTTCTGAAATGGCTCGCCGACGGGGGCCTCGAAGCCTCTCAACTCCCGGGTTCAGGGGTACGGGGGCACTTCCGAACCTCCATCATTCCTCAACAATGAACTTCCCGGTCATCATCCGAGGATGCAGGGTGCAGAAGTAAGTGAAGGTGCCCGGACGGTCCGCCACGAAGACCAGCTCAGCCTTGTCGCCAGGCCGCAGAATCTCCGTCTTGACGGACAATCCCATGATCACCAAGTCATGACTCATTGAAGCCTCTTCAGCGTTAAGCACCGTCAGGCGGACCGTTTCGCCCAGGCGAACCCTAAGCGTCGGATTGCTGGCGTTGAAGGCCATGTCCTTGGCGACGACCATTATTTCCTGTGTAGCGGCGGCCTGCCGAGGTTTGGCGGTGACCGCGGTCAAGCCGATCATGGCCGCGAGTCCGAGCAGCAGTCCCACGAGACGTTTTCGGGATGTCATGTCTTTTTCTCCTTCAATAAACGGCCAGGAAGGCACACGGACGCTTCTCCTGCCGTTGACTAACTTGCCACAAGTAATGCCGTGAGGTACATGATGGCGAAGCCTCCGGCGAGGCCAGCCAAGCTCGGGAAACTGAGTCCTCCGGTCTCGTGCAGCTTGCCCAGCAGTATCCTGCCCAGGGCATAGACGACCTGGAACACGGCCCCGGCCCCCACAGCGAGAAAGAGGAGGCTCCAGAGGTCCGAGTAGGTGAATCCACCGATCCATGCCCCTGCGATGGTCGGCACACCGGCGATGAGCCCCATCAGGGCGAGATGCTTCAGCTTGGCTCCGCCGCGGGCTATCGGTGCGACGATCGCCAGCCCCTCGGTGGTATTGTGAATGGTGAAACCGAGGACGAGAAAACTTCCCATGGCCATTTCACCCAGTGTGTAGGCCGCCCCGATGGCCAACCCCTCGCCCAGGTTGTGCAGCCCGATGCCCGTAGCGATCAGGTAGGACAGTACCAGTCCTTCAGATGATGCAGACGCTGGGCCGGATTTTCGGAAATGCCGATCGATGGCAACGAGGAGCAAGAAGCTCCCGGCCGTGCCGAGTACGACCAGAGCGACGGGCTGAAAGACGCCGGCGACGCGTTCACCGATTTCCAGCGCTTCATGCAGGGCATCGACCCCGAGGAAGACGAGCAGGCCCATGGTGAAGGCCAGTAGAGCGTCCAGCCAGGTGCGGCCGAGGCTGCGGAGGAAGGGAAACCAGAGCAGGCCGAGAAAAACGGGGATCACGCCGACATAGATTCCGATACCGGTGAAGAAAAGCATGTAGGTCGTGTTGATCTCTGGAGTTTCCAGGGCGACAACGACCTCATGGCTGAACTTGAAACCGGTGGAGGTGATGAGCGTCACGCCATGGGGCTCGCCTTCCACCCACGGATAGGCCACGCTGACGACGGCGCGGCCGAGCCGGGGGATCGTCGGCGAAGGCGTGATGCTGTAGTCCCAGATGGCCTCGCTGATCTCCACCTGCCCCACCGTCAGAGGGAGCGGACCCGTATTGCGGACCGTTGCGATGATCTCGGAAGGATTGGTCCGGAAGACCACACGTTCGAAGGTCAGTTCCTCGATAGGAGGAGCTTGCACGGGCGACAAGCTGGCCCCGCGTGCCAGGATGAACCATACCATGACGCCCAGGGCCGCCAGAGGCAGCAGCACTCGAGCGACCTTGCCCGGCAGCGACGGGCTGGTCATAGAGGCGGCCTGCGCGCCCTTTGCCGAATCCGGTCCCTGGGGTTCATCCATGGGCTGAAACCTCGAATATGCCCGACCAGCCCAGCTCCGCAAACTCGCTCTGGTGAGCGTGGAACAGGTACTTGCCGGGATACTTGTAGCTGAACTCCAGCACGCTTCTCTCGCCTTGGCAAAGCATCACCGTATCGGTGACCTCATACTGGTCGAGCCTCGTCCCGGTCCGGTAAAGCCTGAAAACATTCGCATGAATGTGAAACGAATTGATGAGGTCGAATTCCGTCAGATTCGCCAGGTAAACCCGGACCAGTTCGCCCGTCTTCAACTTGACCTCCCGGCCGGGCTGCAGGTAATAATTGGCCACGCCATTGACGGTATAAAATTCGTTTTCGCCGTCGAAATCGACGTCGAACCCGTTCATGACCATGACCATCTCTCGAGCCGCTTCACGCGGCTCCGGCGGATCGACGATGAACGCGCCATAGAGGCCCTTGCTGATGTGCTTTCGGAGGGGCATCACGTGGCAGTGGTAGAGGAAAAGACCGAAAGGCTCCGCCACGTATTCATAAGTGTAGCTTCCGCCGGTAGGCACGATTTCGTAGACTCCATCCATGTTGGCGGGATGGATGCCATGGAAGTGAATGGTGTGGTCGTGCTTGGAGGCATTGCGGAACGTCACGCGGAGAAGGTCGCCCTCCCTGCACCTCAGCGTCGGGCCAGGCACGGTCCCGTTAAACACCCATGCGGGGTAATACACGCCGGGCGCCACCAGAATCTCTTTGTCCTCTGCTATCAACTCGTATTCCCTCACGCTCGTCCCGTTCGGCCGTTCCTCCACCACCTTGCCGTAATCAAAATGAGAAAGGAATTTCCCTGGGTCCATCTGGTACGGTGGTAATTTCAGACCTTCCCCGGTGGCCCCGACAGGGACCGGAGAGGGCTCACTGGATGCGGGCGATCCTGCGCCGAGCACCGAACGCGCTCCGAGAGCGGCTGCCCCGGCCGTAGCTGCGGCCAGAGTGCCGGCTTTGATCAAATCCCGTCGTGTGACACTATTCAAGTCCACAAAATGACCTTTTCAAACTCTGGAATTTACAACCTTGGCTAACTCTACGCAAATAATTTATGCTACAAATTTTTTATTTTGACCTATCAAAATTATAGCTTTTTCTGAAGTTAATGCAACATTTTTCGCCCTCATGGGTTGACGCTCCTACTGCAAAAGGGTAAAAAGGATGCGGACAAGGAGGCGGTTATGCCCAGTAGCACCGTCGAAAATTATCTGAAGCGTCTCTTCATCGAGCAGCAGAAGCAGCCTGGCCAGCTCGTCCAGATGGGGCACTTGGCCGAAGCGATGAAGGTGACCGCGGGGACGGCCACTTCGATGATCAAGGCGCTGGCGGATTCAGGTCTGGTGGACTACGAACCGCGCAACGGCGTAAAGTTGAATGTGCAGGGCGAGCAGCTTGCTTTGCACGTGCTGCGCCGCCATCGCCTGATCGAGTTGTTTCTTGTGCAGATTCTCGGTCTGGACTGGGCCGAGGTACATCCCGAGGCCGAGCAACTCGAGCATGCGGTTTCCGAGAAGGTCCTGGAGCGAATGGATGGGCTGCTGGGGCGGCCGAATTTCGATCCACACGGTGATCCCATCCCGAGTGCCGATGGCATCATCAGGAAGCAGCAACTGGCCACGCTGCTCAACTGCCCGCGCGGCCAGTTGATGAAGATCGCCCGGATCGTGGACCAGGACACCGACTTCCTGCAGTTCCTGGACCGGCACGCGTTGCGGCCCGGCGCCACGCTCACTCTGGTGCATCTGGACACGCTGGCGGACGCGGTGACTCTTCAACTGGGTGGGGAGCGTACGCTCGTCCTGGGGACCCGAGCGGCCTCGAAGATTCTCGTCGAGCCGGCGTAATCCCAATTTCAGGGCGCGGACGGTCGTCCGGAATCAAAGTTGGGGTGACGGCTCTTGGCGTGTGAACGGCGGCAATCGCTCGTTCACACTCGGCTACCTGGGAGCACCGCCATCTTTCTGCAGGATCCCACCCATCGGGACAAGTCCGGGAGGCGGCATGTCTGGGAGTGCCGCCATCCTGGCGGCATGGACTGGCCACCGCGCACGCTCACTTGGGCGTTGCGCGAAGCAGGGCTGCCGCTGTGCGGCGGGTGTTGGAGATTCGGCGTTCGCGGCTCGTGCGAAGCAGGGCCGGCGCGGCGGCGGGCCAGTTGGCAACCCATCGGTCGCGCAGCGACCGCGCACTTGCGCGGCGGCGTATCAGGTTAGGAGGGAGTCAGCCTGGGGTCGGTCCCTTTCACCGGACAGTTGAAAAGGGGTGGCAGGTCCCATGGGGACAAGTGCGGGAGGGGTTTCCTGAAGCGACCGATGCCGGAGTCCCGGCGTGATTACGGCATCACCGTTCCGATGGCCTGCCGGCGTATTTCGCCGACGCCCGCGGCCTCATAGATTTGTTCCAGGAGCTGGATGGACCGGCGGCCTTCCTGGCCGGACACGCAAGGGGGCCGGTCTTCCATGAGGGCGGCGACCATGTCCTCGACCGCGTTGCGAGGCGGTCCCTCGGGCCGCGGGGTAGCCAGGGCGGTGCGGCCATCGGCGAAGGCGACCTGAATCTCATGCCAGTTGGGGACGGTGGTGGCGCTGCCGAGCTTTCCGTGCACTTCGATGCCGAACTGGTTGTTGAGGGCATAGGTCGTGGTGGCGAGAATGAATCCTGCGGCCCCGGATTCGAATTCGAGGATGGCCATGCCGAGGTCCTCGGCCTCGATTCGGTGGCCATAGGTCCCGATCTGGGCGGTGACCTTCCGAACGGGCCCGCACATCCAGGTGACGGCATCGATGAGGTGGATGCACTGGTTGGCGAGGGCGCCTCCGCCGTCGAGCTTCCAGGTCCCCCGCCATCCCCCCATGGCGTCATAGTAATTTTGGGAGCGCCACCACTTGCAACGGGCCTCCCCCATGATGAGGTCTCCCAGCTCGCCTGCCTCGATGGCCGTCTTGAGCTGGCGCATGGCGGGGTAGTACCGGGACTCGAAGTCGATCACGAGCCGGACGCGGCCGCGCTCGCAGGCCTCGATGAGCTGATCGCATCGGCGCGTCGTGAGGTCCATCGGCTTGGTCGTGATGACGTGTTTTCCTGCGGCGGCGGCAACCGATCCGAAGCGGGCATGGGTACCCGAAGGCGTCATGACATAGACGACCTCCACCTCATCGCAGCGCAGCATTTCCTCGAAGCTGGAGAAGCCCCGGCACTGGTGCTCCTGCATCGCCTTACCCAAGCGGTCCGCATCCAGATCACAGACCGCGGCCAGCCGAGCGCCTTCCGTGGCAGCGACGGTTTTCGCCCTGGCTGCCCCCATGCCGAGCCCGAGAATTCCAAACCCTATGGTGCGTCCCATGTCTGCCTCCTTGGTGATGCGATGAACTTTAGAGGCTCGTGCACGCGTACGGAAGTGCACCTGCATTTTCGTACGCGTGCGCGAGTTGAAGAGGAATGTAGTGCTTTTTTGGCATTTTGCACCTTGAGATAAGGGGGACAAAAGGAAATAATAGGATGTTGAACGTCGGCTTCGAGCCGACGCCGTTGATTCCGGAACTGTTCCTCCGGGATCGGGTTCGGAGACTGGGAGGGATTTTTCCGGGCATCCTGTTTGAACGAGATTGAGGGGGAATGAGAATCCCGCCCCAGGCTGAGACTGTCCGCCCGGTGAGTGGAGGTATTGGCCCATGACCAGACGCCTTGCTCTCCCGGTCTTGCTGCCGGGAATCCTCCTGTTGGCCCGCCTCATGGCCGAGGATCGGGGGATCGCCGTGGTCCCCACCAGTCCGGACGAGACGCCGCTGGTAGGCAACCACTGGATGTTTCTCATCGGTATCAACCGCTATCAGGAATGGCCGCCGCTTCGCGGGCCGGTTCACGACGTCAAGGCTCTGAAGAAGGTGCTGGTGGAGCGGTACTGGTACAACCCGGACCATATCGTCGAGTTGTTTGATGAACGGGCGACCAAGCGGAACATCCGGAAGGCCTTGAACGACCTCATGGACGGGCTGCGGCCCGAAGACACGCTGATGGTCTATTATGCGGGTCACGGGCAGCTTTCGAAGAACAACGTGGGCTACTGGATACCGCACGACGGCGGCATGGACGAGGTGGATCAGCGGAACTGGATCAGCAGTGCGGACTTGAAGGGCTACATGTTGTCCTTCAAGTGTCGTCACGTGCTGCTTCTGGCGGACTCTTGTTTTTCGGGCGACTTGCTGGACGTGGAGCGGGGAGCGCCCGAGGAAATCACCCAGGAATTTTACCGGAAGGCGTATGCGAGGATGTCGCGTCAGGTCTTGACGTCGGGCGCCCTGGAGCCTGTGCCGGACACGGGGATCGGGGATCACAGCGAATTCGCTTTCCACTTGATTCGGGAGCTGGAGGGCAATACGCAGCCCTACCTGGACCCCTTGAAGCTGTTTGCCAATCTGCGGACCGGGGTGACGAAGACGCTTCCGCTCATGGGGTCGTTAAGAGATGCGGGCCACCAGAAAGGCGGCACGTATGTTTTTTTCCGCCGGCCGGTCCTTTCGACGGACTATCTGACGAAGGTAGGAGACGAGGCCCGGGCATCCGAGGACCGGGCCTCGACGGTGGCGGCATTGCAAGCCGCTCTGGCGCGGTACCAGGACTACTTGCGGGACGCCTCGCCGGAGAAGTTCCCGCAGCCGGTGGAAGAGGCCCGTGGAGCGCGGGAGCGTCTCGAGCACGTCCTCAACGGCATCGCCCTCCTGCGGGCGGGCAATTATGCCAAGGCGGGTCCAGCCCTGGGCCTGGCCGTGGAAAAGTACCAGAAGGCCTCCGAGGAATCCCAGGCCCGGAAACAGGTCCTGCACTGGCAGATGGCGTTGAAGACCCTGGAGGCCATCGAGGGCGGCGAGATGGAGAGGGCGTCCGAAATGCTCCAGTCCGCCGGAAAAGAGTCGAGGCCGGACGAACCGGACGAGGCGCTCCGGTATCTTTTCCGTTTCGGCAGCGTTGTGGACGCCTGGAAAACGCTGGATGAGGCGGCGAAGCCGTCACAGTTGCTGGCCCACTTGAAGGACAGGCCCAGGGTCGAGGAGCTTCTCGAGGCGTGCCGACTGGCGGTCCAGGCGGGCATGGACCAGGACGTTCCGCCCGGCATACAGGCGCTTTCGAAGAAACGGACCCAGGCCTTGAAAGAGCTTCTATCTCAAGAAATCCCGGGCTGGCTGGAGCAGGCGGAGAAGCTGGAGCGACAGGGCCGATTTGACGCTGTGGAGGGGTCGGCCTGGCACTACCGCGTGGCCGCGGAGGGGGCCGGTATTGCGGAGACGGCGGGGGGCGGGGGCGAGGTCGAGGCCACGAAGAAGCGGGCTCTGGCGGGCCTGACCCGCAGCCAGGAGTCCGAGAGGTTTCTATCCGAAACGGACGTGAATACGTTGCTGCCCGAGGTCAGGAAGTGGGTGGGAAGGGAGGGAGACGCTGCGGCAGCCAAGTACTGGTCCAGCCTGATTCCCCTGTTCGAGGCCTGTTTGAAGGCGGGGGCGAGCCTGACGGCAGCGGACTCGATCCAGGCCTGGGTGTCCGCACGGGACGAGATGCTGAAGGTGGAGCAGGAGGTCCGCAATTCGGAGCGGCTGGTTCGATACCATCCGGAGCTCGCGCAGAAGGCCGAAGGGCTGCGGAAGAAATTGGAGGCCGGGATTCAGGCCTGCCAGGATTTGGGCCAGATGTCCCTGGCGTCGATATCGGACCCGGCGAAGCTCAATTTGGAGGTGAAGGCGATTTTCGGGCGTTATCCTCCTGATCTGAGCGTGGGGCCCGCCCGGGAGGCTCTGCTCAAGCTGCGCCGGCGCATCCTCGAGGAGGGTGAAAAGCTCGAATTCGGACAAGCGACGCAGGATGCTTTCCGCGCCGCGGACGTTTATGCCCTGATGCCCGCCAAGCTTTCGCTAGAGGCGGCAGAGGCCGAGGACACCTTGGCGCAGGCCAGGAAGGCGACGGAGCGGGTACGGGGCGCCCTTCGACTCGCCCACCGGGTCCTGGAAAGCTCCGGCAACGAGGGGCTGGCGCTGCTGGAAACCGATCGGCCGCAGTTCTACCCCGATAAGATGCCGGACTGGTTCGGCCGGATCGAGCGGAACTTCCGCTTGCACCCGAAGTTGATCGACGAGGGGACAGCGATGCTCAAGGCGTGCCAGGACCGGAACTGCCCGGACACCGCCGAGAAGTTGAAGGCGCTCCGCGAGAAGCTGAAGTGCGGTCAGTGTCATCACGAGTGGGCCCGCACGTGGGAGGATTATCAGGGGATGCGGATGGGCCGGATGTGGCGTGACGTGCAGCTTGCCTACAAGTTCAACCTGTTCCGGAAGGTGGACGGGGCTGAAGGGGAATACGTGTTCCGCTCAGACCACGACGACCTGGAATTTGCGATGGTCTGGGTGGCCAACGCCGCCCCCGCGGAGGGCCCTGGCTTCTTCATGGACAAGAACGAAGTCTCCATCGGAAGCTTCAGCAAGTTCTGGAAGGAAAAGCGGGAGAATCAGCCGGGCTTTCTGACCTGGGAATCGCAGTTCGAGGAGATCAAGCCCCATCTGGAAAAAATGGAGGATCCGGGTCTGCAGTTTCCGGACCACTGGCCGGTGGCGCTGGCGACCTACAAGGACGCGGAGGACTTTGCGGCCTGGTCGAACTTGAAGAGCCGCCAATCGGAGGGCGTGGCATCGAAAGGCGATAGGCGGCTGCCTTCGGAGAAGGAGTGGCGTCGGGCGGCCTTCGGCGGGCCCGGCAGCCAGGAGGAGCGGCTCTACCCCTGGGGGCACGAAGGAACGAAGTCCCAATGCAACGTTTCGGGCCGGACTCCGATGGGCGAGATGATGGACCCTTGGCTCAAGCTGGTGCCGACCGTCCTGTTCGAGAACGACGACCGGTCGGCCTGGGGCTGTCTGGGCATGGGCGGGAACGTGAGCGAATGGGTGACCTGGCGGCCCGGCGGCAACCTTCAGGTCATTCTGGGGAGCAACTTTGAGGAATCCTTGGACCGGGCATCGAGCGCCTTCCCCCGGTCCACACAGCCCATCGATACGCGAAAGGGGTCCACGGGGTTTCGCTGTGCGCTTGAGATTCCCTCGGACTGGGACATGCTCGAGTGATGTCCGCGGAGAATGCCCCGGCCTCCTTTGACAAGGATTTCATAACGATGCGTCATTCCTGCTCCCTGCTCCTGGCTGCGGCTGCCCATTTTGCCGCAGTGGCCTGGTCTGAAACGCCGCCCAACATTCTCTCAGCCTCGAACCTGGAAACCCTGTGCAAGCATGCCGCCACGGATGCCAAGGAATTCCTCCGCGTCGTCGAGGACGAAGGCAAGAAGTTCCGCGGCGACCACACGGTGTGGGTGCTGGGACTCCGGAACTTCAGCGCCCGCTGGAGCTTCTCCGGCGAGGAGCCCGAGAACACGGAACGCCTCCACCAGCTTTCGGTGAAGCTCGGCCGGTCGCTCGCGTCACCCGGTCGCATTGCCTCGGAGTACTTCTCCGTGGCCACCGCCCGGCCCGGCGACGAGATGTGGCAGCGGTTGAGCCGCATGCTCGACAACCCGCGGGAGAGCTGGATTGACGAGAAGACCCGCATCGGGAACGGCGTCGGTTGGATTCTGTACGGCTACCTGCTGGACGTGCCGGGCCGGCCGATGCCTTACGCGGTCCTCAAGATGACGGACGTCAAAGATCGACTGCTGGTGTGGGGCGGGTGCTTCTCACTGAACCCGGGTGAGCCGGGCCACCGCGACGAGGTCCTGTACCCCGAATGCCGGAAGATTGCCGCACGGCTGGATATCCCGAGCTGGGCCCAGCCGAATATTGGCGCTTTTCTCGCCAGCACCTACTGGTTTCAGGAGGCGGCGGCCGACGAGAAACTCCAGAATGAAGAGGTCTTCGCCGACATCCTCATACTCGAATTCATTCGGACCCAGACGATCCGACCGGAATCGCGCTGGATTGATCCGTTCCTGGTCCGACGGGTGGTCAGCGTCCCTTCGGATGCGAAGAAGCCGGAAGGCGGGAAGCCGCCCGGTATGGACTATACGGTCCTTTCGGAGCTTCACCGTAAGCCCGAATGGCAGAGGCTGGAATCCTTCATCACGGGCAGCGTGGAGCTGGACCCGCCCAGGGTGCGGAGCGCCTTGCTCAAATGCGTGAAGCTCGTGCCCACCAAGGGTTCGGAGCAATTCCTGGATGCCTTCGTCCTGTCCGGGTTCTGTTCGGACGCTCGGGATTACTCGGCCCGGCGCGACTGGGCCCGGCGGGCCATCGAGCTGGGCCTGCAGGGCAGCCGGGAACGACCCCGCATTCTGAGGGTCGGTGAGCCCAGGGCCTTCGATGATCGCGATCGATTCCGCGATATTCTGGAGGTGGCGATAGCGCAGCCCGAGATTCCCTTCTGCCGGGTCGTGGAGGCGAACTCGGCGGAGACGGGCACGGCGACGTACCGGTTGCAGACCTTCGCGGACGAGAGCCTGCCGCCGCGTTCGCTGTACTGTTATGCGGTGGACCTGACCACGGGCAATCTGGTTTGGGCGCGTAACCAGGCGCGCCCCGGGGCCGAGGCGCCGGACCCGAGTTACCAGGAGTACTGCAACAAGCTCCAGATTTCCATGCGCGGGGGCGCCCCCGACTACGGCCAGTTCCCCTGCCTCCTCTGGCATCTCCAGACCAGGGGAACGACGCCTGCTCCTCAAGTGGGCCCCTGGAGCGTCGATACCACCGGCCTCGAACTGGCCGTCAGCCTGATCGATCCGTCGCGTCCCTTCATCTTGAACCTGTCCACGGGCAGCGTCTTCGGGAGCGGAGCGTATCCGGACCTCATTCGGACCTGGAAGGAGATGCAGAAAGGAGCGCCGAAGCCCGTCAAGGCCATCCTCTTCCAGCTTCTCGACCGTGGAAAGAACGAACGGCCCGCTTTCGTGGTGAAGTATCTCGACCCGGCCAGCGGCAAGATTGACTGGTCCTACTATGACGAGCCGCCGGGGACGCCCCTGCCGATAGCCGCCGAGGACGACCTGCTCGACAAGATGCGCAGGGGCGTCGAAGGTCTGCTCAAGGCGCCGGTCCGCAACCCGGACGAGCCCCAGGCGAGCGTGGTGGCCGGATTCCACGGGAACGGGCTTCTGGACTTGGGCAGTCGGCCCTACGAGATGATGGTGAGCCAGCTTGCGGTCCGGCGCAACCGCCCCCCGGTGGAATGGGACTACCTGCTGGCGCTCGGGTCGGCGCCGCCGGAGGCCGAGTTCCCGGCCCTCTTCAGCCGCGACCTGGCGAAGCCTCTCCAGGACCTGAAGATTGTCTCACTCTTGCAGGCCGAATGGGTGCCGTCGCCCTGGCTCTCCGAGCGCCACGCCCAGCTCGAGCCTCGCCAGCTTCTGCTCTGGGAGACCTCGCCGGCGAATCTGAGCATCGAACGATTCTCGGCGAGCCCGGCCCCGACGGCCCACGGACTGCGCGGCTCCAGCCGGTTTCCAGCATCCACCTTCCTGCACGAGCTGGCCCGGACCTGCGCGCACGGGGCGAAGAATTCCTTGGAATGGGAGGGCTTCAGCCAGCTCCAGGATAACCAGCCCGTCCTCGCCAAGATTCTCCGAAGAGCCTTCCAGGACTATCAACTCGATCCCGGCCTGACCCAGAATATCGTCATCCAGGAGGCATTCGGGCGCGGCCAGATCGTCTCCACCGGCACGCAGGAGAATGCCGCCGCACCCGGGCAGGGCTTCCCGGGCCTGCTCTCGGATACCCTGCTCACCGGCGGGAATCCCGATTCGTTCCTCCTCGGCCTTCGGGAGGTGCATCTCCACAGAGAAGAGCAGCCCAAGGGCGCTCCGGCCAGCGGAGGGAGGGTGGCGCAGCTTTTCCCTCCCGACTGGCTCGAGCGTTACCCGGACGGCTCCTCCATCCTGGAGATGCCGGAAGCCCTGGGCGTCATCCTCCTCCGGAGAAATCTCGAATACTGTATCCGGCAGGCGGGCTTCCCGCTGGCGGACACCTTTGCGCTCCGCAGCCAGTACAAGGCCCAGCCGGAGGGGAACGCCATGGATGCGGCAGCCATCCCCGCCGATTTTTTGAAAAAGCAGGGCGAGGAGCAGCAGCTCCAGACCGTGCAGGTTTCCTTGGCGGCGCGCCAGTTTCGGGCCTTTCTCATGCAGGGACCCGATCTCAAGGTCTACCTCGTGCATTCCGCTACGGTCTTCCCCTCCGCTGAGACGCTGTTCCCGCGCAATCAGATTCTGGGAAGTTTCCCGGACGCCTTCCGGTACTTCCTGGTTCAGGAGGCGCCGGCGGCGGAGGAAGGGGAAGGCTCTCTTTTCTCCACGGTGAAAGCCCAGCTCTCCCAGGCGGGTCAGGAGGATATCCAAGCGTTTCAGAAGCTCTGGGGGCAAGGCAAGTTCCAGGAGGCCCGGGACTCGGCCGGCCAGGTGATGGCCGATCTCGAGCGGTGGAATCAGGAACTCCCGGTCTTTTCGGACACCGTGGGCGCCCTGGCCGAAGCGCTGGCCGAGGAAGTCGTCCGACTCGAGACCGAGGCGATCCTCGGCCAGCGAGAGAAGGTGACGGGCGAGGCCCAGAAGGACGCCCTGGAAGCGGCCCGGGCGTCTACCCAGGCGCTCCTCGGCAACCTGGAGGCCTGGTCGAAGCTGCATCCCGGTCTGGACGCGAGGAAGAATGAGACCTGCGTGAAGCTGGCGGACGGCGTCCTCGCGGCACATTTGAAGAAGGTGACCAGCATCCTCGATTCCGCGTCCCTGAGCACGGACCCGCACCTCCAGAACACGATCGAGGAACAAATCCAGGCGGCACGTTTCCTGGCCCGGGAGATGGTGCGGGACCTGAAGGGCTGGGTCGGCAAGAACCCGCCGTTGGACGATCGGATGAAGGAGCAAGTCAAGAGTCTGGGTAGCCGGCAGGCCGAAGTCCACCGGTCACGGGCCAACGCCCTGTTTCCACAGATTCTCAAGCTGAAGAAGAAGGAAAAGGACCTGAAGCGATTCCTTCTCATCTCCCTCCGCGACGACATGGAGAACACCCTGAAGGACATGGAGGAGTGGTCCGCGGGGTTCGCCGGCCTGGAAGAGGCGGTGAGCCGGGAGAAGGCGCGGAGTCCGACGTGGGATCGGAAGGACTGGGCCAAGTCGAAGCCGGTGCCGCCCTCGACGCTCCAGGACGCCATCGACGCGCTGTCCGACGAGTTGAGCAAAGTGAAGTAGTTGAGAGGTCGTTCCCCCTTGCCCCTGGAGCTGACCTTCGCCGGCAGTTGACACCGTGGCTTGAATAGCCGGGCTTTAGCCCGCTTCCCCTTTGCCACCACCTTCAGGTGGTGGATGGGGGGCAAAGGGCCGACGTAACTGCTTAGTGATCGTCGCCGGAAGCCTGTTTCTGTGAGTCCCGTAGGGACGTCCGAAAATGGCCCGGGGCAAGTTCGCCGAAGCCCAGCGAAGGCGAACGCAGCCCTGGGAAGAGAAAGCGCATAAACCACAAGAGTCCCGTAGGGACGGCAGAAGTTTTCGCTAAGGAGCTGCGGGCCGACAGAGCCGGCCTCACTCGGGCTTCTCGAGTAGGATTCGTCCATCCCTCCGGAGCAGGGCCTGAAGCCATGCACGAGAAGCCCGCTCAAGCGGGCTGAATCTGCTCTCTTGTCCATTCCCCACCCGTTCAAACTGGTGGCAAACAGGGGGCCGGCTAAAGCCCGGCTGAGAAGAAAGCAAACCCATGGTGTTACCTGTGTCCACGTGACAGCCGTCTGAGAGAGGGCCGGGGTGAAGGTCGTAGACGCGAACAGGCGAGTGAGCAGGTGCAGGTGCACTTGCTCACTTGCCTACTTTAGGAAACCCCTCCCGGATTCGTCCCATTGAGAGGGGCCTCGCCGAGAGGCGAAGTAAAGAAACTCGATATTCCATAAGTGACCAATTCACAAGTGGTTAAATCTGGATGACTCTTGAATTTCGCCACCCAGCGGGGTCCCTGCGGGAGGGGTTTCCGGTTAGTACACGTGTCAGGAAGTGCGGGTGCACTTCCTGACACGTGTACTAGGCGTATTTTTCGCGCAGGACTGCGGCCGCTCGGGCCTCGTTGCACAGCTTGGAATAGGCCTCGTCAATTGGAATTTCGGCCGCGCTTCCGGGTGCGAACCCGCAATCCGGGTTCAAGCTGACACGTTCCGCGTCCACGTGAGCGATCGCCTTCTCGACGCGGGCGACGATCTCCTCCACGGTATCCACGTGTTCCCCGCGGCAGTCGACGCAGCCCAGGCCGATCCCGCGATCATCGGGCAGGGCCCGGAGCACGGACAAGTCGCCGGCCGCGGGGATGGTGAATTCCAGCACATACTGCCTCACCTGAAGCTGCCGAAGCTGGGGAATGATGGGCTCGTAGCCGCCCTGGCCGACCCACCCGGCCCGGGCCTTGTTGCGTCGGCACAGGTGCACCGCGGTCTGAATGCCGGTCACTCCATCGAGCACGCCGTTGATCAGGCGCACGCAGAGGTCGGCCTCGCGGTCGGGGTTCGCATATTGCGCCCGGACTGCCGGATCGACGAAGAGGCAGAGGTGGGGATCGTCGATCTGAGCGACGTCCGCGCCGGCGTCTCGCACGGCTCGAAGCTCCTCACGGAGGACGGCTACGAGGTCCCCCATGAACGCCTCGCGTGTCGGATACGCGGAAGCGGAGGCCGCGGGGTCCCACATGCGCTGCCCGAGCAGATAGGGGGAGGGGAGCGTGGCCTTGACGCGGCGGCGGGCGTGCTGGCGCGTGAAAGCCACCTCCCGGGCGATGAGGCCCGGCCGGCGAAGCCGAAGCCGA
The DNA here is from genome assembly GCA_016179685.1 of Planctomycetota bacterium. GTDB lineage: Bacteria > Planctomycetota > PUPC01 > JACPCR01 > JACPCR01 > JACPCR01. The sequence goes on along the minus strand of JACPCR010000071.1, from coordinate 11,242 downwards.
CCCGTGACGGTTGTCCAGTGCTGCCCGCCTCGCTTGGTCAGTTCGAAGCCGTCGCAGATGTCGGCAATGATCCCGATATAGCTGCGGCGACGCCATTCGCCGTCCGTCACCTCGTCGATGCCCGTGGACTCCTGCAGGGCGATGATGTAGGCGCAGGCGGCGTCCATCCGACGGCGATGCTCCTCGGTCCCGAGTCGTTCCTCGGTCCCGACCTCGACGAGGTCACGGACAAACTGCGAGCGCGGCATCGATCCGACGACGCTGGTGATGAATTTCGCTCCGGACATCTGGTTTACCGCCACGTTTCCTGGGCGATCTGATAGTCTTCCGTTGTATCGATTTCCATGTAGTCACCCGCGGTATCCACCTTGTGAATGGGCACGCCGCGCTCGATCATGTCCTGGAAGAGGTGTATGAGATAGGCCTTCTGGAAGCACGCGGCCCCGCGGTAGGGCCGTCCGTTATGCTCATTCAAGGCGCGGCGATAATGTTCGCACAGCCGGCGCGCTCCCGACGCCGTGAAGCGCGCGACGCCAATGTACTCACCCTGGGCCTCGGCGGGCGATATCGATCGTTCGATCCGAAGGACGCGTTCGCCATCGGCGAGAATTTTCTCCGCATCCTCCTCCGGATGCTTCAGCCTCCGGGCGTATCGGGCGCGCCAGTCCGTGTCCACGACCACCGTGATCTCATGGGGGCTTTCCATGGCCCGGCGGACCACGCTGGGACGGTACAGGATGTCCGCATAGGAGCACAGGAATGGCCCCTCCATCTCGGCCTCCGCGTGGAACAACGAGGCCAGAATGTTGTTCTTCTCCCAGTTGCGGTTTTCATAGAACACGAAGCCCGGATAGTCGGCCCGGATGCGATCGATCTGGTAGCCGCCAATGAAGGCGATGCGCCGGATGCCAGCCTTCTGCAGACTCTCGCAAATCCAGTCCAGGATACGCTTGCCCCCGATCTCCGCGTAGCACTTCGGAGTGTCCTCCGTGAGGGGCATGAGCCGCCGCCCCCGGCCGGCGCCGATGATGATGGCCGTGGTGGGAGATGCTGGAGAAGCCAGGGTCGTGGGAAATGGTGGAGTCCGCACCGCGCTCTCCGAAAAATCAGGAAGGCCCCGCGCCAGGCGCCCGCATGAGACTGCCCGAAAAGCAAGAGAGATATTAAGCGAAAATGGCCAGAATGAAAAACGTTTTATCGGGCCGCCCGGCGGCGCACCTTCAGCACTCCCTGCTTAAGCATCGTACCCTCGATCGGGGTATGCGGGGTGGAGCGGGTGGCCGGTCCGCAGGCGGTGGAGGGCATCTCGGGCGCGGCCGCGAGTATTGACTTCCGCGTAGCCGGCGGCGGCCTCGAGGGCGGGGCCCGCGGCCGGGTCGCCGATCAGTCCCAGGGCGCGGCACGCGGCGCTGTGCACGGGGTAGAACTCGCGAGAATCCCGCAGAATCTCGCAGAGGGCAGGGACGGCCTCGCGGGCGCGCAGGCGTCCGAGCGCCTCGATGATGGCCAGCTTGAGCCGGTACTGCTTGACCATGGGCTTGCCGTTCGGTCCCTGGAGGAAGTAGGCCGGCCCCTCTTTCTCCAGTTTCTCGCAGGCCTCACGCCACCAGAGGAACACCGAAAGGTCGTAAATCTGGTCCGGCGATTCCCGGGCCAGGAGGTCCAGGAGCGGCCGGACGGCCTTGCGGCATCCGATGCGGCCCGCCAGCTCCGCGGCGAACTGCTGAACGCGCCAGTCGGGGTCCCCCAGGGCGCGCAGGAGGCTTCCCCGGGCACGGTCCCCGCCCTTCACCGCGAGGCGGGCCAGCCGGCTCATCCGCCACGCCGGCGTGGAGAACTGCCTGGGCGTCCGGGGCAGCACGGCAAAGGCCCGCGGCGGGATCGCCAGTTCTCCATCGCTGCCCAGGGATGGCGGTGAATAGACGCGGTCGTTCACCAGGAGCGGCTTGGACTCCTGGAGTCGGAATCGGAGCGTGGGCCGTTTCCGGCCGACCAGGTGGATGTCGAGCGCCCCGCGGCTCGACGCCAGCAGGTGGAAGTCCGGATGCGCGAGACGGACCTCGTCGGGGCCGGAAAAGTCGCCCAGGGTCACCTCTCGGCCGCGCCAGGCGACGTCGATGGGCCGGTCGCTGCTGAAGGATATGCCGGGCTCGATCTCGAGACGCGTCGCCTGGCATGCGGCGAAGCCACCGCCTTCCGAATGCAGGAGCGCGCGGGCCTCGCCGCGGACGGTCCGGGAATCGATCCGGCCGTCCCGGGCGGAAATCCAGATTTCGTCCGTGCCGGAGTGTCCCGAGATGCGATAATGGCCTTCTCCGAGCCGCGTCGCTTCCGGCAGGTCAGGTTCCGGCGCGGGACCAAGGCACTGGACGCTCCCGTTGATGAACTTGCCGCGCGCGGCCGTTCCGCCCACGACGAGGACGTTGATCGCACGGACGAGGCCCGTGAACTCGACGAGCCGGGGAGCGAGCCCGGACGGGGCGGAGGGCGCGGGCTCGCCGTTGACCCAGACCTCGAGGTCGTCGGCGGCAGACGGGAAGCGCAGGTAAAGCTTGGAGGGGATCGGGCCCCGGGGGAGGCGGAAGGTGCGGGATGCCCAGAGCCAGCCGGGCTTACCCGTGCGAAGGGCGGCCGGGCCGCATGCCTGGATGGGCATGGCCTGGCCGGACCGGAAGCCGAGGTGCAGGCCGCAATCGAGCCCGGCCTGCCGTCCTTGAAAGGCCGCGTGCCAATTCCCCTGCAAGGAGACCAGGGGTTTCAGTCCGTGGCGTGGAAGGATGAGGAACGGCAAGACGACCCTCTGCCCGGAGAGGCGGTATCGGATGCAGGTGGACCGGCCTTCGAAATCCCTGGGGAAGCCGTCGACCTCGGTGAGCGTGGGTTTCAGGTCCGGGTCGAGGGGCAGGAGATGAACCTCGACGGCCTCCGGCGTTCGGATGCAAACGGCGCGGTCTTTGAGTGTGACCTGGCCGCGGGCGAAGACCTGCCAGTCGAAGTCGAGAGGCCCCTGGGAGCACTCGATCGTGTCCGCGGTAAGCAGGTATTCATCCCGGACCAACAGGGTGGTGCGGACCATGGACTCGATGGGATAGCGCGGCTGGTAGAACAATGCGGCCTCTGAGGCGGCCATTTGCAGGCCGGGGAGATTGCAAAAGGCGACGAGTTTGCCCTCCTGGGGCTGCCCGGGGGTGTACTGGCGTTCGCCATTTATCAGGACGGAATTGGAGCCGCCGAGGAGGCCGTAGGAGAAGCCGCGAATCCACGTCCGGGTATCCCATTTCGGGTTGAAGGTCAGGTAGTAGTCCCGGATGGAATCGGCCTCGCCGGGCTTGAGGATGTCCTTGAAATCCTCGAGCCCGAAATCGAAGAAGCTGCACTTCTGGGTGTCCGGGATGCCGTCGGTGAGGACGGGACTGCCCCAGGCCTCGAAGGTGATCATGTTGGGATTGACCTGGCAGCGTCCGACGTAAACGCCGAAGCTGGAGCGGTCCCAGGCCTGGAACAGCCGCATCTGTTTTTCGGGGCAGACGAGGGCGGCGGCGACGCTCGGGACGGCCCAGCTCGAGAAGAGGCGACCGCGGCCGCTCGCTTCGCCGGCGCCGGGAGAGTCCGGCGACCAGAGGAGGGTCCAGACGTCGTCGTCGCCGCCCCAGGCGATCTCGGATGCCTCGGCGTGCAGGCCGAGTTCCTCGATCAACTGCCAGGGCGCGAGATCGCCCGTCTTCCGCGCCAGATAGGCCAGGGGCATCTTGGCCGGGCATCGCATCCAGCCGTAGTGGTCCCAGGGCGGCATCAGGCCAGAGGGCCCGACGAGCCGGAAGTAGAGGCCGAGGATGTCCTGAGCAGAGGTGTCATGGGGCGGGAAGCGCCTGAAGAAGACGTCCTGGCCGGTGATCTGCTCCACGAGGGCGCAGTACCAGGCGGTGACGGGCGCAACGATCAGCCCGAAATAGGTCGAGCCTTCGCCGGAATAGCCGCCCGGCGGGCATAGGCCGATCAGGTCCGGCAGGCGCAGGAGACCCTCGGCCAGCATGCGGTGTGCGCGGGCGTCGTCATCGCGCTTGCTGCCGAAGAGGTATCCGACGAGGGTGCAGCAGAAACTCATGGCGGCGATCTGGTTGTCGAAGGCCCGCATGCGGCCCTTGAGCCGGTTGTAAGGATGCTTGAAGGTGTAGTCGAGGATGGCCTCTTGGAAGTCCCGGACATCCGAACGCGAGAGGCTGGGCGAGTCGGCGATCCAATCGTAGGCGGCGGCGAGGCGCGCCATGGGTGCGGCATTGCACCAGGTGTGGAAATGCACGTCGTGCGAATAATCGCCAGCAAGGTAGGTCCGTAGAGTCGCACGAATGGCCTCGGCGGCCAGGGCCGCGTGCTCCTCCTTGCCGGTCACCAGGTAGCTGAATGCCGGGAAGTAGAAGGGCGGCAAAGGCTTGTCGGTCACGCCATCGGGAATCTGCGCCTGCAGGCCCTGATAAATGTCGCGAAGGACGCCTCGGGATGTCTTCAGTTTCTTCCGGAGAGCTGGAAGGTCATCAACGAAGAGGTAGGCATCACGGTGCAATCCGCTTTTTGGCACGAGTCTTTGGATATTGGATGATGGTACCGAAGCGGAATTCAAACGTGGGTATGATAATAGGTCATACTTGGAGATGCCATGAGTTCCGCCAAAATCGCTATGACTATCGAGATTGGAGGCTGAAGGCTCACGCGTAGGCCGGTTCGGGAATCGTGTGGCACCATCTTGAAGCGCAATTCTATGGCGGGAGCGCTTCGCTTCCACCGCGCCAGGACTTCCGCATAAGAATCCTGCCGTGGCTCGTCCGGCGGTCCGGCGGAAGCTTGGCGGGCGGACCCGATACCTTGACGCTGAGGAAGAACCGATCGCCGCGGCCTATCGCCTCTGCCGGCAACGTCAGCCAGTACTCGACCCACCGATCCCAACGCCCCACTCGGAAGGTGGAACGGGCACAAGAGAGTGGCCGACTCGTTTCCTTGGCCTGGCCGGACGAGAGCGCCACCTCGTCTACGTTGATCCCGGACATGCCGTCGAGGAATTGGAAGGTGACATCATACTCGCCTGGCCCGGCCAATATGCCCGTCACCTCGGCTTCCAGCGTCGCCTGGGGCCCGCGGGCGAAATCCTCCGAGGTCCATTCCATGACCGGGCGCATCCGGTAGGCGGGCCAGGGGTCCTGGATGCCCAGGCGGACGCCGATCTCCCAGGCCGCATGGGCCACCCTCGAGGCGAAATTGACCGTGTCACGAAACCGTGAAGGCAGAGAGTCCAGAGGCACGGGGTTCACCCGCATCCCCCAGCGATGCAGGAAAACGGTCACTGTCCTTGCCGCCTCGTCCATCCGGTTGAGGGCTGCTCGGGCGGGGCTGACGCGTTCCTTTTCTGAAAGGGAGAGGGCGCCAATGAATTCCTGTAGGCCCTGAAGGAGGCCGATGACTGCCAGGAGACATCGGGATTCCTCCACCATGCCCAGATTTCCTGTCTGGAGCGCGGTATCCAGGCTTTGCTGGGCCAGGTTCAGGTCTGTTTGAAAGTGCTCCCACGACGAGAATTCCGCCAGAAGTCCTTTTCCGAACTCCATTTGCGCCAGGGCATCGGTCAGGCTGTCACCACCCGCCGGCTGCGTCGCCGAAAGCGTCCGTTTCGGATCGAAGATCAGACCCTCGACGATGCGGCTTCCCGCGGCGTCCCACCCGGCCTTACCGACGCGTTCCGCCCATTGAGCGAAAGTATCCGGTCGGGGCAGTCCGGCCCGGGTCGCGTAGGCCCGGGCGAACTCGGCAGTCGATCGGCCGCGGCTGTTCCAGGCCCACTCGGCCGCAGCGGTGATGTTGAACTCGTAGTACCGGTTCGACGGCGTCGCGTAGCCGATGAGGCATCGAAGTCCTTTGTCCACGAATTCGGTCATTCGGGCGCGGATAAGCTGCGGGCCCGTGAATGGAAACACCGTCCGCCATGAGTTCGTCAATTGCGGATACACGCCGAGCCAGCGGCCGGACCTCGCATGAGCCTCGAGCAGCGGCCCGATCATGGGCTTGTGCGAGCTGTCATAAGTCTTGCCTCCATGATAGTAGCTGAGCTTCGTGTCCGGCGAGATGGCGGCGAGCACCTGGTCATTGACGGGAAAGCTCCCCTGCGTGGTCAGAATCCTCAAGGCTGCCCCGGGTCGTGATTTCCGCGCCTGCTCGAACGCGGCCGTGATCCCTCTGACCTCCATGACGAACGGCTGCTTGCCGGCGCAAGTGGGGCAGAAACAGGGCGCGGCATCCTCCGAGAGCCAGACCATCACATCGCTAACCCCTGGCAGACCAAGTAGTTGCTGCATCCATTCGGCCAGCAGCGAGACCGTTCGTTGCTGAGAAAAACAGATGCCCGGCTCGTAGTCCGTCGGTAGCGGCTTCTTCGGGTCCGGCGTGGACGCCACTTCCGGATAATGGATAAACAGACCATAATGCGACATCTGTTCCAGGTGGGTGATGATGGGGACGATCCGGATGCCATGCCGCGCGGCTGTCTCGAGCATGCCCGCATCGAGAGTCGCCTTCGGGGAATGGTCCGCATCGAAGCTCAGCGCCGCATGGACCTCCACCACGTTCATCTTGCGTTCGGCCATCCAAGCCAGGTCCTGGGAGGCATTGCCGCCCCACAGCCCGCGCTCCTCCAGGTCGGGCCAGTCCAGGATATCCACGTCCGGGATATCGACCGGATTGACGCCACCCTTCGGCAGACCCGCCACTTGGGACAGGGTTCGAGCGGCGTAAAGCAGGCCGAGCGGCGTACAGGCTGCGAGAAGGAGACCGGTGAGTTTTGCGTCTTTTTGCAGGGACCGGATAGCGTAGGCCTGGTCCGAGTAAGGCAGGGCCTCGAGCGTTGCCCGCAGGTCATCGAGGCCAGCGCCGTGTGATGCCTGCAAGAGGGAAAGCCGGATTCCGAGGCGTGCGCCGCTCGGGGCCTCGGCCATGGGCCGTAGAAGCTCCGCCGCGGTCGAGAGCAGCGGACTCGCCGCCTCGGGCATGACGAGCGTCACCTCGGCCGGCGAGACCGTCACGGCCCCGCGAAGCCTGACCTGTTTCGGCAGGGGAATCAGCCGGTCCAGCAGATCAGTCCGGATGCCCGAGTTCCCTGGCATGGCCGTCTCCTAAGTAAGCGCCATTCGGGCTGGATTGCCCGAGGGAGGAACATGGTCATTATTCACCTTTTCATCCCCCAAAGATATAATCCACGTTGCTCCGTCGGCCGATTACCCTCGTCTTCCCTGCCGAAAGAGGTGTCCCATGAAGCGGCACGGTCCCTATGATGGCCCCCGGCACAGGGTCCCCGTTTCAGGCGGCATGGCCTGGCTTCTTTTCGCATGGTTTCACGGCGTCACGACCTTCCTTCACGCCGAAGAATTTCCGCCTGCAAACAAAGGCATGGCCGTGATGCCGCGAGGCGGACGACTGGCTCAAGGGCCGCCGCCACGCGCTCATCGTCGGCATCTCGGACTACCAACACCTGATCCCCATCGAGCAGGACCCCAAAGGCGACGAGGAGGCCTATGACCTGCGCTTCGCAGACGATGACGCCCGCGCCGTCGAAGCCCTCCTCCGCGACCAACTCAAATACGACAACGTCATCTGCCTCCTCGACGCGCAAGCCACCCGCGACGGCATCCTCGAAGCCTTCAACCGCCTCCTCAACCTCGCCAAGCCCTTCGACACGGTCTTCGTCTTCCTTTCCGGGCACGGCTTCAAGCGCGACAAGAAGACCTACTTCATGCCCCACGAGGCCAAGCTCAACCTCCTCAAGCACCACGGCATCGGGCTCGATGAAGTGTTCTCGAATGAGCTGCGCCAATGCGCCGCAGACCACAAGCTCCTCGTTCTCGACTGCTGTCATTCCGGCGGGGCGACCTCGAAGGCCGCCAAGGAGTCTCGCGCCAGCTTCTCCGAAAGCGAGCTTCGCGACCTGTCCGGCAAAGGACTCTACATCCTGACGGCCTGCAAAAAGGACGAAGTCGCCTACGAGGACGATAAGAACAGCCGGGGCTACTTCAGCCGGGTCTTCCTCGAGGCCTTGAAGGACGGCAAGGCTGACATCTACCGCAAAGGCAACCAGGATGGCCTCGTCTCAGGCGACGAGGTTTATTGTTACTCTTCGACCATCTGCCCGACGCGGTCCGCCAGGACAAAGGCCCTGCCGCTGTCCAGACGCCGCAGCGGGACACACCGGACACGGGCGAGACGTTCATCGCCCGCATGGGCAGAGGGCGCAGCGGGGAATGGGAAGTCACGTTTCGCCTGAAATCCATTCCGCCGGACGCCCAGGTGTTCATTGATGATGGGGACCGCGGCAAGACGCCTGTAGAAACGGGCATCGAACTGGGCCGGGCCCAGCGTATTCTGGCCCGCAAGGAGGGATTCCTGCCGTGGGAGCGGACCCTCCAGCCTCAGCGCCGGGAACCCATCGAACTGACCGCGGTCCTGATAGAGGACAGCGCCCCCCGGGACACCACCTTCAACCTCGCACAAGACCAGTACAAGAAGGGGAATGTCCAGACTGCTCTGGATTTGCTTAATGACCTGATTGCTGAGAAGAAGCCCGATGCGCCAAAGGCCATGCTTTCCCTTGTGCACCACTACCTGGAGAACCGAGATGTGAAGAAGGCCCAGGAACAGGCGGATGCGCTTCGGAAGGATTTCGGGGCGTTCGAAGAGTCTGCCCAGGCCGACCTGGCCCTCTATCAGCACGCCACCGCGAGCCTGGACTCCCAGAAACAGGGGGACCGCACTCTGGCCTGGCAGCAGGCGTCCATCGCCGCGCTCGAGGACTTCCTCGGGCGGCAGTCGGAGAACCGATACGCCGAAGAAGCGCGCAAGCGCGTCGGCGTCGCCCGGCAGGCCATCTTGAATGATTACACCGCGGTCTACAGCAAGGTGGCGGAGCGCCTTGAAGGCGACCTGGAGGATGCGCAGTTCAGCGCCGCGGCGGACCGCCTCAAGGCGATGGAGGAGAAGCTGAAAGAAGCCCTTGACAGTGGCTTCGCGCTTGAAATCCCCTCGGAGCGCCGCGCCGGCACGCTGCGGCAGAGGATGCTGGACCGGCAGCAGGAGGTCGCCGAAGAGAAGGCCTTTCAAATCGCTCTGCGACAGGTTCAAGCCAACCAGAACCGCGACGAAGCGGTGGCCCCGTGGGAAGAGTTCCTGAAAAACTTCCCGGACGGCAAGTTTGCCACCCAAGCCAGGGAATCGCTGGCCAGGGCCCAACAGGCGGCCAGGGACTGGCACGGTGCGGAATACACCAGGGCGATGGACGAAGCGGCCCGTGCCATGGACGACAGGGATTTGCGGAAGGCGGGCCAGGCCGCCGCCGCCGCCCTGCGCCACCGTCCGAACGACGCCGCAGCCCTGGCCCTGCAGAAGCGGCTTGTCCCCACGCTGGTCGTGGAATCCACGCCCGCCGGCGTCAGCGTGGAAATCAAAAATCAAAAATCAGACCACCCCGTGCCGTATCGAGGTCGAGAAAGATTCGTCCTATACAGTCCTATTGGCGAAGAAGGGCTTTCGGAGCGTCTCGAGGGAGGTAAAGGTCGCCGAAGGCGGCGAGTACCCCGTCACGGTTACCATGGAAGAATCCAAGGAGGCTGAGGTTTACACCCAGTGGCCGTTTGATGCCGCGGAGGCGAAGCGGAGGCAGCAGGAGACGGCGCAGGTGTTGGGGTTGCCGGTGGAGTATGACGTGGATCTACCCGGCGGCGTGAAGATGCGGATGGTGCTGATCCCTGCGGGCGAGTTCGTGATGGGGAGTCCGGATGGGGAGTCGGGCCGGGGCGATGACGAGGTTCAGCACCGCGTCCGGCTCACGAAGCGTCCAGAAGCTGAATGCAAAGGGAGGCCCCGATAAAGCGGGTGAATACAAACGGGTCTATGCGTTGCCCACGGAGGCGCAGTGGGAGTATGGGTGCCGAGCGGGGTCAAGTAAGCGGTTTTGCTTTGGCGATTCGGATGGGGACCTGGGGCAGTATGCCTGGTATGGATCGAATTCAGGCTCGGAGACGCATGCGGTGGGTGGGAAGAAGGCTAATGGTTGGGGCTTGCATGACATGCACGGGAACGTCTGGGAGTGGTGTCAGGATAGGTATGGTTCCTACGAGACGGGAGCCCAGACAGATCTAGATCCAAAGGGACCCGGTGCGGGCACGTCCCGCGTCCTTCGGGGCGGCCTCTGGTACTACGTTCCCTCGAGCTGCCGCTCCGCCATCCGCTACTGGTTCGGTCCTGACGGCCGTGGCTACGTCAAGGGTGTACGATTGGTGGTTGTTCCTGGTGCTTTGCGCTAGTCTTTCACTTGTATCTTTTTAACTATTTCTCTTTAATTTTTGATTTATCTAGTCTTTCACTTGTATCTTTTTCACTATTTCTTTTTAATTTTTGATTTATTTTAGTTTCGCCAGAGCTAATCCGGATTTCTCATCCCGCCGGGATGAGAAATCCGGATTAAATAAGTCCAAGATACGAATTTACCGGAGGGATTAACCTCCCGCCGGCTTCTACGGCGCCCCGGTTGTATTATCTGGAGGCACCACCTGCCCCCGCAAAGGGGGAGTCGCTCCGTGTGAGCGATTGCCCGGCGTCCGTTCAGATCGAATGAGCGGACCGAATAACGACGGTCCTGCCCGCGGCAAGTAGTCCCATGGGGACGAACGCGGCGGGCAGTTTTTTTAGGCGGGTTCCTGCGCCGTTTGGGGATTAGGAGAGTAGAGGCTCAAGTTGCACAGTCTTCGCATCTCCCCGGTCGAGGCGTTGCGAATTGGAGTGACGCCTTGAGGCGTTGCGAATTGGAGTGACGCCTTGAGGCGTTGAACTACTCGGACAACGGCTAAAGCCGTCACTCGAACTTTGGTTGGGGCCGTCACGCCGCGTTAGGAGTGACGCCTTGAGGCGTTGCGGGTTGGAGTGACGCCTTGAGGCGTGGAGAGTTGGAGTGACGCCTTGAGGCGTGGAGAGTTGGAGTGACGCCTTGAGGCGTTGCGGGTTGGAGTGACGCCTTGAGGCGTGGAACTGCTCGGACAACGGCTAAAGCCGTCACTCCAACTTTGGTTGGGGCCGTCACGCCGCGTTAGGAGTGACGCCTTTACGGAGGCGGACTCATGTCCCTTCCCACTCCCTACCACACTGGGAATTCGGCCCGAACCAGTACATGGTCACAGTGACCTGTTATGAACATCTGGACCATATTGGATTCAGC
>JACPCR010000070.1 GCA_016179685.1 Planctomycetota bacterium | reverse complement strand
TCGACGTATCCTACGGATACGCCATCGTCGTCGCGCCTCGCATCCGGCTCAAATCTAGGCCTCCAAATTGCACAGGTTATTTCTTGACAGGCCCTTAGGTCAGGAGCAGCCGCAGGAGACGCCCGTGGAGCAGCCGCAGGAGACGCCCGTGGAGCAGCCGCAGGAGACGCCGCAGGAGTAGCCGCGGCGGAGGGCATGGCCGGGGTGAGCGTTTTTACCGTTCTGAAATCGACGAGCCGGATGCGCGCAGCGGATTTCATGAGGCGTTTCTCTCGATGCTTCAATTCTCAGGATGCTCACCCTTGAAGCAAGATGCCTGGCCATGAAAGAGCCGATCGTGTGCGCCCGCAAGCTTTCGAAGGTTTTCCGCCAGGGCGACGTGGAGGTGGCTGCGCTGCAGGACATCGACCTGGAGATCGGGCAAGGGGAGTTTCTGGCGTTGATGGGGCCGTCGGGCTCAGGGAAGTCCACGCTGCTTCACATCATCGGGGGAATTGATCAGCAGACGTCGGGCGGCTGCAGGGTGCTGGGAACGGACCTGGCGGCCTTGGGGGAGTCTGACCTGGCGGAGTGGCGCAATCGCAACGTGGGCTTCGTATTTCAGACCTTCAATCTGATTCCGGTGCTGACCGCCTACGAAAACGTGGAGTTGCCGCTGCTGCTGATGTCCTTGTCGGCCCGGGAGCGCAAGGCGCACGTGGAGCTGGCGCTGTCGCTGGTGGGGCTTGACGACAGGATGGCCCATTTGCCGCGGCAGCTTTCCGGGGGGCAGGAACAGCGCGTAGCGATTGCTCGGGCGCTGGTGACGGACCCGGCGCTGGTGATTGCGGATGAGCCGACGGGCAACCTGGACGCTCACTCGGCGCACGATGTGATGGTGCTTCTCCAGCGGCTTCACGGGGAGGCGGGTAAGACCGTGATCCTGGTGACGCACGACCCCCGCGCGGCCGCTTTTGGGACTCGGACGGTCCAGCTTGAGAAAGGCCGATTGCAGCTTGTCTGTGAGTCGAGGCAGCGATGACCGTTCCAGGCTTTGTGATCCGCAACGCTCTGCGAAACCGGAGGAGGTCGTTTCTGACCATCCTGAGCGTGGGGATTTGTCTGTTCTTGTTTTGCACGTTGTTAACGGTGCTGCGTGAACTGACCTCTCCGCCGAAGGCGGAGGGAACAGCGCTGCGACTGGCGGTGCGGCACAAGGTTTCGCTGGGCAACGTCCTGCCAGGCCGCTACCGGGCGCGCATCGAGAGCCTGCCGGGTGTCGAGTGCAGCATGCCCTTCACCTGGTTCGGAGGCATCTACCAGGACCCGAAGAATTTCTTTCCGCAGTTCGCATGCGATCCGCAGGTTCTTTTCAAGATTTTCCACGAGCTTTCGGTGCCTCCGGACCAGATTGCGGCCTTCCAGAGGGAGAAAACGGCCTGCGTGGTGGGGAAATGGACGGTCGATCGATTTGGATTCAAACTGGGCGATCGTCTCTTGATCCAGGGCGATCTGTGGCCAGTGGACCTGGAACTGACGGTGCGAGGGATTTACACGGGAGGGATTGAAGAGAACAACCTTTTTTTTCACCATGAATACCTGGATGACCTGCTCGGGCATTTTGGAAAGGTTGGCACGTTCTGGGTCAAGGTGGACCGGCCGGAGAGCGCAGCCCCGGTGATCCGGGCGATCGACGCGATGTTCAGGAATTCGTCAGCCGAGACGAAGACGGAAACGGAACGGGCGTTCCAACTCAGTTTCGTGGAGATGCTCGGCAACGTTCGCCTTCTCATCGGGTCCCTGTGCAGCGCCATTGGTCTGACCATGGTGCTGGTGACTGCGGGGACGATGAACATGGCCATTCGGGAACGGTTGTGCGAGGTAGCCGTGCTGAAAGCGCTGGGGTTCGACGGCCGCCAAATTTTCGGGCTCATTCTGGCCGAATCGTTCTTTCTATCCTTTACCGGGGGTCTTTTGGGCTGTTTCGGAGCGAAGCTCATCTTCAGCCAGATGGATGTGCTCGATGCCACACAGGGCATCGTCACGCGATTCGAGGTCACTCCTCACATCCTCTTGACCGGGTTGCTCGTGGCCGCGGCTCTTGGGCTGGTGACTGCGCTTCCGCCGACGTGGACGAGCCTGCGCATGAGCGTGGCGGATGGGCTGAGGACGCTCGACTAGTAGAGGGGTTCGCAAGTGCACCCGCGCTTCCTTACACGTGTACTAACCGGAAACCCCTCCCGCAGGGGTCCCGCTGATGATGCGGAACTCAAGAGTCATCCCGATTTAACCACTTGTGAATTGGTCACTTATGGAATATCGGGGCAACTTCTCAATAAGTTCGGGGATGTGGACCTGCCCGATTTCATCATCGATGATGATTCAGCACTTCACGAGTTTTCGTAGCGAAGCGCGCCAGCGCTTCGGCCAAGCCCGGAAGGGCGGGCTTCGGCTACCTTCATAACTCATGGATTTGACCCTATCGTCCTCCCCGAACTTATTGAGAAGCTGCATATCGAGTTTCTTTACTTCGCCTCTCGGCGGGACCCCTCCCAATGGGACGAATCCGGGAGGAGTTTCCTAAAGTAGACAAGTGAGCAAGTGCGGGTGCACTTGCTCACTTGTCTACTAGTATTCCGGCCCGGAAGTGCTCCCACACTTCTGAGCCGGAATACTAAACCATGGGCATTCCACTTCGATACAATGTGCGAAGCCTGGTCCGGCGCTGGCGCGCCACCCTGGTCACCGTCGGCTGCATCGCGCTCGTGGTGGCCGTGTTTATCTTGACGCAGGCCCTGGCCCGGGGGATGAAGGAGACCTACGTATCCACCGGGGACGTGGGCAATCTGCTGGTGCTGCGGAAGGGCTCGACGGCCGAGACGAACAGCCTGATCTCACGCTCGGCCTGGCGCGCCTTGCGATACCGGCCGGAGATCGAGCGTGGCGCGGCGGGTTGGCCCGTGGCGTCGCCCGAGGTCATCGTGCTGATTCAACTCGAGAAGAGGGATGGGCAGGGGGCGACCAACGTGCTGTTTCGCGGGGTGGGGGAGGAGGGGCCGGGGCTGAGGTCCCGGTGGCGGTTAGCCGCGGGCCGGATGTTCCGGCCCGGCTGCCGCGAGTGCGTGGTCAGCGTGCGTACCGCGGGCCGATTCCAAGGTTGCGGCCTGGGGGAATCCTTTTGGACCGGGAACGTCCGGTGGACGGTCACCGGACTTTTCGACGCGCAGAAGACGGCCTATGATTCAGAGATTTGGGGAGACGTGCAGGAATTGCAAGACACCTTCGACCGAGAGTTCTATTCTTCGATTTTGGTACGCTGCGGAAGCGTGGAAGCCGGCCGTGAACTGGCCGGGGTCCTGGAGAGGGACCGACGATTGAAGGTTCGTGTTCTTCCCGAGGCGGCCTATTACGAGGAGCAGACGCGGGCGGCGGGTCCCGTGCAGTTCTTGGGTGGTCTTTTGGCTTCCATTATGGCCATTGGAGCGAGCTTTGCGGCTATGAACACCATGTACGCCGCCGTCGGAAGCCGCACGCGCGAGATTGCCACGTTGCGGGTGCTCGGTTACCAGCGCCGGGCTATTCTTTTTTCCTTCATGTTGGAATCGGCTCTCCTCGCTCTGGCTGGGGGCATCCTCGGTCTGACGCTCTCTCTGCCCCTACATGGCTTGGCGACAGGCACCGCCAACTTTTTCACCTTCAGCGAGGTGGCCTTCGAGTTCAGGATCACTCCCGGCCTGCTGGTGCTGGGACTCTGTTTTTCTCTTATGATGGGGGCTTTGGGGGGAATTCTGCCCGCTCGACTTGCCGCCCGGCGTCCGCTTCTGGATGCGCTTCGAGCGGCGTAGTCAGTCGGTGCGATCGCCAGTGTACCCGCACTTGCGAGCGCACCGACGATAGGAAACCCCTCCCATGTTGTTGCGTTCACATGCTTCAAGATTCTCAGAAAGACAGCCATCCGGTCCCGCTGAATCCAGCTCTCTTGCGCATTGCCGGAAAGCAGAAGCAGCCTTCGCGAGGCTGGCCCCTGGCCCTGATCCTCACGGTGTTTCTGGCGGTAACTGGCCTGGCATTTCTATCTTTTCTCACGGGCGATGGGAGCGAAGAGAAGCAGCGAGTGGAAAAAGACCCGTCCAGGTGGCCGGCCGGCACACCAACGTCAGAGCAGGGGAACGACTCCAACGCTTCGCGCAGCGATCCGGAGGGACTGGTGCTGACCGTCAGCGGGTACATCGTTGCCCGGGTACGAGTGGAAGTCAGTCCCCGGTTCATGGGAACGGTGAAGTGGATTGGGGTACGGAAGGGCGATTCCGTGGAGGAAGGGCAGGTTTTGGTCAAGTTGGAGGATGAGGAATATCAGGGCCGTCTCCAGGAGAGCCGGGGTCTTCTAGAGGCGGCTCAGGCCAGGCTGAAGGAGCTTCGTGCGGGTGCGAGGATGGAGGAGAAGGGGCAGGCCAGGGCACGCGTTCAGCAGGCCGAGGCCCGGCAGACGTCATTGCAGGCCAGACTGCGGGAATTGCGGAGCGGAGCGAGACCGGAAGAGAAGGAGCAGGCGAGATGGAGGGTCAGTCAAGCGGAGGGTCGGCTGCAAGCGGTGCGGGCGCGCTGGCAGGAGCTGAAGAGCGGCGCCCGGCCTGAGGAGGTTCAGGCAGCCGAGGCGCGGGTGGCATTGGGAGAGGCGAACGCCAGGAATGCGGAGGCGAACCTGGCGCGTTTCGAGGCGCTATCGGCGAAGAAGATCGAGACGGAGCAGGGGCGGGATGAAATGCGCCGTCAGAGGGACGTATCGGCGGCGGAACTGGAGGTGGCACGGAACGCGCTAGGCTTACTTCGTGCGGGGACTCGGAGCGAGCAGATCGAGCAGGCGGAAGGTGAGGTGAAAGCGGCAGAGGCAGAGGTGGAAGCGGCCCGACAGGGTCTGGCGCTCGTGCTTTCGGGGCCGCGTCGAGAGCAGTTAGAACAGGCGGAGGCAGAAGTCATTTCGGCCTCCTCGGAGCTGTCGGCGGCCCGCGAGGCCGAGGCCCTGGTTCTGGCGGGTCCACGGCCGGAGCAGATCGAGCAGGCCGAGGCCGAAGTCCGGTCACTGGAAGGCGCGGTGCAAGTAGCAGCGACGCACCTCCAGTGGACCGTGATCCGGTCGCCGGTCCGGGGGATCATCTTGGAAAAGCTAGTGGATGGCGGGGAACTGGTTGTCCCGCAGAGTTTTGGAGGGCCGAGGGGGCCCAGCACGGCGCTGGTGTCGATAGCCGACCTATCAGACCTTCAGGTGGAGATTGACCTGAGCGAGGCCGACACATCAAAGGTTCATGTGGGCCAGCGTTGTCGAATATCGCCGGAGGCCTATCCGACCAAGTATTATGGTGGGAGCGTTACGGAGGTGGCCCCGGAGGCAGATCGGCAGAAGGGCACTCTCGAGGTCAAGGTTAAAATTATCGATCCAGACGAATATTTGACGCCGGAGCTAACCGCTCGGGTGGATTTTTTGAAGTCCGTTCGAGAGTAACGAAATGGGCCTGGAATGTTGTTGACTTTTCCCGAATGCTTGTTACAATTCCAAGTTTCCCGTTTGGGTCTGTATTTGGCCAGGTTTTTGTTTAGGTAACCCAAGAAATGGCCGATCAACGTGTCCGTATTCGCATGGAGGCGTACGATCACGAAATTCTCGACCATTCGGCGATGGAGATTGTCGAGACGGCCAAGCGCACCGGGGCTAAGGTCTCTGGTCCGATCCCGTTACCGACGCGCATCGAGCGCTATACCGTTTTGCGTTCGCCTCACGTAGACAAGAAGTCTCGAGAGCAATTCGAGATTCGGACACACAAGCGATTGATCGATATCGAAGACCCTACGGCGAAGACTGTAGATGCTCTAGGGCGATTGAGCATGCCGGCGGGCGTCGACATCCGCATCAAGGCTTGACAGGGGCCTGCGGAGCTGCTGCTGGTATTCCGCGCTACCTGAAAGTTTGGGTTGAGGCACGTCAATTAGGAACGTGTACCTATGGTTTCTGTTCCCTTATTTGATCCGGCTTCCGGGAGCAAGCTTGAGGTGATCGAGGTTGACGAGGCCCGACTGGGAGGCCGCGTTCGCAAGGGCTTGTTGCGCGAGGCTATTTTAATGTTCGAGATCAACCAGCACATCGGGACCTCGGCGACGAAGACCCGGACCACGGTATCTGGGAGCAACCGGAAGCCTTGGCGGCAGAAGGGGACTGGTCGGGCGCGTGCGGGGCACAAGCGATCGCCGATCTGGCGAGGGGGCGGGATCGTGCATGGTCCTCAACCTCGTGATCGGAGCTATCGGATACCGAGGGCGGAGCGGCGACTGGCGCTACGGAATGCGGTGCTAGCGAAGTGTCAGGAAGGGGAGGTTCTGCTGGTGGAGCGGCTGGAACTGGCGGAAGCGAAGACGGTTCGGATGGTGGAGATACTGGACCATCTCCAGATGTTTGAGACGGCGTTGATCGTGCCGCATCCGTTTGATCGTTCGGTCTGGCAAGCGGCCCGAAACATTCCCGGGGTGCAGGTACGGTCGGTGGAGAATGTCAACGCGTTCGATCTCTTGGTGGCGAAGCAAGTTCTGATGACGCGATCGGCGTTCACGAAGTTTTTGGACGAGGGTTTTCGGCCGGCAAGAAGGGCCCGGAGGGCTGTTGGAGAGACGGCGGGCGATGCGTCTCCGTGCGAGCCGGCGAAGGCAGCCGAGACATTGCCGGTGTCGAGTGGAGGGGAATCAGGGGCATCGACGCCGCCGGCGACTCCCGGTTCATTGCCGGTGTCGAGTGGAGGGGAATCAGGGGCATCGACGCCGCCAGCGACTCCCGGTTCATCCCCGCCGGCGGCTGAAGGCGAGTCCTCCGGGGGTGGAGGGGAATCCTCGGGTCCGGCTGCGCCGTCGGGCGAACAGCCGAGTTGAAGGAAGGCAAGACATGGATTGGCATCAAGTATTGATCCGGCCGTTGATTACAGAGAAGGGGACCACGGCCCTGGCGAAAGAAGGGACGCGGTTGAAATGTTATGCCTTCGAGGTGAACCGGCTGGCGACGAAGGAGGAGATTCGGGCGGCGATGAAGCAAATGGTGTTGGAGATGTGTGACAAGGAAGTGGATGTGCGCCGGGTGAACACGATGAAAGTTCATGGGAAGTTTCGGCGACGCGGGATGCGGTGGGGGGTGACGGCGGACACGAAGAAGGCGCTAGTTTTCATTCCGAGGGAACAAGGAATAGACCTCTTTTGAGGTGAGAGTCATGGCACTGAAGGAATTCAAGCCCAACACGCCGTCTCTGCGTTACACGGTGCTCCCGGCCTTCGAGGAGATCACGCGTTCGAGGCCCTTGAAGAGCTTGCTGCGGTCGGTCCGGAAATCGGGGGGCCGGAACTTCCAGGGTCGTGTGACCTGTCGGCATCGTGGAGGCGGGCATCAGCGGCGCTATCGTGTAATGGATTTCGAGAGATCGAAGCTGGATGTCCCGGCGCGTGTGGACTCGATCGAGTATGATCCGAACCGGAACGTGAGGATAGCGCTTCTCGTTTACCGAGACGGGGAGAAGCGGTACATCCTGGCGCCGCGTGACCTGCAGGTGGGCATGACGGTGGTATCGGGCGAGAAGGTGGAGCCTTCGGTCGGCAACGCGATGCCGTTGGAGAACGTTCCGCAGGGCATTCCGGTTCACAACATCGAGATTCAGCCGGCCGGTGGCGGGAAGCTCTGCCGGAGCGCTGGAGGCTTTGCGACGATACAGGCAAAGGAGGGCCGTTACGTGACGCTGGCCCTGCCGTCTGGCGAGGTGAGGAAGGTCTTTGGGCGTTGTCGCGCGACGATAGGCCAGTTGGGGAACACGGAGCACAACTCCCTGTCGCTGGGGAAAGCGGGTCGTACCCGCTGGCTGGGAATCCGGCCGACCGTTCGTGGGGTGGCCCAGAATCCGGTGTCGCACCCCATGGGCGGGGGCGAGGGCCGAGCGCACGGCGGCCGGCAGCCCTGTTCGCCGACGGGGAGGTTGGCGAAGGGCGGGAAGACGCGGAGTCGCCGGAAGCCGAGCCAGAATTTGATATTGCGCCGGCGGAAGCCATAGAGGAGGGGTGATCATGGGTCGTTCGGTAAAGAAAGGGCCTCATGTGGATCAAAGGCTGCTGGACCGCGTGGTTCGGCAGAAGAGGGATGCGAGCCGGGAGCCGTTGAAGACGTGGTCGAGGAGTTGCACGGTGGTGCCGGAATTTGTTGGGCACACGTTCATGATCCACAACGGTCGAGTTTTTGTGAAGCATTTCGTCACGGAGGACATGGTGGGGCACAAGCTGGGGGAATTTGCGCCGACGCGGACGTTCCGCGGGCACAGCGGGCGAAAGGAGAAGGTTGCTGCTGCGCCGGCGGCCAGTTGATGGCCGGGCGCGGCGCATTCGGGGTGAAGGTCAAGGTCGAGGAGCGATATGGCCGATCGAGACGATGAGGCAGAGGGTTTCGAGGCCCACCTGAGATTTGCGCGCATTTCGCCGAGGAAGGTGCGGCTGGTGGTGGACCTGATCCGCGGAAAGACTGTGGATCGGGCTCTGGCGTTGCTGCGGTACAACCCGCGGCGCGGGGCCGCGTTCGTGGACAAAGTCCTGCGGTCCGCCTGGGCCAGTGCGGAATCGGGGGACACGGAGGCGGATGAGACGGCGTATGTCGTGGCGCATGCTCGTGTGGATGGTGGGCCGGTCATTTATCGTGGGCGGCCGGCGTCGATGGGCCGTTCGGTGCGCATCCGGAAGCGGACGAGCCACATCCACATTCAGATTCGTCCACGCGAGGCTTCGGCGGGCCGTTCGGTGAAAGAGAAGGAGTCTTGACATCATGGGGCAGAAGGTTCATCCCCTCAGTTTGCGGATCGGCATTCACGAGACCTGGCGTTCCCGGTGGTATGCGACGAAGCGCGAGTTCGGGAATTTTCTGCTGGAGGATCAGAAAATCCGGAAGATCATCAAGAAGGGTTATTTTTTTGCGGGGATACCGCGAATCGACATCGAGCGGACGCGCGAGGAAGTGAAAGTGATTCTGTACGCGGCGCGGCCGGGTGTGATCATCGGCCGGAAGGGGGCGGAAGTCGAGAAGCTGCGGGAGGAGCTGAGGTCAGCGGTGAAGCGGAAGGTGGAGATCGAGATCAAAGAGATAGCGAAGCCGGAGCTGGAGGCTCAACTCGTTGGGGAAAGCGTGGCGGAACAGCTCGAGAAGCGGGCGCCGTTCCGACGGGTTTTGAAAAAAGCGGTGGACACGGCGATTCAGATGGGATGTTTGGGGATCAAGATCGAGATTGGTGGCAGGCTGGGGGGGGCGGAGATGGCACGGCGGGAGCGGATCGTTCAAGGGATGATCCCGCTGCACACCCTGAGGGCGAAGATCGACTTTGGAATGGCCGAGGCCTTGACGACCTATGGCCGGATCGGCGTGAAGGTCTGGATATACAAGGGAGAGATTTTGGGAAAGGAGGAGCACCGTGGCGCTCATGCCGAAGCGGGTGAAGTTCCGGAAGTGCCATCGCGGCCGAGTTAGGGGCTTGGCGCACCGGGGCAACCGCGTCGTCTTTGGAGACTATGGCCTCCAGGCCTTGGAGGCCGGGTGGGTTTCCGCTCGGGAGATCGAGGCGGGCCGCGTGGCGGCGAATCACTTTCTGGCCCGGGAGGGGAAGGTCTGGATTCGGGTCTTCCCGTCGAAGCCGGTGTCCAAGAAGCCGGCGGAGACACGGATGGGAGGCGGGAAGGGGGAGCCGGAGGAATGGGTTGCGGTGGTCCGGCCCGGGACGGTGTTGGTGGAGCTGGGTGGCATTGCAGAGGACTTGGCGAAGCAGACTTTGAACCGGGTGGCGCACAAGCTATCGGTCAAGACGCGATTCGTTGGAGGAGGGTGACGTGAAGGCGAGGGAACTTCGGGTCCTGACGGACGAGGAACTGAAGCGGCGGTATCTGGAGTGCCGGAAGGAGTTTTTCGGCCTGCAGGTCCGATTCGCGACGGAACAAGTGGAGAATCCGCGGCAGAAGCGGGGTCTGCGCCGGGAGATGGCGCGTATTCAGACGATACGACGGGAACGGGAGCTCAAGCCGTTGGGGGAAGCGCATGCCAAGGCCGAGTAGACCGAGAAGCGTTCTGGGTGTCGTGAGCAGCGACAAGATGACGAAGACCATCACGGTGGAGGTGGAGCGGTTGGTCCTTCACTCCAAGTATCAGAAGTATGTGCGGAGGCGGACGAAGTTTAAGGCCCATGATGAGAAGAACGAGGCCAAGATCGGGGACCTGGTGCGTATTGCTCCGACGCGTCCCTTGAGCAAGACGAAGAATTGGAGGCTGGTGGAGGTATTACGGCGGGGAAAGATGTTCAGTCCACTGGGCGACCCGACACAGGATTCGAGCGATGATACAAATGCAAACCCGAGTTGACGTCGCGGACAACAGCGGCGCGAAATCTGTCCAGTGCATTCACGTCGTCGGTGGAGGCAATCGACGATTCGCCCACATCGGCGATGTGGTCGTCGGATCGGTGAAGCGAACGCTGCCCAGTGCCGAGATCAAGCAAGGCGACGTGGTCCGCGGGGTGGTGGTCAGGTCGAAGGCGGGTGTGCGCCGGGAGGATGGGACACAAGTGAGATTCGACCGCAATGCGATCGTTTTGATCGATGCCGATGGGAATCCGAGGGGCACGCGTATTTTTGGGGCCGTGGCCCGCGAGCTGAGAGCGAAGAATTTTACCCGAATCCTTTCTCTGGCCACTGAGGTGGTTTGAGCCATGATCGTGAAGAACGACCGGGTCGTTTTGCGCAAGGACGTCACCTATTCCGAGGTGGAGATCGAAAAGGGAGAGAAGAAGGAGAAGCCTCGGTCAAAAAAGGGAGAGGTCAGCCGGGTTCTCCGGGTTTTTCCGGGGAAGCGGATGGCGATTGTAGAGGGAGTGAACTATCGTAAGAAGGCGGTGAGGCCGACCCAGGACAATCCGCGAGGCGGGTGGGTCAGTAAAGAGATGCCGATCGATCTTTCGAACGTAAGTCTGTATTGTCCCGAGTGTCATCGGGGTGTTCGGGCCCGGAGGATTTTCGGAGAAGGCAAGGCCAGAAGGGTCTGCCGCCGGTGCGGCACGGAGATTCCCTTGCCTTCGAAGCATTGACCGAGGAGGGATTGCCGGATGGGAGAGATCGGGGGAGGGTGAGGGACCTGGGCGATTAGCTCAGTTGGCTAGAGCGCTTGCTCGACACGCAAGAGGTCACTGGTTCGAGTCCAGTATCGCCCATGAAGGAAGACCTTTTTCGTGAGAGGGGTGAGGTTGGGGAAGGGAGCCGCGGATGCGGCGAATGGAGTCGAGGAGAACGGGACGAGCCATGACGAGAATGATGCAGAGATATCAGGCAGAGGTGATACCGGCGATGATGAAGGAATTCGGGTACAAGAATCCGATGGCGGTACCCCGGATTCGGAAGGTGGTGGTTCACATGGGTGTGGGCCGTGCGATCGAGAACGAGAAGAGGATGACGGAAGCCTCGGAGGCCTTGGGCAAGATCACCGGTCAGAAGGCGAAGATTTGCAAGGCGAAGGCGCCGATTTCGGGCTTTCGGCTGCGCAAGGGCCAGGCGATCGGATGTTTGGTGACGGTTCGCGGGAAGCGGATGTATGAATTTTTGGACCGGCTGATTAGTGTGGCCATACCCCGGATCAAGGATTTCCGCGGGCTTTCGCCGAAGAGTTTCGATGGGCAGGGGAACTATAATTTTGGCATCGATGAGCAGATTGTTTTCCCGGAGGTGCCGGCGGCGAGTGCGGAATTCATGCAGGGGATGGATATTTCCATCTCGGTGTCCAACAGTTCTGACGAGGAATCGTTGAGGATGCTGACCGCTCTGGGCATGCCTTTCGCCCGGAAGAAATAACCCTTGAGGGGCAGGTGACCATGGCTCGACTCTCTCAGGTCGTCAAGGCCAGGAAGAAAGCGAAGTTTCCCACTCGGGCGCATCTCCGCTGCGGAATTTGCGGCCGCTCGCGGGCGGTGTTTCGGAAATTCAAGGTTTGCCGTATTTGTTTCCGCAACCTGGCGCACCGCGGGGAGATTCCCGGGGTGAAGAAAGCGAGCTGGTAGGGATCGAGCTTGGATGTGCGCCCGCACTGTTGAACGGGGGAAGCAGGGCGTTTCGGCCCGTGCGGGTGCGGGTGTCGTGACGGAGTGACCGAGAGGAGAAGTTTTTCACCGGGGAGTGTGAGACGATGATGACGGATCCGATTTCGGACATGCTGACCCGGATACGAAATGCCGTGGCGGGTCACAAAGAATGGGTGGATATTCCGGCCTCGAAAGTGAAGCTGGGCATCGCCGAGGTCTTGAGGAGAGAAGGGTACATTCAGCGGACGCATCCTTTGGAAGTTGGGAAGAAGAAATTCATTCGGTTATATTTGAAATATGGACCCGAAGGGGAGCAGGTCATTCAGAAAATCCGGAGGGTGAGTACGCCGGGGAGAAGGGTGTACCGGGGTTCTGAGGAGGTGGGAACGGTCCTTCGGGGTCTGGGGACGTATCTGGTGAGCACGTCGCAGGGGATTCTGACGGACCGGGAGTGTCGAGAGAAGCATCTGGGTGGAGAAGTGCTGGCGTGCCTCTATTGAGCGAGTCGGTCGAGTGGTCGTGAAGTATCGGTTTGAAGTGAAGGAGACCGTTCCGTCATGTCGCGTTTGAGCCGGCAACCCATTACGCTGGATTCGAAGGTCAAGGTGACCCAGGATGGCGGCCGCGTCATGGTGCAGGGTCCCCTCGGCGCTTTGACCCTGCCGCTGGACCCGAAAATTGCTGTGGATGTCGACGCGTCGGGCAAGGCTCTGCGGGTGCGGTCCATTTCGGGGAACAGGGAGAGTCGTGCGGTGCAGGGACTGACGTGGTCGCTCTTGAGGAACATGGTGGCGGGGGTGACGAAGCCTTTCGAGAGGCAGTTGGAGATCAACGGGGTGGGGTACAACGCCAAGCTGGAGGGGACGAAGCTGATTCTCCAGGTGGGGTACTGCAATCCCGTGGAGTTGGTGATCCCGGAGGGCGTGGAGGTGAAGACGCCGGATGCAACGCACATCCACCTCAAGGGCGCCGACTTGCAGAAGGTGGGTCAGTTTGCGGCCGAAATCCGGAAAGTGCGTCCTCCGGAACCTTATAAAGGGAAGGGAATCCGCTATGCGAATGAAGTGGTCAAGAGGAAACAGGGGAAGGCCTTCGTGAGCGGCGGAGAATAGGTTTTTTTACGGTTTGTGGTCGGGAGGAGGTCCATCGTCGGGTCAGCCATGAACGCGCAAAGAGAAAAAGTTCGCAATCGGTTACGACGGAAGGTTCGGATTCGCAAGCGGGTGCGCGGGACCGTGGATCGTCCCCGATTGAGCGTTTACCGCAGCGTGAAGCAGCTCTATTGCCAGTTGATCGACGACGTTTCCGGGCAGACGTTGGTCAGCGAGAACACGCTTTCGGCGGCCTACCGGGCGGCGTGTCCAGATGGGAAGCAGTCCGGAGGGAACTGTTCGGCGGCCCAGCGGCTGGGATCGCTTCTGGCCCGCAAGGCCAAGGAGAAAGGGGTTTCGAGGGTTGTTTTTGATCGTTCGGGTTACCGGTATCACGGCCGGATAAAGGCGCTGGCGGAGAGCCTGCGCAAGGAAGGCATAAATTTTTAGCGCAGAGCGGCATCGAGGCCGACGAGGCGTGGAGACCGAAAACGCATGGCAACACCAAGGGATGTGACGGTTGAAGAACGTGGAGAGTGGATCGAGAACGTCGTCCGGATCTACCGGTGTGCGACGGTAATGAAAGGCGGTAGGCGGTTCAGCTTCAGCGCGCTGGTCGTCGTCGGCGATGGGAAGGGGAGGGTGGGGATCGGCTACGGCAAGGCCAACGAGGTGCCGGCCGCGGTCGAGAAAGGGATGAAAGACGCCCGCAAGCATCTCGTCTCCGTGGTGGTGTCCAACGGCACGATTCCCCACGAGGTGACCGGGCGATATCAGGCCTCGCGGGTGATCATGGCGCCGGCGTCGCCCGGGACGGGGATTAAGGCAGGCGGAGGTGTTCGGGCCGTGCTGGAGGCTGCGGGCATCCACAATATTCTGACCAAGTGCCATCGGACGTCGAATCCGAAGAATGCGGTGAAGGCGGCCATGGATGGGCTTCAACAGTTGAGGACGAAGGAATGGGTGGAACGGTTGCGGGGTGTGACACTTTCGTGAAGGTGCGGTTCGTGCCGCGGACCCAGCGTGCGAGGCGCTAGCCGGAGCGTTGGGTGAGGCTTGGAGGAAGGATTCAGCATGGAACTCAGCCGATACAAGAGCACGGGAATCAAGCGGACGAGACGTTACCGGGTGGGCCGGGGTCTCGGTTCGGGGGCCGGGAAGACTTCGGGCCGCGGGCAGAAGGGCTTGAATGCGAGGTCAGGCAGCCGGGTCTACATCGGGTACGAAGGGGGCCAGATGCCGCTATTCCGGCGTTTGCCGAAGAAGGGTTTCAGCAACAAACGGTTTCAGAAGAAGATCAAGCGGAGGAAGAAGAGGGAAGGGGTACCGGCCGCTGCACCTGCGGCGGGGGGCACGGCTTCTTCCGCGGCAGGAGCGGCGACTCGTGCCGGCGAGCCCGTGCCGGCCACCGCGCCCTCTTCGGAGAAGGCTCCTGGAGGGGCCGGGTGAGGGAGTGGGGAGTCGACGAGCTTGGAAGCGCGCCTGCATTTTCCATCTCGAGGACGGGCCCCGGCGAGCCGAAGGTTGGATTCAAGGTGATGTAACGGTTTGACGATGTTTTCCTTATTGGCCGATTTTCTGACGGGTGTTCGAAACATGTTTCGGATACCCGAGTTGCGGACCAAGCTGCTGATGACGGCATTGTTTTTGACCGTCTACCGGATGGGGTCTTTCATTCCGTTGCCGGGGGTCAACACGGAGGCGGTCGGCAAGTTGTTCGAGAAGCTAGGGACGGGCCAGCCCGGGGTGGCGAAGTTGTTCTGGCTGGTGAACATGTTTGCGGGCGGGGCCATACACCGTTGTACGATTTTTGCTCTGGGCATCATGCCTTACATCAGTGCGTCGATCATTTTCCAATTATTAACGACGGTATACCAGCCGTTGAAGAAACTGGCGGAGGAAGGGGAAGCGGGCCGGCGAAAGATCAACCAATATACACGTTATTTCACGGTGGGCTTGAGCATTTTTCAGGCTTTTTTCATCACGAAGTGGCTCGCCAGCGGGGCAAAGTCCATCGTTGCCGAGCCGATCCTGCACCAGTCTTGGTGGACGTTTCCCGTGGCCGTTTTGGCGCTCACGACGGGAACGACCTTTCTGATGTGGCTCGGGGAACAGATCACGGAGAAGGGCATCGGGCACGGCATTTCGCTCATCATTATGGCCGGGATCATTTCGCGGATGCCTTCCGCAGTCTTCCGGGGCATCGAGGACTTCGTTTTTGTGATGGTCCCGGAGTCGGACGAGGGGATCGGGATCGTCAAGGTCATCGGGCTGGTCGCCCTGTATGTGGCGATTGTGGCGAGCATCGTGGTGATCACGCAGGGCCACCGCCGTATCACCGTTCAACAGGCCAAGCAGACCCGGGGCCGCAAGGTCTGGGGGGGACAGCGGACTTACATGCCAGTGCGGGTGAACCATGCGGGAGTGATTCCGATCATCTTCGCTTCATCGCTGCTGAGTTTTCCGGCCATGCTGATGGGATTCGTCCGAGGCGCCGGGCTGCGTGCGGGCTTTTTGGATTCTCTGGCGGCGTATTTTCAGTATGCCTTGCGGGAAGACCAGTTTTTTTACCTCTCCATTTACGTGGTTTTGGTTGTCTTTTTCTGTTATTTTTGGACTTCCATCACGTTTCAGCCCGTGGAGGTCGCCGAGCGGATGAAGGAATACGGGTCATTTCTCCCTGGCGTCCGGCCCGGCCGGAGAACGGCTGAGGCGCTCGAGAAGATCATGGAACGCATCACGTTGGCGGGCGCGACCTTCCTGGCATTCATCGCTATCATTCCGATGGTCCTCTCGGCTGGGCTGGGCATGGACGCGTATACAGCGGATTTTTACGGCGGCACGGGCCTCCTGATTGTGGTGGGCGTGGCGCTGGACATTGTACAGAAGCTGGAATCTCAGATGCTGATGCGGCATTATGACGGGTTCTTGCGAGGCAAGGGCCGGATTCGAGGCCGGGGACCGAGACCCCGGGTCTGATGCTGCCGGGCCCGAGGGCCGGGAATCTCCCGGTCTCGAGGCGAAGGGTCATTTTTTGGTCTGGAACGATCCATGGGCAAGGAAGAAGCCATCCGGGTTGAAGGGGTTGTTCGGGAATCGCTGCCGAACGCCATGTTCCGGGTGGAGATCGAAGGGGGGCATCTGGTATTGGCGCACGTCTCCGGAAAGATGAGAATGCACTTCATCAAGATTCTCCCGGGAGACAAGGTGAGCATCGAGATGTCGCCTTATGATCTGAAGCGGGGTCGGATCGTTTATCGTGGGGAATAGGAGAGGAGTCATGAAGGTGAGGGCCTCGGTCCGGCGAATCTGCGAGAAGTGTACGATTGTGAGGCGGAAGGGAGTGGTGCGCGTGATCTGTTCCAATCCGAAGCACAAGCAGCGTCAGGGTTGAGGGTGTGCATCGGGA
Source organism: Planctomycetota bacterium (assembly GCA_016179685.1). Classification (GTDB taxonomy): domain Bacteria; phylum Planctomycetota; class PUPC01; order JACPCR01; family JACPCR01; genus JACPCR01. The sequence continues at coordinate 97,949 of JACPCR010000070.1, read as the reverse complement.
CCTGGGTGGATTGACGGGAAAGGAGGTCGAACATGCCGAGAATCGTTGGAGTGGATATACCTGCAGACAAGCGTATCGACGTGGCGTTGAGCTACATCTACGGGATCGGCCGGAGCAATGCGAAGGAGATTCTGGCTGCGGCGGGGGTGTCTGCGGACGTGAAGGCGAACGAGCTGACGGAAGACGAGATGAGCAAGATCGGGAATGTGATCGAGAAGAATTTTGTAGTCGAAGGTGAACTTCGGCGACAAATCCAGCAGAATATTGCGCGGCTGCGCGACATCGGATCGTACCGGGGGATGCGGCATCGGCGCGGTCTTCCGGTGCGGGGCCAGCGCACGAGGACGAATGCCCGGACTCGGAAGGGACCGCGCAAGACGGTAGCCGGGAAGAAGGGCATCAAGGAACAGCGATAGGGGTTATTGAAGAGCGGGGGACATGGAGCAGTTATGGCCAAAGCGAAGAAGAGAGTCCGGCGGAACGTTTCGCAAGCGGTGGCGCACATCCAGGCGACGTTCAACAACACGATCGTGACGATCACGGACGTGAACGGAGCGACGTTATGCTGGGAGAGTGCGGGCACGGTTGGTTTTTCGGGTTCGAGGAAGAGCACGCCGTTTGCGGCGCAGCGGACCGCGGAATCGTGCGCTCTGAAGGCTCAGAAGTTCGGGGTCAAGCAGGTGGAGGTGAAGGTGAAGGGGGCCGGGAGCGGCCGAGAATCGGCCATCCGGGCCCTGCAGGCGGCGGGGTTGGAAGTCCGGGCTATTGAGGATGTGACGCCGTTGCCGCACAATGGATGCCGGCCTCGGAAGAGGCGGCGGGTATAACCTGGGAGGTGGAAACGTGGGCCGATTGCTGGGTCCGAAATGCAGGCTTTGTCGACGTGAGGGAATGAAACTCTTTCTCAAGGGTGCGCGATGCGATTCGCCGCAGTGCGCCATTGTGCGCCGGGAGTACCCGCCCGGGATGCACGGTTGGAGAAGGTCCAAGTTTTCTGACTACGGCACGAGAATCCGGGAGAAGCAGCGCTTGAAGAGGTATTACGGGCTGCTGGAGCGGCAGTTTCGGCGCTATTTTGAATTGGCGTCCCGTGGCACCACGAACACCGGCGAGGAACTTCTGCACCTGGTGGAGCGTCGTCTGGACAACGTCGTTTACCGGCTGGGATTTGCTGTCTCCCGTGGGCAGGCCCGTCAGCTCATCGGGCACGGGCACATCGCCCTCAATGGCAAGAAGCACACGATTTCGTCGGCCCTGGTCCGGGCGAACGACGTGATTTCGCCGTCCGCTCGGGCGCGATCGCAGGACCTGGTGAAGAACGGCCGGGAAGCGAGCAGGGGCAGGATCGTGCCGTCGTGGTTGAGGCTGGATGAGACGGAGCTACGGGGGATGGTCGTAGGCCCGCCCGGGACGGGAGAGATCAAGGAGGGGTTGCCCATCCAGGAGCAGTTAATCGTAGAGATTTGTTCCCGATAGTAATTTTCTGATGCGCCCTTCTTCGCGGGGTCACTGCGGGAAGCGGTCCTGCGGCGGACCGGAGGGGTGCGGGGTGGACGGGTCAGATTTTTTCGTTGAGTGGACATCCAAGACTTAAGGGGTTGGCTCATGCGAATCAGGTGGAGAGGACTGGAACTTCCGACGCGAGTGATCTGTGAGGACGAGACGAAGACGGAGACCTATGCCAAGTTCATAGCGGAGCCCTTCGAGCGCGGCTACGGAGTGACGGTAGGGAACAGTTTGCGGCGAGTGCTGTTGTCCTCGCTGGAGGGCGCTGCAGTGGTCTCTTTTCGGATCGAAGGCACGCAGCACGAGTTTGCGACCATCGAGGGCGTCGTCGAGGACGTCACCGATATCGCCTTGAACCTGAAGCAGTTGCTGGTGCGAGTGCACAGCGACCAGATCAAGACCCTGAAAGTCGTCGCCAACAAACGGGGTGAAGTGACGGCCAAGGATGCGCAGTGCGATGCGGAGGTGGAGGTGGTGAATCCGGACCTTCACCTGTTGACCTTGAGCCAGGACGTGTCCTTCGAGATGGAGCTGGAGGTCCGGAAGGGGAGAGGCTACATGACGGCCGAGGAGAATCAGCGTGAGCCGGAGGTTCCGGCGCGAATCCCGCTCGACTCGAGTTTTTCGCCGGTCCGGCGCGTGCGATATCGGACGGAAGATACGCGGGTGGGGCAGAGGACGAACTACGACCGACTGATACTTGAAATCTGGACGGATGGGACGATTGCGCCGGACATGGCGTTGGTGGAGGCTGGCAAGATTTTGCGGAAGCATCTCGATCCGTTCGTCCAGTATTTCGAGCTGGGGCACGAGCTGCAACTGGGGCCGGACGGTGAGGAGGAGTCCGAAGAGGTCGAAGAAAGCAGCGAGGGCGTAGCGGTCCTGGATCTGAGTATCACTGAACTGGAAATTCCAGTGCGCGCTCAGAACTGTCTGACTTCGATGAATATCCGGACGCTGAGGGACCTGGTGGCGAAGACGGAGGAGGAGCTGCTCGACCTGAAGAATTTTGGCAAAGCGTCCTTGGATGAAGTGAAACGGGAGTTGGAGAAGAGGAACCTGACCCTGGGGATGCAAGCGTAATTCATCGTCCAGGGCAGGGAACTGGGTGCTCCGGCCTGGGGGATGACTTTTCACCCGGGTTGTGTGGAGGGAACAGGAGGGAGCCGTTCGTGAGAATCCTACTTGGCCCACGGGGTGGGCCTCCGCGCCGAGCGGCTCGGAGAACGGCCATGGGAGGCTCTGAATTCACATGAGGCACGCCAAGAAGGGGAAAAAGCTGAACCGGAGCTCGGCGCATCGGAGTGCGATGATCGTCAATCTGGCGACGAGCCTCCTGGAGCACGAGCGGGTCATCACGACGCCGGCCAAAGCGAAGCTGGTCCGGCCCTTCGTGGAACGGCTGGTCACCTATTCGAAGGGGAACACTCTGGCGGATCGCCGGAAGGTGCTCGCGTTGCTTCGGCACAAGAAGCTGATGGGAGTCAACGCGAAGGGGGAGCGCGTGCCGATGAAAGCGATGAAGAAGCTTTTCACTGAGCTGGGGCCGCGGTATGAGGGCCGGAACGGGGGTTACACGCGCATTCTCCGGCTCGGGGGATCGCGTCGTGGAGATTCTCCCGTGGAGTTGAAATACCGTACCGGGAAGCAATCTCGGCGATTGAAGCTTTCGGGCAACCGGCTCGGTGATGATGCGGAGCAAGTGATTTTGGAATTCGTCACTCCGGAGAGCGCATCGGCGTCCGGGCAGGAGGAAGCCCGGGGCTCATGAGCGGCGCGTGCGGGTCCGGCGCTCGGATATCGGGTGTTGCCGCGGCGTGCAACCGGAGTTTACTCGAGTGGAGGTATTGAGACATCGCTCAAGAACCGCGAATCAACGAGAGGATTCGTGCGGATCAGGTCCGTACGATCAGCGAGAAGGGGGAGCAAGTCGGAATCCTTCCCGTAAAGACGGCTTTGACGATGGCCCGTGAGGCGGGTCTGGATCTGGTGGAGGTGGCCCGGAACGCCAACCCACCGGTGTGCCGCATCATGGATTACGGGAAATACAAGTATGAGATGAAGAAGAAGACGGTGGAGGCGAGGAAGAAGTCGCACCACATCAAGCTGAAGGAGCTGCGGCTGCGCCCGAAGACCGAGGAGCATGACCTGATGACTAAGATGCAGCATGCTCGGGAGTTTCTGATGCAGCATCACAAGGTGCTGGTGAACATGCTGTTTCGGGGCCGGGAGATGGCCCACATGAATCTGGGGAAGGATTTGATCTTGAGGTTTGTGAAGGAGCTGGAAGACATTTCCAAAGTGGAGCAGGAGCCCAGGCTGGAGGGCCGGCGGATGACGCTGGTTTTGTCGCCCAAGTAGTTCTGGGTCTGAGGCCGGTGTCCGGGTCAGAATGAGCGGGAGGAGAGCAGGGTCAAAATGCCAAAGATAAAGCCGCACAAGGGATTGAAGAAGAGGGTTAGGATAACCTCGACGGGGAAGGTGATGCGCATCAAGGCGGGCCGCCGCCATTTGAAAGCCAGCAAGTCGGGCAAACGCGTGCGTCAATCGAGGAGGAAGCTGGAGATGTCCACTCGGAACGTCAAGTCGATCGCCATTTTGCTAGGAAAGAGGCTGTAGCCATGCCACGTGCCAGAAGGGGGTCCGCCGGCCGGAGGGCGAAAAACCGCGTTTTGAAGGCGGCGAAGGGCTATCGGGGTTCCCGCAGCAAGCTGTATCGAGTGGCGAAGGAGGCCACTCGGAGGTCGTCGCTTTTCAGTTACCGGCATCGTCGGATGAAGAAGCGGGATTACCGCAGTTTGTGGATTGTCCGCATCCGCGCGGCCTGCGAGGCCCGGGGCATTTCGTACAGCCGATTCATGGGGGCGCTGATCCAGAAAGAGGTGGGGTTGAACCGCAGCGTGCTGGCGGCGATGGCGGTGGAAGACCCGGCGTGTTTTGACCGCCTGGTGGAGCTGGCCAAGGCGTCTTCGGCCTGAGGGCAGCCCGAGATGGAGAAAGAGATTGAGGAGTTGAGAGGTGCGGCGATGGCGGCGATTGGGAGCGCCCGCCATCGCGAGGACCTGGGGCCCTTGAGAATTCAATGGCTGGGCCGGCAGGGGCGATTGAGCCAGCTTTTCAAGAAGCTGTCCGAATCGCCCGTCCAGCAGCGTGCCACCCTCGGGAAAGCGCTCAACGATCTCAAGGCGGCGATCCAGTCCCGGCTCGAGGAGCAGGAGCAGAAGCTGGCGTTAACGCCTCGACCCGCCCCGGTGGGGTTCGACGTCACGCTACCGGGCCGCCGGAGTCCGCTGGGGCGGCGGCATCCTCTTTCCCAGACCATGGAGCGGATCAAGACGGTTTTTGGCACTCTGGGCTTCGAGATGGCCTACGGGCCGGAGATCGAGACGGCGCATTACAATTTTGACGCGCTGAACATCCCGGTGGATCATCCGTCCCGGGACGCCTTCGACACCTTTTTCCTTTCGGACGGCCGCCTCCTCCGAAGTCAGACATCGACGGTGCAGGTCCGGGTCATGGAGAAGCGGATTCCACCCTTGCGGATCGTGGCCCCGGGGCGGGTCTACCGGCCGGATCGGGTGGATGCGACGCATCATTTCATGTTTCACCAGGTCGAGGGCTTGGTGGTAGATCGGCGTGTGACCTTCGCGGACATGAAATACGTTCTGGAGGTCGCCCTCCAGGCCCTTTTCGGTCGGGAGCGCAAAATGCGGCTCGTCCCTTCGTTTTTTCCATTCACCGAGCCCAGCGCCGAAGTGTTCATGTCCTGTCCTTTCTGCGAGGGCGGCTGCGCCGTCTGTTCGCGGTCCGGATGGCTCGAGATTGCCGGGTGCGGCATGGTCGATCCGAACGTCTTTCGGGCCGTGGGTTACCCTGAAGGGGAGTATACGGGCTTCGCCTTCGGATTCGGGTTGGATCGCATCGCCATGCTGGCCTACGGCATTCACGACATTCGTCTCTTTACGGAAAACGACTGCGGATTTCTGCATCAATTCTAGTCTTCAGCGGCGGGGATGCGGGCCCGCATCCCCGCCACTGAAGACTCGACAGGGACTCCGGCAAGATATGAAGGAACGCGCCCCTCACGCGTTATCCGTGACGGGCTTCGCCGGCTGATCTTTTTCCCGGGCGAGACGCGAAATTCGGTAGACGTGAAGCAGGACCATGAGGAGCTTGCGGAGGGTCAGGGAGGACTGCCCCCGGGTCCGGTTACAGAACACGATGGGGAACTCGACGATGCGGGCGCCGCGGCGGTGAGCCCGGAAGAGGATGTCCTGGACGATCTCCGGCCCCTCGACTCGGATTTGGTCCAGGCCAATCGATCGGAGGACCTCGCTGCGAAATCCTCGATAACCGGAGTTGCAGTCCTGGACGGGGAGGCGGAGGAGCGTTCGAACGAGCCGGGTGCTCATTCGGGTGAGGAACTGTCGGAACGAGGACCGGCCGATCTCGCATCCGCCGGGGACGGCCCGCGAGCCGATGGCGACGTCGTGGTGCGCCAGGAGGCCGACGAGGTGTGGCAGGTATTCTGGCCGATGTGAGAGGTCGGCGTCCATTTCGACGACGCAATCGGGTTGCATTTTGAGCGCGGCGAGGAATCCGGCGACGCCAGCGAGTCCGCGTCCGCGCGCCTCGCGTCGCAGGAGCAAATGAAGCCTTCCATCCGTTCGGGCCATCTCTTCCACGCATTGGGCCGTCCCGTCGGGGGAGTTGTCATCGACCACCAGGATTTCCGCCTCCGGGAGGAAATGGCGAATGGCGTGAACCAGGGGATAAAGGTTGCCCCTTTCATTATAGGTGGGGAGGATGACCGTTGTTTTCATGGGACGTATAATGAGAGCCTGGGGCCTGAAGGAGCGTCCGCACCCCGGAGAGGCGAGTTTCACTCGATGGTTATTCTATCGCATGAGCGTTCTGTTTGATGCGGGATCGTTTTCGGGTGTCTTGCCGATTTTTCCGCTGCCGGACGTGGTCCTGTTTCCGCACATGCTGCTGCCCCTTCACATCTTTGAGCCGCGCTATCGGCAAATGGTGGGCGATGCGCTCGAGCGAGAACGCCTCATCGGCATGGCCCTGCTCAAGCCGGGCTGGGAGAAAAACTATTTCGGGTCGCCGCCCATCCAGGATCGCCTGGGCATGGGAAAAATTGTCCAGTGCGAGCGGCTGGAGGATGGTCGTTACCATCTTGTCCTTCTGGGCATCCAGCGGGTGGAGGTGGTGGAACTGGAGGAACGGACTCCGTATCGCCTCGCCCGTATCGAGCTTCTTCAGGATGTCCAGGGCGATTCCTCCAGCGAGGACATCCTCGCCCTTCGGCGGACCCTGGTAGCCGGATACCGTAGGCTCTACCCTGTGACGGAGGGGCAGCCGGCGGCCGAGTCGAAGATAGCCGATCCGGCCGTTTCGCTGGGGGCGTTGACGGATGCCCTGGCGGCGGTCCTGCCCCTGAAACTGGCTGAGAAACAAAGGCTGCTGGAAGAGGTCAACGTGGTTCATCGGGCGAAGCGAATCCACGAGTGGATTTTCGGGCGGATTCAGGCCCTGGAATTCTATTCCAAAGGCTTTCGATTCGACCCGGGGGACCCTCGGTTGAACTAATGCTTCGCCGGCTCAGGGCCGCCGTCTGGAAACGGCCGGTGAGGGAGGGCTCCGGCCCGCCTCACCGGCCGTTTCCAAGAGGTCCCATAGAAAAAAACGTGTGCCTCCGGCGGGGCGCCGGCGGTGTAGCGCCTGCACACTGGCACAGTCGTGTTTGTTGCGTTGCGCAACTGAAAGGAAGGAGGCCCAAAGGCCAACGACCGCCACCGGAGGCACGTCAGGTTTCTTTCAAGATGTGCCAGACACTTGGAGAGCTGTTTCTCCCTGTCGTCTGTATTATTCTACGAAGAATTTTCGAATTCAACAACCAGGATTTGAAGATTTTCTGCGAATGGTCGTGCCGGGTCGCTTTCGGCCCTTAGAGCGAGGAGGAACGGCGATGAAGATCACGGCGATCGAATGTCATGTGCTGGTGGTTCCGGACGTGGACTCAGCGGCGTGCAGCAGCGCCCAGGATGATGTGGTGGTTCGCATTCGCACGGACGAAGGCGTGGAGGGGGTCGGAGAGACGGACACGAATCCGTGGGCCGTGAAGGCGCTGGTGGAATCACCCGGGACCCACTGCATGGGGCTAGGGCTGGGGGAGATGTTGCTGGGCCGGAGTCCGCTCGATCCGGAGGCGCTATGGGAGAAACTCTACGTCGGGTCGGCCATGTATGGCCGGAGAGGACTCGGGATTTGTGCGATCGGGGCCCTCGACATGGCGCTCTGGGATATCCGGGGGAAGGTTGCCGGGCAGCCGGTATGGAAGCTGCTCGGTGGGGCTCGTCAGGCCGTTCTTACCCCTTATGCCAGTCTATTGCCCGCGGGAAATACCCTGATCGAGTACCGAGAGAGCCTCGTGGCAAAGGCGAGGGAGGCGGTCAAGCTGGGGTTTGGGGCCATCAAGGCAGAGGTATGCATCCAGGGGCCTTATTCGCACATGGGCTTGCAGGAAAAGGACGAAGACGTCGTCGATGTGGTTGCGGCGGTACGAGAGGCGATCGGGCCCGGGGTCGCGTTACTCGTTGACGTGGCTTATGCTTGGCATGACTGGAAACAGGCCCTGCGCATCGCTCGCCGCTTGGAGCCTTTCGATCTGTTTTTCCTGGAGACGCCTCTCCCTTCTGACGATCTGGATGGGTATGCCCGGCTGGCGGATGCGACGGGCATTCGGATTGCCGCGGGGGAGTGGCTCAACTCGAGATTCGAGTTCGCGGACCTGATCGATCGGGGGCGGATCGACGTGGCGCAGCCGGACGTGGGGCGCGTTGGGGGCCTGACGGAGGCCCGGCGTGTCATGGAATATGCCCGGGACCGGGGACGTCTGATCGTTCCCCATTGCTGGAAGACGGGCATTGGCATTGCCGCCTCGGCCCATCTCTGTGCCGCGTCACCCAACGCGCCCTTCTTCGAGTTCCTTCCGGCGTCCCTGGCCGAGTCGCGGTTACGGCGGGAGCTGGTCCAGGATGAAATTTCCCTGGTGCGGGGCCGCATCCCGCTTCCCGAGAAGCCGGGACTGGGCATCACACTGAACGAGGAGGCTTTGAGGCGATACCGGGCCTGATCACGGCGGCTGGCGTTTCGCCCGATATCCGTGTTTTCGTGCAAGGACATCTCGGTGTCGATACATCGCTTCTTCGGGAGTCCGGTCAGGCCCCGGCGGGGGCCGCGAAGAGCTGCTTGTCGTAGAAACCCGCAGCTACGATATTGTGGTTTGGGTCCTTCGGGTCCTTGCCGGTTGGCCTGTTCTGGGGCGTATGGTAACCAAAGCGGACGGAGCGCCGCCAGTGCCCTGTCCGATTGACGTCGGACCAGTGGATGGTGTAGTAGCTGAAGAAGATGACGTCGCCGGCCTCGGCGGGGATAGGCACGGATTCGGTCCTGTCGGGGTGGTAGAGGTCCGGGGGAAGATGGGGCGCGGTCTCCTTGCCCGTGATGTGCTGGAGCGGGCCATGGCGATGGGTGCCCGGCACGACGCGGAGCGCCCCGCTTTCCAGGGGCGTCTCGTCGAGGTGGAGGAGGCAGTCGACGAAATCGGGTCCGTCGTGGGGGTAAAATGGGTGGTCCTGGTGCATGGGGAACGGAGTTCCCAATTCCGGCGGCTTGGCGTGGAGCACCGTATGATGCCATTGCACCACGGGCCCGATCAACTGCTGGACACAGCGGATCATCCGCGTGTGGAAGATGGCCTGGCCCCAGGCCGCGGAATAGAAGTGGGGATTGTGCAGGAAGACGGCCTTCGTGTTCTGGCGCTCATTTTCCGGTAGGTAGCGGTCGCGCCAGGGCCCGTGCCACCCGATGCTCACTTCACCCCATTCCTGGATGATTCGGTCCATGTCGGTCCTGAGCTGCTCCACTTCCTTGGGTTTGAAGAGTCTTTCCACCTTGACGTACCCATCGCGGCGATAGGCATCCACCTGTTTCTTGGTCAGCATGAGTCGGTCCTCCCGGTGAGGCTTGGGGGTGCTGTCGGCGGTAATCCGGTCAGTTGGGGAAAACGAGGTTATCCTAACACCAAGATTGAACAGTCTCGTAGACGAGTTCGCAAGTGCATCCGCACTTGCGAACTCGTCTACTATGGGAAACCCTTCCCTCCCGTAGGAATCCCGTTGGAAGGCGGGATTCCTACGGGAGGGAAGCGGGCTCCCTGCGGGAGGGGTTTCAGGTTGGTATCCCTGTTCATAAGTGCCGGTGCACTTATGAACAGGGATACCAGCGCCGGTCTTGTCAATTGTTGGGGCGCAGGGGCGAGGCCTGTTGCGGGTTCTCGCGGCATCGATGGAGCGACATCAGGGCGAAGGCTGTCCCATATTGCTGATGGTAGTTATAGAGCGGATAGTCCCACCACGAGCCGTCCTTCTCTTGCAGAGGGACGAGGATATTCGCCAGGCCGGGCCGGTAGCGTTCCTGGTCTCGTGGGGGTAGCTGTTCGATGTCCAGTGCGGCATAGTAGTGGCCATAGTAGAAGAAATAGCCGGCGACACTGAACCAGGACTCATGGGGGATGGGGCGCTTTCGGCCCATGCTCAGCCAGTCGTTTCGGGCCAGAAGGCGGTCCAGCCAGGCCCGGATCACGTCGTCCGTGATTTTCGGATCGTCCCACAGGCGCAGGGCCAGGTTGCAGGCCTGGGACCTTCCGAGGCTGCCGCCCGGTCGATTGATATCGAGCATGGGATGCCACCGGAGATATTCCCCATAGAGGTAGGAGAAGTCCGCCTTCTGCTGCCGCCGGACGGAGGCGATAGCGCGTTCGGTCAGATCGGACGGGACGGATATTCCGGCCGACCGGGCTTCGTGGAGAGCGACGAGGGCGGTAGCCGTCAGGAACGAGGTCGAGTCGGAGGAGGGTTTCCGGGTATGGGCCCGGAAATCGTAGTAACCCCAGCCGCCATCCACGGACTCGTACCGGCGAAGAAAGTCAATCTGAATCCGGATGAGTTTTGTGATCTTTCGTTCGTTCCGGGCAGCGTGCGAGGGGCGGTGGAGGAGTCGGACGAGGGCCTGGATGGCATAGGCGTGGGCCCACGTATTGTAGAGTGCCGTCGGATCGGCCCGGCGGACTTGAGGGAGATTCTCGAGCAGCCAGGCTTCGCCACGCTCGATGGCGACCTTGGCATGGGGGGACCCGTTCCCCGTTTCGAGCATGGCCGAGAGACAGAGGGAGGTGACGGCTGCGCCGAAGGCATGGTGTGCGCCGGGCACGGGTGCATAGATGTTGAGTCCCTTCGTGCGGTGCGGAGACCCCCAGGACCCGTCCTCATTCTGGTCGGCAAGAAGGAACTGGATGCCCCTTTGTATAGCCTCAGCGACGGATTCCGTCGACACGGATTCCACGGGAGCGGGCGGGGCGTCCATGCCATCGGTTCGGAGGGGCCTGCCCTCCAGATTTTCCCCGGGCAGGAGGGGTGTGTGGGTGAGGAAGGCCAGGAGGAGGGCGGCCCTCGTGAAGAGGGTTTTCCATGGGGTTGCAGAATCGTGCTGGAGCAGGGCACGCGGTGGAATGGGTGTCCTCTGGCCCGGCGGCATCCTGGAATCAATTCCCGGTTCTAAAGGCATGAAACGGCGCACGGCGGGTTCTTCTTGGCTCGCCCTCGGCGCAGAAGGCTACTTGCTGCCCGGCTTCGGTGGAGTCTCCGGCTGCTGTTCCGGATTCTGGAGCAGGAGGCGGTCGCCTTCGCTGAGGCCCCTGAGGACCTCCACCTTTTCCGGCGTGCGTTTTCCGACTTCGACTTTCAGTTTCTCGTGGCCGCCGTCCTCACGGGCGCGGAAAACGTAATGGGTCTCCGGATCGATCTCGTCGGGGAACAGGGCGGCCGCCGGAACGGTCAGGGCCTCTTTTTTTACGTACGGGGCGAAACGGATACGGCAGGTCATACCGGGCATCAGTTTCTGGCCGTTCGAATCGAGTCGGAGGAAGATACGGGCGTCAAATTTCCCCTGCTCCTCTGGCACGCTGCTGATGGCGTCGATTTCCGCCGGAACCTTGAGGTCGGGAAAGCCGGTGGGAATGGCCTTTCCCTCGAGTCCCGTTCGGAGATGGTGGAGGTCGGCTTCACCGATTTCAGCGCGTGCGAAGAGCGGCCTCGCCTCCACAACGGTGATAAAGATTTCACGAGGTACGATGCGTCCGCCTGGAATCAGTTTGACGGTCATGGCCTGGACATGGGGCCAGCGACCACGGAGGCAGGGGCCATAGAAGACGATGCCGCTGGCGGGTGCGGTGATGCGGAGGGCCTCTCGGTCTTTTCTCAGTTTCTTTAGTCGTTCCTCGGCTTTTTTCCGGTCACGCTGCAGCTTGGCCACCTCGGCGCGCTTCCGTTCGATCTGGATGGGGAGGAGGTTCTGGGTTTTCTCCCAGGCGAGGGACTGCTGGCATGAATCGAGCTTTCGGCTCTCATCCTCCCGCGGCAAGTAGAGGTGGATGGCCTGGTCCCGGGCGACCTTGGCGGATTCCAGATAAAAGCGCGTCCGCTCCACCTCGTTTCGCTGGCGCTTCAGGATGATCTCCTCTGTTTCTTCCGTCAGCTCATCGGCCCGGTACATCTTTTCGAGCTGGCGAAGTTCCTCGAGGTCGTATTCGAGCCACTGGCTCGTCCACTTGACCCGCTGATCCGCCCATTTTTCCTCCCATGGCCTGTCCACGTCTTGGAAGGTCTTGAGGTCCTCTTCAGCGATCTTTCGTGCGCGCCCGGCGACCTCGACCTCGACGGGCGCGGACTTCTCCATCGCGGCAAGCTCGGCCAATCCGAGCCTCTGCGTGGCCTCCCCGAGCGCCCTCTGGGACTCCAGGTCGTCGATCACCTCATCGAGCTTGCGGGCATCGATCTGGACGAGGACATCGCCCTTCTGCACTTCCTCGCCTTGTTCCACTGCCTTGAGGACAACCAAGTCTTCCCAGGCCTCTGGCCAGAAGGAGACGGGTGTCATTTTTTCGGCCTCGAGAACGGCTTCCAGGCTCACTTCGATCCGGAAGGGGTTTTTGCGCACCTCGTAAATGGGCCCCGGAGTTGCCGGGGGCTTTAGCGGGGTTTGCGCGGCGTCGTGGGGCGAGGCGGTGACCGGCGCGGCCACCTCGGAGAAGGAGACGGAGCAGGCGAGAGAGGCGGTGAGGGCCAGGATGAGGAAGGTCGGATGCCGGATGCCGTCTTGTCTCCGGGACGGGGGCAAGGACCTGGGCAGCAGCGGTTCGCCGGAGGATTCAAGAGGGTGTGCATTGTTGGGCGGCAGACTGGGCATAAGTTTTCGTCACGCAGGCATGAGGGGCCATTCCACGAACTGAGGGAGGAGAATATCATACGCGAATTTCATGGAGGATTGCCAGCATGGAAGTGGGCCGGCACTTCCGCACTGGCAAACGAGTTAGCCCTGAACGAGATGCCGAAAGGGCCGGGGCGAGGCCTGAATTGCAAGGGATTCCTGCACAGGCGAATATCGGTCGTTCTGGTACGCCTTGTGAGAAACCCGGGTTCGTATGCCTGTTCAGAAGTGCGGGTGCACCTCTTAACAGGGATGCTAGAGGGCCTTCTGGACCTGGACACCACCCGAGCGCGTGCGCCGCAACTGGTCGAACTGCTGGACATTCTGCTGCTGGAGGCTGCGGAGGCTGTCTCGCAGGTTGGACTCGTAGTCGTGGGACGGGCGTGGCGATGGCGGCGGCTGAGGCTGTCCACCTGCTGGGCCGGGCTGACCGAGCCATTGCTCCCCGCGGTAGAAGGCGTAGCGGGAGTCGCCGTGCCGGGCGATGACAGTTGCCTTTCCCCGGAGGTTGTCGGCGATGAAAAGCCCTCTGAGGTCCGTTTCACCGCCGCGGAACTCGGTGTCTTCGCTTCCGATGGCCTTGACGTGGATGTTGGCGGAGTAGCCTCCCTTGACGGCATCCAGCACATTGGCGCGGACGCGCCCGCTCAGGGGGTCCTCCTGCACCTCGATTTTGAGCGGCGTGATGAGGACGAGCCCGCTGGCGAAGAGGTCCTCGCCGCGGCAGATGATCAAGTAGGCCCCTTCATTCTTCAGGGGAAGGTCCGCCACCTTTTCCCGGTCGCCGTAATCTCGACCTTCACCCAGCTTGACCGTCTGTTCCGCCTCGGGCTTGATGCCAGCGAGGCTGACCTTGGTGACGTTGGTGAGGTTCTTTTCGCGCAGGTAAAGCTTCATGAGGTCCACTCGATAGACCTGGAGGAAGGCGTCCTTGAGGTTGCGGTACTTGAGCTTGAGGCCGACGGGCTGGCCGGGGCGGAACACGCTGACCTCATCGAGGCCGATGCGTTTCTCGGCGAAGTACTGGATGGCTTCCTGGGCGTCGGAATAGAGGTGTTTAACGGTATCGTACCATCGGATGGCCTCTTCAGGCTTGCCTCCGGCGTGGTAAATCTGGCCGACGATGTAGCGGGCGAAGTCCCGGTCGCGGCTGTCGCCATTGGCGACGGTCAGGGCGGCCTTGAGGGCGTCCTCGTCATGGCGCTGCCAGAAATGTCCGAGGGCGACCATGTACTGGAAGCTGCTGGTGAACGGGCTCTTCTCGTAGCGCGGCTGGAAGGTCTCAGAGAGGCGCACCACCGTGGCGTAATCCTTGAGGTCCAGGAAGCCGTTGGCCATGCTGAAGGCGGCGTCATCGGCCAGGGGGTTGCCCGGGTAAAGCGTGACGAACGTCGAGAGCATCTGGAGGGTCTCTTTGAGCATCTCGATGCGATTCGGAATCCTGGGCTTGGCGGCGGCAGCGGGTTTCGGACCCCTGGAGAGGGCGACCTCTTTCTCCTTGCGGGCCAGCAGTTGGGCCTGGGCGGCCTGTTGGTAGAGGGCTTGGGACAGACCAAAGTAAGCGGAGACTACCTCGGCCGTATCCGGGTACTCGCGCCAGAGGCCATGCTGATAGTCGACGGAGGCCAGGAATTGGCCCTCGTCCTGCAGCACGGCGCTGACATTCGAGTCGTTGAGGAAGCTGGCGTCGATGGTGGCCCGGAAGACGAGCCCGGCGCGTTCGAACTCGCCGATGTCCCGGTAAGCCTTCCCCACGAGCAGAATCTTGTCAAAAGGAATATAGAGGTCAGGGTAGCGTTCCCTGAGCACTTCGAACCGTTCGACGATGCGCCGGGCGTCGTAATAGCCCTCGGAGGTGTAAATCCACAGGAGCATTCGGGCGACCTCTCGCTCGCTATAGGTCCGGTTGCGCTGGAAAAGCTCGGCCAGATAGCGGAGTGCGTCATCGTATCGGCCGTCCCGGAAATAGGCCTCGCCGAGGGCGTATCGTTCCGCGTCATTCATGGCGTAGGGGTCCGACGACGTCTCCCCTGGCTGCATGACCCCGATCTGTGCGCTGGGACCGACGCGCATCCGGCCCGGATTCACCGCATCGCGGAGCACGGTTGGCAGGACGCGGTAATCGCCGGAGGCGTAGCCCACGAGCTGGTAGCGGAGGTCCTGGAGGTAATGGCCGGGCGGGAAGTGGATTCGGATTCTGGACTGGTCGACATCGAAATGGGTGAAGTTGCCGGCAAGCGATCCATCGACGAGCATCGTTCCCGCGGGCAGAGGCTCCTCGAGCACCAGGTAACCGTTGTAGCCGGTCTCGTAGAGGTCCAGAAGGACATGGGCTCTCTGGCCGATCTCGAGCTTATGGACCGGTGAGGTGCTGGGTGCGTTGGGCAGCGGCAGGCCGCGGTACTCGAGCGGGGCATGGAAGTAGTGGCGCTGAACAACGTACGGGTGTGCCCAGGACGCTGGGTCCTTCAAGTCGGGTGAGAATCCCCAGAGGGTGGCGGCATAGGCGTATTCACCGCGGCCTTCCAGCTTGAACTCCACGAGATTTCGGCCTTCCTGGATCATCTCGGCGGGCACGGCCAGCAGGACCGTCGGCTGTTCCCCGCGGTTTTCCAGGGTGCGGAGCGGGCGGCCATTCACCTGGACGGTGATCCGGGAGTCGGTAGGGGCGTACTGAGCCTGGCCGAAGTAGGCGGCGAGAGCGGCGACGGCCGGTCCATGCGCCTTCGCCGGAGCGAATCCGCCGCAGCCCCGATGGTGGAGGAGGAATTCGGCGGCCGCTTTGGCGTTCGGGGACTGGGGCCTGACACGGGCGAGGGCGAGGAGCGTCAGAGCGGTGGTCTCGATGGAGTCATTGAGCCAGGGGTGGCTGGCCGCTCCCTCCCAGTAGCAGACCGGGCGGTTATCGACGGGTGTGGACTTGGCCCTGGCCTCCAGGACGTCGAGGACTTCTCCTGCGAGCTCGTTCCGGCCGGCGTTGGCGAAGCTAAGGGCGGTGTAAGCCAGTGCGGGCGCGCTCAGATTGTTGCGCTCGCGGTGCAGGCGATTGACGTGGGCGAAATCGGCTGCGTTGGCGGTGGAGAGGGCATGGAGAATCGCCGCCTTCGAGTCGTTGTCCGTGGCGGCGGCTCGCTGGAAGGCCTGGTTCAGGAAGCCTTGAGCGCGTTGGAGGGAGTCGGGATGAACGGCGACGCCCGCCTGACGGCATCGGGATAGGGCCCAAAACGTCACGCTCGTCACGGCCCAGTCCGCCGCGTTCGACTGAGGCGACCAGCTCCAGCCCCCGTCGGGAAGCTGGGAGACGACGAGACCGCTGACCAGCGCTCGCGCTCGTTCGACGAGTCGGCGCTGGTCTTCTGGAGTCGCCTGCACGGCCCTGGCATATTCGAGGCCGCCGACGACGGCGAGCAGCTCGCTGCCGACGAAACCGTCCCATCGGGTCGGGGGAAGGGGCACGAGGGCGTCCGCTGTCAATGAGCGTTTCCCGTCTTCGGCGTGCCGAGGGACCGGGAGGTTTCCGAGGGCGAGGTCAAGCACGGCGCGCCTGAGGCTCGGCCCCACGGACAAAGTCATCCAGGTGGAGGTGTATTTCTGGCCGGGCGGGAGCTCAAGGGTGGCGCTGGCGTCACCGGTGGCCGTGCCCCCGGCGTGCCCGGCGTATTCGATGCCCCAGGGCCGGATCGGGAGGCTGCGGACCAGGGCATCCTGGTGTGGGCCCGCCTGCACGCGCACTTCGAGGGTCATCTGCAACGCCGCTGGAATGACGGCAGCGTCGAACAGCGCCTCCGTACTCGACTGCTTCTTCACGAGGGCCTGCTGGACGAGCCTCACGGGCTCCTTCCCGCCGGTGAGCGTCAGGGCCAGGCTAGCTGGCCCCTCGTAATCGGTCAGGTTGTGCACCCGTGCGTGGATGCGGACGCGGTCGCCCTCCTGGAGCGTCCCGGGCGATTTGATCTCGACGAAGAAATCCTTGCGGGTGAGGGTCTGGGCAGTCGCCTCTCCGACGAGTGTTTCCGCGGAGCAGCCGCGGGCGGTGAGCCGCCACAGGGTGGTATTTTCTGGCATGGGGAGGATGACGAGGGCCTTGCCGGCGTCATCGGTGACGATGGCAGGCAGCCAGAGCCCGGCCTCGGGCATCTCACGTCGCGCGGGGCTCTCGCCAGTCTCCTTTTCGGGCTCCCCACCCAGATCGTCGTCGGCCATCTCATCGGCCTCTCCGCGCTCGGCTTCCTTGAGGGCGCGGCGGCCGGCCGCATCGCGGTCGGCCTTGCCCTCGCTCTTGGCCTTCTCCATGCGGTTGGCCATCTGCCCCCGCGCTCGAAGCTGGTCCATGCCCTTCTTGTTTGACACCATCCCGGGGGCTGCCGGAGCAGCGCCACTGGCCTTGGCGAATGCGGCGACTTCACTCACATCGCTCAACGCGTTCTTGGCCGCGCCGAGCTGCTCCTCCTCCCTGGCCATGAGAGCTAGCCGCTCGCTCTCCTCGAGGTAGGCCTTGATGACCTTGCGTGTTACGCCCGTATAGAGAAAGGCGCACGTGCTTTCAGTGCGCATCTCCGCCTGCCGTCTTGCTCCTTCCTGGAAGAAATCGAGAATCTTCGGGGTCGTGTCCGGGAAAAGGGCCAGGAGCGCTTCGTCGACGACCGCCAGGCTCAATTCGACCTTGACCGGCTTGCCAAGCTGGTCCGTCACGGTCAAGTCCGCCTGCCCGTCCTCACCGGGTCGATAGGCCTCCTGGGCAGGCTTGATCGTGACCTTCAACTCGCGCTCCACGGAGAACTCCTTCGCCGCCGTGCGGAGCGCCCGGCCATCCATGACGCTGACGGCGACTCTGAAGTTCGGGAAGTGTTCGTGCCCGATGGTGAAGCGCAGGCCGTTGTAGCCCTTTTGGATTTCGGTGATCTCGTGCCGGATGATTTCCTCCCCTTCGGTGGTGATCAGGGCGAGTCCCGAGTCCAGTCTCGAGTGCAACCGAAGGTCGGCCTCGCCACCGACCGGCAACCGGCTGGCTTCTGCGAAGAACCGAAGCCGAGTTTCGTCCTCGGCATCGGAGAGGGTAACGGCGGCTTCGCCGGTGACGGTCTGCCCGAAGCGATCGGGACCGGCGGCCCGGAGCACGTACCGGCCGCCCTTCTCCAGTTCGAGTTTCTGGGCGGCGGTCCCCGTGGTCGGGTCCGTTTTCAGCTTGTGCTCGCTCACGGTGACCTCGCTGGAGGTCATGGCCGGTGCGGGCAGCCAGGGCGCGGCGCTCAGGACGGGGTCCGGCTTGGGCGGCTGCGTGCGGAGGACGAACAGGGTGAGGTCCTGCGCCGTGGGCTTGCCTTCCGGGTCCGTCGCCTTCACGGTGACGTGGAAGGGTTCTCCGGAGAGTACCAGCTCCTGGCTGGCGCTGACGGCGAGGTTGAAGCCGAGCTGGGCCAGGAAGACGCTTCTCCGGGCGCTGACGTTCTCTCCCTCGAGGCTGGCGGAGAAGGGGAGGGCGCTGCCGGGCATCATGCCCGTGGTGTCGAAAGAGAACTTCAGTTTGCCGCGGTCGTCCGTCTTGCCCGAGAAGCTGCGGCCGTCCGGAAGGGTGTAGCGCACGGGTTTTTCACTGACGGGCTGTCCCCAGTAATATTCCGCGGTGACCTCGGCTGCGACTTCTTCTCCGCGGAAGTAGACCTGACGGGGGAAGTCGATCTTGAGGCGCATCTTCTCGAGTTGGAACTGCTGGACCAGGAACTGGCAGGAGTAGGTGATACCCGGGTTGTCCTTGCGCCGGGCGATGACCGTGTAGACGCCGAGGGGGGATGCGGGATCGATGCCGGCCTGTGCGTGGAAGGTTCCGAATTCCGAAAGCCGCTTTTCTTCCTCCCAGAGGGTTCGTCCCTGGGGGTCAGAGACCTGAACGAGGAAGACGGCGGCCTGGGGGACGGCATAGGCCCCGTTGACGACGTCACGGATGATCCCGCGGAATGAAACCCTCTGGCCCGGCCGGTAGGCTGGCCGGTCCGTGTAGAGGTAACCTTTGGGGCTCAGGCCGCGGCTGAAGCCAAGTCCCGAGAGGGTCACGACATTGGAGGCGATGCTGCCCCCGCGGAATGCGAAGACACGGAGGTCGTTGAGATTCTGCAGTTCCCCGAACTTGCCACGGAACACGCCGTCATGGCCCGTCTTGCCCGTGCCGAAAATTTTCTGACCGTCGCTGAGCAGGACATCAACGCCTTCCGCGGCCTGCTTCCTTTGCATGTCTTCCGCGAAGACCAGCAGCTCTCTCCGGCTGCTCTTGAGGATGATGTCCAGATCGGACCGGAGGACGAGGGCCGTGGCCTCCCAGTCCTCCTCGCTAGCGTTCACGACGCAGGCGCCGGCGGTGTTCCCCTCGAAGGGAATCTCGACCTCTTGCTGAAGGGGCTTGTACCGGGCATAGCCGTCCATCTTGACCTCCCAGGTTCGGTCCGGCTGGATCAGCGCGATGTCCAGGTTCTCCACGCCGCCGATGCCGTGCGTTTTCCGAAAGTAGGCCTCGAGGTCGAGGCGGTACTGCTTGAACGTCAACTTCTCGATGTTGCGCACGCTCAGGCGCACCCGTGCGGGCTCGTTCGTGCCGAACCGACGTTCGGTCGCCATGGCGAGCTGCTTCTGGGTCATGACGGCGATGCGGGCCGCGGCGGCGGGAGCACTCGAGCCCCAGGTGAGCCGGCGAAAACTGGCGAGGGCCTCTTCGAGGTCCGCGAGTTTCTCTTCGTAAATCAGGCCGATGCGGTAGAGAGCGAGGGAAGATTCTTCCGTCCCCGGGCACTTGCTGACCAGCTTGGTCCATTCCTGCACGGCGCGCCGGTATTCGGCTTCGACGTCCGGGCTGGGCGACCGAGATTCCTCCATTTTCTGGGCTTCGGAATAGTGGATTTGGCCGAGGATGAACAGGACTTGGCGCGCCCGGGGCTCCAGGGGATGCTTCTGGAGGAATTCATCGAAGAAGCGCCGGGCCTGGTCGTAGTTCCGCGAGGACACGGCGTCCAGCCCGAGGTTGAGCTCGGCGTGGATGACGCCCTCTTGACTGGCCGCCCAGTGCGGTCCGTTCGGGAACTGGATGATGTAGCGCTTCCAGGTCTTGATGGCCTCCTCATACTGCTTCTGGGCGAAGCGGATTTCGCCGATCTGGAAGACCGCTTGCATTTTCCATTCCGCCCTCAACTCGGCAGGAGACTTGCCCGTTGCTTCGTCGCGCCGCGTCGCCTCCTCGCCCTCCGGCAGGTCGAAGTTCTTGCCGCTGATGAAGTCCTCGTAGGCCGCGATCGCCAGGTCGCTCCGGCCTTGAGCGCGATAGCTCTCCCCGAGGCCATAGGATGCCTCGACACTGCGGTAATGCCGGGGATAACGCTTCAGAAACTCTCGGACCGATCGCCCGGCCAGCTCCAGCTCCTGAACCCGTGGGTTCGGGAATTGATAGGTTTGGACGATGAGCCATAAGCTGTCTCCAGCGAGTCGGTCCGGTGCCGGGCTGGCCTTGCCCAGGAGAACCAGAAGGTCTTCCAGGACCTGCCGCGCCACGATGAGCTGGCCGGAAGCGAGGTAGGCCTCGGCCAGGTATTGGCGGGCCGGGTAGGCGTGTTTGCCCGCTGGCGGCGGGTTCTCCCGTTTCGAGACCTGGAAGCCGCCGCCGGCGGCGACACCGGTCCAGTCGGGATCGAACTCCTGCAAGTAGGCCTGGAAGGCTGAAATGGCCCCGCCGGGATTGCCGGCGAGTTGAAGAGCGCGGGCCATCTTGAACTGAACATCGTCTCGAATCTCACGCCCGATCTCCATTTCCATGGCCCGCTGATAAAGCTGGTGCGCTTTCGAGTAATCGGGCGGAGGTGCACCGACGTCATGGGGGTCAGGCTTCTCGGCGAGCGCGTCCGCGAAGCGGATATAGACGCCCGCGATCTCATGCTTGCGGGTCTTGGAAAGCAGGCGGAAGGCCTCGTTCTCGTAGATTTCCTCCGCCTCCTTGAACTTCTTCTGCTGGACCAGAGCTTGAGCCTTCAGAAAGCTGGCCTTGCTCAGCCAGGAGGATTCTTTAAAGCCTTGGATCACCTGGTCCGCAGCTTCGGCCGCGGCCGCGTGCTGGTTGTCGTAATACAAGGCGAGGGCTTTCAGGTAATGCGCCTCGTCCGCGTCGGCAGGATTGGCCGCGAGATGGGCGTCCAGGGCCTGGATAGCCACGGCGAATTGCTGGGACTGCAACGCCGAACGAGCCTGCAATATGGATGGGGGCTGAGGAGCTTCTTCTGCCAAGAGAGAGACCGCCAGGCACGCCGCGGACGTTGCCATCCCTATAGAGCGGAACGGTCGCATGATGGAACCTCGGGTGAGATAGAGGGGCACAATAGGTGTCCGGTCCGGGCAGGCGCACGCCTCAGCCTGGATGACGGATTGTATACAGACGAGGCAAGAGGTGGAAGGGTTACAGCCCGGGTGGAGGGAGATTCCGGGAGGCTGACGGCGCTCGAGTCCTGCTCATTTGTTTTTCAGCATTTCGTCCCGGTATCTCAACACGCGCTGCAGGGCTTCCCGGTGCTCGGTCCAAGGCCGTCCGCCCTGTTTCCAACTGGACCCGTCGTCGCCCGGCTTCGGGTCCATCATGGCCCAGAGCGGGTAAAAAAGGAAACTGTTGGGGATGCCCATGCGGCGTTGACATCTGATCTGCACCACGGCGTCGAGGCCATCCGGCGGGAGGACGTGGGCGAATCCGCAGTGGTAGATTTCAGCGTTGGGGACGCCGCTGGCGCGTACGCGCTCGACCGACTGGGCGATCTTGTCTTCCAGCATCCACAGGTCGAACGGCTGTTTTCCGGGGATCGCAGCCTGGAGCACGACGCCCTCTTGCTGATTCCAAAAGGTCCAGAGGACCCAGCCATCGGCCTTGAAGTCTCCCGGCTCGTGCCAGCTTATGCCGCTGCCGTCGTTGTTCAAGGCGACGTATTGCAGCACGGGCAGCTTCGGGTATCGCTTCTTCAGCTCGTCGTAAAGTCCATTGTAGAACCCCAGGATTTTCGGCTTCATCCATTCGAGGAATTCCCGATTGCCATAGATGTGTTGGCGCGTGGCCCAGGTGAACTTCTGGCCGGTCTCTTCCTCGAATCGGCCGGAGTACTTTTTTGCCCAGTCGGGTGGCGCATCCGTCCAGTAAAGCCCGCGGACCAGATTGCCGTTCTCTTCTTCGCTGAGGGTGACCGCGTGGAGGAGGTCGAGTCCGATCTTTTCGATGGTGTCCACGACATGCTGGACGATCTTGGCCCTCGCCTCGGGGTCGTAGTGGAAGTCGAGGTGGCAGCCCGTGTAAGGGTAGAAGAGACGCGGCACGCAGCGATGTTCCGGATTGAGCGCCTTGACCTTCAGGTAAAGATCGCGGGTCACCATGCCGGGCGTGTTGGCCTGGGGGATGCTCCAATCATACTGCGCCACGAACTCCGGCTTCACCTGATAGACGGGATAGCCTGGCGGGACCATGCTGGGGTCGCTCACCGCGTAAGGGATGTAATAGAGGCCGATGCGGATGGGCGGCCAGCGGGACTCGTCGTCCTTCCCATGGGCCACGACGTCCTTGGGAAAAGCGAACTCGAAGTGATTCAGTGGATGCGTCTGCATGGGAAGCGAGCAGACGCGTCCGCCCTCGAGATGGGGCCGCGTGGGGATGGGCTCGATGGGGTCACCAGAGGACGTCAGGAGGCGGAGGCTCTTGACCGTGCCTTCGGCGTCCTTCCCGCCTTCCTGGTAGATGGCGATGCGCTCGGGGGCTTCACCGAGCCGGATGCGCCAGAGACGATGCCGGGGCGAATCCGGATCGGTCGAGTCCTTCCACCGCCGCCACCACGCGAGGGAATCAAAAAGCAACCTGCCTCGCTTGCCTTCATCCACGCGCCAGACCTTCAAGTTGTCTATCGGATGCTCGACCTCGATCTCGAGCATGGGAAAGGTGACCGGCAACACGAAGTCGCTGCCCGGCTTGCGCCCCCCCGCAGGTTCGGCGCAAGCCAGGAGGCACGACAGGCAAGAAAAGGCGAAAACCCAAGCGGAGTTTCCCATGCGTTAGAGTCTATTGAAATCCGCTGCTCCCTTCGGGCTGGCGGATTTCAGAGCCAGGATTGGTCCGGCTTCGCCGGCCAAACCCTGGCGGCTCAGCGGAAGTCCCTGACTCGATTTCCAACTTCACAGTTCATCTCGGAACATCTCCAATGAGCGCACGTCGGGATCGGGATCGAAAGAATTCTTATCCATTGAAGGGCAACTCAGACTCAAAAACTTTTTTCAAGTTTGGCGCCCCCAAGCGCCTATTTTGCTGCGTCGCCCCGGGCGGCGACGGAAATGGGAGGGGCGGGGCTGGAGGCCACCGGACTCCTATTTCCGTAGCGCCGGCCACGGAGGGGCGGCGCGTCAAATCATTCTCCTGAGTATTGCGGGGGTGTCAATGGATTTCGTCCACCAGCCCCTTCATGGGGTGGGCTGGTGGACGGATCGGCCTCCGTGGGATCGGAGGCCCCGCCGTCGCGTAGACGCGCGGCAGAGAAGACGAGGTAACCGATGGCCCCCAGAAGGATCAGGGTAGGCAGTTGGAGCACGAGGACGGCGAGGCGGACGGTTGCGGTGAGGGAGCGGCCTTCCTCTGAGACCGCCAAGCTGGTCTTGCACATGGAACAGTTCTGGGCCCAGGCATCGCCGCCATGGTCCAGCAACCTAGCCATTAAGAAGAGGGCCAGGAAACCCGTCCGTCGATTCACGGTGGCTTTTCCATGATAGTGTTTGGTCCTACCTCCCGAGGGTGAGCATGCGAAGGCCGTCGGGTAGCAGGCCGCAGAGGGCGACCATGATGAAGAGGAGGGAGGCCACGAGGGTGACGACGAAAGTGAGCTTTTCGTGCTTCAGGTGCATGAAATAGGCCATGATCAGGGCGGCTTTGACTACCGAGAGGCAGAGGAGGAGGGTCATCAGCAATTCCTGGCTCATGGAGACGTACCCTAGCGCCACTTCGAGCAGTGTCAGGGCCAGCAAGGCGAGCCAGGTGCCCATGTAGGGCTTGAGGGAGTCGGAATGTTCGGCGGAGGTGGCCGAGGAATCGTTCATGGGCATTTCTCAGCGGGTTCGCATGGAGAGAAGATAAATCAAGGGGAAGATGAACATCCAGACCAGGTCGACGAAGTGCCAGTAGAGGCCGGCGACCTCGACGTGGTCGGCGGTAGCGTGTTGATGTTTCAATTTTGTGGCGATGACGAGGAGCACGACGAGGCCGCTGGCCACGTGGGCCATGTGCATCCCGGTGATGGTGAAGAAGCAGCCGGTGAAGAGGGGCACGCCCCAGGGGTTGGAGAACAGGCTGGCGCCCTGTTGGATGAGATGCCGCCATTCGAGGGCGTGGACGATGAGGAAGAGCAACCCGCCGATGACGGTGAGGACCATGTGTTGAACGGCGGCCGAGGCGTCGCCCTTCCTCGCCTTGGCCACGGCGACAGCCATGGTGGCGCTGCTGGACAGGAGGAAGAAGGTCATCAGACTCGCTTGAAGGATGCTGCCCGTGTCAAACGGTCTAGGCCATTCGGGATGGCCCAGGCGCAGGTAGCCGTAGCCGACGAAGAGGGCGGCGAAGGTGAAGGCGTCGCCTACGATGAAGAGCCACATGCCGAGCTTGAGATGGCTGACGGCATAGGGCGATTTTCCTCCCGACCAATCCGCGGCGAGGGCGGGTTCGGACGTCATGGTCGCTCTCCAGGGAGTTCGCGGAAATGCGGTTGCAGGGCTCTTTGTGAGTCCTTCCGATTCAGAGGAACAGGAGCACGACGAGGTAGACCCAGAGGGCGCCGACGAAGTGCCAGTAAACGGCGGCGAGTCCGACGGCGTGGAACGGCCATTCGGCCTTCCGAAGGCAGGCCCGGCCGGAGAGCCAGAGGAGTGCGGACACTCCGCCGGCCGCGTGAACGCCGTGAACGCCGCTGAGCATGTAGAAGAAGGAACTGTGGGGATTCGTATCGAGTGTGATTCCCTGGCGGGCGAGCTGACGCCAGGCGATGCATTGCCCGGCAAGGAAAGCGAAGCCGAGCAGGGCGGCGAGGGCGAGCAAGCCGCGGCCGGCCCGCGTTCGTCCGGAGTTGGCCAGCCGACGCGCTCCCTCGAGGACGGCGCTGCTGAGGAGAAGGAGGAACGTGTTGAAGGCGGTGAGCTTCGGCGGCGGGATGACCGGCCATGCCGCGGACACCCCGTGCCGGAAGACATAGGCGCTCGTGAACGCCGCAAACATCATCGAGATTCCGGCCAGGGTAAGCCACAGGCCGAGGACGTCGGAACGGCGGAGAAGGTGCTCCACACCGCGGGATGGGGTGGGGTGCAGGAGCCCGGGATGGCCCGCCGGCGGTTGCGCGATCACGTGGATTTCTCCGTTGGGACGCCCTTCCCTGTCTGCCCATCCATGCTGGGGCCGGGAGCGGTCTGCATCTCATAGTCCTGAGCGCCTCCGGGCAGCTCGAAATCATAGGCCCACCGATGAACCACAGGGATGTCCCTTTCGAAATTAGAGAAGGGGACCGGGTTGGGCAGGGTCCATTCCAGCGAGGTGGAGTTCCACGGATTGGTTGCGGCCTTCCGGCCGGCGAAGAGGCTCCAGAAGAAATTGAACAGGAAGAGTATCTGGGCGCCGGCGGTGATCAGGGCGACGACGGAAATCAGGGTGTGTGCGGACGCGGCTGGCTTGAGAAAGTCGAACTGGCTGATCTCCGCGTAGCGGCGGGGATGGCCGAGGAATCCCATATAGTGCATGGTCAGAAAGATGATGTAGGCGCCGACGAGAGTGAACCAGAAATGAATCGTTCCCAAGGTGTCGTTCATCATGCGGCCGAACATCTTGGGAAACCAGAAGTGAATGGCGGCAAAGACGGAGAAAATGGCGGCCATGGCGAACAACAGGTGGAGGTGTCCGACCACCCAGTAGGTGTCGTGCAGGTAGATATCGAGGGAAGACTGGGCGTTGAAGAGGCCGCCGACGCCTCCGCTAATGAAGAGGGATACGAAGCCGAGACAGTAGAGCATGGGCGGCCTGAACTGAATCCGGGCGCCCCAGAGCGTCATCAGCCAACTGATGGCAAAGATCGCCGCCGGAATGCTGACGAAAAGGGTCAAGATGGAGAAGGCAAGTCCCGAATAGGGGCTCATGCCGCTGACGAACATGTGGTGTCCCCAGACAACGCCCCCGAGGGTGACAAACCCGAAGAGCGAGAGGACGAGGTAGCGGTAACCGAAGATGGGCCTGCGGGCGAAGTTGGCCATGATGTGCGTGACCATGCACATGGAAGGAACAATGACGATGTACACCTCGGGGTGTCCAAAGAACCAAAACAGGTGCTGCCAGAGCAAGGGTGACCCGCCCTGGTGAGGGAGCACCTCGCCTCCGAGGTAGAGCCCGGAGGGCACGAAGAAGCTGGTCTTGCCCAGGCGGTCCAGGAGCAGCATGATGCCGCCGGCGGAAAGGACCGGGAACACCAGCAGACCGGTGACCGCGGCGGTGAGCCAGCCCCAGACGCTGACGGGCAGGCGCATCATGGACATGCCACGGGTCCGGAGATTGAGGGTGGTGGCGATGAAATTGAGCGCGCCCATCATGGACGAGACGCAGAGGAGGGCCACGGCGACGAGCCAGAGGGTCTGGCCGAGCCCGAGGCCGGGCCCCGCCACGCCCCCCACGGCGCTGAGAGGCGGGTAGGCGGTCCAGCCGGATATGGGCGCTCCCACGATCAAGGAGGAGAGGAGCACGAGGCCAGCGGCCAGTGCGACCCAGAACGAGAGCATGTTCAGGAAGGGGAAGGCCATGTCCCTGGCCCCCACCTGCAAGGGGAGAAAGTAGTTGCCGAAGGCGCTCGTCGGCGTCACGGTGACGACCACGAACATGAGCGAAGCGTGCATCGTCATCAGCGACAGGTAGGTCTCCGGCCGCAGCACCGTCCGGATGCCCAGATGCCATCGCATGACGACGGTCAGTGCGAGCCCCACCACGGCCAGGAGCAGCATGGCCAGGAGGTACTGGATGCCGATGACCTTGTGGTCCATGCTGAAGATGTAACGGCGAATGAAGCTTCGTGGCGCTTCGTGCTCGGCGTGTGTTTCCGACATGCACCTTTTCCCCTGTTTGTGGCGCTTCCTTCGGGAATGGTCTTCTCCCAGAAGGGCCCTTTACTCTGACTCTTCCTCCAGCCATTGGTCGAATTCCTGCGCCTCCATCACGATGAGCGTCCCTTTCATGCGGAAATGGCCGAGCCCGCACAGCTCCGCGCAGGCGATTTCGAATTGCCCCGTCTTCGTCGCCAGGAATTCGACCTGGATGGCCAGGCCCGGCACGATGTCCTGCTTCAACCGCAGGTTGGGAACCCAGAAACTGTGGAGGACGTCCTTGGAGCGCAGGGTGAGGCGGACGCGGCGCTGGGCGGGTACCCGCACCTCGTTCAGAAGAACAAGGTCGTCGCCCCCAGAGCGAGAAGACGGATTGAGGCCGATCGGGTTGGCCCGGGTGATGAATTTCGGGGCCGTGTCGCCGAACTGGCCATCGGCGCCCGGATAACGGACGTTCCAGGCGAACTGTTCAGCGGTCAGCTCGATCTCGAGGGCATCGGGGGAGGGCTTTCGGAAATACATGTTCGCCCAGGCCTTCTCGGAACCCATGGAGAAGACGCCCACGATGGCCAGGATCAACCTTTTCTCGAACCGGGGGTTCGACGGCCAGAAGCTCGGCGGCTGGCCGCTCTTTCCCCGTCCCCGGAGCACGGCGTATCCGAAAAGGGCCTGAGCCGCGACAAACAGGGTGCCGATGACCAGGAAGGAGACGCTGAACTGGCTGTCCATGGAGAGCCCGTGTTCGGAGACCGCGGGCGGAAACCACAGCACGCGCTTATAAAAGGCCGCAACCACTCCAGCCGCGACAAGCCAGAAGACCAGCCATGCCACTGCCCGCCTCATCGCCTATTGCCCTCCCTTGAAAGTGAGAGTGACCGCCTGGCTGGCCCCAGCGGTCACGGTGACCGGAGCGCCTTGCGAGCCCAGCTCTTCGTGCCACGCCTTGAGGGTATAGCTGCCCGGAGGCACGTTCCGGATGGTGAACTGTCCCTTCTCGTCCGTCACCGCGAAGAAGGGATGTTTCGTGACGCCGCAATAGGCGCCCATCCAGGGGTGGAGATCGCACCGGAATCCGACCATCACCTCGGCGTTGGTGAAGACCTGCTCCTTCCGGTTGCCTGAGGATTGAGTCTCATTGAACGGTTTATTGAACTTGGCAGTGCAGTTGATGTTGTGAGGGACGGGGTCCTCGTTGAGGATTTCCAGTTTTTGTCCGACCCGGACGCCAGAGACGTGTGGCGAGAACCCGCAGCCTTTCTGGAGCATCTGAACCGGGTCAGCGGGTGTGGGATACTCTCCCTTGACGCCGTGGAGGTAGACGAAGACCCAGCGGATGCCGCGGCCTTCGCTGACCACGAGGTTATCAAAATAGACTTTGGTCTCGCCGTGCATCTTGTCGCATTCCTTGTCCGCGTTCATTCGGATGCGCTTCGGACGCGGGATTTCACCCTCGAAAAGCACCTGGCCGGTGACTTCTCCGCCCTCTTCCGCCTGGAGGGGGCGTAACAGGCTCGAAGCAAGGAGTGCCAGCCAGGCCCAACTGCTCCAGGACACCAGTGGAAACCAAGGTCGAAGACTCATGTTTTCTCCTTCCCTGTCGGGTATGAGACGGGCACCCGCTGCACGGCCTCCTTGGAGCACCTGAGGTCCTCGGTCTGCCGGGCCAGTTGGCCGATGCTGACGCTTCCCAGGTGATTTGCAACTAACTCCTGCGCCGCCTGCCACACGCGGTGTGCCGCACAGTGGCCGCTCATCGAACAGGCCTCCGGATGAAGCACACAGCGGTTCAGTCCGATGGGACCCTCCATCGTCTCGACCACCTCCAACATCGAGATCGTTTCAGGGTCCTTGAGCAGATACACGCCGCCGCCCTGGCCGCGGCGTGTCCCCACCAGGCCAGCCTTGCTTAACCGAGCCATGATTTTCACGAGCAGGCTGAAAGGAACTAGTTCGCGGGTAGCAATGTCTCGCGTCAGCAGGCGGGGTCCCTTGGAGAATCGAGCGACATCGATCAGGGCTCTGACGGCGTAATCTGTCTCTCGGGAAATTTCCATGGAAGCGTGCAAGAGTTTCGTAAGTGGAGGATATTAGTCCGATTTAACAAATAGGGTACCAGCGGATGATTTGGAATGGTCATGAGAAGAAAATGACATCCCCCTGACCGTGCCAATCAGTTTGCGTGTGTCTTTTCTGAAAACGGTTCGATTAGGTCTTATACCCTTGTATTACATGGAGTTGTGTGCACAACTTGGTGTGTTGCAGGCGAGACCGGACGGGTTCAGGCGGAGGGAGATGCCGATGCCAGGGAACAACTTGGCGGGTGCATGACTCAGGGTTCAAGGAGAGAAAATCCTGCGGTATCAGCCGAGGCCTGAAATTCTTGAAGCGCCGTCTCCATATCGGCCACCACGGATAGTGAACGGCCTGGACCGGATATCGAGCGGCAGGCGATTTCCCATGAGGCTTCCTATCAGGTGCGGGTTTTACAAAGCTTGCGGACTCGCTTCGCTGTGGCAGAGAGAAACAAAATCGGTGTGAACCACGGAGAGCACTGGGAAAGCCAGCAAAGGTATTTATCAGAATCCGTCCGTGTCCTCCGTGGTTCACCTCGGGTTTGCGTCCTCCCAGAGAAACAAGAACCGTTTGAACCACGGGGAGCACGGAGGGCGCGGATAAGACGAAACAAATCCGTCCCCTCCGCGTCCTCCGCGGTGAAATTCCTTCCTCTGCCAGCCCGGATTTCTCTCCAGTCACAACAGCACACTCGATATCCGCCTGTGCAGCAATCCGTTACAATGCAGGCTTCAACTCGGCCTCCCTGGCACCTCGATCCGGGTTAGCCCTGAGCGAGAACGACGCAAGCCGTTCGAGTCGAGGCCCGCAGGGCGCGTTTCGAACACATCGTGTGAGAAATGCGGGCTAGTTACGGTGGCTTATCCATGCGCCGCACAAAGATTGTCTGCACGATTGGACCGGCGACGTCCACGGATGAGAAGCTCGGCCAGCTCATGGAGGCCGGGATGAACGTGGCGCGGCTCAATTGCTCCCATGGAACAACAGCGGAGCGGCTCGACTGCATCCGGCGTATCCGTGCGGCGGCTGAACGGCACGGCAGGCCGATCGCCGTCTTTCTGGACCTGCGCGGTCCAAGGCTCAGAATGGGGAGATTGCCGCCCGAAGGCCGCCGGCTGCAGGCTGGGGAGGATGTGCTGCTGGCGACGGAGGGAGCGGAGACGGCGGGCCTGGCCGGCGCGGCACTGCCGGTTCAGTCCCCGTTTCTGGCCGCGGGCGTATCTGCGGGTCAGAGCATCTTCGTGGATGACGGCAACGTCGAGCTTTCCGTGTCGAGCACCGACGGTGTGGCGATTCGCTGCCGGGTGGTCCGCGGGGGACGATTGACGTCGCACAAAGGGATCAATGCGCCGGGCGCCCACCTGGCCTTGCCGATTCTCGAGCCCGAGGACCTGGTGGACTTGCAGGCGGGCATCCGGGAAGGCATCGACGCGGTTGCGGTCTCGTTCGTCAGGCATGAGGAGGACCTCAGGCAGGTCCGTGCGGCGGTGCACGCCTTTCGGCCTGGCCTGCCTCTCATTGCGAAGATGGAGACCTCGCAGGCATTGGAGCGCCTCGACCCGATTCTGGACGAGAGCGAGGCCGTGATGGTGGCCCGGGGCGACCTCGGGGTGGAGATGCCGATCGAGCGGGTGCCGTTGATCCAGAAACGGCTGATCGCCCTGGCGAGAGCCCGCGGCAAGCCGGTGATCACGGCGACGCAGATGCTGGAGAGCATGGTGGAGCAGGAGAGGCCCACGCGGGCTGAGGCGTCTGACGTGGCCAATGCGGTGCTCGACGGCACGGATGCCGTCATGCTTTCGGCGGAGACAAGCGTGGGCCGGTATCCGGTCCAGGCCGTGCAGGTGATGGACCGCATCATCGGCTCGGTGGAGAGCGAATCCATGTCGAGAGGTGCGGATGGCGGGGAGTCGAGCACGCCTCCCGATTCGGCTCTGGCCGTCAGCAAGGCGGCGTGCCACGCCGCGGCGACGCTGGCGGCCCGGGCCGTGGTCGTCTTCACCCAGTCGGGAAGCACCGCCGCGGCCGTGAGCCGATGCCGTCCCGTTTGCCCCATCGCAGCCTTCACTCCATCGCCAGAGGTCTGTCGCTGGCTCAACTTCACCTGGGGTGTGGTGTCGCAGACGATGCCGCTTGCCAGCACGCTGGAGTCCATGATTCCCGAGATGGAGCTCCGGCTGCGGGCGAGTCGAATGGCGGGCCCCGGGGACACCGTGGTTCTCGTGGCGGGGTCGCCCGTGGAGTTGCGGCCTCGGGCCAACTTTCTGAAAGTACACACACTTCCGTGAATCGCGCGGGCGCTGCAATTCACGGGAGACCTGCACGATGAGCCCGGGGAGAGCCCAGTGGGAGGTGTACCTTGAGCCTCTGGAAACCCATCCTGGCAGGCGTGTTCCTCCTGGCCGTTCTGGTTGCGCTTTACCCGAGCCGGCGTTCCGGGCTTAGGGACCGCGCGGGCGTGGTGGAGATCGTCTTTATGGGGCCCGGGGGTCCGATTCGGGGCGCCATGGAGGACGCGGTTCGGGACTTCGAGGAGGCCAGCCGCCAGGTGCATGCAGGGGACCCCAGCCAGCCCATCTACCGCGTGATTTCGGGCCAGAACGCGGCACGGGATCAGGTCTCGGATCCCACGCGGTTTCTGATCAGCGTGGCCGGAGGCGTCTCGCCGGACGTGATTTTTTTCGACCGATTCGCGGTGGCGGAATGGGCGGCGCGCGGCGCCTTCATCCCGCTTGACGACTGCATGGAAAGGGACCTCGCGGCGGGCCGGACGGACGTTCCGCATCCCGGGCGCTACTACAAGTCCTGCTGGGACGAGGCTTGTTACCGCGGCAAGGTGTATGGCATTCCGAACTCCGTGGACGACCGGGCGCTGATCTATAACAAGGACCTCCTGAAGCGGGCCGGGCTGGTGGATGGCCGGGGAGAGGCGCACCCGCCCGTCGACTGGGAAGAACTGAAAGAGTACGCGGTCAAGCTGACGGAGCGGGACGAGCAGGGCCGGCTGAAGGTCATCGGCTTCGCTCCCAACTTCGGCAATTGCTGGCTGTACATGTACGGCTGGATGGCCGGAGGAGAATTCATGAGTCCGGAAGGGGACCGGTGCACCCTGAATGATCCGCGGATTGTTGAGGCCTTGAGCTACATGGTAGAGGTCTATGACGCTATCGGGGGATATGCGGAGGTGAGTGCCTTTCAGGCCGGTTTTCAGAGCGGGGAGCTGGACCCGTTCATTCAGGGCAAGGTGGCCATGAAGATCGACGGCGGATGGCAGATGTCTTTCCTGGCGGCGTACGGCCAGGAGGTGAGCTTTGGCGTCTCTGCGCCGCCCCTGCCGCGCCGTGAGATTCTGCGGGGACGGCAAACGGTGACGTGGAACGGCGGCTGGGCCTACGCGATCCCGGCGACCGCGCGGAACAAGGATGCGGCCTGGGCGTTTATCCGGCACGTGACGAGCGATCGGGCGATCCGGCTCATGGTCGAGAGCGATCGCGAGATAGTCGAGGCCCAGGGCCGGCTGTTCATCCCGGGCCAGTCGCCCGTGGTTCACCTGAACGAGCTTTTCTTCGCGCAGTATGTGGCTGGAAATCCACTCGTGCCGGAGAAAATCCGGGAAGGGAGTCGAATTTTCAAGGAGCTGCTTCCGGACGCCCGCTTCCGTCCCATCACTCCGGTGGGCCAGCTTCTCTGGAACGAGCATCGGAGCGCCATGGAGGCGGCTCTTTACCACGAGCTGACTCCGAAGGAGGCCCTGGACCGAGGGACGGCGATCGTCCAGCGCGATCTGGACCGGCTGCTTCAGCCGCAGCGGGGCCGACCCGTGTCCTGGGAGTGGTTCTTCGCCGCCTACGCGGTCCTGCTCCTTTTCACCGCTACGGTCGTCTTCCTGTGGGACACCCGAGCAAGATTTCGTCGCGGCGTCGGGCGGCTGCTCCGGCTGGAATCCGGGACCGTGGACCGCCTGGTCGAAGGCTCGAGGGGCGGCTACTTCCGGCGGCAGTGGCGTGGCGGATACGCTTGCGCCGCCCCATGGATGATCGGCTTCATCGTGTTTGGCGGGGGCCCCATGCTCTTTTCCATCCTCATGAGCTTCTGCGATTATGACGTTCTCAACCCACCGCGGCTCATCGGTTTCCAGAATTACACCTGGATGTTCACGGAGGATCGGCTCTTTCCTCTGGCGCTCTGGAATACGGTTTACATGGTCCTGGGTGTTCCGCTGGCGATGGCGGTCAGTTTGGGCCTCGCCTTGCTCCTCAATGCGCGGGTCCGGGGCATTGCCGTCTGGCGCACCTTCTTTTACCTGCCCGCCGTCGTGCCGATGGTGGCGGCCAGCATCCTCTGGATTTGGATGTTCAATCCGCAGGGAGGGCTGTTCAATCTCGCCCTGGGCAGCCTGGGAGTCGAGGGGCCACTCTGGCTGCAGGACGCCCGGTGGAGCAAGCCTTCCATCATTGTCATGGGCCTATGGGGAGCTGGCAGCGGCATGATCATCTGGCTCGCCGGCCTAAAGAGCATCCCGGAGGAGCTGTACGAGGCCGCAAGCCTGGACGGGGCGAGCGCGTGGCAGCAGTTTCGGCACGTCACGCTGCCCCAATTATCGCCTTATCTGTTCTTCAACCTCGTGATGGGCCTGATCGGCACGTTTCAGATTTTCGGCCAGGCGTTCATCATGACGCAGGGCGGGCCGGTCAATTCCACCCTCTTTTATGTCTACCACCTGTTCAATCAGGCTTTTCGCTATGGCCACATGGGTTACGCCTCAGCGATGGCCTGGTTTCTCTTCCTGATCGTCATGGGCGTCACGCTCGTTCAAGTCTGGCTCTCCCGCCGTTGGGTTCACTACGAGGTGTAGGCCAGGAATCCTCTTCACGCCTGGACGAGAATTCCTGGTTCACCTTTATCCTGGCTTCCGCACTCACCCATGCGCTACCGATGCTGGCTTCACGCCCTGGTGTTGTATGGCCTGCTGGCGGCCGGGTCGATCCTTTTTTCGATCCCGTTCGCCTGGATGGCCTGCTCGAGTGTGAAGGTCGATCGCGAGCTGTTCGGCCGGGACCCGCAGTTTCTGCCGCTCGCACCGGACCCTCGTGTGCGCAGCCCGTATGTGGATGAACGCTACCATTCCGGACCGGGGAGTGACAAGGAGTGGGAGATTCAGGGATGGCTCAACGGGCAGGTGAAGGCTCTTGGTTTCGCACCGCCTGCGGACATCGACGCCGAGTCGGCGACCGAGCAGGTTTCGAACGGCCTGCTCCAGAGGCTCTCCCGAAGGCTGCCTGCGGCGGTCTGGAGCGGCCCCGCCTCCGGGATCATCGAAGCCGCTCAAAGCCAGGTGGACCGCCGCTCGATCGAAGAGGTCTTCGCCAGCGTGCACCGCAGGCTGGTGCTGGGGCAGCTCCGCATTCGGAGCACGGCCCGTGAGGAAGTCGTGCTGGGGGCTGACCTTCCGATGAGCCGGAGGTGGACGATCCACACGCCGACGATAGTTTCGTTCAGGGACTTGGCGGGTCCTTCGATGACTGGCCTCTCCGTCGCCTATGATTTCGGCCAGGGGGACCGCGGGGTCTTTTCAGGCACCTATGGCCTCCCTTTCGGGGTTCAGGATTTTCAGCGTCTTCAGCTCTATCTTCGGCCGGATGACACTTGGCACGAGCTGGGGCTGTCCCTGGAGATGGCGGGCGTCCGTTACGTTTCGGAGCGAGCGGTGCCGCTCGCGAATTTCGGCTGGACCCTGGTGACGTGGAGGTTTCCTAGCCCTGAAGACCTTCCCACCCAGATCAAGACCTGGTATGCGCTGCGTGAGGCCGGGCGCGGCTTCGGCATCCTGGCCGATCCTCACCGGGTACGAGTGACCCTGGAACTGAGGCAGTGCAGCCGCTGGCGCGCCGCCTGCAACAAGTTGCGCTTGAATTACGATCGTGTCCTCGATCACATCCCGTTCTGGCGCTACGTCGCCACCAGCCTCTTCCTCGTCGTCCTGAACGTCGTGCTGACCCTGTTCTCGTGCTCGCTGGTGGCCTACGCGTTCGCCCGGCTTGAGTGGCCCGGCCGCGACTTCTGCTTCATCCTTCTCCTGGCTACCATGATGATCCCGGGCCAGGTCACCCAGATCCCCCATTTTCTCATCTGGAAAGTCCTCGGGGCCTACAACAGCCTCACGCCGCTCTGGCTGGGCCACGCCTTCGGATCGGCATTCTACATCTTCCTCCTCCGACAATTTCTCCGGGGCATTCCGCGCGACCTGGAGGACGCGGCACGGATCGACGGCTGCGGCTTCTTCCGCATCTACTGGCATATCATGCTGCCCCTCATCAAGCCGAGCCTCGCCGCCATCGCCATTTTCACCTTCATGGGGACCTGGAACGACTTCATGGGGCCCCTGATTTACGTGGCCGATCAGCGGCTCTATCCGCTGGCCTTCGGTCTCTATGCCTTCTCGGTCCAGGTGGGGAACAACCCGGCGCTGACCATGGCGGCAAGCCTTTTGATGACGCTTCCGGTTATCGTTATCTTTTTCTTTGCCCAGAAGTACTTCATCCAAGGGGTGACCTTGACGGGCCTGAAGGGGTAGCGAAGCACCTGCCTCTAACCCGCATTTCTACCACGGTGTGTTCGAAACGCGCTCTGCGGGCTTCGACTCGAACGACTTGCTTCGTACCCGCTCAGGGTTAGCCCGGTAGGAGATGCCAAGAAGGCCGGGGCGAAGCCTGAATCGCAAGGGATTCCCCCACAGGCGGATATCGAGCGTGCTGGTAAGCCTTGTGATAAACCCGGGCTAACCGGCCCGCCTCCCGCGCTTGTCCGGCCGGGTAAGAAATTAGTGAACCTTCCCTGTTCACTATCTTAAAAGGGCTCCGAAATGGGCGAAATGAGATAGTTGCGCATGCTGAACATAGCTCGTTCAAGTACAAGGGGTTATGCAAGGTGGCAACGGCAAGGCCATTCCACCTTGCATAGCATCCCAGGGCAATTCCGCCGCAGGCGAAGCCGCCCCGGGATGACTCATTCAGGGACAGTTCAGGGATCAGCTTGAGCCGGTACGCCATTTGGATTCTGACAGGGACCCTCGCGCTTCCAGCCGTCCTGGCCGAGCCTGAAGACGTCGTGGGTCCCGCGGCCGGTCCGCCGCGCCGAGGCGAATCGTTCGTCGGAAAGGTCGTCGGGGTGTCTGACGGCGACACGATCTCCGTGATGCGCCAAGGGAAGGCCGAGAAAATCCGCCTTTACGGGATCGACTGCCCTGAAAAAGCGCAGCCCTTCGGCAATCGGGCCAAGGAGCTTGCGTCTCAACTGGCTTTCGGAAAGGTAGTGACCGTGCGGGTCGTCTCCATCGATCGCTACGGACGCGCCGTGTCGTGGGTCACGCTCCCAGACGATGCGAGCCTGAACCAGGAGCTGGTGAAGGCTGGGCTGGCCTGGTGGTATGAGCAGTTTGCGCCGGATGCCACGGAGCTGCAGGAACTGGAGGAACAGGCAAGGGCTTCCGGCCGGGGCCTGTGGTCCGATCCGCAACCGATTCCGCCGTGGGATTTCCGCAAGGCCCGCAGCCAGAGGAATCAGCGGCCCGAGTAGCTGCATCATCTAACCCGCATTTCTACCACGGTGTGTTCGAAATGTGCCCTTCGGGCTTCGGATCGAACGACTTGCGCCATTCTCGTTCAGGGCAAACTCGGATCGAGGTGCCAGGAAGGCGGCCTTGAAGCCTGCATTGCAACGGATTGAAGCACAGGCGGATATCGAGCGCGCCGTAGTGACCTGTGAGAAATCCGGGCTAGCAAGGCAGCGCTACATTTTGGCGTAAGTCGTTGAAGTGAGCGCTTTAGCGCTTGTGTCACCCCTCAATCCTAATCGGTATGAACCACGGGGAGCAGGGGAAAACCAGGAAAGGTATTCATCAGAAGCCCTCCGTGTCCTCCGTTTCCTCCGTGATGCCCCTTGGGTTTGCATCTTTGCTATGATGGAATCATGATCCGGAAGATGCCCCATGGATATTCACGAAGCGCTCATGAAAGTGAACTGGCTCGAGCCCTGGCATCCCACTTCTCCCGGGCTCGAGCGTGAACTGGAAAGAGAGGTGGGGCCCGGTCACGTCTTGTTCGGCCGCCGGGCCGTCGCGGTCGCGCGTCGCTTCGATGCGGATGACGTGCTTTTCCATCTACCGGACGGACCCACAGCGTTCGCCGACGTTCATCTGACTTGGTCGTGCGAGCGGGAGAAGCATCCCGAGTGCCCGTCCACGGTGCTTTACGCGTCGCTCGAGGATTGGATTCAAAATGGCATGAGGCGAGACCACGAAGAGTGGAAGAGATGAGCGGGCGGGGATGTTATAGTAGGTGTCCGGTGTCGGAGGATTCCTGAAGCCAGACACCTGACACCTTTCCTTACCTTGGTGCGTTTCGGGCATCACGCCCCGTGAAAGAAAGGAGGACCTATGTCTGGAAGAACGATCGTGCGGGGGGGCACGCTGGTGGACCCAGCGGCCGGGATAAACGGCAGGCGGGACCTGGCGCTGGAGGGCGGCCGCGTTGCCGCCGTCGAGGCACGGATGGAAGCGGGACCCGGCGACGAGGAGATCGATGCCTCGGGCCTGCTCGTGACGCCCGGGCTCATTGATCTTCACGTGCACGTCTTTGCCGGTGTGTCGCACTACGGCGTGGAGGTGGACCCCACTTGTCTGGCCAAGGGAGTGACGACCGCGGTCGACGCAGGCACAGCGGGCGCCTTCATCTTCCCGGGCTTCCGCAAGTACGTGATCGAGGTGTGCGAGACGCGGCTCAAGGCCTTCCTGAACATCTCGTGCGTCGGGCTGGTGACCGGCGCCGAGACCAACCCGTCGATCGGGGAACTGGAGGAAATCCGCTACGCGCATGTGCCTTCCGCTCTCGCCGTCGTGGAAAAGAACCGGGACGTCATCCTGGGTATCAAGATCCGGCTGAGCGCCAATCTGGCCCGGAATGGAGAGAACGAGCTTCCAGCGCTGAAGCTGGCCCGTGAGGCCGCGGATGCGGCTGGCCTGCCCGTGATGATCCACACGCCGAAGTCGTCGCTTCCTCTGCCTCGTATTCTTGCGGAGATGCGCCGGGGCGACATTCTCACGCACTGCTTTCACGGGCACGAGTCGGGCATTTTGAACCGGGAGTGGAAGGTTCTTCCGGAAGTGCGCCAGGCGATCGAGCGAGGCGTCCACCTGGACGTCGGGCACGGCAAGGGAAGCTTCACGTTCCGCGTCGCGGAGACGGCGATGAGGCAAGGTGTCCTGCCCGGAACGATCAGCAGCGACCTGCATCGCTACAACGTGAATGGACCCGTTTTTGACCTTGCCACGACGGTCTCCAAGTTTCTGCTTCTCGGTATGCCGTTGGAGCAGGCGATCGAGCGCGTGACTTCCGCTCCAGCGGCGGTCATGGGCATGGCTGGACTGGTGGGCACGCTGCGGGTCGGCGCCGCGGCGGACCTCGCCCTGTTCGAGCTTCAGGAAGGCCGGTTCGAGTTCGTCGATACGTTCAACGAGACGCGGGTAGGGGAGAGGCGAATGGTCCCCAAGATGACCATTCGAAACGGGACGGTCCGTGCGCTGGATGGACAGCTCGTTCCGAGAAGTGTTCAAAAAAGTGTGGGGTGATCACCCGCAGGCACGGGCAGGCCATCATCCCGCTGTGCAAAGTGCGGGCTGCCAGGGTCCGAGAGGGGGCAATTCGAAGACGGAATAAGTCCCGTCTCGGTCTACGGAGTTGAGGGTGCGTGAGGATGCGTCCAGCATCGTGCAAGTCAACGCGGGGTCATCTCCGAGGACGTGGAGGCGCAGTCCTTCGGTTCGGTCGATGGTGGCGGGGAGGACCAGGATGGCGGGCCGCGCGCCGGCGTCCCGGCGACACCATAGTGCGGCTTTATGGAAGCTGCTGACGTAAGCGGGCAAGCGATCGCGCGCGAGCCAGCGGCAAAGGGCGCGCATCTGGGAGGTCTTGGCGAGGGAAAGGAGGGAGCGCCAGGGGTAATAGCCCAGGACGGCGACACGGCCGCCCAGGCGATTCTCAAAGACGCCGCTGGTAGGGGAAGTTCTCGTGTTCGTACTGGATGTCGCGAATGCACGGCGGGAGCAGCGAAACCTGCCGGCCCGTCGAATGGGCCTTGGCGAGAAGGTGGCTGGGGACTTCGTCGGTGTAGAATCCCCCGCCGGGCCTCCATTTGACCTCGATCGAACGGGGACCAGCCAGCGCCTGTGCGAAGGCGTCGAATCCGAGTCCGCTGTAGACGGTCTCACCCGTCATCAGGCCCAGAGGGATGCGGGGGTCCACCTCATCCACCGCTGCACGAAGGTGAGCGAGGAGGCGAGCGAGATAGCGGCGGTTGTGGGCGAGCCACTGCCGGCGCAGAGCCAGGCGTGATTCTCGCGGCCCGCGCTGGAAGGCTTCACGAAGCGCCTCCCGAGTCCACTCCTTGCAGGTCGAGGCGGAAAAATCGGTGAGGCAAAGGTCGCAAAAACAGGCCAGAGTCACACCCGCCTGGTGGCTCTCCAGCCGGATGTCGTCGTCTACCCAGATGAACTCCGGCTGCGCCTCGGCCAGGGCGCGGTAGGCCTGGCGCAGGTATTCGAGGAATTGGGAATCCGAGGCGCAGTAGCAGCTCTTCGAAACGACGCCGTCGATGTCCACCAGGTGCTGCCAGGTTTCCCGCAATGAGTTCTCCAGGTTCTCATCCAGGTGTCCCAGGGTCGCCAGGTGGTTGATTCCGGCAGAGAAGCCGGCTTCTCGGAATCGGGCCAAGAGAGGCTTCATATTCGCCGCGTGGGCCCGAATCGTCGCGAGGGGCAGCGGCGGGTGTGTGAAGCCGGTGAAAAAGGCGACATCATCGACCACGTCGTGGAAGTCCGTCAGGTAACGGAGAAGTTCCTCGAAACGGCCAGGGCTCTGCCAAAGAAGGGTGGAGACTCGAAACGAGATTCTTGCAGGCATGGCAGGTCCGACACACGCCGCTGTGCTCGTGGGCCGAAATGGAGACGGGCTGAACCTTTGGTTCAGCCCGTCTCTTGGCGACCCCGACCGGATTCGAACCGGCAACATCCAGATCGACAGTCTGGCACTCTAACCAATTGAGCTACGGGGCCGGATGTTCAGAAAAGATAGCAACTGAAGGGCTCGAAGTCAACTCCTGCGCGCCATCCATTCCGACGCCCGGAGGTCGTCGGCTACGCGCGCGAGCGCGTCGGAGGGGAGGCAGGCGGGGCCGCCTGCCTCCCCGTGCGTGGGGAGTGTAGCTGAAGCGCGTGAGCGCTTCGGAAGGGTGACGGTTGCGACGCCCGGAGTTCATCCCGTTGGGAGGCGTCGGCTACGTGCGTGCACGTGGGGAGCGTAGCCGAAGCGCGTGAACGCTTCGGAAGGGTGACGGGCGTCCGACGTTTCTCGTATCCGAAGCGCTTGAGCGCTTCGGGACGCTGCCCAATGGGGCAGGCCCCGAAGGGGCGGGACCGGCGTGCGGGAGGGTCACTCTTGCTGCTGGTGCCATTCGAGGTAGCGCCGGAAGACCCCTTCGGGTCCCGTGAACTTCGTGTAGAGGAGTCGGCCGTCGAAGCCGACGGGCTGATGGAGGGGGTAGTTTTCCAGGACCCACTCGAAGTCCCATGCGGGATTCTGGACCGGGGAGAAGAAGAGGTGTCCCCCCGCGTTGACCACAAAGAGGCGAACGCGGGGATCACTGAACATGAGGATGAAGGCTCGTTCGCCGATGAGGCCGTAGCCCAAGGGGATGGCCTGGCTCTCCGCGAAAAAGCCCTGCTGGACATGGTGATAATGGACGGTCTCTCCCAGAACGAGGTCCGGCTTTTCACCGATGCTGCTCCAAGCCCAATTCTCGACGGATGTTCCCTTGGGATAGAAGAATCTCACATCGTCATACGCGTTCATGTAACAGGGCCAGGAAGCGCGGAACCGCGCGGGGCCGGACTCGGGCCTCCGCCCGAACTCGAATCGCATGGAGAAATCGATGCCGTCCGGCTCGGCCGGACGAAGCTCCAAAGAATACTTGAACTTCATGCTCGGGAGAGGGTCAAGGGAGAGGCGCGCGCCCGGTTCGGCCTTTTCCATGCGGATGGGCCAGCCGCGGCCCCGGCCGGCCCAGGCGCGCTCGTCCACCGCGTCGGTCTCGATCCCTGCCAGTTCGGCGGATTGGAGATTGAGCCAGGAGGCGAAAGGGATGACCAGGTTACGTTTCTCGTCCTTTCGATACAGAGTACGGATGCCATGGTAGCCGAGGTGGTGGGTGAAGGGGGTGAAACGGTGCGATCGGTTGAAATAGGCCTTGGACGCCTCGAGCGGAGCGAGCAAGCCGGTATTATCGATCACCTTGGCGATCAGGTCCCGCGTCTCGAGGGTCATGCTCGGATCCTCGGCTTCGGGGACATATCGGAGTTGGGGATACTGCATGGGTTAAGCGGACCTTTCACAAATTCTTCCCAGGTTTTCCCTCACCCCGGCCATGTTCCAGGGGGAGAGGGAGAAGGTTTTCGTAACTGTTCAGGTGGATGGGCTGAAGAGGCACGAAAAACAAGTGACATCACATCAACATCCCCTCTGCCTTTGGGAGAGGGTCGGGGTGAGGGTTGTAAGCGCCAAAAACTTGTGACAAACTTATCAACCGATGCATTAAGTCCTCGGCCGTCGCGGGTCCTGTGTCGGCCGGGGTTCCTGGACGGCCATGAGGCCGCTGGCGGTGACGTAGATTTTGTAGACGGACCCGACTTCAGGGAACTGGTAGACGGCGTTGCCATAGACGGCTTCGACGAAGTATCGGTAGGGCCATGTGCGACCGCCTTGATAAAGGCCCAGCCAGGCGGCGTCGGTGCCCCCGTTCAGGTCGTAAGCGGTGATGGGTTTTCGGGCCTGGCCGGAGGCGAGCAGGTATCGGCCTTCGAGGCGAGTCACCTTGTATACGGTATGGAAACCGAGGGCGTGCATAAAGGGACGCCACTGGAGGACGTCGGCGCCGATGCTCCACTGGTCGCCTTTCAGGACAAAACGCCGCGGCGCATCGCGCTCGCCGTCGCGGACGGGGGTGAAGAGGACCTCGAACGATTCGGGTCCGAGGGTGCCCAGGCATTCAATTTCAGCGGCGAGATGCCGCGAGGTGAGGGATTGGTATCCGTGGAAATGGACGGCCAGGCAGACGGCGAGGGCGAAGAGGACCGAGCCGAGGCAAGAAGCCGTAAAGGCCAGGAGGATGCGAGCAAGGCCGGGGGCGGGCGCGAGGTTTTGGTGAGCCCGGTCCCGGAAGCGGAGCGTTACGCGCCAGGCCAGCCATGCCGAAGGGACCAGGGCGAGCAGCAGGCCCGCGGCTCCAAGTGCGTAGAGCGGCCACCAGGGAAGAGCGCCTGACATGGGAATGTCCTCTATTGAAATCCGCTGCGCCTTTCAGGCTTGCGGATTTCGAATTCATTTCTACTCCGACCTCTGTACGGGTGCAAGCCGCGGGGAGGACATTTGTCGTTGTGGCTTTCCAAACCTGCCGGAATCTGCCAGAATGAAGCTGGCGGTGGGAAACGGGCCCCGGCCCGGTCTACGACCAGTTGAGGGAGGCTGTCTGACATGAGCGAGTATCGAATCGAGAAGGATTCTCTTGGGGAGGTGCGAGTGCCCGCCAAGGCTCTTTACGGGGCGCAGACGCAGAGGGCGGTGGAGAATTTTCCCATCAGCGG
The DNA here is from genome assembly GCA_016179685.1 of Planctomycetota bacterium. GTDB lineage: Bacteria > Planctomycetota > PUPC01 > JACPCR01 > JACPCR01 > JACPCR01. The sequence goes on along the minus strand of JACPCR010000070.1, from coordinate 55,231 downwards.
CCAGTCTTTCCCGCGCAGTTTTCTGAAGGCGCTGGGCCTGGTGAAGGCCGCGTGTGCGAGGGCGAATCATGAGCTGGGGCTGATGCCGGCGGACATGGCGACGGCCATCGAACAATCAGCCCGGGACGTCGCCGAGGGAAAGTACGACGATCAGTTTCCGGTGGACATCTTCCAGACGGGGTCGGGGACCAGCACGAACATGAATGCGAACGAGGTGATCGCGACCCTGGCGTCGCGTTCCCTCGGGAAGAAGGTGCATCCGAACGATCACGTGAACATGAGCCAGTCCTCGAACGACGTGATACCGACGGCGATCAGCGTGGCGGCCTATCTGGAGGCGAAGGACCATCTGGTCCCTTCGCTGCAGCATCTTCACGACGTGATCGTGAAGAAAGCCGCCACGGTGCACGACGTAGTCAAGACGGGCCGGACGCACCTGATGGATGCGATGCCTCTTCGGATGAGCCAGGAGATGAGCGGATGGGCCGCGCAGGTCCGGAAGGGCCGAGAGCGCGTGGAGAGCGTCTTTCCCCGACTGGGACAGCTTGCCCTGGGTGGGACGGCCGTTGGAACGGGCATCAACGCCCATCCGGAATTCGGAGGCCGTGTGGCGGCCGTGCTGGCGAAGTGGACTGGCGCTTCGTTCCGTCCGAGCGACAATTTTTTTGAAAGCTTGTCTGCGGCGGATGCGGCGGTGGAGTTGAGCGGCCAGCTCAAGACCGTGGCAGCGAGCCTCATGAAAATCGCCAACGATCTGAGGTGGATGAATTCCGGCCCCATTGCAGGCACTGCCGAGATCGTGCTACCCGCCTTGCAACCCGGGTCGAGCATCATGCCGGGCAAGATCAATCCGGTGATCCCTGAAGCCATGATGATGGTTTGCGCCCAGGTTATTGGAAACGACGTGACGGTGACGGTCGGCGGGCAGTCGGCGAGCTTCCAGCTCAACGTGATGCTGCCCGTGATCGCTGCCAACGTGCTCGAGTCCGAGACCCTGCTCGCCAACGCCGCGCGCGTGCTCGCCGATCTGGCCATCGAGGGCTTCAAGGTGAATCGCGAGCACATCGCGTCGCTCGTGGATAAGAATCCGATCCTGGTGACGGCGCTGAACCCGGTGATCGGCTATGAGCTGGGGGCGAAGGTGGCGAAGACGGCGTACGCCCAGGGGCGCAGCCTGAAGGACGTCGCGGTGGAGATGACGAAGCTGTCCCGTGCCGAGCTGGACGCCCTCCTCGATCCGGCGAAGATGACGGAAGGCGGCATCCAGAAGGGCGGGGGCTCTGGCGGAGGTGGTTAGCCCCAATGCTGTTCAGTTAAGCGCCAGAGCGGGCTGGGCAGGGGTTGGAGTGACGGCTTTAGCCGTTGTCCGAGAAGACCACGCCTGAATCCCAGCGGGACCCCTCCCGGCGGGACGAGTCCGGGAGGCGTACCTCCAACACATCGCTTCGACCCCGTCAATGCCAAACGGTATGGAAGCGACAGTTTGTGCACTTAACTGAACAGTATTGTGGTCAGCCCATCGGTTCAGAAATAGTGCCGCACTTTTTCTGAATGGATTTTTTAGTTCGAGATGCAGCGGCGCTCGCTCTGGGGAGGAGGATGAAGGAGATTAGGAGCGGCAGGGCCGTTGGCGAACCGGCCGCCAAGGGTTTACCGAGCTTCGAAAGAAGTATTCGTGAAGCCGGTCATCATCCACAGCCAGGCCAGAGTGGATCTGGACGAGGCGATTGCCTTCTACGACCGACAGAGGACGGCCTTGGAATTGGATTTGAAAACCGCGGTCGAGCGAGCCATCGGAAGGATTCAACAGAACCCGCAGCTCGGGGCACGATACAATGCCACTGACTTGCGTTACTTTATTGTGCGACGTTTTCCGTATGTTATTTTCTATTCGGAGCTATAAGAGGCCATTTGGATTGTGGGATCGCACACGGGAAGCGCAGGCCAGATTACTGGAGGAGGCGTCGGATCGAATGACGTCAGGTTAGCGAAGCGCTTGCCGTATCCTATTTCGGTATGGGTCGCTCGAACTAGACGGGTCGGTTTGAGGCAGCGTTTCGCTAGAGATCGATGGCTGGGATGGCCTCGAACGGGGCTTCCTCGCGGTCCAGGAGGAGCACCTGGCCGGCCGTCGTGGATACGGTGAGATCGCGGTCTGCGGAGTGGTGGAGCACCTGACCGGAGCTGCGGTCCCTCAGGCGGGCGCGGCCTGGCCAGGGGTTGGCAAGGCGAAGGGAATTTCCAACCAGGCTTTGGACCAAGGCATAGTCGACGGTCTCTCCGCGTTTTTCGGCCGAGATAAGGAATCCGCCGGGCGCGCGCAGGCTGTGGAAGGCGGCCGGCACGGAGGTAGGAAAACAGGGGAAGAGGCGGAGGATTCCGCCGAGGCTGAGCACCAGCATGTCGGTCAATACGCTGCACATGCCGGGTCCGTGGTCGGCCTGCACGAAATAGCTCGCCCAGTTGTGGATCAATCCGTTGGCGTTGTCGGACTTGGACCACCGGGCGGCCTCGAAGGCCTTGTCGACTTGTCCCATCCGGATGATCTCGCGGATGCCCTGGCCGCCGCACCAGGCGTGGCCGGTGATGGACTTGGTCGTGGCGGGGTGGTTGAGGGTAGCGATGGCCTGCTGTCTCCACGGTTCGGGTCCGTGCCACAGGCTGACCAGCTCCTCGGGGAAGACCGGGGGCAGAGAATACTGGTGCGAACCGGACATGCGCTCGTCGCGTCCTTCGAAGGTGATCCAGCTCCCGGTCTGGGGGTCGGTAGGAAAATCGGGGAGCTGGGCGAGGATAGCTTCCCATTGCGCGGCCAGATCGGGGTCCGCGTCGAGAGCGCGCGCAGCGGCGATGGCTCGGTGGAAGGCTCCGAGGAACAGGGTGACCTCATAGAGGCTGTTCTTGCCCCAGCCTTCGAAACCCGGCATCCGGCACTCGAAATGGACAGAGGGCTCGATGGCCCATCGCCCGGCTTTCTCATCCCACCGGAGATAGTCCTGGAAGAAGAGGGCGACCTCTTTGAGGAGGGGATAGGCGTGGCCTCGGAGAAACTCGCGGTCGCCCGTGTAGTCGTAGATTTGCCAGAGGAGCTGGGTGAGCCAGCTCGATGCGCCGGGATTGAGGCCGAGGTGTGACCAGTTGCCGCCGGTCATCTCGTGGCCGTCGGGGTCTCCGGCGTGGGGGAAGCGGATGCCGCGCATCTGGAAATAGCGGTGGGTGTCCTTGCGGCACTTTCCGGCCATCTGTTCGAGGAGGCGCGCATAGGGTTCGAGAAATGCGACGCGGTTGGCGCCGAAGAGGCCCCAGTAGACCGCCTGGAGATTGACGTTGCTGTGGTAATCGCCGCACCAGGCGGGGATGTTTTCCTTGATCCAGACGCCTTGCAGGCCGGGTGACTGCCTGCCGGGCTCGATCGTGGAGGCGCAGAGGTAGAGTGAGGTGTACCACCACTTTTCGACCGCAGGGTCGCCTATGCAGACGTAGGCTCGCCGCCAGTAGTCGTGCCACCAGGCCTGGTGGCGCAGGAGAATCTCTGGGTAACCGGCGGATAGGGCGGCCACAAGTCGGGCACAGGCCTCGGCGACCGGGTCGGCGGAATCCCGTGTCGAGACGATGGCGAGGTAGACGACGAGCTCGGATGTTTCATTCCCGCGGATTTCGCCGACGATTCGGTGTCCTGCGATGAAGGGCTGGACTTCGCCACCTGTTGCGGCCATGGCGACGGCATAGGCGTCATCGTTAGAGAAGGGCTGCCGCAGCCAGGAGACTGCCCCTCGGCGGCCCACGGTGGGCCGGGGATGAGGCGGATATTCGGACCGGGACATTTCCCAAGTGACGGCCGAGGGTGGGGAGAAGTTCTTGTGGATGCGGATAGCGATGACCTGGTACGCTCGTGAGGCGAGGATATCGACGCCCGTCGGCTCATGGCTCTTATAACGGGGTAGGGGTGAGCCGCCTTCGACCCCATGCGGCTTGAAGCTCCAGGCCGCGATTCCGTCCCAGAGAGACACTCGAAGCTGTGGCCGCGAGAGGAGGTCGCCGTCCCAGAGGTGCAGGCGGAACATGCCCGCGGTAGTGACGTGGGCCCGAGGGTGCTTGGGGCCGCTTTCGCAAATCTCTTGGAAGCGCTGACGGTCTTGTTTGAGGTAGGCTTGCCGGAGGTCCTCGAAATGACCATGAGGAAAATGGCTCATGGCCGTGCTGGAACGGTCCCAAAGGTCCGTCTTGCCCATGGCCAGGCAAAGATTATCTGGGGATCCATAGACCAGGGCCCCGAAATCGCCATTACCGATGGGAGCGCCTTCTTTCCAGGAAGAGGGCGGACCGGAAGGATCGCCCCAGACCATATCGTGGGTGGAGATTCTTCTGGTCAGGTCGGCTTTGAAACGGAGATGAGATTCCGGGAGAACTTCCGAGGCATGGCGGATAGGGACGATGGTGGACATGGTTTGGTTTCTGTGAAACAAATGGATAAGAGCCCTCTACGCAAACACTTACGTTTTGTCGCTTTTCCCTTGTTATGGGCTTGGAATGCCCCAAACGGAGACTGTTCATTAGCCACCAAGGCCCAGAGACCCTCATCATTTGGAGGACGCAAACCTAAGCCAAAGCACGGAGGACGCGGAGGACACGGAGGGATTCTGAGGAATACCTTTGATGGTTTTCTCCGTGCTCTCCGTGCTCTCCGTGGTTCGTACCGATTCTGTTTCTTTCTGTCAAACCGAAACGAGACCGCGAGGTTCGTAATGCTGCTCCTGATTCCCCACCACCTCCCTCACCGGTTGGACGAATGTTTGCCTGCGAAGCGGTCCAGATTCTGAGCTGTTAAGGGGTCCTTATTCGATCCAGAACCTCGCCGAGCACAGCGGGGAGAGGGGCTTCGATCACGATGGCCCGGCCCGTGCGCGGGTGAGGGAGCACGATGCGCTCCGCATGAAGGAACATGCGGTTCAGTCCGGCCAGGCGCCGGAATTTCCGATTCGCCTGGAAGTCGCCATAGACACGGTCACCCAGGATCGGATGATTGCGGGAGGCGCACTGGACCCGGATTTGGTGGGTCCGGCCGGTCAGAATCTGGATGGAAAGGAGGGCGGCCGGTGGTCTGGGGACGGCTTGGAGCAGGCGGTAATGGAGGCCGGCATTCGGTGGGAAGGTGGAGCGGACGTGGGAACGCACGCGGCCGGTTTCCCGTCGGGTCTCGATGTGATCCCGCCAATCGGCTTCAGGTCGGCCCGGCACGCCGGCGACGAGGGCGATGTAATACTTCCGGACGTCCTGTCCGGTGAAGAGTTTGCGGAGTCGGGCCGCGGCATCGGTGGAACGGGCAGCGAGCAGGACTCCCGAGGTGTCTTTATCGAGGCGATGGATCAGCCAGAGGGATCGGCCCCCGTGATCAAAGCGGCGGTCCCGCATGTCGTATCGGCCTGTAAAGGCGCAACATCCGCGCTTCCCACCGGGGTTAGGGTGCGACAGGACTCCCTCAGGCTTGTCGATGGCCAGGATGTCCGCGTCTTCGTAGAGGATGGGCGATTCGACTTTCACGTCACGCCTGGCAGGTCGCTGAGGCGCGGGAAAGGGCTTGACGGCAGAAAGGAGCGAAACGGCTGACGCAGGCTTATCCGTTTCTGGTCTTCATCTGGGGAAATACGGGGACGCATTTTCGCAGATGAAAATGGGGGACAGCATTTCGCTACCGTGCGACCTGGAGGACTTCATCGATGATTCCGCCATTGGTCTTGTGCTTGTCCAGGAGGCGTAGAAGCTGTTCCATTTGTGCGGTAGGGTTTACCGCGCTATCGAGGAGGGCTCGGCGGAGGTATCGGACGGCTTCAATTTCGTCCTGGGTATAGAGAATCTCCTCACGCCGGGTACCGCTCTGGGAGAGGTCGAAGGCCGGGAAAATCCGGCGGTCGGCCAGCTTGCGGTCCAGTTTAAGCTCCCAGTTTCCGGTCCCTTTGAACTCCTCGAAGATGACATCATCCATTCGGCTATCGGTTTCCACGAGGGCCGTGGCGAGGATGGTCAAGCTGCCGCCATTTTCGATGTTACGAGCGGCGCCGAGGAGCGTCCTGGGAAGTTGGAGTGCTGCAGGATCGAGTCCGCCGCTGAGGGACCGTCCGGTCCCTCGGTTGGCGACGTTAGCCGTGCGGGTGAGGCGTGTCAGGCTATCGAGGAGCATGAAGACGTCTTTACCGGCTTCGACGATCCGCTGGCAGCGAGCGAGGGTGATTTCGGCGGCGCGCAGGTGGCTTTGAGGCGAACTGTCGAAACTGGACGCGACGACGGTGCCCACGCCCATGCTGCGGAAGTCCGTCACCTCTTCAGGCCGCTCGTCGATGAGGAGGATGAAAAGGGGCATTTCGGGATAATTCGTGGCCACGGCTCGAGCGACTTCTTGGAGCAGCATGGTCTTACCCGCTTTGGGCGGGGCCACGATGACACCCCGCTGGCCCATGCCGACCGGGACGAGGAGATCGATGATGCGTGTGCCCCTGGCCTCGGGTTTCGTCTCGAGCCTCAGACGCCGGTTCGGCACGAGAGGGACCAGTTCGGTCATCCACGGCCGGTTGGCGACCTGGTCCGGGGCGATACCCTCGACCCGGTCGATCGTTTCCAGCGTTGGATGTTTCTCCTTCTTCCGGGGACCCCGGATCGTCCCGGTGACGAGGCTGCCGGCGCGAAGACGGTAGTTGCGGATATGAGAAGCAGGCACATAGGGGTCATCCGCCCCCTGCTCGAAAGTGGCCTGGGTTCGGAGGAAGCCAAAACCATCTGGGATGACGTCGAGGACGCCGGTGACGGAGACGGCAGGCTCGGGGCTATTCTCCTCCGGGGAATAACGGTCCTGGCGGCCCTGCTGGGGATGGCTGGAATATCCGGGTCGGCCATGGCGGCCGGAGTGGCCATGATGGCCACCGGAGTGGCCGGAGTGATTGGAAGGAGCATCATGACGCCGCCGGTTATCATAGGAGCGATGACCGGAACCATCGCGATTACGGATATTGAAACTCATCATCAAGTCCGCCGATGAAGGGAAGGGCTAAGAAACAAGATCCAAATGGCAAAAGCCGTCTGGGCTGAGAAGGGATGACTCAACCGGGTCTCGTCACAGCGACGATTTCTGGGAGAGGTATTGGCCACGATAACAAGCCATCACGCCGCGGTATGGTGGAGGCCAAAATGAGGCCGCGACCGTCGGGCGCAGGTAATGTCGATTCCAGATAGAGAGAGCAAGGACCCGCTAGAAAGCCTCACGATACTGACCGCACCGGGCCGAGAAGAAATCAGGATGCCTTCTTGAGCAGCCTGACTAAAGCTATTGCATGGCAAATGCGCAACTCGCATCCGGAGCTGACCTGGATGTCAGCTTCATGGCGCCGCTAGGAGGGCAGGCGACCTTTCGATCGTCGAATCGGGATACTGGCTATGGCCCTAGAAGCGAAGAGGTGATTTTCATTCCGCCGGAAGGGGAGGCGAGATAAAACCGCTTTCAGCGATACGCCTCCGTCTTCGATATACAAGGATACAAGCGACAGGGGTAAAAACCATTACCCTGATGAGTGCCCTGGAATTCTGAAGCTGCGGGGAGGATTTTCAGTTTCTATCTGTCCGCTATCCAGCGAGGGGCCTTCCTGCCCTTTCATTAGAATATAAGTTTACACATTTTTTGGGAGTTGTCATGCAAATTTTCGAACAATTTTCGTTTTCGGGGAGGGGAGGGGGCAGACCAGGCTGTCCCACAACTCACCTGCCCGGCACTTCGTCTCGGCATCGGATGGGTGTATGGACCATCGCGTCGGAGCACGGGCGCTGGCGCGCCAAGAAAACTTGCTCCATGGGGCCGCGATTGAAGTTGCGAGTCCGTCAAGCGGCCTGGCCCAAAACTCTTGCCAAGATAGCGACGGCCTCGTCGACATGGCATCTCTGGATGATGAGGGGCGGATGAAACCTCAACACCCGTTTGGCGATGCAATAGGTGAGAAGGCCTTGCCGGATGGCCGCATGGGCGATGGCATCGCTATCCACTCCGAGCTCGAGACCGAGGATCAGGCCCTTACCCCGGACGCCCTTGATAAAATCGAATCTTCCTCGGAGCTTGAGCATTTCTTCTGCGAAGTACTGGCCCATGCGCCTCGCGTTTCCGGGGAGGTCCTCCTCGAGGATGGTGGTTAGCACGGCCTCGGAAACTGCCGTCACAAAGGGATTGCCCCCGAAGGTGGCGGCATGGGTGCCGGGGCCCAGCACTTCACCGATGGAATCCTTGGTCAGGAACGCCCCAATGGGCACCCCTCCACCCAAAGACTTGGCCAAGGAGATGGCGTCCGGCTCGACCCCGAACGTCTGGTAGCCCATGAACGAGCCGGTCCGGCCGCAGCCGGTATGGACTTCATCCAGCGCCAGGAGCAGGCTGTGCTGATCGGCGAGTTTACGGAGTCCGGGCAGGAATCCCTCCTGGGCGACGTTGATGCCTCCTTCGCCCTGTACGGCTTCGACGAGGATGCCTGCCGTCCGGTCGTCGATGGCCTTTTCGACGGCCGCGAGATCGTTGAAAGGGACATGTTTGAAGCCCTGGACGAGGGGTTCGAATCCCTTATGGTACTTCGGCTGCCCCGTGGCCGTGACGGTGGCCAAGGTGCGGCCATGGAATGAATTCTCAAAAACGATGATATCGGTTCGGCGCGGGTCGACCTTTTCCTTGGCGTATTTGCGGATGAGCTTGATGACTCCCTCGTTGGCCTCGGCCCCACTGTTACAGAAGAAGGCCTTATCCGCGAAGGTGTTGTCCACGAGGATTCTGGCGGTGCGGACCTGTGGCTCGATGTAATAGAGATTCGAGCAGTGCAGGAGGGTGCTGGCCTGCCTGCAGATGGCCTCGACGATCCGGGGATGGCCATGGCCGAGACAGTTGACGCCGAGGCCACCCAGGAAGTCCAGGTATCGGTTACCATCCGCGTCGTAGATGTAGCAGCCCTCGCCGCGGACCAAGGCGAGGTCACGGTCGCCGTACGTATTCAGAACATATTTCTTGGCCAGTTCCTTGATGGACGCATTGCTCATCGGTATCTCCCCTTAACGCGGCGATGGGCCGCAATGGTCACCCATTGGAATTTCGTGCCCGGTCGAAGGCTTGTATTCCGAAGGGACCCCTCCCAATGGGACAGGCCTGGAAGGCTGTATCCCGAGCTCGCCCCGGTTGTTTCGCAACTTCTCAATAAGTTCGGGGAGACGGCCCCGCCCGATTTCGTAACCGATGATGATTCAGCGCTCCGCGGATTTTTGTAGCGAAGCGCGTCAGCGCTTCGTCTGGCCCCTCAAATCGCATCTCTCGGACGGAACGCTGACGCGTTCCGCTGCGGAATTCATACCTCATGGACTTGACCTGATCGTCTTCCCCGAACTTATTGAGATGACACTTTGTTTCGTAGGAGGCCGTAGGACCAAGCCCAGCCGAGAAAACATTGGTAGACGTTGTCTCCTTCAGCCTCCTGGATTTGAAGAGGGAACGTATGATAGGGGTGGAGGCGGTGTCTGGCAAGCGCGTCATGCCTCGGCGGGCTGTCGGCAGTTCCACTGGGCGAGGAACTTGGGGTAATCGATGACCTGGGCGGTTTGGACCGACTCCAGGATGGCCTTTTCCACTTGAAGCACGTGCCGGCCATGTTCGACGGTCATGGGCGGCTCGCTGTTTTCCCGGATCGCGCTGCAGAGGGCGACCAGTTCGGCATGGTGGCCCATGTATCCGTGGGGTCCCCGGACATCGCGGAAGTGGCCTTCGGGATTGGGAGGGGAGAAATCGGGTCCGCTGAAGGTTGTGGAGAAATCCGGTGCGGCAAGCTGAGTGCTGAGGTGGCACTCCTTGTAACGATTGGCCAGGAACACGCATCGGTCCTTGCCGAAGAGCTGCAAGGAATATTTCTTCAGGAGAGCGTTGTACGCCTTGCCGTGCTGCACGTAACAGGCCTGGGACCCATCGGCAAAGCAGAGCGTGGCGATAAAACTGTCCGCGGGGAGGTGGGGATCGAGTCCGTAATAGGTGCCACCGGAGGCGAAAATCCGCGTGATGGGCGCCTCGTGGAACTTGTGAACGATGAGGTCCAAGTTGTGGCAGGCCTGGCCTGAAACCGTGTCGGTGCACTGCCCAACGCTCATCCAAGGATTGGGCAGCAGTTCCTTGGCCCGCTGGACGGCGGGGGCGAGGCGGTTGCAGAGCCCGATGAGGTACTTGACGCCGGATTGGCGTACCGCGACCTCCAGTGCGATCGCCTCATCCACGGTAGGGGCGATGGGCTTTTCCATGAAGATATGCTTGCCGGCGCGGGCCGCAGCGATGCCCAGGCGCGGATGGTGCTGCTCGCCGGTTTGGATCAGCACGCCGTCCAAGCTAGGATCCCGAATGACCTTGTCCGGGTCATCCGTCGCATACTCTCCACCGTAAAGCCCCAGGAACTTCTGTGCCCTTTCGAGCCGGACATCGGCGTAAGCGGCGATGGACATGGCGGGGACGTGCATGGAATTGAGGACATGGAGGTTGCCCATGCTGCCGCAACCGATGCATCCAAATCGAAGCGGTTTCACGCCGTTTCCTCCCTGGAATGGAGCAGGCCGCCTACTATAATTCACCTTGTAGACGAGTTTGCAAGTGCACCCGCACCTGTAAACTCGTCTACTATGAGAAACTCCTCCCTCCCGCAGGGGGCCCGCTGGGAAACGGGACCCCTGCGGGAGGCGAAATAAGAAAGCTCGATATTCCATAAGCCACCGATTCACAAGCGTTTAAGCTGGAGTGATGTAATTTCTCGATAAGTTACGGAGTGACTTTTGTATTTCGCCTCCAAGCGGGCTCCCTACTTGAGGGGTTTCAAGTGAGCATCCCTGTTCATAAGTGCGGGTGCACTGATGAACAGGGATGCTCAGGTGGGGAGGCAACGCTGGTCCGTGCCGGGCACGGGGGAGGCGGCGAGGATTTTCCGGCGCGGCGAGGAAGGGGGAGCATATGGAAAGGGCGACGACATCACGTCACGGGTCCGGATGGTGGGGACGGTTCTGGGTTGCCCGCACTGATCTGGGGATGGAGGCGCTCCGTCGCGGCTATGCGCTGGAGCACGGCCTGGCGTGTCAGCTTCAGGAACATGCCCGGATGGCCGTCTATCAGGAGTTTCGGGCCCGGGTGCAGGATTTGGCTCAAAGGCACGAAACGAATGCAGGGATTCTGCTGACGAAAATCCGTGAGATGGGCGAGTCTACCCCAGCGTTTCCATCCAGTCCCCAGCGGGGCCGGAATCACTGGGAACGGATGAGCTTTGACCTGGAGGAGGTGAAGAATCTGGCGAGCGCATACCTCGAGATGAGCGGCAGGATCGACCGCGGGGACGTTCGGGAGTTGTTGGAACGCCTGCGTGCCGATGCTGAAGCCAGCGAGGGCGATCTTTTCCACCTGGTGGCCCGAGCCGATCCGTATGCCGTCGACTGAATCCTGCCCCGGAGCGGGAAGGCCATTTTCGACATCGTGGACTGAGAGGCTGCCGGCCCGCGACCAGAGGCTGATCCTCGCCGTGAGTGCGGTTCTGGGCCTGGCTCTGATCCATGGCCGAGACTGGCCGAGTCTGGCCTCGATGGCGAGCCCCGCCCACGTGCAGGACATTCTTTTCCCTCAGGCTCTGGCCAGCCGGAGCGTGGAATCCGCGGGCTGGTTGCCCCAGCAGCGCGGGCTGGCCCTGCCGCCCGGCGGCAAGGGGACCCTCCGGCTGGCTTGCCGCCGGAATCCTCAGCAGCAGTTTCTGCTCGACCTTCCTCTGTCGCGCCTGGAGGATGTCGCTGTTCAGATCACTCTGGAAACGGAACAAGAGACGATTCCGGTATTTGTTTCGAAGCCGGGGACGGACCCCTATGATTTGACGGATGAGTTGCAGGGCACGGAGAGGTTCGGTCTCCGGGTGGAGGTGGAGGATCGGCGTGGAAGTGGGTCGCCGGAGGTGTTGCTGGAGCACGTGGTCTTGCTGGAGCAGGCCCGGCTTTTCCCGGCCGCGCGGGTGGCGTACACCGCCGGTGATTTTGCGATGGGCTACGGATTGGCCTGCAGCTTCCTGGCCACGGCGTCCGAAGCCGCGGTGACCTTTCCCTTCACCATCGGAGGCTGGGTTATCCTGCATGCGGTGGGGCAGCGGCCGATGGACGTCCTGGCACGCGAGATATTCCTCGTATTGGCCGTCCTCCTCGCCTATCGGCGATTCCGGCAGGGGGGCGCATCGGCTCTGGAATCGCCGGCCGGTCTGACCATCCTGCTGGTGGCTCTGGACGTGCGGTGGGAGCAGCTCGAGCTTCTGAGGGCCAGGGCTCTGGACCCGGACCCCGAGAATTTCCTGCGCCTGGCGCTCCGCTCCAGCGCCTTCATCGACACGGAGGTGCGGGAGCCGCTTTTCCTTTTCTGTGTGAAGGCCGGGACGTGGCTGTTCGGCCCCGGCCCGTTCAGCATCCGGCTGACGACCGTCCTGCTCTCCTTGGGAGTCGTGCTGGTCGCCTGGCGCGCTGGCCGCGACCTCTTCTCGACTCCGGTCGGCCTGCTCACGGCGCTTTTTCTGGCCTTGCACAGGAACTTCATTTTCGTCAATGTTCGGGGCTACCGTCTGGAGCTGTACACGCTGCTGCTCCTGTGTTTCACCTGGTTCGGGTTCGGCAAGCGGGAATGGCCGACGGGCCGGCGTGCGGCCGCTCTGGCCGTTGCGGGCGCGTTGGCGTGCCTGACGCGCGTGAACACGTACAGCTCGCTGGCGCTGCTCGTGGTGATCCTGTTCCTCCGGGATGGATGGCCCAAGCGGCATCTCGTCCTGGTTTTGGTCGTGCCGATCCTGGCGCTGACTCCGAGCTTCGTCTACTGGCATCAGCGATACGGTGACGCGATGGTAGCGGTGAACATTCACCTCAAGTATTACCGGAACATCGAGTTTGCGGACCATCCCTTGATCCCGAAGGGGGCGGACCCCTACCGCGGGCCGGATACCGATTCCTTCCGGTATTTCCTCGGGGAATGGCACACCCCTTATCAGACCCTGGAGTACGTGGTGACGGGGCTGCAGGAGATTTTCATGGATGACTACGGATGGCGTTATCTTTTCCACGGCATCGGCTGGTTCATGGCCTTGACTCTGCTGGGACTGGCCCGGTGGGCCGTGTCCCGGCACTGGCTGCTTCTGCTGTGGGTTTTCTTGCTGGTCGCGCCGGTGGCTTTTTTTCAGAGGATTTCACTGGATTTCCGGCTCATCCTGCATATCCTGCCTTTTTTGAGTTTTGCCCTCATGGACCTTCTCGAATGCCTGTTTCGACATGGGGTGGCGAGCTCGTCGTCCTCATGACGCGGAAGTGAGAGAGTGGACTCTCATGTCGAGATTACGGATTGCGCTGACGATGGGGGACCCGGCGGGTATCGGGCCCGAGGTCATTCTGAAGACGCTCCAGGAGGAAGGTGTACGCGCCCTGGCCGATTATGTTGTTTTGGGACACCGTGAATTTCTGGAGCAGGCGGCCCGGGAACAGGGTGGGGCCGAGGTGCCGCAGGCGGTGGGATCGGCCGATGATCTAGCCGGCGGGGCGGCCGTGCTGGAAGTGGGCGACCGCCCCCGGGGCGGGGTGCCCCAGGGGCAGGTGTCGGCGGAAGCGGGCCGGCTGTCGGTCGGATACGTGCTGCGAGCGATCGAGCTGGCGCAATCGGGCGCGGTGGATGCCATCGTGACGGCGCCGATTCACAAGGAGGCGATTCTCCGGGCGGGTTATCACTTTCCGGGCCACACGGAGATTCTCGCCCAGCAGACCAACACCCGGCGGTACGTGATGATGCTCGTGGGTGGCCCGCTCCGCGTCGCCTTGGTCACGATCCACGTCCCTTTGAAGCGGGTCTTCAGCCTGCTGACGGAGGAGGCGATCCTCCAAACGGTCCGCATCACCGACGAGAGCCTCCGGCGCTACTTTTCCTGCCCGTCACCCCGCATCGGCGTCTGCGGGCTGAATCCGCATGCGAGCGACGGCGGCCGATTCGGCGACGAGGAGGAACGCGTGGTCCGGCCGGCGATAGAAATGGCCCGGAAGAAGGGGACGGATTGCCAGGGGCCCCTTCCGCCGGACACGGCCTTCTACCAGGCGGCCAAGGGTCGGTTTGACGCCGTGGTCGCCCTGTATCACGATCAGGGGCTGATTCCCCTGAAGCTTCTGGCCTTCGAGACCGGGGTCAATGTCACGCTGGGTTTGCCGATTATCCGGACCTCGGTGGACCACGGGACGGCATTTGACATTGTCGGGAAGAACCAGGCTTCCCACGCCTCGATGGTCGAGGCGATCCGGCTGGCGGTGCAGATGGCGATGGCGTCGGCCGAGCCGCCGGGCGGCCCGAAGGCCTGAAGGCGGCGGGAAGCCGTGGACGCCCCTGAAAGAGGAGGAAGCCTTCGATGGCGAAAAGCAGGCGGATTCGGGCTGCGGTCATCGGTCTCGGCATGGGGCGTTATCATGCGACGAACTATGCGGCGTGTCCCGAGGCCGAGCTGGTCGCACTTTGCGATGCGGACGAGGACCGGCTTCGGGCCGCGGCGAAGCAGTTCGGGGTGAAGCGGGTCTACACGCGGATCGACGATCTGGCGGAGGATCGGCGGGTCGAGGCGGTATCCGTGGCGCTTCCCAATTTTTTGCATGCGCCGGTCAGCATCCAGATGCTCGAGGCGGGCAAGCACACGATGTGCGAGAAGCCGATGGCGATGAATGCCCGCGAGGCCGAGGAGATGGAGCGTGCCGCTCGGAAGTCGGGGCGGCTTTTCATGATGCACTTCAACACGCGGTTTGCCCCGGCTTCCCAGTACCTGAAGAAGGTCGCGGAGAGCGGACGGCTTGGCGAGGTCTATTACGCCAAGACGGGATGGCTTCGGCGTGCGGGCATTCCCGGGGCGGGCGGCTGGTTCACCACCCGAGCGAAATCCGGCGGGGGTCCCCTGATCGATCTGGGAGTGCACCGGATCGACCTGGCGCTCTGGGTGCTGGGGCATCCCCGGCCCGTGGCGGTCACGGGGATGACCTACGCACGATTCGGCCCGAAGCTGCCGGGGCAGGCGGGGGATCGGTACGACGTGGAAGACCTGGCCTGCGGGTTCGTGCGGTTCGCGAACGGGCTTTCGATGCAGGTGGAGGCGAGCTGGGCTTCCTTTTGCGAGCGCCGGGAGGAGATGGTCACGGTCCTCTACGGGGACCGCGGCGGCGTGGAGCATTCCAACATGGGTGAAGGATACGACTGGGGTGTGAAGCTGTTCCGGTCAGAGGGTGGGCGTCACCTCGTGGAGCAGGTGAAGAGCTTTCCGGCCCCGAAGGAGAATGCGCAATCGCACTTCATCCACTGCATCCAGAAAGGCCGCCAGCCGATGGCAACGGCCCGGCATGGGGTCTACGTCATGAAGATTCTTGATGCGCTTTATGAATCGGCACGGACGGGCCGGGAGGTGCGGCTCGATGGGAATTAGCGAAGCGTTGTCCCAGGCCGACGAGTGAGCGACACGGCAAGTGCCGCCACGCGGCGGGCATCGTTGATGGTGGAAGCATGGGTGCTGCGCCCTCCGAGCCTGCCGGAGGCGGCGCCGTCCGCTGGCATTTCAAAGAAATTCGCCTAGACTTCAACAGCGGAAATGCGTATCTGCATCTTTTCCGCTGGATACGGAAGCTCGTATCCTGGTTCAGCAGTGCGGGCGCACTTCTGAACCAGGATACGAGGCACGAAATGCATGACCGCGTGGGGCGGGCCCGAGCCGACGGTCCGGCAGGGTCCCTGACCGGAGAGGAGCGAGGTGAGAGGCTATGGGCGCAAAGCTGTTTCCGACGACGGTGATCGGCTCGATGCCGCGGCCGCCCTTCGTGAAGGAGTTGCTCTCGCTTCACGACGATGGCAGGATCGCGCCCGAGGAGTTTCGAAAACGGTCGGACGCCGCGGTCGAGTACGTCATCGCCCTCCAGGAGCACGCGGGCCTGGACGTCATTTCCGACGGGGAGTGGCGTCGCACATCGTACGTCGACGTGGTGACCGAGGTCATGGATGGGTTCGAGTATGTTTCGCGGGATCAGTTTCATTATCATAAGTGCGTGGTCCGAAAGTTGAATCGGAAGCGGGAGGGGGTGGTGGCCGGGGAGGCCGCGTTTCTGAAGGAGCACACGGGTCGTGGGACGAAGGTCTGTTTGCCGTCTCCCTACCTCATGGGAACGCGGATGTGGGAGCCGAAGGCCTCATCCGGGGTCTATGCGACACGCGAGGACCTGATGTGGGCGCTGATGCCGGTGATTCGCCAGGAGCTTCTGGCGGTCCGGGAATCGGGTGTCGACATCGTGCAACTGGACGAGCCGCACCTGTGCGTATTCGTGGACGAGAAGGTGAGGGCGCAGTTCAACGATCCGGAAGCAGAGATGCAGCGGGCGGTGGATTTGATCAATGCCATTGTTGAGGGTGTGCAAGGAGTGACGCTGGCAGTACACTTGTGCCGCCGTAATTGGGGCCGGAAAGGGTGGGGGGCGGAAGGGGGGTACGAGCCCATCTTGCCCTACATTCGCCAGCTCCGGGTCCAGATGCTCCTGCTCGAATTTGCCATTCCAGTGGCCGGAGACGTTGCCGTGCTCCGCCAGCTTCCGGAGCACCTTCAGATCGGACTCGGGTGCGTGGACTGCCGTTTTCCCGAGATCGAGTCCGCCGAGGTGATTGCTGCGCGTGTGCGGAAAGCCGCGGAGCAGGTTTCGCCGGAGCGCCTGTGGTTGAACCCGGACTGTGGTTTCGCTCCGGGCATGCTATCGGAAGTGCCGCTGGACGAAGCATATGCGAAGCTCAAGAACGAGGTGGCAGCGGCCGGAATTCTCCGAGAGTCTTTTCGGAATCTTTCTGGGCCGGCAGGGAAGGCCGCCTCGTAAGCGTTTCTGGTAGGGGAGGAAGCATCTCATGCCCCCGAAGGTCGTCCTCGCCCTGAGTTCCTGGGTTTATCACGGATCGGTCACTCCCCGGTCCTGGGCCCGGCTGGAGAGTTTCTGCAGGCCCGTGGGACAGGATCGGGAGATTCCCTATTCCGAGGATGAGTTCATCGAAGCGCTCCAGGGGGCGCAAGGGTTGATGAAGTGGGGAGAATTGGCCCCGGAGCTGACGCGCCGGGTCTTCCAGCATGCGCCGGACCTTCGGCTCATTGGACTCTGGGACGATCGTTTCGCCAGCGGCGTCGATGTGGAAGCCGCCTGGGAACACGGCATCAAGCTGGTCGACGTATCGAATGTCGCTTCCAGCGAGGCCGTCGCGGAATGGGTGCTCGGCCTCACTCTCTTGAGCCTGCGGAATGCGGGAGAAATCCACCGCCGCATGGCGGACGGGACGGAGACGTGGGCGAATGCCCTGAATGACGAGTTCGTCCACGGGGAACTGACCGGCCGCAGGGTCGGCCTCATTGGCTGCGGGCACGTGGGCCAGCGGTTGATCCAGCTCCTTGTGCCGTTCCGGGTGGAGCTATTGGTGTACGACCCCTTCGTGTCGTCCGAGGTAGATGCCGAGTTGGGCATCCGGAGGTCGGACCTCGGGAGCGTGCTTCGGCACGCCGAGATTCTGATCGTGCAGGTGCCGCACACGCCGAAGACGGAGAAGATGATCGGTGCGCGGGAGTTGGGGCTTCTGCGCCGAGGGGCAATCTTGATCAACTGCTGCCGCGGGGCCGTGGTCGATACGGAAGCTCTCTTGAGAAAGCTCGAACAGCGGGAGATTGTGGCCGGCCTGGACGTGTTCGACCCGGAGCCACTGTCGAAGGGCAGCCGGCTGCGGTCGCTGTCCAATGCCCTGATCACGCCCCATATTGCCTGGTATGCGCCCGACTCCTTTCCCCGTTATTTCGAGTTGATGGTCGAGGAATTCGAGCGCTTCTTCCGAGGCGAAGCGATGCGTTACGAACTGACGCATCAGATGGTAGCCATTCGGGCCGGCATGGCCTCACTGTGAACTCTATCCATGTGGCCTGCCCCACCCCCGTCCAATAGTTCATTTTTTTTGCAGGGAATTCTTGCATGCGCCGGATGATTTTTGTTTAATATACTGCGACTGGCAACCGTAAGGGATTGGCTCGCGCGGGATGCTGGTTGCCCGGTTTCGACATGGAATTGGCTTGTTGCCCACCTTGTTCGGGAACGCGGGATTCGAAGGCACTTTTTGCAGGAGGAGACCCGAACAGATGATTAACATCTATGTGGGTAACCTGTCTTTTACTGCGACCGAGGAAGATGTACGTAAGGCTTTCGAGGCGCATGGTGAGGTCTTGAGGGTGTCGATTATAACGGACCGCGAGACGGGTCGTTCCCGTGGCTTCGGTTTCGTGGAAATGGCCGACCGCGAGGCGGGCCAGAGAGCGATCGAGGCCTTGAACGGCCAAGAGGTTGCCGGCCGCGCCGTGACGGTCAACGAGGCCCGTCCCCGTGAGGATCGGGGTGGCCGCGGCGGCGGCGGCGGCGGCGGCGGCGGCGGCGGTCGCGGCGGCTTTGGCGGCCGTGGCCCCGGCGGTCCGAGGCGCTAGGCACGCTCATTCCCACCGTTAAATCGCGAGCCTTTGCGAACTCGCTAAGAGGCGTTCTTGCCCGCTTGGGCTGGAACGCCTTTTGTTTGGTCCCGAGAATCCATCGGGGGCCGCGTCAGGAAGTGAAACCGGTGGGCGAGGACCTGACATCCGCGAGGTGGAATGGTTTGGTTGGAGCGCCCATGGGCTAGGTCGAGGGCGAGCACGGTCGGCTCGGCCGGTATTCCGCCCAGGAATACCGCCCCGACGTGACCGCGGGGCCAGGACTGGCGGAGGCCCATGCGGGTTCCGGGCGACCAGAAGGCCCATCCATCCGGCACCTCGTTTTCGTACCAGGCGAGGCCCAGATTTCCCCTATGGCGGGACCAAGTCCCACGCCGCAACACCCAGAATTCGATGGCGGCCAGGGGAGTCCGAAGATCGATCTCGAGATGCGCTCGCAGGCATCCCGGCAGGTCCGCCTCGTGGCAATTGATGAGGCGGCTCCGGACCGCCAGCTCGCCGGTCTTGCGGTCCAGTCGAATGCGGCGTTCGATGACCAGCCCGGTCTCCAATCGGGCTTGGAGCAGGGCCTGCGAGCGGGTTCTGGAGACGACTTGAAAGGATTCGGAGAAGCCCGGCGACTGATGGGGCCGGAGGCCGTATTCTTCGTAGCCGCCGGTGCAGGGGTAACCGAATGTTTTGGGGCTTCCCCGGCCGAGCCAGTTGCCGTTGGGGCTGGGACCGTATTCGAGAATACGGCCGCCGAGGCCAGGAGTGACCAGGGCGCGGGCGACAGAAGTTTTCAATTCGAAAGTCACAGGGCCGGCGCTCCCCTCACGCCAGGCCCGGCGCAGGGAGTCCATGGTGGTGTAACGCCCGAGGTCCTCACCATAGTGTGTCATTCGGGCCCGCTCGACGGTCCGGAAGAAGCGATGAAGCAGGAGGCGGCGGCGAGGACTGGACGGACACACGCAGCGCGACTTTCCGTGGATGCGCCGGCCGGGCCGTTCGTGATAGAACAGCTCGGTGTAATCGACAGAGGCCTGGAGGCGATCGAGGCGATCGAGGATGACCGGATGATCTTGGGCCAGACGGCGTCCTCGTTCGAGCTCACGTCCGGCCCGTGCGAGGACTGGGCGGGTCAGGTAGGCGGCGTCATTGTCCCAGAGCGAGCGGTAAAGGAAGAGGTGGCTTTTGGGGCCGGCCGCGGCGAAGGCTTTCTCGAAGGTGACCAGGTAGGCATCGACGGCAGGCGCCGCTTCCTGGTAATAACCCTGGAGGAACTCGGCGCGGATGGAAGCGGCATCGAGAGAGGGATTCCAGAGCAGGCGAGCCATGAGATAGGCCTTGAGCTCAGACATATCGCCGCCGAGGCTGGTGCCATCGCCCTGGAGGAAGATGCCCTTGACGCCGGCGTCGAGGTAGGAGCGGAGGTCGTCTTGCAACGGGGGAAGATTGGGGAAGGGCGTCAGATAGTGAAAAAAATCCGTCACGTAGTGCCAGATGAAGAGATGGCGGGCGACGCGTGACCATCCCTCCAGGGCCTCGCGGCATCGCGCGTTGGCCGGACACCGCCGGATCGAATGTCCGAAGCAGTTTCCAATGGGAGCGAGTCGGACCAGCACCTGCGGATGCGCCTTCATCCGGCGCGGTGGTTTCTCGCTCCAACTGTAACCGAAGGTGTCGACGAAGACCTCCGGGTAGTCCCGGTGCAGCCTGCGGGCGACCTCATTAGCGAGATGCAGCATGGGGCCGGAAGGGGCGCCCTCGCGTTCGATCAGGGCCGCACAGTTTTTGCAGGTGCACCAGTTGCCCCAGTCGTTCTGGGTGACGCTGACCAGGCGGCAACCGGGCGTCGCTTCGAGCCAGCGTCGAGCCGTCTCCGCGGCGATGTCGGCGACGTCAGGGTGGGTCGGACAAAGCTGGTTCATGTGCCGCAATCGCTTGCCATGGACCTCGCAGAAGTATTCCGGATGCCGGTCGAAGTAGTGTTCCGTGGGCACGAGCCCTTCGTAGGTGTGTGCGGACGCGTCGGCGGCGAATCGTTCGCCGCCCCCGTGGATTTCGAGGAGGTGGACGGGGGACATGCATCCGGCGTTGAGGCGGGCTTTGGCCTGCCAATCCGCATCCATCGTATGACGATACCACAGGGCCCGGTACATGAGCGGTGGACGGACCTGGACCCGGAGGGGAGGAAGTTCGAGGAGCATACGGTTGGGGACCAATTCATCCTGGGGCGTCCACCAGCGCACGCCGAGCCGCTCGAGGAGGTCGTAGGCGGCATAGAGGGTGCCCCGCGGGCTTCCTCCCAGGACGAGGAGATGGTCGCCACGGGTATGGAGGACGTAGGCCTCACGTTCCATCCGGGCGGGATCGAGTTCCGGGAAGAGCCGCCGCCGGCGGGCGCTCTCGCCGACGAGGACGATTCGGCGGTGTGCGTTACCGGGCTGCGTGACCACGGCCGGCCGGGCGAGCGAGATGCGTTCGATGTAGCGCTGGATTTCCTCGGCGGCGTGTCGCACGGCCGGAGGAGCGTCCGGATCGATGAGGATGGAGAAAGTCGGGGCCTTATTGGCGGTCAGGAGCATGCGAGATGGACTCAAGGGGTTTTTGGGCCAAAGGGAATCCAGGCCAGGGCGCGTACCTCGCCAAATTCATGCCCCGTCTTCGTCCACGAGTCCCCGCGGTCGACCGAGCGATAAACCTCGCCGTTGATGGTGGAAACATACAGGAGCGACGGGTCAGCCGGGCAAGCGGCCAGATTCCAGATGGTGCTGTTGGGCTCGTTAGGCAAGGCGCACCGCTGCCAGGACTGGCCCAGGTCGCGTGTGCGGAAGAGGGCGCCCCGGCTGCCCGGCGGCCCGTTGCCGATGCCGATGTAGAGGGTCGTCATGTCCCCGGCATCGAGGATGCATGGCCGGGCATAAGACCAGGGAAGGTGATGTTCGACGTTGAGGGACGTCCAGTGGAGACCGGCGTCAGCGGAGAGGAACAGGCCACGGTTCGTTGTAGCGACCAGCGTTCCGGGGGAATGGGGAAGAACCGCGAAGTCGTGGATGTCCAGGCTGCCCAGGCCATGGCTGAGGTAACGCCAGTGTTCACCGCCGTCATCGCTTCGGTAGAACCCGGCAATCTCCACTCCAGCAAGAATTCGTTCACGGACGTTCGGGTCGAAGTGGATGCAGGTGACGCGGGGGATGATGGGAGCATCGACGAGGCATTTCCGGGGCATGCCGGCTTCGAGGAGCTTCCAGGTCCGGCCTCCGTCCAGGCTCCGAAAGAGGTCGGCCGGGCAGGTGCCCGCGAAGAGCACCTCGGGCTGGGAGGGGTGGAACGCCAGCGACCAGATTTGCCGGGCATCCATGGGCGACGGCAGGTGTTCCCAGGAGTCCGCGCCGTCGTCGGAGCGGTAGACGCCGGAGTCCGTTCCGGCGAAGAGAATTCTTGGGACGGCCGGATGGAAAGCAAGAGCGCGAACGTCCGACTCGGGGAACATTCCTTTGCTGGCGCGCTGGAACGTTTCACCCTGGTCATCACTTCGCCAGACGCTCTGCCCCACGATCCCGGCGTAGACGCGGTGGCTGATCGGCATGATGCGATATTATAGTGGATGCCGGAGGAAAAGGGAGACGAACCTGGACATGAGCGCCGTTCTTTCTCGATTGCGCATGGAAGGAATCTGCAAGAGCTTCGGGGCCACCCAGGCGCTGCGCGGCGTGGACCTCGAAGTCTCGGATGGTGAGGTCCTGGCTCTGGTCGGCGAGAACGGGGCGGGGAAGACCACTCTCATGAAGGTCCTTTCGGGCGCGGTCCAGCCCGACGCGGGCCGGATGTGGCTGGCCGGCCGGGAGTACGGTCCGCGGGGTCCGCGCGAGGCTCGGACACTGGGTGTGGCGATGATCTACCAGGATTTGTCTCTGGTACCGGACCTCAGCGTGGCGGAGAATCTCTTGCTGGGGATGGAGCCGACCCGCTGGGGTTTCATCCGCTGGCAAGAAATGTGGGGGAAGAGCCAACAAGCGCTCGATCGGCTCGGCTTGGCGGGGCTGTCGTCTAAGACGCGGGTGGATGAGCTTCCGCTAGGGATACAACAGCTCGTGGAAGTGGCCAGGGCCATCGTCGTCGGTTGCCGCGTCCTGGTGCTGGACGAGCCTACGAGCCGACTCAGTTCGGAAGAGACGCGCCGACTTCTGGCCATGGTGCGAGCGTTGAAGGGACTGGGCCATGCCATCATTTACATCTCTCACTTCCTTGAAGAGGTTCAGGACATTGCGGATCGATACACGGTTTTGCGAGACGGCGTCAGCGTGGGCGGCGGCCCGACGGACACGGCCTCGACGGGGGAGATCATTGCACGGATGGTCGGGCGCGAAGTGGCCGATATTTATCCTTGCTCCAGACGCCAGCGTGGCGAGGCGCTTCTTGAGATTCAGGGTCTAACGGGCGTTACCAAGCCCGAATCCGTGTCGATGATCCTCCATCGCGGCGAGATTCTCGGCCTGGCCGGGCTGGTGGGCTCCGGGCGCACGGAATTCCTTCGTGCGCTGTTCGGACTCGATCCCATCCGGGCGGGCCACATCCGGCTGGGCGCTTACGTGGGACCCGCTTCGCCCGCCCAGCGTTGGGCTCAAGGCGTAGGGATGGTCAGCGAGGACCGCCAGAATGAAGGTCTGGCGCTTTCCCTGTCCGTTGCGGACAACCTGACGCTTCCCTGGCTGCGGGAGCTGGGTCCGGCGGGCCTGTTGTTTCCGGCCCGGCAAGCTGCTCTCTCCGCCGACTGGATTCAGCGGTTTCAGATTCGATGTCGCGGCCCGCAGCAGCCTGTCGGTGAGCTTTCGGGCGGCAATCAGCAGAAGGTGGCGATAGCCCGGTTGTTGCATTCGGACATGGATGTGCTGCTGCTGGACGAGCCGACTCGGGGCATCGATGTGGTGTCGAAGGTGGAGATTTATCGCTGGATGGACGAGATGGCTGCCCGTGGCAAAGGCATTCTGATGGTGAGCAGCTATGTGCCTGAGCTTCTCGGAATGTGTGACCGCGTAGCGGTGATGTGCCGGGGAAAGCTGGGCCCGGCGCACGCTGTGCAGGAGGTCAGCGAGCATCAGGTCTTGACGGAAGCCGTAGGAGCGTGGCGGTGAAAGCGGGAAGGTCTTTTCTACCGGCCGACGGCCGGGGCGGCAGGCAGGCGATGAAGGATTTCAGCGATTTTTTCGGCAAGGAGGGCGTAGGGGAAGGGCTTGGTGAGGCAGGCTTCTGCGCCGTGGTCAATGGCCGCGCGGCCGATGCTGTCACCATAAGCCGTGACCATGAGGAAGGGCGTCATGGGGTACAGACGGCGGACGGCGACAAGGAGCTGGATGCCGTCCATCACCGGCATGTGCCAATCCGCAATGATGAGGTCGAAAGCCTGTCCCTGGAGCAGTCGCAAGGCTTCGATGCCACTGCTGGCGACGGTGACCTGGAATCCGTCCTCGGTCAGAAGTTGCCGGTATCCCGCCAGCGTGTTGGAATCGTCATCAACGAGGAGGATGGAGGCTTTAACGTAGGGACAATCACAGGCTTTGCGCTGTGTTCTTCCGCGGTTGGTCTTCATGGAGCGCATGTAGGGTCACCTCCCTGTTCAGGGGTCCGGCCGCGGTTTCACGAGAGGCCCGTGATCCGGCCTTCTTCGTCTACGTCGATGTCGAGAGCGGCAGGGGACTTGCCGAGTCCCGGCATGGTCATGATGTCGCCAGCGAGGGCTACAACGAAACCTGCCCCGGCCCGGAGATGAACGTCTTGCACGGTCAGGGTGAAGCCGGCGGGCCGGCCGACGATCTTCGGGTTGTCGGTGAAGGAGTACTGGGTCTTGGCCATGCAGACCGGGAGGCGGCCGTAGCCGCGTTCCTGGAATTTCCTGAGCTTATCGGATGCCGGCTTGGCGAAGCGGACCTCGGATGCCCCGTAGATTTTCGAGGCCACGGACTCGATCTTTCGCACGAGGGGGTCCTCGAGGTCATAAAGAAACCGCGGTGGGCTCGGGGTCCGCTGAGCGGCATCGATGACGAGACGGGCGAGCTCTTCGCCTCCGAGTCCGCCCCGAGCATAAGCGGTGGACTCGCCGCAGGGGACGGCGGCGCGAGTGCAGAGGTCTTTGACCAGGTCGATTTCCGCCCCCGTGTCGTCCGCGAAGCGGTTGATGGCCACGACGGGAGAAAAGCCGAGGATACGGGCGTTTTCGACATGCTTGTCCAGGTTCGAGAAGCCACGGAGGACGGCATCCAGACCGTTGGGGTCGGGCTGCCGTCCAGGGGCGGCCCCGTGGGCCTTAAGGGCTCGGATGGAAGCGACGATCACGGCGGCGCTGGGGCGGAGTCCACCCTTGCGGCACTTGATATGCACGAATTTTTCGAGGCCCAGATCGGTTCCGAACCCGGCTTCGGTGACCACGTAATCGGCGAGCTTCAAGGCCAGGCGAGTAGCGAGGAGGCTGTTGCAGCCGTGGGCGATGTTGGCGAACGGGCCGCCGTGGATGAGGGCCGGCGTGCCTTCGAGAGTTCGCACCAGGTTGGGCTTGATGGCGTCCTTCAAAATGGCGGCCATGGCCCCACAGACGCCGAGGTCACGAGCGCGGACCAGCGTCCCGGAGAGGCTCTCGGCCACCACCATCTCGCCGAGCATGGTCTTGAGGTCGCCGAGGCCTTGGGCGAGGCAGAGAATGGCCATGACCTCGCTGGAGACGGTGATGTCGAATCCGTCCTGGCGCGGGACTCCATTGGCCTTTCCGCCCAGGCCCACAACGATCTGACGCAGGGCCCGATCGTTCATATCCATCACGCGCCGCCACAGGATGGCTCTCGAATCCACGGCCAGCGCATTTCCCTGATGAAGGTGGTTGTCCAAGACGGCGGCCAGGAGATTGTGCGCGGTCGTGATCGCATGGAAATCGCCGTTGAAATGGAGATTGATTTCCTCTGAGGGAATGACGCGGGCGAAACCGCCGCCACACGCACCACCCTTGTTGCCGAGACAAGGACCCAATGAGGGCTCACGAAGGGCAATGACGGTCCGGTGACCCAGCCGGCTGAGGGCGTCGCCCAGCCCGATGGTGGTCGTGGTCTTGCCTTCACCCGCCGTCGTGGGCGTCATCGCGGAGACGACGATGAGCTTGCCTTCGCTGCCCCCATCGGTCTCGTGGAGAACCCTGAGTTTGATCTTGGCCCGCTCATCACCATAGAGCTCAACGTCCTCCGCAGACAGGCCGAGGCGTTTCGCTACGGTCAGGATCGGCAGAGAGGAAGGGCTGGCTGAATTCGGATGAGCGCGCCGCTGACTGACGACTTCTGATGGCTGCATCTCGATGACCATCCGGTCTCAACGGGGGCAGAATATTTCCTTACAGACAGGAAACCCGCTGTGCAAGATTCGGGCCAGACAAACTGGTTTCCGGGAACGCGGGCACGCATGCTCTCTTCTCGCGATGAGAACATTCGGTATTCCAGGAGACGAAGCCAAGGTGGAAGGATGGAAGGGGCGGGAAAAAAAAGAGGACCGGGGGACGAGAAAGCTGACGAAGGGCTGGAACACCCTATGTCTATGATGCTCGAACGACGGTGGGTTAGACTGAGCCGTTTCTTCTCATCGGGGCCCACCATCGCGGCTCTTCGCCCTGATGACCCCAGGCTCCCGCACCCGCGTGATGAATTTAACCCAGAGGTGGGACGAAGGGTTTCACCACGGCTGCGGGGTGAGCATCCAGACGTATCAGCAAACTCTCCGGCCAAGGCGGCCGGCCCCCCGGTCCTGCAGCACCGGAAAGGAACCCAAATCTATCGGACCTTTCGAAACAATCACAGAATTTCTTGTCAGATCACCAACGTTCAACAACTCGGGAGGCATCCGTCGCTGGCCAGACGGCCGTGGGCTGAGTTTTCCCCCAATTCACCGGTTTCCATGGGTCATCCACACCAAGTGGTGTTAAGAAAGGTTCACCCACATTCAACCCGGCAAACCAACCCTTTTAGCCCAGCGACCGCGGCCAGCGGCGGGTGCTACTCCCGAGTTGTCAAACGCTTCCCCGGCAGTTGGGTATCGTTCAGTCGATTTCTCTCCTTGTTTCTCCGTCACCAACGGAGAAACCCGTGTATGGACGGTTGGCATGAGAGTCGAACTTTTGAAACATTAACCCGTGCCGGTATTTTGGAAGATTTCTTCCAAAACGTAATAGCAAGTTGCACACGATGTGCCATGGAAAACTCGGGAGTTGAACAAATCGTCCCTGGGACGGCCTGCTGAACCAAGTTCTTTGAATAAGAGAGGTTGCGGAATTCACCCGCCAGGATACAGGCCTACACCGTCTGAGCAGCCAGGAGAGGGATGTCATCTTCCCTGCAAACGATGCCGCGCACGTACGCCGCTTCGTGCAAAATATGCGGTGTTAAGAGCATGGATCTGGCCGACTTGCCGTTATGACAAGCTGGCATCCGGGTGACCGCTGTCCCTGCAACTCTTACTCGTGCATCAAGCGGATTGACTTAGCGACACCGGGCGCTTGCGGCACTTGAATTGCTCTTCGGATTGAAACGAGACGAGAGTGGGTCCGCGATTATTCCGAATCACCGGAGAAGCGAATCATGTTCATCATCGGGGAGCGCTTGAATTCCACACGAAAAACTGTTCATGCGGCGCTGGTGGCTGGAAACGATAAGTTCTTTCAACAAGAGGCGTTAAAACAGGTGGAGGCTGGCGCTGCAGCTATAGATGTCAATGCCGCTGCGGTCATTGGAAGGGAGATGGAGCTTCTTCCATGGGCCATCGAGCGAGTCCTGGAAGTGGTTGATGTGCCGATCTCCGTTGACACTCCAAGCCAAGCGGCCGCTCTGGCGGCACTTAGGCTGCTGAATGGCCGGCAAGCGATTCTTAATTCCATATCCGCGGAAACGAAGCGATACGGCGAGCTAGTCCCGGTGCTCCGCGAGTTCCATCCCAAGGTCATTGCACTCTGTGCGGATGATACACGCGGAATGGCCAGGTCCATCGGTGACAAGCTTGCCATTGCTGAATGCTTGGTCACGAGGCTCCTGAATGATGGTATGCGGGCGGATGATATATATCTTGACCCTCTCGTATTCCCCATCAGCGCCCAACCGGACAGCGGGAAGGCTCTGCTGGATGCGATCCATGGCATCCGACAGCGATTTCCAGACATCCATACCATCATTGGTGTTAGCAACGTTTCCTACGGATTGCCGGAGCGAAAGCTGTTGAACCGGACGCTTGCAGTGATGGCAGTAGGTGCGGGTCTGGATGCAGCCATTGTGGACCCGTTGGACCGTGATCTCATTGCTGCTTTGCTGGCAGCGGAGGCTTTGGCTGGCCGCGACGAGTTCTGCGCCCGCTTTTTGAAGGCGCACCGCGATGGCCGACTCGCGGCGCAGCCGGTCATGGCGCAAGGCGGGTGATACCCGTAGCCCAACGAGCCTGGGAAAGGTGTCCCGCCACATCCCATCGGGATTCCGATGGGATGTGGCGGGACACCTTTCCAGCACTCATAGAATTGAATCGACTGTCCTCCCCGAACTTATTGAAAAGGCACGATTGTTTTTCAGGAGCGCGGTTTGCGAAGCTTGCGGACTCGCTTCGTTGTGACAGAGAGAAACAAGAACCGAGTGAACCACGGAGAGCACGGAGAAAACCAGCAAAGGTACTGATCAGAATCCCTCCGTGTCCTCGGTGTCCTCCGTGGTTCACCTTGGGTTTGGGTCCTCGGCGAAGCCGGGCCAATCCTGGCTCTGAAATCCGCGTAGCCCGAAGTGCGCATCGGATTTCATTAGAGGCTTGATGGGTGGTCAATGAATTCCCAATCAAGTCCGAAGCGGGCATGCAGGTGGCGAGCAAGAGCGCGGACGCCGAAAGTCTCCGTGGCGTAATGACCTGACAGGAAGACATTGACCGAAGCATCCTCGGCAGCGAGGAAAGTCTGGTGGGGTCCCTCACCGGTGATCAGTGTGTCCAGGCCGGAGCTGCTGGCCTCGGCAACCTTGTTTCCGGCGTTGCCGGTGAGAATGCCCACCTGACGGACGCGGAGGGGCCCGCAGGGGAGTAGTCGAGAAGGAGACCCTAGAACCGCGTCCAGGCGTTCCATGAGTTCCTGGCGTGCGAGATCGGCTGTACAGCGCACACCGATGGGGCAATTCTGGTAAAGGCCGAAGGGGCCGGCGATGTGCAGGCCGAGGGCGCGTGCAAGCTGGTGATTGTTCCCCACTTCGGGATGGGCATCCAGCGGGAGGTGGCAGGAGTAGACACCCAGTCGTCCCTCGAAGGCGGGTAGCAGTTTGCGATAGAGAGGCCCCGTCCATCGCTGGGCCCCCCCCCAAAGAAGTCCGTGGTGGACGATAAGAAGGTCAGATTTCAGACGGACCGCCTCATCGATGGTAGCCCGGCAAGCATCCACGGCGGCAGCGATTCGGCAGACGGTGGACCGCCCTTCGATCTGCAACCCGTTCTCGGCGCCAGGGTAATCCGGGATTTCGGCAATGCGCAGGTAGTCGTCCAGGTACTGGACCAGATCGGCGAGTTGAATCTCGGCCACGGGAGTCCTCATCGAGTAGACGAGTTTGCAAGTGCACCAGCACTTGCAAACTCGCCTACTATAGGAAAACCCAGCGAAATAAGGAAACCCGATATTTCATAAGTGACCAAAAGACATATGGTTAAGCTGGAGTGACTCTTGAATTTCGCTTCACAACGGGAGCCTACGGGAGGGGGTTCCGGCTAGTATCCCTGTTCATAAGTGCACCAGCACTTATGAACAGGGATACTAGCCGTCGCGGCAGCCAGGGGAAGACTATTCTAGCCGATTGCGATGGCCCATGTGGTGTTTTGCCTAGACCGGACTAGAATGATGGCGTTATGCGGGTCAAACCTGTGGCCATGGATTACCTTATTCCTGCTGGAGAAAGGTGACGATTATGAATGCCAAGGCTGTCGTGAAGAGCCAGTTGCAATCGGGTGATGAGCTGATCGGTAAATTCACCCAGGACCTGACTGAGGAGGAATTCCTGTTCACACTTCCCAATGACGGCCAGTCGGTGATATGGATTCTGGGCCATTTGGCCTGCACGGAAGATTGGGCGCTTCATGGCCTGACCGGCAGCGCATACCAGCTACCCGAGGACCTTCATGCCAAGGTGGCGTTCAGGAGCAAGCCGAGCGGCCGGGCGGAGGATTACCCGAGACGGAAGGAGATAGAGAAGCTGTTCCGGGCGCAGCGGAGGCGGACCCTTTCGGCGCTGAGAAAATCGAAGCTGCGGGAGTGGAAGCAGCCTGCTCCGCAGGGTTTTCCACCCAGTTTTCCCTCGGTGGGGGCGCTCTGGGCGATGCTCGGTTCGCATCTGTACTGGCACATCGGACAGATCACGGTGATCCGGAGGATGTTGAAGAAGCCTCCGGTTCTGGGTGGTTGAGAGGCACTTTCCGGTTTCTTGAAGCCGAGCGTGGGGACCCCGCCGTCATGAGCGACGCGCAGCGGCACGTTTTGGACGATTTTCGGGACTGGATCACGGCGACGGCTCGCCTGGTCGTTCCGGCCGTGGGTAGCGCCAGGCAGGTAGAGGCGGTGGGCCAGCAGGGTGAGGCCTTCGGCTGCCGATTGTACACGGACGCCCGGACGTGGCTGGAGGTGAGCGTTTTCCCGTCAAGGAATCAGGTGCGGCTAGGGCTGGCGATGGAAAGCCGTGCCCGTAACGAGCAGGCCGAACAGCTCATCGAGGACAGCCGGGAGACCCTGGATGAATTTCTGGAACTGGGCCTTGCCGATGCGGGACACGAGGACGATGTGTATCGCATGGAACATTTTCACGAGGCCGGCATCTTCTATTTCGCGACGCACCTGGCCCTGTCTGGGATCGAGGACTTGAAGGGTCCGGAGATACGGGAGAGGGTGACGCATCTCCTGGAGGGATATGCGATGGCCTTCGGGGACATCATCGAGGGGTAGGCCCTGGCGTCACAACGCAGCGGTCCGGCACGGTTTGCGCGCCGCTGCTCAGATTCGGGATGGTCGCCGATGAGGCTGGGACATTATTTCTCTGTTCGTCACTACTACCGGGGTCCACAGGACATTCCCCGGTTAGTGCTGGGCGGCATTTTTCTGGCCGCCGCCTTCAGCAAGAGCCTGGACCCGATTTTTTTTCTCCGAGTTTTGAGCCAGTACAAGGATGTGCCTATTCGGACTTATGGTATGCCCGCAGTCTTCGGGATCATTCTGGCTGAGTACTGTGTCGGGTTGTGCCTTCTATTCAATACGTTGCCCCGCGCGGCCACGGTGGGCGCCCTTCTCATCAATGGCCTGTTCGTCGGCGT
This sequence comes from Planctomycetota bacterium, assembly GCA_016179685.1. GTDB lineage: Bacteria > Planctomycetota > PUPC01 > JACPCR01 > JACPCR01 > JACPCR01. The sequence continues at coordinate 24,359 of JACPCR010000070.1, read as the reverse complement.
GCTGGCCTTGCACTGGGGCAAGAAGCTCGACCTCGGCTGCGGATGCTTCTGGGGCGCCCGCAATATCGTCGTGGGCATCGATACGTTCTGGAAGAACATCGTCTTGTTCGCCCTCACGCTTTTCGCTGGTCTCGTCGCCTTCAGGCAGCAGCGGGTAGGGGTGAGCGGCGGCGCCTGACCACGTAAACTTTTGAATCGCCCTGGCTTACAGCAAGACTCGGCTTAAGGTGGGGATACCTGAAACCCAACAAGCAAATTCCTATTGAAATCCGCTGCGCCCTTCGGGCTCGCGGATTTCAGAGCCAGGGTTGGCCCGGCTTCGCCTGCCCAACCCTGGCGGGGAAACGGAAGCCTTTGATGAGACGCTCGGGTAGACGGGCTCGTCAGTGCATCCGCACTTGCCAACTCGCCTACAAGCCCGGATTTCTCACCGGTCACAGCGGCACTCCCAATATCCGCCTGTGCAGCCATCCGTTGCAAAGCAGGCTTCATCGATGATGATTCAGCACTTCACGAGTTTTCGGCGAAGCCCGGAAGGGCTTCGCCTCCGTTGGCCGGGTATCGGGCCTGAATTTCGTAGCGAAGCCCGCAATTTATCCCGTTTCCCGGCGGGATTCCTACGGGAGGAAGGGCTTCGCCAACGTTCGCCGGGTATCGGGCCTGAATTTCGTAGCGAAGCCCGCGAGGGCCTACCTGTGTCGATCTTCATAACCCATGGATTTGACCCTATCGTCCTCCCCGAACTTATTGAGAAGCTGCATATCGAGTTTCTTTACTTCGCCTCTCGGCGGGACCCCTCTCCATGGGGCAAATCCGGGAGGGGTTTCCTAAAGTAGACAAGTGAGCAATTGCGGGTGCACTTGCTCACTTGTCTACTAGCCTGCCCCGGCGCTGCGGGCCGTGCGGCGTGAGACGATGCCCTTGCGTATCTCCTGCTGCAAGTCGGCGTTCTCGAGGAGGAACTCCCGAGCCTTCTCCCGGCCCTGGCCCAGCCGCGTCTCGCCGTAGCTCAGCCAGGTTCCAATCTTCTTGATCACCTCCGACTCGATGCCGAGGTCGATGATCTCGCCAGCCAGGGAGACACCGGAACCGAACAGGATGTCAAATTCGGCCTCGCGGAAGGGGGCCGCTACCTTGTTCTTGACTACTTTGGCCCGCGTCCGGTTGCCGATCACCTCCTCACCGTTCTTGATCGCGCCAATGCGACGGATGTCGATGCGGACGCTGGCGTAGAACTTGAGGGCCAGGCCGCCGGGAGTCGTTTCCGGGTTGCCGAACATCACGCCGATTTTTTGGCGGATTTGATTGGTGAAGATGACCACGGCCCGAGACTTGTTGATGGCGCCCGTGAGCTTACGAAGGGCCTGGGACATCAATCGGGCCTGCAAGCCCATGTGGGCGTCGCCCATCTGGCCCTCGATTTCGGCCCGAGGGACGAGAGCGGCGACGGAATCCAGGACGATCACATCGACCGCGTTGCTGGACACGAGGAGCTCGGTGATCTCCAGAGCCTGCTCGCCGGTGTCCGGCTGCGAGACGAGGAGGTCGTCCAGGTTCACGCCCAGCTTCTTGGCGTAGGAAGGGTCCAGCGCGTGTTCCGTATCGATGAACGCGGCGATGCCGCTGTCCCTCTGGGCATTGGCGACGACGTGAAGGGCCAGGGTCGTCTTGCCGGAGGACTCGGGCCCGAAAATCTCCACAACGCGCCCCCGCGGGACGCCGCCGACCCCCAGAGCGATGTCCAGGCCCAAAGAGCCCGTGGGGATCACGGGGATTTCCATTCCTTCCTGCGAGCCCAGTCGGAGGATGGCGCCCTTGCCGTAGTTCTTCTCGATTTGGGAAAGGGCGAGGTCGATGGCCTGACGCCGCCCGTTTTCGGGTTCTTCTTTCGCTGCCATGGTCTTACCTCGTATCAATAGTGGTTTGAGAACGGATCATTTTGGCGTTCAGCACGGCCCTGTCAAGGGCTTCGGATTCCGAAGCCGGGGCAGGCGCTCGGGGCGTCAGACTTGAGATGAAATCCGCGGCAGGACGGCCAGGAGACCAGCCCAGCGCTCCCGGAATCACTCTCCTCTTCTAGAATCCCGTTTTGGGCCAGGATTGTGACATGGAGACATGATTTTTGGCAGACGAGTTAGCACGTGCACCCGTACGTGCTAACTGAAATCCGCGTCGCCCGAAGGGCGCAGCGGATTTCAAGTGCTTCTTCATTGGCTTGAATTTCCATTTCCCCTGTTCGCGTTCGAGTGGCGAACAGGCGAATCGGTGGGTTAAGATGACGTGGAGCGAATGAAGTGAGGCCTGCCTCTGAGGCTCTTGGACTCATGACTCAACCATCGTTCAACGACTTCCAGTCGGACTATGACGCGGGCCGGACCGTAAGGGTGCACGCTCGTTTTCTTGCAGACGCGTTGACGCCCATCGCCGCGTTCCTCAAGCTGGAGAATGGCCCTCACGCGTTTCTTCTGGAGAGCGTGACCGGGGGAGAAAACGTGGGCCGATACTCGTTTGTCGGGTCGGACCCGATCCAGATATTTCGGGCCTTCCCCGGACGCGTGGAGATCGAGGGAGGAGGCGATTCGGGAAGCCTGGCAACGGAGGACGTTTTTGGGGAGCTGGGGAAGCTCTTGAAGCGGTACGGGCCGGTGGCCCCCGACCCATTGCCACGAATGGCTGGAGGCGCTGTGGGCTACGTCGGCTATGACGCGGTCCGATTTCTCGAGCGATTGCCGAAGGTCCCGAAGGACGACCTGGGGCTTCCGGACCTCTTTTTCGGCGTGTACGACACGCTGGTGATCTTCGACAATGTGGACAAGTCCCTCCGCGTGGTCGTCAACGCCTTTCCAGGGTCGGGGCCGGCCCGGTCCGCGTATGATGCGGCGGCCGAGAAGATCGCGGGAGTTGCCGAGGCCCTGGCCTCCCCGATGCCGGTCGCCGTGAATCCGATCCAGCCCCTGGCAGAAGACGTAGTCGAATATGCGTCGAACTTCGGCCGGGAGGAGTTCCTGGAGGCGGTCAGACGATGCCAGGAGTACATTCGGGCCGGCGATGTTTTTCAGGTCGTTCTTTCCCAACGTCTCCGGGCCCGCACGAGGGCGAGACCGTTCGACATCTATCGGGCCCTTCGAACCATCAACCCTTCACCTTACATGTTTTATCAGAGCTTCGGCGACCTCAAGCTCATCGGGGCATCGCCCGAGGTCATGGTCCGCGTCGAAGACGGGACCGTGACGGTACGGCCCATTGCGGGGACTCGCCGGAGGGGGAGAAACGAGGAGGAGGACGCGGCGATGGCCCGGGAGTTGTTGAGCGATCCGAAGGAGATAGCGGAACATGTGATGCTGCTGGACCTGGGCCGCAATGATGTGGGCCGGATTTCGGACTTTCACACCGTAGCGGTGACTCAGAAGATGTCGCTCGAGCGCTACTCGCACGTCATGCACATGACCTCGAACGTGCAGGGGCGGCTTTCGCGGGGTCGAACGGCGATGGATGCCTTGAAGGCGTGTTTTCCGGCGGGCACTGTGACGGGGGCGCCCAAGATTCGGGCCATGGAGATTATTGACGAGCTGGAGCCGACCAAGCGAGGACCCTATGCCGGGGCCGTGGGCTACATGGATTTTGCAGGAAATCTCGATACGGCCATCGCTATTCGAACGATCCTCTTGAACCAGCAGGACGCGTATATTCAGGCGGGAGCGGGCATTGTGGCGGATTCGGTCCCTGAAAGGGAGTTCCAGGAGACTCTGAACAAGGCCAGGGCGCTTCTGCGCGCCCTCCAAGTCGCCGAGCAGCAGATGTGACTTTCGGAAGTCCTTTAGACAAAAGAAATTATGTTGAATGCTGAGATTGTGCAAAGATTCACAAATTCCCATTGAAAACGCGAAGTCGAAATGTTAACATGCTGCCCTTTGGCCTTGCGTGGGCCCAGAGATGACCCCTCGGGCCACGAGAAGACCAGCCGATAGCGGGCAGTCGTGCTGCACGGATTGCAGGTCACTGAGCCAGCGAAGCGTTGCCTCAAACCGACCTGTGGCTCGAAAGACCAGAACCGAGAGAGGGTACGGCAAGCGCTTCGTTCCCTTGTGGCAGTCCAGGCGGAGTTTCCGTGTCATCAGAGCCGATTTTGTCGCTCACCGTGGTGTTTCTGCTGGCGGTCAGCATCCCCGCTTCGTTCATCTTCTTGTCGTCGAAGATTGGACCCCGGCGTCCGAATCCCGACAAGGAAGGAGCTTACGAGTGCGGCATTACGCCGAAGTCGGATGCCCGGAAGCGTTTCCCCGTGAAATTTTACCTCGTCGCGGTTTTTTTCATCCTCTTCGACATTGAAGTGGCCTTCATCTATCCCTGGGCGGTGAATTTTCGAACCCTGGGGGTCGCTGGCCTCGTAGGGATGCTGACCTTCATCCTGGTTTTGGTTGTCGGGTTGATCTACGTGGTCCAGAAGGGGGCCTTGAAATGGGACTAGAAAGCCTGTTCGCCAACAAGACCGGCTTCGTTCAGGTCAAGATGGATCAACTCATCAACGAGGTGATCAACTGGGGTCGGAAGAATTCCCTGTGGCCGTACCCGTTCGGGACGGCCTGTTGTGCGATCGAATTCATGGGTGTCGTTTCGCAGAAATTCGACCTGGCCCGCTTCGGCGCCGAACTGGTCCGCTTTTCTCCACGGCAGGCCGATGTGCTGGTGGTTGCCGGCACGGTTTCTTACAAGATGGTCCCCGTCTTGAAAAAAATCTACAATCAGATGTGCGAGCCGAAGTGGGTGGTGGCCATGGGGGCCTGCGCTTCCTGCGGCGGGTTCTATGACAACTATTCAACCTTGCTGGGGGTGGACCAGGTGGTTCCCGTGGATGTGTACATTCCGGGCTGCCCGCCCCGGCCCGAGGCGTTCCTGGATGGCATTGTCAAGCTTCAGGAGAAAATCGAGCGGGAATCTTCGACTCGGACGTTTGCGCGCCCGCCGCGCGAGCTTGTTCAAATCAAGACTTGACCCATGTCCACAACAGTAGAAGCAGCGCCGAGCACCCGGCTCACCGTGCGCCGCCTCGAGGAACGCTTCGGAGAGGCCGCTCGGTATCTCCATGGCTTCCGGGGCGATGATACGGTCCTCATCCAGAAGGATCGCCTGCTCGACGTGCTGGGCTTTCTGAAGTCCGAAGCCGACTTGGACTACGATTTCCTGATGGATTTGGCCGGTGCGGACCATCTCGAGCTGCCTCGGGACTACCCGGAGCGCTATGAAGTGGTCTATCACCTCCTTTCGACGCGGCGAGGCCACCGCGTGCGGCTGCGGGTCAGGTTGGACGAGGACGAGGTGGAAGCGGCCCTGAAGCAGAAGGTAGGCGTGGTGGACAGCGCGGCCGGCCTGTGGCGCGCGGCCGACTGGATGGAGCGTGAGGTGTACGACCTCTTTGGTATTCGCTTCCGTAACCATCCGATGATGAAGCGGATACTGTGTCACAAGGATTTTGTCGGACACGCCCTCCGCAAGGACTATCCGATCAAGCAGGGCCAGTGGCTGGCCGAGCCGGACGACCTCCTCGACGAGATGGGGGAGGCGGATGCGAATGCGGATGATCTCTTCAGCGACCTGATGGAATTGAACCTGGGCCCCGCGCATCCGGCCATGCACGGAACGTTCCGGTTGCTGGTTCGGATGGACGGGGAGACGATCCGGAAGGCTGTCCCGGAGGTCGGGTATCTTCATCGGGCGTTCGAGAAATCGGCGGAGAAGGGGAATTACACGCAGGTCATTCCCTACACGGACCGGCTGAACTACTGTTCCGCCCTGGTCAACAACGTGGCCTACTGCCGGGCCATCGAGAAGCTCATGGGGCTGGAGATCACGGAGCGGGCCATCACCATCCGCGTCATCCTGATGGAGCTTTCTCGCATCATCGACCACCTGGTCTGCGTGGGGGCGAACCTCGTGGACATGGGCGCCCTGACCAATTTCTGGTACAGCTTCGGCGTCCGCGAGGAAATATATGAGGTGCTGGAGAGCCTGACCGGCCACCGATTGACGAACAATTACGTGCGGATCGGCGGCCTGGCCTACGACCTTTACGAGGGATTCGAGGATCACGTGCGGGCATGCCTGGTCAAGCTCCGGGCTGCGTTGAAGGACGTCCTGGGACTCGTCCGCAGGAATCGAATCTTCATCGACCGGACGAAAGGCGTCGCCGTCATCTCGCGGGAGGATGCGGTCAGCTACGGCTGGACGGGCCCTTGCCTGCGGTCCGCGGGCATGGATTGGGACTTGCGAAAGAAGGACCCCTACTATCACTACGGCGAATGGGACTTCGAGGTGCCGGTGCTGGAGGGAGGCGATGTGCATGATCGCCTGCTCATTCGTTTCCTGGAGATGGAGCAGAGCGTGCGCATCATCGAGCAGGCCCTGAGCCGCCTGCCCGGCGGGCCAGTGAACGTGGAGAACCCGGCTGCGGTGCTGCCGCAGAAGCCGGGCCGTTCCGGAGTATACGGGAACATCGAGTCTCTGATGAACCATTTCGTGATGGTCTACCAGGGGGTGAAGCCTCCGGCGGGCGAGGTGTACTGTCCGACGGAGGCGCCCAACGGCGAGCTCGGCTTTTACGTGATCAGTGACGGGACGGGGCAGCCCTACCGCGTGCGCGTTCGTCCCCCGTGTTTCCTGATTTATTCCGCTTATTCCCGGATCATCGAGGGCGGGATGCTGGCGGACGCCGTTCTGGCGATCGGCAGTCTGAACATCATTGCGGGGGAACTGGACCGGTAGGCCATCGAGTGATGGCCGGATGGCTCGAATCGAGCGGGAGCATCGATATGGCCTTTGAGCTTTCTGAGAAGACGGACAAGCGGATTCGGGAGGAAATCCTTCCCCGGTATCCTTTCAAGAAATCCGCGATTCTGCCCGTGCTCTGGGCGATCCAGGAGGAGAAGGGGCATCTCTGCCGCGAGGCGCTGCTCTACGCGGCCCAGGTGGTGGAGCAGCCTCCGGCTCACGTCTACTCGGTGTTGACGTTTTACACGATGTTCTTCCAGCAACCGATCGGACGGTTTCACCTCCAGGTCTGCAAGACGGCGTCGTGCGAGATCATGGGTTGCCGGCAGATCACGGACCGCCTCCGGCAGAGGCTGGGGATCGACGTGGGGCAGACGACGGCGGACGGCCTGTTCACCCTGAGCCAGGTGGAATGTCTGGCGGCCTGCGAGCTGGCCCCGATGATTCAGGTGAACGAGGATTACTACGGGCCCCTGACCCCAGAGAAGGTGGATGAGCTTCTGGAAGATTTGAAGAGCGGCCGCCAGCAGGTGAAGCCATGCCTCTGATCATCAGCGCCAATTTTGGAAGGCCGAATTCGGATACGCTGGCGGGCTACCTGGCGAACGGGGGCTACGAGGGCCTGAAGAAGGCCTTTTCCCTCAAACCCGGCCAGGTGATGGACGAGGTGAAGAAATCCGGCCTGAGAGGCCGAGGGGGCGCCGGGTTTCCGACCGGGGTGAAGTGGAGCTTTCTGGACACGAAGAGCGGGAAGCCCATCTACATGTGCGTCAACGCGGACGAGAGCGAACCGGGCACATTCAAGGACCGTCACATCATCAATCGGGACCCGCATCTGCTGCTCGAGGGGATTGCGATTGCCTGCTATGCCGTCGGTTGCCGGCACGCGTTCATCTACATTCGGGGCGAATTCTTCAAGCAGGCGAAAATCCTGGAGAGGGCGGTTGCGGAAGCCGTTGCGGGGAACTACCTGGGCGAGCGAATCCTGGGGACGGAATTCAGCCTGAAGGTCGTGGTGCACCGGGGCGCCGGGGCCTATATCTGCGGTGAAGAGACCGGCCTGATCAACTCCCTCGAGGGGAACAAGGGGCAGCCCAGGATCAAGCCGCCCTTCCCGGCCGTCTCGGGCCTCTACGGCTGTCCGACCGTGGTGAACAACGTGGAAACCCTGGCAGCGGTGCCCTGGATTCTCCGGAACGGGGGAGAAGCCTACGCCAAGATCGGGACGCCGAAGAGCACCGGGACGAAGATGTTCTGTGTCAGCGGCCCGGTCCGGAATCCCAACTGGTTCGAGAAGGACATGGGCTATCCGTTGCGGGACCTTCTCAACCGGGATGCCGGCGGGATGTGCGAGGGGCTGAAGCTGAAGGCGTGCATTCCGGGCGGCTCCTCGATGCCCATCCTGACGGCGGATGAGGTGGAGAAGGCGAACCTGGATTACGAGTCGATGAACGCCTTGGGAAGCTTCCTGGGTTCCGGTGGGATCGTGGCGATCCCTCACACCTTCTCGATGGTGAGTTTGGCGCGGAATCTGGCCTCCTTTTACGCGCACGAGAGCTGCGGGCAGTGCACGCCGTGCCGGGAGGGGAGCGGGTGGGTGCACCGGCTACTGGTGGCGATCGAGGCGGGTCGGGGGCGGCCGGGCGATCTGGAGCTGCTGCATGACCTGTGCAACAACATGCGGGCCTGGGCCACGGGCCCGCAACCCATCCTGAAATGGATCGGGAAGGACGAGGGCCTGGGCGGGGGAAAGACGATCTGCGTCTTCTCGGACGCCCTGGCGTGGCCCATCCAGAGCTACCTGGTCAAGTTCCGCAGCGAATTCGAGGAAGCCATAGCGAAAGCGCGGCCTTCCGTGTCGGTGGGCCAGGTCGTGCCGGGGCACGCCGAACAGCATTCGGCGGGGACCCGGGCCGGGGCCTCGGTCCACTAGAGGATTTTCTGACCATGGCAAAGATCAAGGTCGACGGCAAGGAGATGGAGGCGCCGGCAGGCGCGAGCCTGCTGCAGGCCCTCCTGGACCGGGGGATTTTCGTGCCCCATTTCTGCTACCACCCGGATTTGCCCGTCGACGGGAACTGCCGGCAGTGCCTGGTGGAGCTGGAGACTCCGAAGGGAGTGGCGGGTGTCATCTCGTGCGCGACGCGAGTGGCCGAGGGCATGGTGGTCCGGACCCAGACCCCGACCATGGAAAAAGCCCGGCGGGGGGTCCTGGAATTTCTCCTCGTCAATCATCCCGTGGACTGCCCCGTCTGCGATCAGGCCGGCGAGTGCCGATTGCAGCAGTATTACATGACCTACGGCTTCCACCAGAGCCGCGTGACGGTGGAGAAGGTTCATAAGAACAAGACGCTGCGAATCGGCCCGCGGGTCATTCTCGACCAGGAGCGCTGCGTCCTGTGCTCCCGCTGCGTGCGGTTCACGCGGCACGTGACGAAGACCTCGGAACTGGCGATTGGCGGCCGAGGCGATCATTCGTTCATCACCACGTTCCCCGGCCAGCCCCTCGCCAACAAGTATTCCGTCTGCACCGTGGACGTGTGTCCCGTCGGGGCCCTGACGGACCTCGACTTCCGGTTTCAGTGCCGCGTCTGGTTTTTGAAGCCGACGGATACGATTTGCCACGGGTGCGCCCGGGGCTGCAACGCGGTCCTGGATACCTATTCGCACACGACGATGGACGGATTGCAGGGGACGGCTTACCGGCTTCGGCCCCGGCGTAATCCGGAGGTGAACAAGTCCTGGATGTGCGACGAAGGCCGCCTGCTCTACCGCGAGGTCAACGAGAATCGCCTGCGCGAGCCGGAGCTGCGCCTGGAGGGCGGCGCTCGACCAGCCGCCTGGGAGGAAGCGCTGGATTCCGTCGTCGAAAAGGTGAAGGCGGCGGGGCCTGCGGCGGTGGCCGGCCTCTGTTCCCCGGACGGCACCAACGAGGACCTCTTCCTGTTCCGGAAGCTCATGGTGGAGAGCGTCGGCACGGAACTGGTTTCTGCGGAATCCTGGCGGCAGCCGGGCTACGAGGACGACATTCTGCTTCGCGCGGACAAGCATCCCAATTCGCTGGGGGCTCAGTTCCTGGGTCCCTGGAAGGGGCTTCAGGAGATTCTATCCGGCATCGAGTCGGGCCGTGTCCAAGTCTTGATCGTCCTCCATAATGATTTCCTGGGGATGGCCGGCGATGGGCCGGCGGTGCGTGCGAAACTGAACACGCTGAAGACCCTGGTCGTGCTCGACTCGCGCCGGAATCCGACCGTGGACGCGGCACACGTGGTCCTGCCCACCGGGTCTTTCGCCGAGCGGGAAGGGACTTATGTGAATTTTCAGGGGCGCGTCCAGCGGGCCGCCCGGGCGGTTCTCCCCAGGTGGGGGGCGAAATCGGAGACGGAGATTCTGCGCGGGCTGGCTGAAAAGCTGGGGAGGCCCCTGGAGGGCCTTTCCAACGCCATGCGAATCTGGGAACATCTGGCCAGCAGCGTCCCTGCGCTCGCCGGCATCACCTATCAGGAGATCGGCAAGATGGGATGCTGGGCCCGGGGCTACGGCCCCGCCGCGGCCACGGCCGCTCCAGCGGCAGCCGCCGCAGCGCAGACCAAGCCGGTCGCCTCGTCGTAGAGCCTCGCCGGTCCCTTCCGGGCCGGCGGCGAGCGCCTCCTGGTCCGGGGGCCGTTTGTAGGAAGGTAGAACCTTTGGAAGTCATCTCGAGTCTCATCCTGGTCATCGGCCGCCCGGCCCTCATGTGGTTTCTGCTCCTGAACCTGATCCCGCTGATGATCTGGCTGGAGCGGAAGGGGTCGGCCTACATCCAGGACCGCATCGGACCGAACCGCGCCCATATTGGAGGCCTTCGCCTGGCCGGAATGGTGCATAATGTGGCGGACGTGGTGAAGTTGTTCACGAAGGAAGACATCGTTCCCTCGCACGTGAGCCGAGGCTATTACATCGCTGCTCCTTTCGTCGCGATGACGGTGGCCCTGATGACTTACGCGGTCATCCCGTTCGCGGACGCCGTGGTCATCGGCAAGAAGAGCTTCCCGATGCAGGCCGCAAACCTCAGCGTCGGTTTCCTTTACATCCTCGCCATCGCCTCGCTCGGGGTTTACGCCGTCGTCCTCTCCGGCTGGGCCTCCAACAACAAGTACGGGCTGCTCGGCGGGCTTCGGTCCTCAGCCCAATTGATCAGTTACGAGGTTTCCATGGGCCTCAGCCTCATCGGCCTGGTCATGGCGTTTCAGACCGTGGAGCTCAACGACATCGTCCGCGGCCAGGGCGAGCTGCTCTTCGGATTCCTCCCCAAGTGGGGCATCGTCATCCAGCCCCTGGCGTTCGTCCTCTACCTGACCTGCGCGTTCGCCGAGACGAACCGCAACCCTTTCGACCTGCCCGAAGGAGAATCGGAGATCGTCGCCGGGTATCACGTGGAATATTCGAGCATGAAGTTTGCCCTCTTCTTCATGGCCGAATACGTCAACATCCTGGTGCAGGGCGCCATCGTGACGACGCTCTTCCTGGGCGGATGGCAGGTGCCCTGGCTTCCGACCGCCGTGCTGAAGAGACACCTGGACGTTGTGCTGCCCCTGCTGGCGATGGGGACGACGGTGATCCTCTGCCTCTCCTTCGTCATCCTCCGCCGCTATGATCTGGCCAATCGAACGCGCTGGCAGGATGCGCGGCGGCGGGAGGGCCTGTGGCTCTCCCGGCTCTCCCTGGCGGGCGCGCTGGCCTTCCTCATCCTGAGCACCGTTTTTGTCAAGTGGCCGGTGGACAGCAAGGGAGGATGGCCCTCACTCGTGGTCGGCATGGATCGGGCATTGCATCTCCTTCCGGGCGGGGTACGCGGAGCGATCGAGCAACTCTTGTACTGGAAGGGCTGGGGCGGCGTCTTTACGGCCCTGGTGCAGTTCAGCGCCTTCGTGACCAAGCTTCTTCTGGTCGCCTGGCTTTTCATCTGGGTGAGGTGGACACTGCCTCGATTCCGATATGACCAGCTCATGAAGCTGGGCTGGCAGGTCATGTTGCCCCTTGCTCTGGCCAATCTCGTGGTCACCGGGGTGGTCTATTTTGTCCAGGGATAGCGCGGGAGCAGGGGGAGCGAACCCATGAGTGAGACCCACACGGAAACGGTAAAGGAGCATGCGCCTGCGAGCGCGGACTCGCACCCGCACGGCGCGGCGCACGGTCCCGCCAGCCCGGGCACGGACGCCGGGCCCGGTGCGGGTGGGTTGAGCCTCCCGGAGCGCATCTACGTCGTGGAGGTCGTCCGCGGGCTGGCCATCACCCTGGGCCATCTGTTTCGGAATCTGCTGTTTCCCGGCCGCTTCCGGACCATTCAGTGGCCGGAGCTGCCGCGCCCGCTCCCGCAGAGATTCCGGGCGAAGCACCGGCTCAACAAGTGGGAAGATGGTCACACCAAGTGCACGGCCTGCATGTGCTGCGCCACGGCGTGCCCCGCCGGGTGCATCACCATCGTGGCCGGGGAGTTTTCCAAGCCCCTGGTCAAGGTCGACGCGGGTGTGACCAAGATTATCGAGAAGTATCCCACTCTCTACGACATCGACCTGTTGAAATGCGTCTATTGCGGTTTCTGCGTTGAGGCGTGTCCCTGTGACGCCATCAAGATGGATACGGGGAAGTTTCCGAGAGCGGGCTATTCCCGGGAGGACTTCCTCTGGCAGAACCGTTTCAAGGACGGGTTGCCCACTTTGGAGCGGAACGCCGCGGAGGCCTGATGGAAACCTTTTTGTTTTTCCTTTTTGCACTGATGGCCGTCGCGGGCGGGGTGTTGACCATCAGCCGGCGGAATCCTCTTGCCGGCGCGATCAGCCTGGTGGTCACGTTCCTCGCGGTCGCCGGGCTCTACGGGCTCTTGCAGGCCCCCTTCGTGGCCGTCATGCAGGTTCTCGTCTACGCCGGCGCCATCATGGTCCTCGTCGTTTTTGTCATCATGCTGCTCAATATGCCGGAGGAGGACCTCGGCCAGGAAAGGATCAGCAGGGGCCGGCTCGCCGTCGGGCTCGTGGTCGGCGTCGTTCTTCTCACCCTCTTCGCCGTCACGTGGCTTCCCCTCGATCTCTCGGCGCTGCCGGCCGCGGGCCAGGCCGACCCGCCGCGGGACTTCGGCTCGATCCGGGCCGTCGGCGCGCTCCTGTTCCGCTCTTACCTCTATCCCTTCGAGATCGTTTCCATCCTGCTCCTCGTCGCCATGATCGGCGCGGTGCTCCTGGCCAAGCGCCACCTGGATTGAAAGACCCCCATGAATCCGTCCCTCTATAAGCCTTGTTTGATGCTCGCTTCGATCCTGTTCGTGCTGGGGGTGGAAGGGTTCATCCTCCGCCGGAACATGATCGTACTGCTTATGAGCGTCGAGCTGATGCTCAACGCCGTCAATCTCACTCTGCTCGTCTTCTCACGCTGCCTCGGAAGCCTCGACGGCCACGTGGTGGCCTTTTTCGCCATGGCCCTCGCCGCTGCGGAGAGCGCCGTTGGACTCGGCATCATCTTGGCCGTGTTCCGGCTGAAACGGACCACGAGTGCGGATGACATGGCCATCCTGAAGGGATGACCCGGGCCTCTCCCTCGCGGCGGAATGGCCTCCGCACTTCCGTCCCCGAGAGATAAAAGCGTTGACGCTTCTGGATGATTTATGATGACCCTCGTCCTGATCCCCGGTCTCGTGCTTTTCGGAGCGCTGTTCAATGGGTGGATCGCGGTGCGCCATGCGCACCGCGAGGATACCCCCTCCGGCTGGGTCACCGGCATCGGATGCCTCGCCCCCATCCTCGCCTTTGCTTGCTCGTGGATGGCCTTCTGTGACGTACGGGCCTACGGGATGCAGGGCGGCGTCCTCACCACGTGGGTCTACCGCTGGTTTGCCACAGGCCATCTCCAGATCGACGTCTCCCTCCGGGTGGACGCACTATCCGCCGTCATGCTCCTGGTCGTCACCGGCGTGGGCTCTCTCATCCACGTTTACTCCATGGGTTACATGCACGGAGACAAGGGCTATGCGCGGTTTTACGCATACCTGAACCTGTTCATGTTTTTCATGACGACCCTGGTCATGGCCGACAGCCTGGTGCTGCTCTTCCTCGGCTGGGAGGGGGTGGGGCTGGCCTCCTATCTGCTGATCGGATTCTGGTGGGAGGACCCGTACAAGGCCGATTGCGGCAAGAAGGCTTTCATCGTCAACCGGATTGGGGACCTGGGCTTCATCCTGGGCCTGCTGACGCTGTTCAGCGTGTTCGGGACGCTCGACGTGCATGGCGTGGCAGCGGACAGCGCGGGCCTGGTCGAGCGGGTGAGGGGAGTGTCCGGCCATCTCGATGCCCGGATACCGGGGGGCGTTTTTGCCGGCTGGACTTACCAGGGTGTGATCACGCTGTCTTGCCTGTTGATGTTCGTGGGGGCGTGCGGGAAATCCGCCCAGCTTCCGCTCTACGTCTGGCTGCCGGACGCGATGGCGGGCCCGACGCCGGTGAGCGCCCTCATTCATGCCGCGACGATGGTGACGGCGGGGGTGTACATGGTGGCCCGGATGAATTTCCTGTACTCGCTTTCTCCTGTCGCCCAGGGAGTCGTCGCCTGCGTCGGGACGGCCACCGCGCTTCTGGCCGCCTCCATGGGGCTCGTCCAGACGGACATCAAGAAGGTCCTGGCCTATTCGACGGTCAGCCAGCTCGGCTACATGTTCCTCGGCGTGGGGCTGGGCGCTTATTCCGCCGGAATCTTCCACCTCTTCACCCATGCCTTTTTCAAGGCCTGCCTCTTCCTCGGGGCCGGGTCGGTCATCCATGGCATGCACCACGAGCAGGACATCCGGAAAATGGGCGGCCTGCGGGAGTTCATGCCCCATACCTACCGCACCTTCTTCTACGCCAGTCTGGCCATCGCTGGCATCTTCCCGTTCGCCGGATTCTTCAGCAAGGACGAAATCCTGCTCATGGCTTTCACCTCCGAGTCGTTCCCCGTTCTCGGAAAACTCCTCTGGGGCGTCGGGATGGTCGCAGCAGGAATGACGGCTTTCTACATGTTCCGGCTGGTCTTCCTCACCTTCCACGGGGAATGCCGCGCCGATAAGCACGTCCAGCATCACATCCATGAATCGCCGTTCAGCATGGTCTCGGTGCTGTGGGTCCTGGCCTTCGGATCGGGCCTCGTCGGCTTCCTGAATTTCCCCAGGCTCAATCCCTGGTTCAGCCATTTCCTGGATGGCCTTTTTGCGGCGGACCAGGGGGTCGTGTCGCCGGCGCATCATCCGGCGCTGTCGCTCGAACTGTCCCTCGCCGTCTTTTCCATGGCCTGGGCGCTGGCCTGGATTCTGGTCGCCCGGCGCTTCTACGTCGAGTCACCCGCCGTGCCCGGGGAAGTGGCCCAGTCGTACCCCGGCGCTTACCACCTCCTTTCCGAGAGGTTCTTCGTGGATACCATTTATGAGGGAGGCGTGGTTCAGCCGCTCTGGGCCGCAGCCCGCGGATTCTTTTACCGCACCGTGGACGTCCGAATCATCGATGGACTGGTGAACGGTGTGGGGCTCGTCGCCAGCCTCGCCGGCGAAGTGGTCCGCATCTTCCAGACGGGGGTCGCCCGCACTTATGTGCTTTTTGTGCTCTTTGGAGCGATCCTGGTTCTGTGGTCCCTGATTTTCTAGCCCGCATTTCTCTCACGGTGTATTCGAAATGCGCCCTGCGGGCTTCGACTCGCAAGACCGATTGAACCATGGAGAGCACGGAGAAAACCAGCAAGAGTATTCATCAGAATCCCTCCGTGTCCTCCGTGGTTCACCTTATTCCGCGCGTCCTCGCTATGATGAAAGTCCCTGCGCCTTGGTGGTTAATGAACAGTCTCTGTTTGGGGCATTCCAGGTCCATAACCAGGAAAAAGGGACAAAACGCAAGTCTTTGTTTAGAAGGCTCTTGTCCGGTTGTTCTTCCGAACGCCCGAAGCGGCCCGGCGATCACGGCCTCCCGAACTGAAGGGTCATACCTGTGTTGCTGACTGTCCTGACTTTCCTGCCTGCCCTGGGTGCGCTCCTGGTGGCCGTGTATCCGGCCCAGAAGGAGAGGGAAATCCTTTGGATTTCATTCTGGATTTCCACCGTGACCTTCCTGGGCAGCCTCTGTTTCTTCTGCGCCTTTGACGCTTCGGGTGGCTTCCAATTCGGCCTGCCCGCAGTGTCCTGGATACCGTCGATCGGGATCAGCTTCCAGCTCTCGCTGGACGGGATCAGCGTCCTTCTGTACCTGTTGACGACGTTCGTCATGCCCCTGGCGATCCTCTCGGCGGATGGCCATATCAAGACGAGGAAGAACAGTTTTTATGCGCTGCTGCTGCTGCTCGAGACCGCCATGCTCGGCGCCTTCGCGGCCATGGACCTGTTCCTCTTCTACGTTTTCTGGGAGCTTATGTTGATTCCCATGTATTTCATCATCGGGATGTGGGGCGGCCCGAGAAGAGTCTACGCTACCATCAAGTTCTTCCTCTTCACCATGGCCGGGTCGCTTCCCATGTTCCTGGCGATTCTTTACGTCTATTTCCGCTACCGAGCGCAGTTCCCGGGCGCCACGTCGCTGGATTGGGCCAGCTTGGAGCGCCTGGACCTGTCGCCCGAGGTGCAGGGCCTGCTCTTCGCCGCCTTCGCCCTCAGCTTCGCGGTCAAGGTGCCCCTCTTCCCGCTTCATACCTGGCTGCCGGATGCCCACGTGGAAGCGCCGACCGCCGGCAGCATTGTCCTGGCCGCCATATTGCTCAAGATGGGCGGATACGGATTCCTGCGGTTCGGGCTGCCCCTCTTCCCGGTAGCGGCCCACGCCTTCCAGCCTTACCTCATGGCTCTCGCTGTCGTCGGGGTGATCTACGGTGCCCTGGTGGCCATGGTCCAGGAGGACGTCAAGAAGCTCATCGCCTACTCCTCCGTCAGCCACATGGCGATGGTCCTGCTCGGCATCTTTTCTTTTGACGTCCTCGGCGTCCAGGGAGGCATCTATCAGATGCTCGGACACGGCCTCTCCACCGGCGCCCTCTTCCTCCTGGTCGGCATCCTCTACGACCGCCGCCATACCCGGGCGATCGACCAGTTTGGCGGCGTGGCACGAGTCATGCCCTGGTACGCCGCCGCCTTCCTGCTCGTCACGTTGGCCTCGATTGGACTCCCGGGCACGAGCGGGTTCATCGGCGAATTCCTCATCCTCGCCGGAGTCTTCCGGTCGGACCCCTGGATGCCGGAGGTGGCGGGGACCGGACGGATTGCGGCCGGATTGGCGGGGACGGGCGTGATCCTCGGCGCTTGGTACATGTTGCGCATGTACCGGCACGTCTTCTTCGGCGAGGTCACCCGCGAGGAAAACCGGCGACTGAAGGACGTGACGGGCCTGGAATTCGCCGCATTCGCCCCTTTCCTCGCTTTCATCATCCTCTTGGGTGTCTACCCTCAGCCCTTCCTGTCAAAATCCGAGAAAAGCGTGGAAAAGCTCGTCCGCTCCCTGGAGGCGGCCGCTCCGGCGGATGAGTCGCCCTCGGGCGCGCCGGGTGAGCATGGCGGGCACGCCCGACAGGTGACGCCGGGCCCGCTGGGCCCGCGCCTGGTCGGAAGCCCTGATCGAGACGAACCGGCGGCATCCGGCGTTGACCCCGGAAAACCCCTGGTCGAAGCCGGGCGTGCGCCGGGCGCGCCCGCCAAAGCTTTAACGAGATAGAGGAAGGTCGATCCGATGACTGGACTGGACGGGATGACCCATGCGTTGCCGATCCTGGTCGTGGCCCTGACCGGGACGATCCTCTTGCTGGTGGACTCCTTCTCGAAGTCGAGGGAGGCCGAGGGGCCGGTGATGCTCGTGACGGGAATGGCGGGCCTTGGAGTGTCCCTGTTTCTGACCCTGGGTCTGTGGGTCCCTGCCAGCGGCCCGGCGTCCTTCTTCGCCGGGATGGGCGTGGCGGACCATTTTGCCCTGTTCCTCAACGTCTTGTTCATCATCTGCACAGCTCTGACCCTGCTGATCTCCGGCGACTACCTGAAGAAATGCGGGGCGGAACGCGGTGAGTTCTACGCCCTCCTTTTCTTCGCGGCGACCGGGATGATGATCATGGTCTCCAGCACGAACATGGTGGTCATCTTCCTGGGGTTGGAGGTCATGTCCCTCTGTTTCTACATCCTCTCGGGCTACTTGCGGACCCGGCCCCAGTCCGTCGAGGCGGGGATGAAGTATTTCCTCATGGGCGCACTGGCGACCGGCATCGTGTTCTACGGGATTGTGCTCGTCTACGGGGTGAGCGGGCAGACCGATCTGCGGAAGCTCGGGGAGTGGGCCTCCGCCTCCCTGCAGTCCCACGGCGGCGAGATTCGGTCCGTGCCCAATCATTCCGTGCTCCTGCTGGGCGCGGCCCTCATCCTGGTGGGGTTCGCCTTCAAGGTGGCCTCGGTGCCGTTCCACATGTGGGCCCCGGACGTCTACGAGGGCGCGCCGACGACCGTCACCGCTTTCATGGCCACCGGAGTCAAGGCGGCAGCGTTTGGCGCTTTCTTGCGGGTCTTCACGACCGCTCTGGCCCCCTTGCGGCCCGAGTGGGGGCCCGCCGTCTGGTGGCTCGCGGTCCTGACCATGAGCGTGGGCAACCTGGTGGCGCTGACCCAGGCCAACGTGAAGCGCATGATGGCCTATTCGAGTATCGCGCATGCCGGCTATATGCTCATCGGGGTGTATGTGCTGGACGCATCGTCGGTGGCCGCCGTGCTCTATTACCTGATCGCCTATGCCTTCATGAACATCGGCGTCTTTTCCGTCATTTCGTTCCTGGAGACCCGGGAGGGCAGGGGACTGAGCCTGGACGAGTATTCTGGCCTCTACGCCAGGTACCCCGGGCTGTGCGTGGCCATGGCCATCTTCATGTTTTCGCTCGGAGGCATCCCGCCGACCGCGGGATTCATGGGAAAGTTCTACGTGTTCCGGTCCGCCATCGAGGCGCACGAGTATCCCCTGGCGATCCTCGGCATCCTGAACAGCTTGATTTCCCTTTATTATTACTTGCGAGTTCTGGTGAGAATGTATATGGATCCGGGACTGTCGGCCGGAGAGGCCGAAACGCTTCCCAGGCCTTCCGGGGCCGTGGCGGCCGCAACCGCCATAGCCGTGCTCGCCACCCTCTGGCTGGGCCTCGGACCGGCCGTGGGGTTCGGCGTCGATGATGTCTGGACCTGGGCCATGATGTCCCAGCGCTCCATCGCTCCTTGAGTGGCAGGAGGTTTCTTGTAGGATTCCAGCACGGAGTGCCCCCGAGTCCCTCCAGCGCTTGCGGCGTCAAACTTGAAAAAAGTTTTTAAGTTTGCGTTGGGCTGTTTTTAAAGGCTTCCGTTTACCCGCCAGGGATGGGCCGGCGAAGCCGGGCCTTCCCTGGCTCTGAAATCCGCGTAGCCCGAAAGAGAATGCCGCCGCCCTTCGGGCGTCTGCATTTCTTGTGAAATTCGCCTCCGAGGCGGATTTCATTTCCGAGCTCGTCACCTCACCCAGAGCGTCCGTCCGGTTTCATACCATGGCAAGTCCGGCACAGCTCTTATTCAAGCGGATCGTGCTGCACAACAAGCTCCTGCCTGAGGCGCAGCTCGATGCCCTCCTGGCTCAGTTCCCCAATCCGGAGCAGGTGGTCAAGCACCTGGCGGACCAGAAGGTGCTTCCCGTCAACACGGCAACGCAGCTTCTGAACATCTACCGCAAGCAGATCACGCAGGTCATGGCCAGGCCGGCGGCAACGGCCGGACCGCCTCAGGCCGCGGCCGCGCCCGCAGGGGCTACGGCGACCGCCGCTGCGCCGCCGGCCGCTGCGGCGGCCGTGGATGCCAGCAGCGGACCGGTTGTGGCCGAAAAAGCGGCGGAAGTGACCGCGACGGCGACCGCGGAGACGCCGGAAGCCAGGCCGGCGGCGGCAACTGCCCCTGCCGAGCCAGCGGCGCCGGCCGCACGCACGGCGGCGGTCGATTCGGTTTCGGTCGATGCCTCGAAGAAGACCGGCAAGGAGTTTGTTCATCAACTCTTGAAGGTGGCTAAGGACTATCACGCGTCCGACCTCCACATCCTGTCGGGGGCCAAGCCCGTCCTCCGGCTGCCCTCCGGGCTGGTGGACCTGAACATGGAGCCCATGACTCCGGAGCTCTGCGAAAAGGCCCTGTGGTCCATCCTGCAGGAGTCGCAGCGCAAAGAGTTCATGAGGACGCACAACCTGGACTTCTGCTACGACGCGGGGCCCGGCGTTGGGCGCTTCCGGAGCAACCTCCTGCGTCAACGCCTGGGCGTCGATGGGACCTTCCGGCCCATTCCCGACAAGGTGCCGTCTTTTGCCGAACTGGGACTGCCGGAGCAGGTCATCAAGTTCACCGAGTATCGCCAGGGGATCGTTCTTCTTACGGGTCCCAAGGGATGCGGCAAGACGACGACCTTGGCGGCGATGGTGGACCACATCAATGCGAGCCTGGCTGAGCACATCATCACGATGGAGGACCCCATCGAGTTCGTCCATCCCTGCAAGAAGGCGCACGTGAACCAGCGCGAGGTGGGGACGCACACGATGTCGTTCGGGGCCGCGTTGAGGGGCGCGCTGCGCGAGGCGCCCGACGTGATCGTGGTGGGCGAGATGCGGGACCTGGAAACGACGTCGCTCGCCATCAGCGCCGCGGAGACGGGCCACCTCGTTCTGGCCACGCTGCACACGCCCAACGCCATCCGGACGATCGGGCGGGTCCTCGACGTCTTCCCGCCCAACCAGCAGGGCCAGATACGGGCCATGCTCTCCGAGTCCCTGCGCGGAGTCCTGTCGCAGATGCTCGTCCCCGCCCTCGACGGCAAGTCGTACGAAGTGGTGGCCGAGGTCCTCATCAATACTGCCGCCGTGGCCAATCTCATCCGCGACGACCGCGTCTTCCAGTTGAAAGGCCTGATGCAGACCGGCAAGAAGGTGGGAATGGTCCTCATGGACGAGTCCCTGGCCCGGTTGTGCCGAGAGGGGCGGATCAGCCGGGAGGAGGCCCTGAGCCGCGTGGAGGAGCGGGAGTTTTTCGAGCAGGAGTTGAAGAGCCACATCCCGAAGGCGGCGCAGCGGTGCGCGACCTGCAAGAAAGGTGAACTGGAGTATGCGGGTATCGTCCGGGGCGACCTGGCGGAATTTTTCTGCCCGCGGTGCGAGTCGAAGGGCGCCCCGAGAACCATCGTCCGGCTCAAGAAAAGCACGAGCGAATGGACGGAGGATTAAGCGCTTGAGGCGCCGTAGCTTGGAAGGATTTTTAACTTTGAGTTGCGCTTTATATGGATAAGAATTCTTTCGATCCCGATCCCGACTTGCGCTCAATTGAGATCTTTCGAGATTAACTAAGAAGTAGGAAACTTGAGTTAAGAACTTCTGCTTTTACTCGCCAGGGTTGGGCCGGCGAAGTCGGGCCAACCCTGGCTCTGAAATCCGCGAGCCCGAAGGGCGCAGCGGATTTCAACACACTCCATGGCCAAGCTCGACCAACTACTCCTCGGGATGCAAAACGCTTCGGCGTCCGACCTCCATATGGTCGCCGGCCAGAAACCCAAGTACCGCGTCCATGGCCAGGTGGTCACCATCGAGCAGCATCCCGTCCTGACGGACCAGCTCCTGTCCGATTATCTTTTTAGCGTGGTGACGAAGGAGCAGAAGCAGGTCTTCCTGCAGAAGCGGGACTACGATTTCGCCTACGGAATCGAGGGACAGGCCCGTTTCCGCTGCAACTACTTCTTGCAGCGGACCGGGATGGGCGCCGTCTTCCGGCTGATCCCCTCGAAGGTGAAGACCCTCGATGAGCTGAACATGCCCGCGGTCCTGAAGAAGCTCTGCGAACTGCGCTATGGCCTGGTGCTGGTCACGGGTCCGACGGGCAGCGGGAAATCGACCACCCTGGCGGCGATGATCAATCACATCAACGAGAATCTGAGGCGGCACGTCCTGACCATCGAGGACCCCCTCGAGTTCGTCCACTCCAACAAGAAATCCATCATCACGCACCGCGAGGTGGGCGCCCACACGGAGTCCTTCGCCAGCGCGCTCCGCTCCTCGACGCGCCAGGACGCTGACGTGGTCTTGGTGGGCGAGATGCGGGACCTGGAAACCATCAGCCAGGCGCTGACCGCCGCGGCCATGGGCACGCTGGTCTACGGCACCCTTCATACGAACAGCGCGCCGAAGACGGTGGACCGGATCATCGACGTGTTTCCGATGGACCAGCAGGCGCAGGCGCGAACTCTTCTGGGCGAATCGCTCCGCGGCATCGTCGCCCAGCAGCTCCTTCGGAAAAAGGATGGCAAGGGCCGTGTCGCTGTCAACGAAATCCTCATCGGCTCCGGGGCGCTCACCAATGTGATCCGAGAGGGAAGAGTCGAAAAGATCATGTCCATCATCCAGGCCGGCAAAGGCGAGGGGATGCAATCCATGGATGACGCCCTCGAGGAACAACTCAAGAAGGATACCGTCGAGCCGGAGGACGCCTACTTGAAGGCCATGGACAAGAAACGCTTCGAGCCTTATCTTTCCCAGGAAAAGTCTTCAGGCGGTCATTAGCCGCAACACGGCAGAAGAGGCGAAGGTGTCAGGGGACAGGGGACATCAGAGGGGCCTTATGGCTCTCGAGGGTCGATGACCTGTTATCAGCCGTTGGCCATGGTGATAGGGCTGACACCTGACGCCCGGAACCTGTTCACACGTCTCCGCCCGGTGTCCCCTTGGGACGCGGGGATGTTATCCTCATAGCCTATCATCGCTCATGCTTTCGGCCCCGGTGTTCCCAGCGGTCATGCTTGTGCTGTTGGGTGTGACCTCGCTTCCTGGCGTGGTACAGGAGTCTGCCCCGTTCTGGGTGACCTGGCTCTACATCCTTCTAGCCCTTTTCCTCGTCTTGCTGAATGGCTTCTTCGTCCTCGTGGAATTCGCCCTGGTGAAGATACGCCGGACGCGGCTCGAGCAGCTCGCGGCCGAGGGGTCGGTCCGCGCCAGCCTCGCCCTGCGAATGCACCAGAGCATGGACGAGTACCTGTCCGCCACACAACTGGGGATCACCGTGGCCTCCCTGGGATTGGGATGGCTCGGCGAGCCCACCTTCGCGCACCTGCTGAATTCCGTCTTCCAACTCCCCGGGGTGTGGGCCCCTGCGATCAGCACCTCGGCGTCGCTGATCGCCTCCTTCATCCTGATCACGTTCCTGCACATCTTGATCGGAGAGCTCGCCCCCAAGTCGCTCGCCATCCAGCAGGCGGAGCGTGCCATCCTGTGGGCCGCTCCGCTCATGCGGGTCTTCTACGTCATTTTTTACGTCCCGCTGAGGCTACTGACTCGGGCGTCGAACGGCATTTTGCATCTCTGTGGCATCGCACCTACGACGGAGATTGAATCCGCCGTCACGGAAGAAGAGCTGCGCCTCGTTCTCGGACACTCCCAGAAGCGAGGCGAGTTCAGCCTGGACCGCCTGCTCCTGCTCGAGAATATTCTGGACCTCTCGGACCTGACCGCCGGAAGCATCATGCTGCCCATCTCGCAGGCAGTCACCGTGGACGTGACGCGGCCCTGGCCCGTCAATTTCGAGCGCATGCGGTCCAAGCGCTACAGCCGATTCCCGGTGACGGAGGGCGGCTCGGAGCGCATCATCGGCATGGTGCATGCCAAGGACCTCGGTATGAAGGCCCTCGAACAGGTGAAGGAACTGGACCTGCGGGCCTTCCGACGCGATCTGTTCACTGTGCGTGACACGCTGTCCGTCGAGGCTCTGCTCCGGGAGTTCCAGCGCCGGCGACGCCATCTCGCCGTGGTCAAGGACTCGGCAGGCAAGGTGGTCGGCATCGTCACTCTCGAGGATATCCTAGAGGAACTGGTCGGTGAAATCGTCGACGAGTTCGATCCCGAGTCGCCCCTTTCCCTCGCCGATCTTCTCGATCCGGCGCACATCGTTCTGGACCTCCAGGCACAGGATTCCCGCGAGGTCATCGAGAAGATGCTGGGCGTCCTGGGGGACACGCCAGGGGTCTCCGTGCCTCAAGCCCTCGAGGCCGTCTGGAAGCGGGAACGCGACGCCCCGACGGGCCTCGGACGCGGCATCGCCGTCCCCCACGGCCGCTTGCCCGGCCTGAGCCGGCCCTACGTCCTTTTCGCCCGGTGTTTCGACGGAGTGGATTTCAAGGGCTCGGACGGCCAGCCCGCCCGCCTCATCTTCCTGCTGCTGACTCCCCAGTCGATCCCGATTCTTCAGGTCAAAGTTCTGGCGCGCATCGCGGCCATGATGCAGAGCGACTACCTGACCAACCGGCTGCGAGACGCCCGCGGCCCGGCCGACGTCATGGAAGTCGTCCGGGCCGCGGACGTGGCCGCGACGCTGTAAAAAGCTGAATCAGGATTCGCTTGTCACCTGTACAGGCCAGTGCCACCGCCCCTGAAGTAGCGGCAGTCTCCGACCGCCAAAATTTTTCTTGACGCGGCAGAATCCAGATGATTGAATAGCCCCTGTCCGATAGAGCAAGCGATGGGGTTGAGGTCAATACTGTTCAGTTAAGCGCCGGAGCCGTCTGCGGAGGGGTTGGAGTGACGGCTTTAGCCGGTGCTTGAAAAGACCA